>JAFSJX010000087.1 GCA_017449285.1 Treponema sp.
ATTCTGGCAAGTAGTCTGTCAATCGCATTTTCAACAAACTTTTTCGCCTGTTTTCACCACGAAAAAGTTCTGAAATTCATGCAAAAGTTGTTAAAATTTTGGAATCGCCTCTACCAGTTTCGCCTCATGGCCGTCTGAAAAATTCACGGGATAAATTTCGACAAAATAGGTTATGCAAATTGTCAATTTACAAAAGGCTTGGACTGATGTATAATCCATGCGTACTTAGGTCGGAGCATTTTTAGGTAGGAGCATTTTAGGTAGGAGCAGTACGGTCAGGGGCGTAGTGCGCCCTTTTGCCTTCCTCATGAAGACGTGAAACCATGACAGGTTACCGAAAACGGATTTGTCCTTTATTACGAACTGGACAGTGAAAAGTTCGCAGGAGAAAAGGGTATAGAAGTCCCCTTGTGATAAGGGGGGAAAATTGAAATTAGGCTATTTTTGCGGAATTGGATGGGGAAAAGTCCGCTTGAAGGCGACGAATTAAACGCGGTATCTCGTTTTGGGCGTGACTCGCCAAAAAGAAAGAAATGCGGGAACGCAAAATTATCATAAGATTCGCCTCGGACGGCTTGTCTTTCGAGGCAGTGCGTTGATAACGGCGAAAGGGCGCAAAGACGGACAAAGGGAATTCGACGGAAAGCGTCTGAAGGATTCCCATAGCGATAGAGCATAACAGCGCGTACATTTCCGTGGCGCGGACAGTTTTCAAAATCCGCGCGCGTTCCTGTGGGGATGTGACCGCGCTGAGAGCATCCGGCGCGCCCTTCTTTCGGAAATGATTGAGGCGCGGGGCGGACTTCGACCAGAAACGATACGCCAAACCGCCCAAATCCAGCTTAAAGGTTCGAAAGGCGCCCTCAATGCGGAAACGGTAGCCGTAGAAGCGGATAATAGAGGATGGGTGGAGGTTCAGATTTGTACTAATAAAGATAACGCGCTTTCCGTCATATTCCGCAAGGACAAAACGGACTTTCCGGTACAGGCCCTGGCCCCAAAGAAGGTCAACGGAGTGATAGCTGACAGACTGTTTCTTTCCGTACAGCCAGATTCTTTTCGTCCGGAAAGACGCCCGTTCCGTTTCAAACAAATCCGCCAGCCTGACTTTTTCGCCTTTTCGCGCCTTGCGTCCCCTTTGACCGGGACGCGCTTCGGGCGGCTCCCGGTAAGCGACAGCTGAGAGTTTCATTCTTGCTATCATGTCAACTTTGCGCGTATTTGCCGCGTTTTGACCCTCAAGCTCTCTCAAAGCGGGAACTGTCGGGAAATAGCGGTCAAGAAGGTAAAGGCTGTCTTTGGGCAGATGTTGCGCCACCCGGCAACCGTCCCGTATCATTTCCACGACGTGGGAATCTCCGGAAACCGCGGAGCCGTCCCAGTCTTTCGTGGCCTGAAGGCCGTCGTGAATCCGGGCGCTGAGAAGGACGCAGGAGAGCGTTTTTTCCCTGCCAATCAGAACGCCCGCGCATCCCCAGTGATGTCCGTGCAAATACTCCGGCTTGCTTTGCGTTTCCGATTCCTGCGCCAGTTTCTTCACTCCCGGCATACGCCGGCCTTCTTTCGCCTGTTTCGTGCCGTCCCCGATGAGAAAGCAATGTCCCGCTTTCTCAAACAATGGGAACTTTTCCCCCACGATTTCCGCCCATTTGGAACGGACGCGTTCCAAATCCCACGCCTCGGAACGGAAAAAGTGAAGCATACGCTCATAGGTGTCCGGACGAAGCGCCAAATCCCGTATGACGGAGGTCAGCCCCAGTCTGTCCGAACGAATCATCAGTCCGATGACGACCACAACATACCACGCATAGGCGCTCACTCTGGAAAACACAGGCTTAAAGCCGGATAAAATTTCTTCAATACGATTCCACATGGCTCTGGAAAACCGCAAAGAAACATGGTATCATGCCTTCGGTAGCTCTTTGCGGTCGGTATCCTTTCTGAAGTCTGTCCAACTTTCAGGATACCACTTTTCCGCTCATAGAGCTACCTTTTTATTCACAAGAACTTTTCACTGTCCAGATTATTAAAGTGCGCGGCGTTCCTTTCACGGAAGCGGTGGAGCGGCTTTGCGCGTTGAATCCTCTGTACGTTGAGAGTCTCGCGTCGCCGCCCGCGC
>JAFSJX010000088.1 GCA_017449285.1 Treponema sp.
GAATTGATTCAAGTTTACGATCTGCAGGAGAAGTACACGGAAAAAGTTATTGATTTTGTGCGGCACGGTTCTGATAGCGAGGTTTTCAAGTTCCTACAAATAATTCCCGACTTGAACGAGTATTATCTGAGCCATGAGCAGGATATTTTCCGTAAAAACGAATTTGTCAGCGAATACGGCAACGAGGCGGCTCCGCAAGGCAGATACGTTTACAAAGATATGTTCGAGCATTGGAAAGGTGCGGACAATCTGCGCGAGGTGTTCGAGGAAAAATATCAATGGGACTTCACGGCGGCTCATCCCGAAACTCTGGCGGTGTTCGCCGGCAACATGGAAATTGCTTTCAAAACGTATTCAATCGAGCGATATGAAAAATTGCGGCAGGAAATTCCGCGTGTGCTAATGTCCAAAGTCAAAAATCTCATGCTCAACTATCCGCAGGACATACAGGACAAAGCGTGCCAACAGGCGGTCTATGGCTACACGAACGCAATATCGAGCGGCGCATTATTGAAATATCGCAATGAACATATGCCCGAATTTGAAAAAGTTCAATGGGTGGTACAACAAGAGAGCGCAAACACAATCGTCGCGGCGTATGACTTGCAAGCGGGGCTGATGATTTACAATCCCGAAATGCGCGACAACTATCTGACGAGTGCAATCAGAGATTTTGCTGAGGATAAACAAATATTTCGACTCGTCTACGGCGATAAGTCTGCCGACCTTCTGGAACAAGCTGACGAAAAAACAATCTCGCTGGCAAGACGATACGATTTTGTCAATTCTAATGAGAAACTGCCCGTCATAGAGAATCACAAGATTTGTTTGTTCGGCACGGCGGAGCAAAAATTGCAAATTCCGTACAAGGGCGATCCGTTTTGCGTTTCGGACAAGGATTTTCAAATAATCATGGAGGCAACGGCGGATAAATTTGAACGCGAAGGATTTGCCAAAAAATATCATCCGAGTAAGAGCGGCGTCGCGGAATATTACAATCAAAGCTACAAAATCATATCGCGAGCCAATTCCGACATGGAAAGTCAGCCGCAATGGAAGATAATTTTCGCGGACGGGCAGATAATCACGGCAAAAGCGGATGAAATTGTTTCCAGCGCGATAAATGAACGACTTTACGGTGAGCAATTTGAAAAATTCGGCACGAAGCCGTTTTCGTCAGTACAAATCGGCGTTGACAACGAAAAAATGAGTTTGTCGGAAGGCAAGGAACGAATCTCCGCTATAATCCGTCAGTTGCGATCCAACGGCGAAAATCTTGGTAAGCTGAAAGATTTTTTGGAGATTGAGCGGCTCAGTTTATCAAATTCAAACGTGAGATGATATGGACGAGGAAAAAATTTATCAACAAAAAGTTTTCAAGTTGGGCGCAGTTTCAATCGGAGTATGTTTGCTAGTAGCGTATTGGTACGCGACGCAGGGAGTGGCAGCGGAATGCGGCTACAGCAAATTATTGGGCGCGTGCTTGAATATAGGCGACGTTCACATCTATCCGCCGTATAAATTTTACGTATGGCAACAAAACGCGGCTTTGATGAAAGCAATTCCCGAAATAATCAGAAGTTACGCGGCGTATCCGTATATCGGCTTTGTAATCGGTGCCGGA
>JAFSJX010000089.1 GCA_017449285.1 Treponema sp.
CAAACCCCGCGACAGCTACACGTTAAGCACAAAAATCTGGTGCTATCCCGGCGGCGGCATTCCGGAAAAAGAACGACTCCCGGCAGACCAGCTTATCGAACGATTTCTTAAAGAACTCAATACGGACTACATCGACCTGATCAATATTCACTGTCTGATGTCGCCGGACTGGGTGGAACGATTCGAGTACCAGTTCGAACCGATGGAAAAGCTTAAGAAAAGAGGACTCATTCGCGCTCACGGCGTTTCCTGTCACGCTCGAACCGCGGCGGAGATTGCGGCGAAACACCCCTGGGTCGATTCCATGCACCTGCGTCTGAATACGGAACGACAGCGAATGGACGGCGATTGGGATCAGAACGTCGAGATTGCCAAAACCGCCAAAGAAAACGGCAAAGGCGTTATTATCATGAAAGTTCTCGGCGAGGGAACGATTAACACGCCCGAAGGACGCAAACGATCCACTATCGCCGTTACCAGAATGCCGTACAAAGACGTTATGATCGTCGGCTTTGAAGCCAAACAGCACATCGACGAATTCCTCGAAAACGTCGCAGAAGGTCTGAAGTTAGAGGCTAAAGAATAGAGCGTCCGGAAAACCTCACGCAAAGTTCGCAAAGTCCGTGAAGTAACAATCGATGAACGCTTTGCGGCGGAAGCCTCCAGAAATCTATGAATGTGGAAAGCCGCTCCGACCCGCGGGTTCGCGGACATCCTGTCCGCCGAAGAAAACAAGACCTGCTGACTATCTAAGACGTAGCCGAAAACCTTTCTGGATCGCGGACGTAAGTCCGCAACAGAAATTGCGGAAGCCTCCAGAAATTTACGAACGCGGAAAGTCGCCGAAGAAACCTCACGCGGAGATGCGGAGCTGCGGAGAATGTTTGCCGAAGTTATAAATTTATTCTCCTGTCTGCAATAAATTGTTTCTGTCTGACGTTTACGTGTATATAACGATTTTTAATGGCGCCAAGGAACTAAACCAGTTAAAGGAACTAAACCATGAACAAACGCATTATCAAAGTTTTTTTAACCGCATTCGCGGTCTTTGCCTTTTTCGCCTGCTGCAAAGCAGACAACTATCTGCCAATCGGAAATGATTTCGAAGGCATTTCAATAGCAAAATACCCTGTCACCAATGCAGAATACGCCGAGTTCGTGAACGAAACCGGTCATGCTGCGCCGAGATACTGGAAAGACGGAACCTTTCCGAAAGGCAAAGAGCGTCATCCGGTACTGTGGGTGTCGTACGACGATGCTTGCGACTATTGCGACTGGCTTAGCGAGAAAGACGCCGCGCACATCTACCGTATTCCAACAGAAGAAGAATGGGAAGCCGCGGCGGGCGAGACGCCGTCAAACGCCAAATTCAACTTCAACGGTGTAGTCGCCTCGCATTATATGAAGGAGAATCCCAAACGCATGGTAACATACGTACACCCAAAGTCCGCGCTCAATGGGAAGTCAGCGCCTTTGAACGAAGTGATCACCGTCACTCCCGATGGACATGTGCGCGGCTGGGTCAACCACAACGACTATACCGGCTTTATTTACACAGACCTTTTCAAAGAACTGAGCGAAACCGGCGGCTATACGACGCCTGTTGACGCCTATCCGAAAACGAAAGCCGTCTGCGGCGCTCTTGACATGTGGGGGAACTGCTGGGAATGGACGTGTACGGAAATTGTGGCAACAAACGGCGCGGAACGCGGTCAGACGGTCAACGCGATCAAGGGCGGCTCATGGTATGCGAACCGCAATTCCTGCCTGACCTCTTTCCAAGGCGAAGGGCGCCGTCCCGGCGGACATTTCAACACTGTCGGCTTCCGGGTCGTTCGCGCAAACCCCGATTCCCCTAATGCACGGATAGAGCGCGGTACTCGTCCAAACGATGATAACGGCGGCATGAATCCTCCCCCGCGACGTCCTCGTCCGCAGGATGGAAATTATCGACCGGGGCCTCGTCCAAACGGCAGCAATGGCGGCATGAATCCTCCCCCGCGTCGTCCTCGTCCGCAGGATGGAAATTATCGACCGGGTCCGCGTCCAAACGGCGGCAAAGGCGGCATGAATCCTCCCCCGCGACGTCCTCAGGGGCAAAGCGGAAACTCCACAAGATAAAAAAACGAACATGGCGAGCCGGGTGCGAGACGCCCGGAAATTCTCAAGCGTCTCCGCGTGAGGTTTTGTTGTGCGGCAGAGACTGCCGCGTGCCGGCTCACCAGTGTACGTGAACGGGACAGACGTTTTGTTCGCCGTTACGTTCGCTTTGCTCACACCCACGGGTTTACACCCGTGGCTCGCCTAAGCGTAACTTCGTTCGCTTCGCTCTCTCCGTTACCGCCTTTCATTTCTTTGCGTTCTTTGCGGCTAAAATCTTTGGCGGCTGAGACAGGCGCGATCCAGCGGGACGGACGGGCTTTCCGCGGTCTTTGGTTTTCGATTGCTTCCGCGTTGTCTTGACGGTAAGCCGTAGCGCTCTACTCGACGAATTTTTAAATGAATCCGCGCACTGACTGATTGACGAATCAATCTAAAACGAATTATCAATATGATTTAGTTTATTCAGAAGGACTTTTTTGCTTATTTTTGACGTGTTCGTTAAGTAATTTATACAGCTTCAAAAAATGATTTTCCTTTGCGGCTTTAATTGGATCGGCGCCCCATTTATTTTTAATAGTCGGATCAGCGCCTGCTTCGAGCAATGCTTTAGCAATATCAAGAGAACGCGGCATGCAAGCTAACATCATAAGAGGTGTCTCCATCTTTATATCTTGCGCATTTACATCCGCCCCAGCTTTTATAAGAATATTGACTATATCAATATTCCCAAACTCTATTGCGTCATGCAAAGGCGTTCGCTGATTCTCTGGAGAACGAGCATTAGGATCGGCGTTACGCTTAAGGAGATCTTCAACGGCTTTAGAATCATGACGTTGAATTGCAAGGCGAAGTTGAGTGTCAAGACCTGCATTATAGCCACGGTTTTCCAACTGTTTTGTAATATTGTTATTAGCATTAACAGATAAACGTGCAATCCGATCCACATCTTCCTGAGAAGGTTTCGCTCCCAATTTTATTAATAAATCAAGCATTTCCTGATTCCTTGTAAATTGGATTGCAGAATTCAAATCAGCGCCTCGCTTTGCCAATAATTTAACCGATTCAGGTACATCTTCCCAAGCTGCCCTTTGAATTAATGTTTGTCCAGAAGTTGGGGGCGGATTTATAGGCGCTCCGGCTTTAAAAAACATTTCTAAAAGCTTTGGATTCTTAACAGCGTAATCGATAGGCTGCATGCCTTTAACGTCCAATCCAACTAATGAGTTAACGCCAGCGCTTGAATTTCTCAAAGCAGGCGATGCGCCAGCGTCCAAAAGGACTTTACAGGCTTCAACGTGATTGTTCATAGCCGCCAGATGCAACGCAGATCGTTCATCTTTATGCGACGCCGGGATATCCAGGATTACACCCGATTCAATTAATTGTTTAATGGTTGCAACGTCCCCGCGCTCAGCCGCATCGCACAATTTTTCAATCTTTTTCATCATTTCATCGCGCTGATCCGGAGTAAGCTCTGCCAAGTAACTGACAGGCAGTCCTTTATCCTTGTCAACAGCAGACGATTCGTCATTAGCAGATGATTTCTCAACAGCAGACGAAAAAGAATGCGTGAATGCCAACACACTAAAAACGACAAGAATCGTAATACTAATTGCAATAGCAATGTAAAATAAAGCGGACTTTTTCATTTTATCTGTATTTCCCCGATTTTTACTAACGTGTAAAAATCAAAAATGTGAAACGCGTTCTTTTTGTAATATTACACATTCGCACGCTGCGAACTGTTACCTCAATGATTTTATTATAACGACTACTTCGATAGAATGCAAGAGAAATAGCATTTTTTTCAGAGAATTTTAAAATTTTTTAAGAAAACCCGGGCATCATGACCCGTCGATAGCGTTGATTATCAATGAAAGGCGGTAAACGAGCGCAAGAAAGACTCACGTTCAAGTTCCGCACTCATAACAACCGCGTAGCGGTTGAATATGTCTAGCCGTGGGTTTTAACCCACGGACAACCTAAGCGCCAAATAAAAACATCGACAATTCCTCTTTTCTCCCCCCCCAGCGCCTTTGGGCGCGGGGGGGAGAAAAGACGTTGACTCGATTAAAGGGAATCTTTTTAATCCATTATCCGTGGGTTGAAACCCACGGCTATTAACAGTGAACCGCTAACGCGGTTCTAGTTGAACGCTTCGCGTCGGTATTTTTAAAACTTTGTGAACTTTGCGTGAAATATCTTCGGCGGACAGAATGTCCGCGATCCAGCGGAGCGAGCCGACGTGCGTAAGCCCCCGGGATAATACCAGATTTTCACCGATTGGTTTGTTAATCAACTTTTCTTTTGAACTAGTATATTAATATTCTACATCCCATTTTTTTGTAGATAATTTGTACTGACAAACTGGATAGCTTTGACTTGCTCCAAGGAAAAAGCCATCTTCTGTTCGGTAATAATACCATTCGCGAACATCAATATATGAAGGGGGAATATTAGATAAATAATGAGGCAGTAATTGCGCCAGACATTCTGGATATACACCTTCCTTATTATAGTAAATATCAATTGCTTCTACGATTTTGACGCCATTGTGATGTGTTTTTTTAATACTATATGCAGTATCAAATTCTTCGAAAAATCTTAAAGAAAAGTGAATCAAGAAAAACAAAGTCATACAACATACAAAACCGAACGAAAAATATTTAATTTTTATCATAATGTTCAATACTTTCTTGATTATTTCTTTTTTTGTTCAGCTGGTACTTGGAAAAACTCGTACATTTCGTTAAACTTCTTATCCCAACTTTTTAACTCCTCTTTTATTTTTGTATTATCTTTACTGGCAAACGCCGCATATTCTTGATCAGCCCATTTCCGCCGTTGATCTTTAGGAATTAAAGGACAAGCTTTGTCGACAACTTTATACCATTGTTCTTTTGATGATATTGCATAAAACGGACAAGAATAATACTGATAACTGAAATAAGGAAAATCCTTGATAAATTTGTCAGGGTGATTCTTTGAATATTGAATCACTCTAAAATTACCTGTAAACCCATTTAGATAAATGCCATCCATCAACATGCCTTTTTCGGGTAAATAAGGCGTGCTAGAAAAAACATAATCATCCCCCTTAATGCAACGCAACCCGCCAACCACTTGAGGACTATTCAATTTATCTACTGATGTTACATGGCTATTATACTCACAAAAGATTATTACAGCAGCTTGAAAAGGGGATATTTTAAATTGAGCCACTTTTTCCTTGAATTCTGGAGTAAACCAGTGAATTACTTTTTCACCTTCAGAATTATTATCCCCATTGGACAATGCCGGAATAATAATTGAGCAGATAAACACCCCCCAAAAAATAAAACAATTTGTTAATCCTTTAAAAAGTCGTTCATCTGTTTTTTGTGAAGGATTGATTAAAAACATCTTTGACTCCTAACGGCGCTTTTCCCGATTCTACTAACGTGTAAAACTCAAAAATGTGAAACGCGTTCCTTTTGCTATATAGACAATCGCACGCTGCGAACTGTTACCTCAATGATTTTTATTATAACGACTACTTCGATAGAATGCAAGAGAAATAGCATTTTTTTCAGATAACTTTAAAATTTTTAAGAAAGTTCGGGCATCACGACCCGTCGACAGCGTTGATTATCAATGAAAGGCGGTAAACGAGCGCCCGAAAAACTAACGTTCTTGTCCGCGAAGTTTTAAAAACTATGCGATCTTTGCGTTCTTTGCGGCTAAAAATCTTTGGCGGCTGAGACAGCCGCGATCCTAAGAATCCGCAATACTTTATCCGCAAGACGAACGTTTATCGTTCTCCTCTTTTTGCGCCTCGTTTTTCCAGCCATTTAACCAATTTCATATTCCCGCTGCAATCGGCGTCGTCCAAGACGGTCCAGCCATCCTTTCTTTTTGCGTTGACGTCGGCGCCATGTTCAACCAGCATTTTAACGAATTTCAGATTACCACAGTAAGCGGCATAAAACAAGGGCGTCGCGCCATCTTCGTTCTTTTGGTTGACGTCCAGACCATGTTCAATGAGCCATTGAACTATTTCTACATTTTCATGCCTGACAGCGAGCTCCAGGATTGTCTCACCCTTATTATCTTTTGCGTTAATGTTAGCGCCATGTTCAACCAGCCATTTGACCAGTTCCAAACTTTCACTTGAAACAGCTTCGTGCAAGACTGTCCAGCCGGCATTGTCTTTTTGGTTGACGTCCTGTCCTTGTTCAACCAGCCATTGAACCTGTTTCAGATTTCCACTAAAGGCGGCAAGATGCAAGACCGATTGTTCGCGGTTGTTTTTTTCGGTGATATCCAGTCCTTGTTTAACAAGCCACTGAATCAACTCCACATTATCACGATTACTAAAAGCAGCTTTGTGCAAGACGGTCCAGTCGGATTCGTCTTTTTCTTTGACGTCCATTCCTTGTTCAACTAACCATTTCACAAGTTCCAGATTTCCGCTAAAGGCGGCTGAATGCAAAACTGTATTGTTACTATCAGTTTTTTCTTTGACGTCCAGTCCTTGTTCAACCAGCCATTTCACAAGTTCCAGATTTCCGCTATCGGCGGCTAAATGCAAGACTGTATTTGAGTGTCGGCCTTTTGCGTTAATGTCAGCTCCATGTTCAATGAGCCATTTAACCAGTTCCAAATTCCCGCTTCCAGCAGCTAAATGCAAGATTGACATATTGTAAACATTGTCTTTTTCCTTGACATTCGCGCCATGTTCAATAAGCCATTTAACCATTTCCAGATTCCCATTACCGGCGGCATTCATCAAGACGGTTTCGCCATATTGGATTTTTTCTTTTACGTCCGCGCCATGTTCAACGAGCCATTTAACCAGTTCCAGGTTATCGCTTTCGGCGGCATAAATCAAGACCGTTCTATCGGTCATTTTGTTTTTTACGTGGATGTCTGCGCCTTGCTCAACGAGTTGTTTAACCCGGTTCAGATTCCCTGTCATGGCGGCATAATGAAGAACGTTGCCGCCGTGGTAGCTGAAATAATCAAAATCAAACTTTTCGGTTTTGAACATTTTTTCAAACCGTTTAACGCTTTCGACGCCAAACTCGTCAAGAACTTTCTTTGACAGCGATTCTCGATTAGAATTCTCTGCTCCATAGCTGACGGCTGAAACAACGCCTAAAAAAACAAAGCATACGCACAAAATAATTTTGCGAATTAACACAAGACTGCTATTCATATAATCGTCCTTTTTATAATATAAGGGGGAATTATTAATATATTTTAAACAAATCTCACCATTTTTATATACGTTATTCCAAATTTTTCAAGAGGTTGATTTGATTAAAGGGAATCTTTTTAATCCTTTTTCCGTGGGTTGAAACCCACGGCTATTAACAGTGAACCGCTAACGCGGTTCCAGTTGAACGCTTCGCGTCCGTTTTTTTAAAACTTCGCGAACTTTGCGGACTTTGCGTGAGGTTTTCTTTCGGCGGATAATATCCGCGATCCAGAAAGGTTTTTGGCTGCGTCATTTTGGTATGCACGCTTCCGACGTTTTGTTCGCCGTTCCGGCGAATGCGTAATTCCGCTCCCTATGGTCGCTTCATTACCGCCTTTCATTTCTTTGCG
>JAFSJX010000090.1 GCA_017449285.1 Treponema sp.
AGCCAAGCCAAGCATAGTGCTACCGCCTATGGATGTCAAGAGAAAAGTACACTTTTTTGCACTTTTTTTACCGCCACAATTTTCTGATAAACAATTTTCAGTATTGCAAAACCTATGATGAAAAAAACAGTTTCACATTAAAATTATAACACAAAATTTTCATTTGTCTAACAAAATGTTATTTCTCACGAAGATTTGTGCAGAGATTTGAGGAACAAAAAAAACGCCACGGAGAGCTTAAAAAAAAATCCCGCCACGGAGAGCGGGTTGTAAGCAGATGACAGAAAGCGTATGCTTTCTGTCGATTTTTGCAATCATGCATTCAAAATGCAAGCGCACAGGACGTGCGCTGAAAAGCGGTGACAGAAGCAAACGCTTCTGTCGAGTTTCAAAACGCCACGGAGGGCGTTTTGAATACTCCTACCACCGATAATGTGCAAAAGCCTTGTTTGCTTCTGCCATCTTGTGAGTATCTTCCTTCTTCTTGAAGGCTGAACCTGTGTTGTTGAACGCATCAATCAGCTCAGAAGCAAGCGTATCTGCCATGCCGTGGCCAGAGCGGCTGCGAGCAGCGGCGATAATCCAACGCATTGCCAAAGCCTCGCGGCGGCTGTCGCGGATTTCAATCGGCACCTGATAGGTAGCACCACCAACGCGGCGGCTCTTTACTTCCACCACCGGCTTTACGTTGTCCAAAGCCTTGTTGAACACTTCCAGAGGATCCTGATTGGTCTTCTCCTTCAGTTTGTCCATGGCTTCGTAGATGATTTTCGTACAAGTATCTTTCTTTCCGTCCAGCATCATGCGTGTGACGAATTTTGTAATAACCGGGCTATTGTATTTTGCATCAGGTACAATAGGACGATTTACGGAATGTTTGTGTCTTCCCATGGTATTTCTCCTATTATCCTAGATTAAGCCTTCGGCTTCTTTGCACCGTACTTTGAGCGGGCGCGCTTACGTCCGTCTACACCGAGTGCATCTTTTGTACCGCGGATGATGTGATAGCGCACACCAGGAAGATCCTTTACACGACCGCCGCGGATAAGTACAACTGAGTGTTCCTGCAAGTTATGTCCGATACCGGGAATGTATGCAGTCACTTCAATTCCATTTGACAGGCGAACACGGGCTACCTTACGGAGCGCAGAGTTCGGTTTTTTCGGAGTAACAGTCATAACACGAGTGCAAACGCCACGTTTCTGCGGGCAAGACTCAAGCGCGGGAGCTTTTGTCTGATTTGCAAGAGACTGTCTTCCTTTACGAATAAGTTGGTTAATTGTAGGCATCGCCTTTTTTCTCCTATTAGTTTGCCGGTCAGCACTCCGACAAAATCCTCGCATTAAACCCAAAATGCGATAGGTCTATATATTTTATAAAATTTAGAAAATGAATTCAAGAGAGTTTTATAGAATCCTGTCAATTTTTTCTATATAAAACATAAAATTTTAGTCCCTCACAGAGCGACAGAGGCACAGAGCGTTTTCATTTGCAAAAAACTCTGTGTTCTCCTTGACTCTGTGAGAGACCTAAAAAACAACAAAACTACTGGTCGTCGTTCTCGCTCAAAATCGATGTCGTCTCGGTAATGAACGGCTCTCTCGCAAGCGCAAGTTCAGCCTCACGCTCCTGACGGCGACGCTCCAGAATTTCTTCCATTTCGATGTCCAAATCGTTGTCGGAGCGGTCGAACAGTTTGACGTTGCGGTAGTTGCGGATACCCGTTCCCGCCGGAATCATGTGACCGATGGTAACGTTCTCCTTCAAGCCGTGCAACGTATCCGTCGCACCAGAAATCGCCGCGTTGGTAAGAACACGGGTCGTCTCCTGGAAGGAAGCGGCAGAAATGAATGAATCCGTTGCCAAAGCGGCCTTCGTAATACCCTGGAACATCGGGCGGGCAACTGCTGGCTGTCCACCGGCGGCAATAACGCGCTTGTTCTCCTCGTGGAAGTGGTATTTGTCAATCTGCTGTCCGAAGATAAAGCGTGTATCGCCAACAGAAACAACCTCAACCTTGCGGAGCATCTGACGCACGATAACACCAATATGCTTGTCGTCAATCGCAACGCCCTGCGCAGAATACACCTGCTGAATCTCATCCATAAGGTAATTCTGCAGCGCATTCTCGCCCAAA
Organism: Treponema sp.; assembly: GCA_017449285.1. Lineage (GTDB taxonomy): Bacteria > Spirochaetota > Spirochaetia > Treponematales > Treponemataceae > Treponema_D. The sequence continues at coordinate 2,138 of JAFSJX010000090.1, forward strand.
ATCGCCAGAATTTCGTGTGCGTCAGGAGAACCGTCACAAAGCGGCTCGCCAGCCTTGATATGGTCACCGTTACGGACAAGCAAACGGCGTGTCATCGGAACAAGATGCTCAAATTCTTTGTCATACACGTCCTTGATGATAACAACGCGTTTTCCTTTCTTTGGCTCACCAAATTTCACTTCACCGGTAATCTGCGCCAGTACGCACGGCACTTTCGGCTTGCGGGCCTCAAACAATTCAGAAACGCGTGGCAGACCACCCGTAATATCACTTGACTTAGCCGCAGCCATAGCAATCTTTGCCAAAGTTACGCCCGCATCAACGTGCTGCTTATCCTCAACTGCCAGAACCGCACCCGCCGGCAAGTAATAACTTCCGCGCTCATTACCAGCCTCATCGGTGATAAGAATGCGCGGCTGTTTGACATCCAAATGCAAGTCGCTGATGTAGCGTTCCACGTTGCCAGTATTCGGGTCAATATCCTCAACCAGCGTAGAACCCGCGATAATATCCTCAAAGTGAACATATCCTTCCACTTCAGCAATAATCGGTTCTGAATACGGGTCGAACGTACCGATGACTTTTCCCGCGTCAACAATTTCGCCGACTTTTGCGAAAATAGTTGAACCGTTCGAGATTTCGATTTCCTGCTGATTTCCCGCAAGATACAGCACTTTGTCGATAAGCAAAACTCGTCCGTTCTCTTTTGCAAGAACATCGCCACCTTTTCGCTTAATCAGCACCGCGCCTTTCAGCACTTTTTCCTGCTCAACCGGCTTGTCGCCTTTTTCAAGCGGAATCGTGTCGATAATGCGGGTCGCGTTCATCACACCCTTACGGGTGAACAGCCAGCCTTCTTTTGTCTCAACGTGCGTACCTTCGATACCTTCAACAAGAATCGGGTATTTCAGTACGATGCGGTTATCTTCAGTCTCCTTGGAAGCCGTACCACCAACGTGGAATGTACGCATCGTCAGCTGAGTACCCGGCTGACCGATTGACTGAGCCGCGATAACACCAACTGCTTCGCCAATTTCGACCAGTTTGTTGCGGGCAAGGTTTTTGCCGTAACAGCGCACACACACACCATGTTCCGCCTCGCAGGTAAGAACCGTGCGCAACTTGATTTTCTCAACGCCCGCCTCTTCGATTTTCTTTGCAAGTTCATCGGTAATGTATTCGTTTACATCGCAAATCAGTTCGCCGGTAACAGGATGCACCACACGCTCGATTGAGAAATGACCCACAATGCGTTCTGAAAGCGGCGTAATGATTTCGTCACCGTTTTTGATTGCGGAATATTCAAGTCCGTTAATCGTGCCACAGTCCTCTTCGTTGATAACAACGTCCTGCGCGACATCGACCAAGCGGCGGGTCATATAACCTGCGTCAGCGGTCTTCAAAGCCGTATCGGTCAGACCTTTACGCGCACCGTTTGACGAAATGAAGTATTCGATAACGGAAAGACCTTCCTTGAAGTTTGAACGAACGGGAAGCTCAATGATGTCGCCGTTTGGTTTTGCCATCAAACCACGCATAGCCGCCAGCTGAGAAATCTGTTTCTTAGAACCACGCGCACCAGAATTCGCCATCATAAAGATAGTGTTGAATCCGTCCTTATCCTTCGCCATGTTCTTGTACATGATGTCGGTCAGTTTTTCGTTGGTTCGCGCCCAAATATCCGTTACCTTGTTGAATCGTTCCTCGGCAGTAATCGTACCTTTTGAATACTGACCAACGATTTCCTCAACCTGCTTATTCGCCTCGTCAACCATCGGCTTCTTTTCGTCAGGAATGATGATGTCGTCCATGGAAAGCGTTGCGCCGAAGAATGTAGCATTTTTGTAGCCACACGCCTTGACCGCATCCAGCATCTGAATCGTCAGCCACGGTCCCTGCTTGTGATACACGTCCTCAATCATCTTTTTGAGTTTTTTGTCGCCCATCTGCTGATTGACGTAACCCACAGCCTCGGGCATTTCCTCATTGAAGCGAAGTCGGCCTGCGGTCGTAGCAATCAAATCTCCAGCGTTAAACGCTCCCTCTTCAAAAGAATTCTTCGGAGCGGGAACTTTGATTTCTGCCTGCCATTCGATGTTTCCGCTTTCTGCTGCCATCGCCGCCTCTTCCACAGATGAGAAACGTTTGCCTGTTCCTGTGGCATTCGGTTTTACGGAAGTCATATAGTAGATTCCCAGAACCATGTCCTGAGACGGATAGACAATCGTATTTCCGTTCGCGGGGTCAAGCAAATTGCGGGCAGAAAGCATGAGCGTCCAACATTCCATCTGAGCAGCCTGTGTCAGCGGAACGTGAATAGCCATCTGGTCACCGTCGAAGTCGGCGTTGAAAGCCTTACATGCGAGCGGATGCAGTTTGAGTGCCTTTCCCTCAACCAGAACCGGCTCAAACGCCTGAATACCCAAGCGGTGCAGTGTCGGAGCGCGGTTCAGCATAACAGGATGCTCACGCACCACTTCGTCAAGGATTGCAAATACTTCGGGAGCCTCAGACTCAACGAGCATCTTTGCCTTCTTGATGTTGAAAACCACGTCCTTATCGACCAGTTTCTTCATAATGAATGGCTTGAACAATTCCAAAGCCATTTTGGTCGGAAGACCGCACTGCCACAGTTTCAGTTCAGGGCCGACAACGATAACGGAACGACCAGAGTAGTCAACACGCTTACCCAGCAAATTCTGGCGGAAACGTCCCTGCTTGCCTTTAAGCATGTCTGAAATTGATTTGAGCGGACGGCTTGAAGGGCCTTTGACCACGCGTTTTCGTTTTGAGTTGTCGAACAATGCGTCAACCGCTTCCTGCAGCATACGTTTTTCGTTGCGGATAATGATGTCCGGCGCAGAAAGTTGCATCAGACGCGTCAGACGATTGTTGCGGTTAATCACGCGGCGATACAAATCGTTCAAATCGGACGTGGCAAAACGACCGCCATCCAACTGAACCATCGGGCGCAAATCCGGCGGAATGACCGGCACAACGTCCAGAATCATCCATGAAGCCTTGTTGCCCGATGAGCGGAAATTCTCCACGATTTCGATGCGCTTTAAGAGGCGTTTGTCGCTTTTTGCGCCCTTTTCAATCATCTTTGCGCGGAGTTCTGCCGCCAAATCATCAAGGTTCAGATTCTCAAGCAAAGTCTTGATTGCCTCTGCGCCCATACCTGCGGTAAATGCCTGACCGTAGCGTTCCTGAGCCTCGATAAATTCATCTTCAGTCAGAAGTTGCATCTTTTTAAGGTCAGTGTCGCCCGCATCAATGACGATGTATTTTTCATAGTAGAGAACGCTGCGAAGTGCGGCAACCTGCAAGTCCAAAAGCAGACCCATGCGGCTTGGCACGGAACGATAGTACCAGATGTGACTTACTGGGGCTGCAAGTTCGATGTGACCTGTGCGCTCGCGGCGAACCTTAAAGTGCGTAACCTCAACGCCACAGCGGTCACAGACAACGCCCTTGTAGCGGATTGATTTGAACTTACCGCAGAAACATTCCCATTCTTTGGTCGTACCGAAAATCTTCTCGCAGAAAAGACCTTCCCTCTCCGGACGAAGGGTGCGGTAGTTGATTGTCTCAGGCTTTTTTACTTCGCCATAAGACCACGCACGAATCGTATCCGGGGACGCAAGCTTTATTTTAAGGCTGTCAAAATCCTGAATATCACGCATTCTCATTCTCCTTGTCAAAACCAGTGCTTGCTTTGTCAATCAATTCCTGGTCACGCTCGGTCAAAGCAATCTGCTTACCCTTAGCGTCATAAATGGTAAAGTCCAAAGCCAGACCGCGCAATTCCTGTACCAATACGTTGAATGATTCAGGAACTCCAGCCGGAGAAGATGGGTCACCCTTTACGATTGCCTCGTAAATCTTTGAGCGACCGTTCATATCATCAGACTTAATCGTCATCATTTCCTGCAAGGTGTTTGCCGCGCCATAAGCTTCAAGAGCCCATACTTCCATCTCACCAAGACGCTGACCGCCAAACTGAGCCTTACCGCCCAACGGCTGCTGCGTAACGAGTGAATACGGACCTGTTGAACGCGCGTGCATTTTGTCATCAACCAAGTGATGCAGTTTTAGGAAGTAAATCACGCCGACAAAAATCGGGTTCACGAATGGCTCGCCAGTGCGTCCATCGCGGACAATCTGCTTACAGTCGGGGCTTAACCCTGCCTGCTTCAGTTTTTCCGCAATCTGTTCCTGACTCGGAGTCTGGAACGCGGGGCTTTCGTAATATTCGTTCAGATAGCGACCGGCGATTCCCAGTTCAGATTCCATAATCTGACCGATGTTCATACGGGAAGGAACACCAAGCGGGTTCAAGCACACGTCAAGCGGCGTACCGTCTTCCAAATACGGCATGTCTTCTTCGGGCAAGATTCGCGCAACGACACCCTTATTTCCGTGACGACCAGCCATTTTGTCGCCTTCGCAGAGTTTGCGCTTGTTGGCAATCAAAACTTTAACCACTTCGTCAACGCCAGGGTTCAAATCATCGCCCTCGCTTCTCTTCAGGCGCTGAACGTCGATAATCACGCCCTCAACGCCGTGCGGAACACGCAGAGACGAATCGCGCACTTCCTTCGCCTTTTCACCGAAGATTGAATTGAGCAACTTGAATTCGGGAGTCGTCTCAGTTTCACTCTTCGGAGTGACTTTTCCAACCAAAATATCGCCAGAACGCACTTTCGCGCCGATTCTGATGATACCTTCCGCATCAAGGTTATCCAAAGTTTTTTCCGCCGTGTTCGGAACATCGCGGGTAATCTTTTCAGGTCCCAATTTTGTCTCGCGGATTTCTGTCTGGAATTCCTTGATATGGATAGAAGTATACATATCTTCTTTAACAACGCGGCGACTGATAAGAACAGCGTCCTCATAGTTGTAACCATTCCAAGGCACGAAGCCGACGAGCAAGTTGCGTCCAAGAGAAAGTTCGCCGTTAAAGGTTGCAGGACCGTCAGCAAGGACATCGCCTTTCTTGACTTTTTCGCCCACCTGAACGGTCGGACGCTGATGATAGCACGTGTCCTGATTGGTGCGCTGATATTTCAAAAGCGGATATTCGTCCAGTTTGTCGCTTCCGTTCGGCTTTACCTTAATCAAATCGCTTGTAACCCAAACGACTTCGCCGTCATGTTTTGCCTTGACCAGAACGCCAGAATCATACGCGGCTTTCTGCTCCATGCCTGTACCAACATACGGCGGCTCGGGGAACAAAAGCGGAACGCCCTGACGCTGCATGTTACAGCCCATCAAAGCACGGTTCGCGTCATCATGCTCCAGGAACGGAACGAGTGAGGCGGAAACCGAAATAACCTGACGCGGAGAAACGTCCATGTACTGAACATCTTTTACGTTGCGGGTTGAATAGTCGCCACGATTGCGACAAGAAACCATTTCCGTGGGAAACGAGCCATCTTTTTTCATGCCTTCCGCAACCTGACCGATAAAGTAGCGGTCTTCGTCAATCGCAGAAAGATAGGCAACTTCGTTGGTCGCCTTTCCGTCCACCACTTTGCGGTAGGGGGCTTCAAGGAATCCGTAATCGTTTACGCGGGTATAAATTGCCAGAGACACAATCAGACCGATGTTCGGGCCTTCGGGAGTCTCAATCGGACACATACGACCATAGTGCGTATAATGTACGTCGCGGACTTCAAAGCCAGCACGGTCACGGGAAAGACCGCCCGGGCCAAGAGCAGACAGACGGCGTTTGTGGGTCAGTTCTGCCAGCGGGTTTACCTGATCCATGAACTGAGACAACTGTGACGAACCGAAGAATTCCTTAATCGTCGCCACAATCGGTTTAATAGAAATCAAATCCTGCGGCTTCATCGTCTCGGTTTCTTTCAGGCTCATGCGCTCTTTTGCAATGCGCTCCATGCGGCTGAAAGCAGTCTTCAAATCCGTGGTCATCAATTCGCCAACAGAACGAATGCGGCGGTTACCCAAGTGGTCAATATCATCAATTGCGGCATTTCCGATGTAGACTTTAATCAGATATTTCATCGTGCTGATGATATCCGGCTTGGTCAAAGTCAAATCCTCAACTTCGTCCTGGAACTCGGTGAATTTTTTGTTCAGTTTATAGCGACCAACACGTCCCAAATCGTAGCGGTGGATGCTGAAGAACATTGAATTCAGTTCTTTTTCCGCATTTTCCGAAGAGACAGGCTCGCCCGGTTTCAGCACTGAATACACGTGAGCCAATGCATCTTCTTTTGACGGCTCTTCGTTTTCCGCGCCTTCCTTGACAAACTGAATTTCCTCGCGCTCAAAACAATTGATAATCATCTGGCTGTCAAGCGACGGATTCCATTCTTCTTTTTTGCCCTTCACTTTGCGTGCATCAAACACAATCGTAGTGATTTCGCCGATATTCTGAGCAATCAGGTCGTCAATGTCGTGCAAGTGCAGTTTTGTTCCCGCCTTGAACAGACATTTTTCCTCGCCGCTCTCCGCATCTTTTGCAAACACGGCGCGCGCAAGCACTTTGTCTACCAGCGCATCCTTGTTGTTTGCATCGACCGTCGTTTTTTCGGTCAGATAGAATGCGTCAATAATCTGCTCGCGGGTCTCATAGCCAAGCGCGCGCAGGAAAATCGTACCCAGAATCTTCTTCTTGCGGTCAATCTTCGCATAAATCAGTTCTTTTTTCTGGTCAATCTCAAATTCAAGCCATGAACCGCGATACGGAATAATGCGACTTGAATACACACCTTTCTCATGGTTAAAAATAACACCCGGAGAACGATGAATCTGGCTGACCACAACACGTTCCGCACCATTGATGATGAACGTGCCACGGTCGGTCATGAGCGGAATATCGCCCATATAAATATCTTTCTGCAGAATCGCACCGCTGTCCTTGAAGTTCAAGTTGATTCTTGCTTTGAGCGGAACGGAATAGGTCAGGCCCTTCTGCTTACATTCCAATTCTGAAAATTTAATGTTCTCTTCGTCAAGTTCATAGAACTCATATTCAAGAGACATAGTGCCATCAGGACTTTCAATCGGGAACGTAGAAGTAAACGCTTCCTGCAAGCCCTTGTTTTCCAGCGGCTGTTTGTTGTCGATTTTTTCTTTTTGAAGGAAATTTTCGTAGGATGACAACTGGATGTCGATAAGGTTCGGAATCTCCATAAAATTCTGAATATCCTTACCGATGTACTGACGGTTGATTGTTCGGGATTTGGCGAACATCAGATACCTCGTTTTGTAGATTTGACGTTTCAGTTTGCTACAAGATACAGATTTTTACAGAACCTGCAAAAAACGCACTCAGCACAAAAAGAACATCTGTATAAACACTTTTAATTTGTTGACTTATGCACAAAAACAGGCTTCCGGCAGAACCGTGTCACCAATCCCGCGGGTGAAACCCTACAGGGCACCTCGCTTTTCAAAGTGGGCTTGCGCCACGAACCTGCCTACGCCTGTTTTTATGAATTAATCGCCACTTGAAAAATTTTTAACCAATCATTTTACAAGTGACATCACATCTACAAGAGATGTTATTTCTTTGAAGCCTTACCACCTGCTTCGGTAACCTTAGCGATGATTGCATCTGCATCAGCCTTGCTTACGCCAGCCTTGAGTTCTTTCGGTGCGCCTTCGACCAAAGCCTTTGCTTCGCCAAGACCAAGACCAGTGATTTCGCGAACGACTTTAATGACCGGGATTTTCTTTGCAGCGTCGAAGCTGTCCAAAGTAACGGTGAATTCAGTCTGCTCTTCAGCAGCAGGTGCTGCACCAGCCGCAGGACCAGCCGCAACTGCAACTGCCGCAGTAACGCCGAATTTCTCTTCCATTGCCTTAACCAGTTCTGATGCCTCAAGAACAGTCATGTTTGCGATTGCTTCAAGAATGTCTTCTTTTGTGATAGCTGCCATATTATCTTCTCCTAAATAGGCACGATTCGCCAAAAAACTACACCGTAATTCACAGCGAACCAAAAATTGTTTCTGCGGGCGGCACAAACTGTACCGATTTATCCCGCACGTTTCGGGTCATGCGCAAAGCACTTCCCACGGGCATTTGCCCTGACGCGGACAGTCCGACAGCAATACGAAGTCTGACCGCGCTCTATCAGTTTGGCGTTCCGCACAACACATCCCGCCGACAGAAGGTTTATTTTTGCAACTATCAGTTTGCGCCTTCTGCTGATTTTTTGTCCACGTATGCCTGCAATGTGGCGGCAATCTTCTGTGCCGGTCCGTTGATAGCAGACATAAGCATTGCGATAAGCTGTTTCTTTCCGGGAACTTTTGAGAAAGCCTCGATTTTTGCAGCATCGTACACTTCTTTACCAACATAAGCACCCTTCACTTTGAGAGCCGGAGCGTCTTTTGCAAAGTCGAACAGGATTTTTGCCGCTTCGTTGGAATCTTCCTTTGCCATCGCAATAGCGGTCGGCCCAGTCAGATACTCGGCAACATTGGTAATATTCATCTCTTCAAAGGCAACGCGCGCAAAGTTATTTTTGATAACCTTGAACGTTGATTCCTTTTCGCGCAATTTGTCACGGAGAGCGGTAATCTGTTCCACCGTCAGACCACGATAATCGGCGAAGATGTAGTCATTGTATGCTGAAAGCACATCCTTCGCAGCCTTGATAGCCTCAGTTTTAGCAGGCTGGATTTTCTTTGCCAAAATAGCCATAGTTATTTATCCTCCTGTTTGAAGTCTACCCAAACGCCAGGACCCATTGATGAACTTACGGACACAGAGCGAACATAATCCGCTTTTGCGTCTGCGGGCTTCTTGCGCATAATCTCACCGAGCAATGCAGACACATTCTCCGCGACCTTTGCCGGCTCCATAGAAACCTTGCCCACCGCAATGTGAACGATACCCGTTTTGTCGGCGCGGTATTCGGTACGACCTTTTTTGAGTTCGCCGATTGCCGCAACAATGTCATTGGTAACAGTGCCAGTCTTGGGGTTCGGCATCAAACCTTTGCGTCCCAAAACCATACCCAGACGACCAACGTCCTTCATCATGTCGGGAGTAGCAACGGCGATGTCAAAATCAAGCCAGCCGCCCTTTACTTTCTCAACATATTCCTGACCAGCGTAAGCCGCACCAGCATCCAATGCTTCTTTTGCGCGCTCATCACGGCAGAATACCAGCACTTTCTTTTCGCCACGGAACTGATTCGGAAACACCAAGGTGTCGCGCACCGTCTGGTTCTTTCCGAGCTTCAGAGCGACATGCGCTTCTACTGTCTCGTCAAATTTAACGTAATGCAAATCCTTGACCACTTCGCAAGCCTTTGCAACTTCATAGTGCTGGGTGGGGTCATACTTAGCCAGCGCAGCACGATAATTCTTTCCGCGTTTCATTAGTTTGCCTCCACTTCAACACCCATACTGCGCGCAGTACCGGCAACGATTTTCTTTGCAGCCTCAAGGTCGTTTGCATTCACGTCGGGCAACTTAATCTTTGCGATTTCTTCCAACTGAGCCTGAGTAAGTTTGCCCACTTTGTCGCGGAGCGGATTGCCCGCACCCTTGTCCAGTTTGAGCGCTTTCTTGATAAGCACCGCAGCCGGCGGGGTCTTGAGGATGAATGTGTAGGATTTGTCCTGATAAACAGTGATGACAACCGGGATAATCAATCCCTTTTCCATTGACTTGGTTCTGTCATTAAATTCCTGTACGAACTTCGGGGCTGAAACGCCGTGGGGACCGAGAGCCGGACCAATCGGCGGTGCCGGAGTCGCAGAACCTGCAGGACACTGCAGTTTGATGACAGCCGTAACCTTTTTTGTAGCCATTTTGTAGCTCCTTGTTTTGGTGGTGAATCGGGTCTTAACGCCTGCAAGCAAGCTGCCCGTTCTAGCGAAGTGCCTTTATCCAACGGATATGCACCTCTCCCAAATATAGGAATGAGTTCTGCCATAAGCAAAAACCCAAAACTATGCCATATAAAAACTATAAAAGAACGATCGAAAAGAACTAAATCTTTTCCGCCTGCAACAAATCCACTTCCACGGGAGTTGCCCGACCAAAAATCTGCACCATTACGCGCAATTTGTTCTTTTCTGTATTAACTTCTTCTACCGTGCCAGAGAACGTTGCGAACGGGCCTTCCGTAATCTTAACTTGATCACCAACAGTATAAGACTGCTTGATGCGCACATTCTTTTCGCCCTTGATTTCTCCAGACTTCTGCAACAGATTTTTCGCTTCTTCCGTTGAAATCGGACGCGGACGCACATTCGGATTCGTGCCGACAAAACCAGTCACACCCTGAATATGACGGATTGAGCCACACACATCCTTCCAGCCAATCTCCGGCAAATCAAGTTCCAGCATAATGTAGCCGGGAAGAAATTTATTTTTGCGGGATTTTTTCTTACCGCCTTTTACCTCAACAACCTCTTCAACAGGAACTTTTACATCGGACACAACATTGGAATCAAGTTCGCCCGCTTCCAGCATCTGGCGGATAGTGCGCTCAATCTTATTTTCGTAACCCGTATAGGTATGAACAATGTACCAGTTCTTAGACATCGGCGAATCCTAGAAAACAAGGCGCATACCGGCCGTAAACAACATATCCAACGCACCAAGAATGACCGCAATAATAATCGTTGAAATAATCACAACTTTTACAGAGGAAACGACATCTTCACGTGTCGGCCAAACCACTTTACGAAGTTCAGCACCACACTCCTTCAAAAATCCAACAACTTTTCCCATAGTAGTCCTCTTTTATTAAAGATTGTAGTCCGAAGACCACAACTTTGTAAATACAGGCCCGGCAGGACTTGAACCCGCGACACTCGGTTTTGGAGACCGATGCTCTACCAACTGAACTACAGGCCTAAAATACGTCTGGTTAAGGCACGCTTCGCTTAAAGCCTTGACTCAACCGCTTTTAGGGTTTGCAACAAACCCTAAATATATCAAGCCGCCGAACAAACGGCAGCGAGATTTTTACTTTGCTTTTGTTTCTTTGTGCAGAACTTCCTTGCGGCAGAACGGGCAATACTTATTCTTTTCAAGTTTTCCCTGAATATTTTTGCGGTTCTTGGTCGTGGTATAGTTCTTGCGCTTGCACTCCGTACACTGCAGAGCGATAATATCAATGGCTGTCTTTTTCTTGCTACCCATAATCTATAATTCTCCTAGATTGAAAATCTAACAGCTCCCGAGCGGAATCGGACCGCTGACCTCCGCACTACCAATGCGGTGCTCTACCAACTGAGCTACAAGAGCGAATACACGCAGATAATGACGTGTTTTAATACTATATCCAAGCGCGCCATTTTAGTCAAGGGAAGATACATAAATTCCACGGAATTTATACGTATCAAATTTAAAAAATCAACGCAAGAACCCCATTTTTTTTATCTCCCGCAAAATATGCCGCGCAATAACCTTAGCCCCTTCTGCATTAGGATGGAAATCGTCAACCTTATAATCCATATTTGAGAAATTACCCTCCCAAATATTTGTAATCAAAGAAATGCTTTGCTCTAATAACGATTCATACATCTTATCATAGTCTTCCAAAAGTTTAACATTCCCCAAATCCTTGTATTGGAACATAGTTTTGTCTATAAAACTTATTATGCAAACAGGAATTCCCTTCTTTTTGAAATAATTTATCGTGCTTAAAAAAGACTCACAAGTCTTAGCAGAATCTCTCCCTAACAAAAAATCATTAGCCCCCAACTCAATTATCACACAAGAAATAGAATCAATATCATATCTGTCAAGAATCGCAGCAAAAGCAGAAATTGTTAAGCCTATTTCACAATAATGAACACAGTTATGCAGTTTATTTTTAATTATTGAGAGTGCCGATTCCTTCTCTTCAATTTTATAACCTAATAACAAACTGTCCCCAACAATAAAGACAGTCTTTTTATCAGAACAATTACATAAAAAAAATCCGAAGATTAGACAACATGATATAATCAATGCCCATGTTTTTTTCATTATGGTATACACTAATCAATCGGTTCAAACAGATTCCGTCGTCCACCATCTGAAGAAAGAGTTCTGCATGTAGAATCCGCCGTTACATTTCCAATTCGATAGGCTCGATGATTAAAACTAAATTTAGAGAAAAAAGCATTGCTTATTTGTAACTCGCTATTTGAGTCATTTTCTCCAAGTCGTACCCAAGGATCAATAAATATGCAATCATTTATTTTAGTTCTATCATCATATATTGAGCGTTTATCTTCTGTATTAACACAATACTTCCAAGAAAAAATAGTATCAATTGTAAAAGGCGTACCATCAAAATAATACACTGCCTCAAGGAATTCTGGTGAATACCCAGTTCTAGAAACATAATTCGAAACACTATTTACGGAAGCCAGTGCCAACCTATCTGAGTCTTCACTTGCCAAAAGCACCCCATCCATCAATTCACCTGTAAAAGCATTCACAGTTTGCGCCACTAAGACTTGTCCATTAGACAAAACGCCCGTAAGCAAATAATATTTGGTTTCCTCCTCAAAAAATCTCCCATCAGGAATAACAGAAACCAATACTACATCCCCCCATGTAATATCCGTAACTCTTTCATCATATTTTTCAGAAGAAACAACATAAAACTGCTGATAGTAATCTGACTCAGCAATTTCTCTCGCAACAATTTCTTTAGCATCTTTTTCCGATATACATTTATTATCCGATGATACTTTAGAAATCTCTGAACACGAAATCAAAACAAAAAAACAAAAAAACAAACTACTTATATATTTCATGTAATCCTCTCTATAAACACTAATTATTTATTATAATCATCAAAATATAATGTCATATACCTAACATCACTTATACACGAATATCTTTGCCATTCAAATTTTGATTTATTTCTATTCCCATACCAAGGGTCATTATAAAAGACTTTCTTCACAGTTTCAGATGCTGAATCTTCTTGATACCCCGTAATAACAACTGCATGAAATGCGTTAGCCGCTTCACTCACAACAGAAATTAAGGGCTTTTTCTCGTATCGAATTTGATTCATTATTAACAGCAAAGCACCCGTATATTCTTCGCAAAAATACGATGTATTCAATAACGCCATATTCTCGTTTGTAATGTTTAAATGACCGTATAAAAACCTCGAAATTGATTTTGGCGCACCATTAGAAGAATTTGGATAAAAAGTCGTTCCCCCATAAGAGTCAAGCTTTTCATGTATATAATTCTCTTGCGAAGGTATATCATATAAAGCAAAAGCCTTATCATACCATCCAACTTTATTTGCAAAATATTCAGCACACATTAAGACTGATGCCGGAACACACCAACCAACTTCAACTTGTTGTCTAAGAGGCACATCTAATTTGTATGTTACAGTCTGCGCAACTTTAGGTTGTACACAAGAACATATCAGATTAAAAAACTCAAAACAACAATCAAACTCAATAACTTTCTTCTCATAAGATTATTTTCTCATACGATTGAAGCATTGTCAAGTTTTTTTCCATACCCGCGCACGGATTCTTCCGACCGAATTTCACACGCAAATCTTAAATTTTCCTTAATTTTTTCTGTATTTTCTCTTGACTTTTTCCCAGCCCTTGGTATAATGAAATTAGCTTATAAAAAAGCTGATAAACTCTCTCCGATGTCCAGTTTACTGGACGGCACAGGATTCTTGAAGGCGTTGCTTTGAGGAATCCTGTGTTTTTTATTTGTTATAGTAATTTGTATGAGGAGGAATTGAACGGGTAACCCACGTGTTGCCCCCGACAACGCTGCCTTCGCCAATCACCGTTTCTCCGCCCAAAATCGTCGCGTTCGCATAAATCGTCACGTTGTCTTCGATAGTGGGATGACGTTTTTTATCCATAAATTCCTTTTTTACGCTGAGCGCGCCAAGCGTGACCCCCTGATAAATCTTTACGTTCTTTCCGATAACCGTCGTTTCGCCGATAACGATGCCCGTTCCGTGGTCAATAAAAAAACTCTCGCCGATTTTCGCCCCAGGATGAATGTCGACTCCTGTTTTTCCATGAATATATTCCGTCATAATGCGAGGAATGACCGGCACACCATTTACATGAAGAAAATGTGCGATTCGATATACGATGATGGCATCCAGCCCCGGATACGAAACAATCACTTCCTCATCGCTCTTTGCCGCAGGGTCACCGACAAAAATCGCCTTGGTATCAAGATAAATCATCCGCCGAAGCTCAGGAATTTCGTCAACAAGCGCGATAGCCGTCTGCTCCGCAAGCCGAAAACAGTGCGACATCTTTGGCGACCGTTCCGGTTCTTTCCGTTTGTTCACCTCGTAAATCAACGCCTTTTGAATTTCCTTGGTCAGAACGGCTATAATCCTGTTGATTCTCTGCCCCGTCACATAGCGCACATTGCCTTCGTCCAAATTCTCCGCTGTCTTGAACCCAGGATTTATCAGGCACTGCAACTCATGGATGACCTCGACCACATTTTCCCGATTCGGAAAACTGTCTTCCCCCGCGCAATTTATTCCACCATATTCTTCATACGACCGTAATATTTTATCTACCTGTGCATCGATACCCATGACCGCATCCTTTTCTGTGAAGATAGTGTACGATAGCATATTTTTTACCTTTTTTGCAAATTCTTTTCTGCATTTTTTGTAGTTTTTTACTTTTTAAAGCCTATAACTATATGTACAGAACAAAGACAACCCCCAAGATTCTGTACGGAGGCAAACAATGACACAAACACAATCTACCCCGTGGGAAAAAATCACGCTCGCGAACAATTTTTTGTTCTGCAAGATAATGGAATCCAACCCCGACCTCTGCAAGCACCTGATTGAGATTCTGCTCCACGTCGAAATCGACCACCTTGAAGTTCCCCAGGCAGAAAAATCGATGAAAGAAACGCTGGACTCCAAGAGCGTCAGGTTCGACGTGTACACCAAGGACGACCGGCGCATCTTCGACCTTGAAATACAAACCACGAACAAGACGAACTTGCCCAAGCGCGCCCGCTATTACCAGAGCATCATCGACATGGACAACCTCTCCGCCGGAATGAACTACAGCCAGCTGAAAGACACCTATGTGATTTTCCTCTGCCTTGGCGACATCTTCCGCAAAGGGCTTCCCGTTTACACCTTCGAGAACATCTGCCTTGAAGACAGACAGACAAAATTGGACGACCGCGCATTCAAGGTCTTTTTCAACGCGGCGGAATGTGATAAACTGAAAGGCGATGAGGAGAGGGCGTTCTTCAAGTTCCTCAAAGGCGAATCTGCTGGCGATGACTTTACCAAGCGGTTGGAAGAGAAAGTGGAGCGGGCAAAGAAGAACGCGCGATGGAGGAAGCAGTATATGACATGGCAGCAGACGATAGACGAGGAGCGGTTTGAGGCTCGCGAGGAAGGCAGACGAGAAGGACGA
>JAFSJX010000091.1 GCA_017449285.1 Treponema sp.
TACCGCCTGCTGCTTGACAAATCCCGCCTGAGAGTTAGTGCGCAGTTCCCCGAATGAAGTCGCCATTTTATCCATGGAAGAGTTGACCGAAGAAATGTTTCCAATCATCTGCTCAACGGCCGCGCTTGCCTGGGTGACGCCACTTGACTGGCTCTCAATCATGCGCTCCAGAGAATCGATGTTTGACGCGATTTGGTTCACCGCACCCGCAGTCTGATCCACGCTCGTGCGCTGTCCCTCAATCTGCTTGTGCATGCTCTCAATGTTGGCGATAATCTCGGTGATTGCGCTTGCCGTGTCCTGTGCGGTGCTTGCCATATCATCACCAGCAACCAGCAAATCATCCTTGGAAATCTTAACGTCTCCAATAATCGTCTGAAGTTTTTCGCTGAACGAGTTGAATCCTTTGACAACCTGACCGATTTCATCAGATGAATTGATGTCGATTCGCTTAGTCAAATCTGCGTCACCAGAAGCAATATCCGTGATTGCCGCCTCAACAATATTGAGCGGACGGAGCGAACGAACCAGCAGGATTCCGATAATCACACAGAGTGCTACGGTAATGACAATCGCAAAGATAATCAGCATCTTGCGGATATTGTTGACAGATTCATACACCTGACTGTCCGAAATGGAAATTGCCATTGACCAAGGAGTTCCCGCAATCGGAGCATATACAAGCAGGTCTTTTCCTGCCGCTTCATTTGCATTAATCCATGCCTCACCTTTCTGCCCAGAAGTCATTGCCTTTGCGACATCAATCAAATCTGCGTTCCTGCCGTTCGGGTCAATGTCCGTAATGAAATTTTTTTTCATAATGAATTCATCATTCGGATGTGCGATGACCTGACCTGAACTGGCGAGGACGAAAGCATATCCTTTTTTGCCAATCTGAATCTGGCGGATTTCCTTGGTAAGCGTACTGACATTGACGATACCCGTTACCATTGCGAACTTTTTGCCCGATTCATCACGAAGCGGACGGGATACATGAATGACAGGAAGCCCCGTTGTCTTTCCGATAACAGGATTATCAATATATTTTTCTTTGCCCTCTTTCATTACCGCCTTAAAGTAATCGCGCTCAACAATGTCGGTTATGCCGCCCAAATCTGTCCGCGCTTTTCCGTCTAGTCCGGTAATCATAACGTAGTCAAAGTCACCGCGCATATCGGCATGTTCTGGGTCTTGCAGCCAATCGTAACACGCCTCAATGTCGCCTTCTTCCACGATATCCGCATGGATGTAGCCATTCAGTTCCTTGAAATACCCTTCCAAATCATTTTCCAATGCAGAAGTGTAGCCGTCCATCATGTTTGAATACAGAGCAAGTTTTTCTTTAATAATGCCATTTTGTGCGCTTATGGTGACGAGCAGAAGCTGAACAACGTTAAGCACGATGATAACCGCTCCGACCAAAATAATCAGCCGTTTGATAAGACTCGTGCGTTTTTTCTTTCCAGAGTCTGATGCAGAAACCATAAAATCTCCTTAAAAATAAATTATCGTGATAGATAAGATATCATTGTCCTTTAAGTATACCATTGGTCTTAACAGAATTCAACTTTTTTTTCTTGGCTTTGCGTATTTTTCTGACAGCAAAACATCTTTCCTTGTTCTACAAATTTTCAGCGTTGTCAGCATCGGTTTTATGCGATATAGTGAGTCAGCATGAAAAAAGTCTGTGCGCTCGTTTGCGGAACGGTTGCTTTTTCGGTTCTTATTTTTTTTCTCTTGCTGCGGTTTTTGCCTTACCCCGCACTGAACGCTTTTCAGTCGCGACCTATTTCGACACGAATTTATGACTTTCGGGGAAACCTTCTGCAAATTATTCCACAGGAAAATGGTGTGCGCCGGGAATGGATTCCTTTAGATGAGATTCCGTCTTTTGTAAAGCACATTTTTTTGGGAGCAGAAGACCGCCGTTTTTATCAGCATCATGGTATTGATATTGGGGCGATTCTGAGGGCAAGTTTTCAGAATGCAAGCGAAATGCGTACCGTAAGCGGCGCATCAACCATTACCATGCAACTTGCGAGAATTATCAGACCGAACGCAAACAGGACGATTTTCGTAAAACTCTGCGAGGCTTTTAATGCGCTTAGGCTGGAGATGCGGCTTTCCAAGGCAGAAATTCTGGAATTATACCTGAACAATGTGCCGTTTGGTTTTAATGCGGAAGGCGTTGCAAGTGCGGCACGAACTTTTTTTGCGCTTTCTATCGAAGAACTGACCGAACCTCAGGCAACATGTCTTGCCGTTATTCCACGCCGACCTGCGCTCTATAATCCGCTTTCCAATCCCGAACTCTGCGCAAAAGCAGCCTATGATTTGTATTCATCGGTTGCAGAATTTGCTGAATCTTCGTACACAGCGGATGATTTTCTTTTGGCGGCAAATAGCGCGCATTCATTTTCCTACCCGTTTGAAATGCCTCATTTTGTCCGCTGGCTTTCCCAGCAACCCGAAAGTCCAATCGGACATGCGCGCGAAGTGTGTACAACGGTGGACTTATCTCTTCAGCACGTAGCAGAAGACCTCCTTGCCCGCTCAGTGGAACGGTATGCCTCAAATCGTCTGACCAACGGCTCTGTTCTCGTGTGCGACACTCAAAGCGGTGCGATTCGGGCATGGGTAGGAAGCACAAATTTCTTTGACGAAAGACACAATGGTCAGATTGACGGAGTGCTGACTCAGCGGCAACCCGGTTCCAGCATGAAGCCATTTTTGTATGCCCTTGCATTGGAACGAGGCTATTCACCTTCATCAGTGCTGCCCGATATTCCTTCCGAATTTGGATTTGAGCGGATGTATGCACCCCAGAATTTCAACAATCGCTTTAATGGACCTGTCCGTCTTCGGGTTGCGCTTGCTTCCAGCCTGAATATTCCCGCCGTACATCTGCTGAATGAAATAGGACTGGATTCCTATCTGCAAAAACTACGGGAATTGCATTTTGTATCACTGGAACACGCTGACCCTGGTTTGGGTCTTGCCCTGGGAAATGCTGAAGTCTCCATCTTTGAGCTGACCCAAGCATTTTCCGTTTTCGCCCGTGACGGCGTTTTTTTACCATTATTTGCCCTTGCTTCCGAAAAAACTCTTTCCAAGCAAAAATCATTCCATGTGTATGATACGAATACGGCCCGCCTTATCTGCGATATTCTTTCCGATGCTGATGCCCGTGCCATGGGTTTTGGTTTTGCGCCAGTGTTCAGAACCCCTTTTCCCTCGATGTTCAAAACAGGAACGGCAAATCAGTTCCAGAATATAACCGCGTTTGGCGCAACTCCTCAGTATACCGTTGGCGTGTGGATGGGAAATTTTTCTGGCGAAACCGTGGTTGGAAAAACGGGAAGTTCAGTTCCTGCAAAAATCGCGCGTGAACTGCTGGTGTATTTGCAAGGGAAAAATGGAAGTCCGTTTGCAAAGCCCGCACAGTTCAAAAAAGAACGAATTTGCGCGCTTTCCGGGCTTCGGGCAACAGAGCATTGCCCCGACACGGTGAGCGAATATGTTGCGGCGGGCGTTCCTCTGGAAGACTGCACTTGGCATCGTAATAATGTTGGTGCGCAAGGAACAACATCTTATCCAGCCGAATACGCCGCATGGTTCAGAATCAAAAATCGAAGCGGTGCGGTTGACGAAAAAGGAAGCCCCTTACGCATCACCTCTCCCCGAAGCGGAAGCCTTTTTTACTACGATGCATCCGTTCCTGCGAGCCAACAAAAATTAGCCGTGGAAGCAACGGGTGGTTCTGATGAGAAAGCGGATTTTCTGCTTGACGGCAAGATGATAGCACAAGTCACCCGTCCTTTTGTGGCGTACGTGCCGATTATACAGGGAAATCATACCGTTACCGTCCGATGCGGGAACGCCCAGACAGAGATTGCATTTTCCGTGAAGTAATTTTTTCAGCCGATTTTCCATAGCGGAAGAATTGCAATACGTTTGTCCTGCAAAAAAATACTATTGTCGTAGGAAATAAAAAGTATTATATTGAACTTACAGATATTTTTCCCTGCGTCCTAAACAAATTCCGATGAGCGATACAGGGGCAACCGAAAAGACAGACAGTGACTGAAATAACTCGCTGTGGTCAAAACAACAAGAATAACAAAATAAGGGGGCTGTGATGACCCTGGATATTACGACAAACAATACCGAGACAAATCCTGCGGTGCTGATTTCAGCATTTTGGGCGCGTTTTTCCGATTATTCCGCTGATGAACAGAGCCGTTTCTGTAAAGCGTGGGATTTTCTGATTACAAAGACTGAACACCTAAAACGCGGATGTGGACTTCCCTATTATCTGCATCCTTTACGTGTAGCAGCAATTCTTGCGGAAACTCAGATGGATATTGACTGTCTGATTGCAGGACTTTTTCACAGTATCTTAAATGTAGAAAGCGTAAGCCCAGAAGATATTGCCGCTCAATTTGGCGACACCGTTCTTAAAATCGTTACGGACACCTCAAAAATCACCAGCTGGAAAATTCATTCAAAGACGATTCAGCAGGCAGACGCAATCCGAAAAATGCTGTTCGCGATGATTGACGATGTGCGCGTCATTCTGGTAAAACTTGCCGACCGTCTTGACCGTATGCGCAATCTTAAAAGCATAGATGAAAAGAGCAGACGTGCCGTTGCCGCAGAAGTAATCGACATTTGGGCACCGCTTGCGGACAGACTCGGTATACAAAGCGCAAAAAGCGAACTAGAAGATTTAAGCCTGAAATATGCGAATCCCGATGTGTTCCAGCAAATCAAGGCGATTGTGGCGCAAAAAAAAGAGGAACGCGCGGCTTATCTTGAAAAAGCGGTGAACGCAATTTACAAGAGCGCAGAAAAAGCGGGAATCAGCGTACAGATTACCAGCCGCGCAAAGCATTTTTATTCGATTTACCAAAAAATGCGCAAGCGCAACAAGGGCGCGGACGAACTCTACGACCTGCTTGCCCTGCGCATCATTTGTACCACGAACGCAGAATGTTACGAGTTGATTGGCATCGTGCATGGACTTTGGAAGCCGCTGGACGGTCGCTTTAAGGACTATATCGCCATGCCAAAAGCGAACGGGTATCAATCCATTCATACAACCGTGATGTGCGAAGGAAAGCCGCTTGAAATTCAGATTCGCACGCGGGATATGCACAACAAGGCAGAACACGGTGTCGCATCGCACTGGCTCTACAAAAAAGGCACGAATCATGACAAAGTTGACATCAGCGATTTGGGCATCGTGAACCAACTGCAAACCTTAAAAGACCAAGATTTGAGCAACGAGACTTTTTTTGCCCAACTCAAAAACGATTTGCTCGGCGATGAAATCTTTGTCTTTACGCCCAAGGGAGACGTGGTGCAATTGCCCGCGGGAAGTACGGCGATTGATTTTGCCTATCACGTTCATAGTGCGGTGGGAGAAAAAATCGTGGGCGCAAAGGCTGACGGCAAAATCATCCCGATTACCAAGCCGCTGGAAAACACGCAGATTATTGAAATTCTTACCAATCCGCAAGCGCATCCTACCGAAAGCCAGTACAAAGTGGTACGTACATCAAAGGCGCGGCAGAGAATTCATGCGTGGCTTGTGGCGAATGACCCGAATTTTGTGGACAAGGAAGCAGAGGCAAAACGAACCGCAGAAATTGCCGCATTAAACGAAAAAGCCCGCGCCATACAAACCGAAAAACGAAAAAGGCGACCTCGTACCCCCGAACGCGCAGAAACGGGAACTGGCGCGGCTACAGACGAGCATTACAGCGGCAAAGTCAGAATCGGCGGCACAACCAATTTTTTGGTCAATTTTGCAGGATGCTGTTCGCCAAAGCCAGGGGAAGCGATTTTGGGCTATGTCTCAAACAGCCGTGGCGTAATCATTCACCGCGCGGACTGTCTGACGTTCCACCGCATTCCCAATATTGAGCGGCGCACGATTGACGCAGAATGGGAACAAAAAGAGTGACTTCCTCCGCTTGCCAACTTCATAGGGGCATCTAAAAATCGATTTTCCTGTAGGAGATGGTCTGAGTATTTTCGTTCACGGTGACCAATAACGAAGTCTCTTTGTAGCCAAAAGACATTACGGTGTACTCACCAAAATCGCCATAATCTTTTTCGTTACCCGGATGATAATGGCCTGAAAATATTTTTCTGACGTTTGTACGGGCAAAATCATAAAGCAAACGGTTTCGTTCCAGCGTATTTTGCAGGCTAAATGCAAGTGCCATTGGCGCAATGGGATAGTGCATCAGAATAATTTTCGGGTGGGAATCTGCGGAAAGCCGTTCTTCCAAATCATCTAGCTGGGCTTTTCCCAGTGTACCGTTCGCCGTATCCAAAAAATAATAGGAAAACGCACCCAGCGTAAACCGATAATATGACGTGCCGTACTTTGTGCCAGGGAAAAAACTTTTTTTCCAAACATCCCAGCCGTCTTCCGCATACAAATCATGATTTCCGAGAATCGTATAGATTTTAAAATCGTCCGCAGAAGCCAGTGATAATTTTTCCTTGGCGATTTCTTTAAGCTGATTCTCCAGTTTTAAACAATCATCCGCCTCATCTTGCTTTCCGTCATCCATATTATCACCCAAATTGATAATAAAGCGCGGTTTTTCAGAATCCTCTGCATCGAAAAGCGCCGTAAATTTCTCCCTAAAGCGGTCAAGATGTTTGTTCGTCTTGCTCGCACCAAAATGAGCGTCCGCAATAATCAAAAAACTGTATACCGTATCAGAAATTATCGGCAAATCCGAACCTGACACCGTGGCAATGGCTGTAGCGCGGTCATCAACCTGACTGCCACTGAAATGAAGCATATAATTGCCGTAAGAGCAGGAAGAGACAAGCGTCACCGTTACAAGGAGCAAGAACCATATCTTTTTCAAAATGACACCCTCCCCGTAAGACGAATGACCACAGAATCCATATAGTAAGTCGCGGCAATCCAATCCCGCATGGTGATTTCCGTTTCCGCTCCTATGCGAAACCCGTTCTTAAAGTGATATGCCGCACCAAACGTGAACAATGCCGTACCGAACAGCGGATGACGATACACAGAGCGAGTGCCTACATCCAAAGAAAGTTCCAGTCCGTTTGACCAGATTTTCCCCAGCGAAAGAGTCAGCAGAATGTTCCAGTTCTCCACTGTATTTTTAATCAGATAGACATCCGATATTTTTCTGGTGAGACCCGTTCTAAGCATGACCCAAAAATTTTCCCACGTGCGGTAATTCAGTTCTGCGGGAACAAAAGTAAAATCGTGTTCACAACTAATCTCGTTGTACCATTCCGCATGATAACCAAGATTAACACCGAGCCGCATCCGCCCAAAATGACCGTCAAACTGAGCAAGCCACCAGTCCGTATCAAGCATCATATCGGTCACGTCATCTGTATACTGAAAGCCGATAAAAGCATCAAAAGGATTGTAGTCAAACTGATAGGAGACCGACCAAAAATTTTGTTTCTGCTCAAAGCCTTTGTTTGTAGACCGACCGTAGGAAGCCTGAAACCACTGCCCGATAGAATCATTTTCGTCAGGAATGATATGAAACTGTGCGAATGCCAGCGAAGAAATACACATCGCAAGCAAAACCATTATGACTTTTTTCATCTGCCTGTCGTTCTCACTATGCCTGACTTAAAACCGCCATCTTTTGTCCTGACCAATGCATCCAAAGGAATTTCTGCCGCCGTGTAAATCGCACAGTCGTGGTCAGGATTGACGAACGGTATTATAGCACCATTTTTTGGGTTTGCAAAGATATAATCATCCTCTTTCAACACCGTTTTAAGTACGTCCGGCGTGATGACTTCAAGTTCCGTTCCTGCATCAGTCTTATTGAGCGCATTATAATAGTAGAGATTCCAACCATCACGTTTTTCCAATGCGGCGGGGCATTTTTCGGGATGCTCGGCATAATCTTTTTCGGCGGCGGCGCGGGCGGCGGGATGCATTTCTGCCAGAGCCTGTTTCCGTGCAAAAACCATCGTCTTTCCTGCGGCAAAAACCGCTTCCTCTTCCGCGACAGTTAATTTCGCTCCAATTTGCCCCGCAAGTTCATACGGGCTGTCGCTTGCACCCACAGTGGTTTTGTCCGCATCGGTTCTGCTGTAAAAAAATCCCGTCGTGCTTTCGCGGTGCGCAACTTCATCCAGAGACGCAATAAACGGCGCGGCTTCTTTGTCAGTGATTTTTCCTTCCAGTGCGTCCAATGCCTTGCGATACGCCCTCGTAACAAGAGCCACATAGTACACGCTTTTCATGCGACCTTCAATTTTAAGTGAATCTACGCCCGCCTTCTGCATATCGTCCAGATGCTCAATCATCCGCAAATCTTTGGAAGAAAGCACTGCCGTAAAATCATCGCCTTCGTAAATCGGAAAGAATTCTCCGGGTCGCTTGCGCTCTTGCAAAACAAGTTCACCTGACTGCGCAAGCAATTTTGCCGTTTCATTCGCATCCATCCGCGGCTTTTTTTCCAAAACTCCCACATCGTATTCCCAGCGGCAGGTATGGGAACAAAACCCGCTCTGCGCGCTCCGTCCCGTCAGATACGCGCTCATCAGACAACGACCGCTATAGGCAATGCACATTGCTCCGTGCGCAAAACATTCGATTTCCATCTCTGGCACGGCATCTTTTATCTCGCGCACTTCGTTCAGACTTACCTCGCGACCAAGCACCACGCGGTCAAAGCCAAGTTTCTGATACATTTTGACGGCTTCGCGGTTCATGCAACTGGCCTGTGTGCTGACATGCAGATGAGCGGCGGGGAAATGCTTTTGCAAAATTGGCACAATGCCCAAATCCTGCACGATAAATGCGTCAATTGGATAGTGCTTGAAGTAGTCAAGGTTCTGCAAAAATGAATCAATCTCACGGTTATGAAAAGCGATGTTCAGGGCGCAATGCAGTTTTTTTCCGGGGAACTGCTTTTTGAGCGCGATGACCTTTTCGTATTCGTCCTCATAAAAATTATCCGCCTTAACGCGCAGGGAGAATTTTTTCAGCCCGATATAAGCGGCATCCGCTCCGTACATATAAGCGTATTTGAGTTTTTCCACGTTTCCTGCGGGAGAAAGTAATTCCATAGCGTAATCCTAAAAATTATTCAGACTTTTTTCCAGCGTCAGATGAATGCTTGTGTCGCTCTCATTCCTGCGTTCATCCCGACCTGTAATCAGATGACCGATTTTTTCCACCGCAAGATGAGACTCCGAAAGAAAATCGTCTGCCATCTGAAAGCACGGCATCATATCTTTCCATACATCAAGCACACATTCCGTTCCGTTGTCAACCAGTCGTGCCTGAAACTGCTCCGCATCATCCATAAACAATTCTTTTTCGCCTGACTGAATGAACACTGGAGGAAAACCCCGAAGACTCTGGTCATCAGCACGAAGAGGCGATACCAGCGGATTGGATCGGTTTTCCTGATAGGTATAAAATTCTGCGGCACGACGAATGGCATCTGCCGTATACACATCGTCCGTGGCCTTTTTTGCCGAGAGATGCTTTGATTCAGTGCTTACGTCAAGCCACGGGCTGAACAGAACAACCTGCCTGATGACCGAACGAAATTTTCCCTTGAGACTCAGCACCAGCGCAAGCGCAATCGAAGCCCCCGAACCGTCAGCCGCAATGATAATCTCTGGAGAAGCATCGGAATTGTCGGTATCAAGCGAACGGGCAATCTGCTCTTCCGTGTAGACCGCCTTGAAAACTGACTGCACATCTTCCAACGAAGCAGGATATTGATGTGGAGTAGGAATTCTGAATTCGGGAACGACCACGCGGCAAGAAGACGCATGAGCCAAAGACGCACAGAATGACTGCCACCCGCGGCGCGAGCCTCCCACAAAAGAACCGCCATGCACATACAGCATAATCCGCTTTGAAGAATAGACTTCGGGAATCAGCACGTCACACGGAACGCCGCCAAATTCACGCTCCGTCCGCTCAACACGGTTTGGCAGCATAGGATTTTCCAGCGTCCGCTCCATTTTTTCCCTGAACACTTTGATGTCAATTTTTGGCGCAAGGCAGAGACACTTTAATTTTTTTATTGCATTCTGCCGGTCTTTTGAAGAACTCATACATTTACTATAGCAAAAAATCGCGTGATTTGCTATATTATTGCACGATATGCCAATTAAAATTCAATCAGATTTACCAGCACGTTCAGTTCTCGAAAATGAAAATATCTTTGTGATGACGGAAAAACGCGCCGCCTCTCAGGACATTCGTCCGCTTAAAATTGCGATTGTGAACCTTATGCCTACCAAAGAAGCGACCGAAACCCAACTTCTGCGGCTTTTAGGAAATACTCCGCTCCAAATTGACATCTCTCTGGTACAAATGGAAGGACATACCTCTACCCATACCAACGGAGAGCATCTGGAGAAATTTTATATTCCGTCAAGCGAAGTGTTCAAGCACAAATATGACGGCATGATTATCACTGGCGCACCCGTAGAACAAATGCCGTTTGAGGATGTGGATTATTGGAACGATTTGTGCGACATCATGGACTACGCGCGGGAAAACGTATTCAGTACACTGTACATTTGCTGGGGAGCGCAGGCGGGATTGTATCACAATTACGGCATAAAAAAATTGCCGCTGGACAAAAAATTATTCGGCGTGTTTCCCAACCACCGGCTGATTCAGGCAGATTCTTTGCTCCGTGGATTTGATGATTTGTTCCCCGTTCCCACTTCGCGTCACACCACGGTTTCCAAGGCATCAGTCTGCCGTGTGCGGGATTTAATCGTGCTTGCCGAAAATGAAGCGGGAGAACCAACGCTCGTAAAATCAAACGACAGCCACGACATTTACATGATGGGGCACCTTGAATACGACACGGAAACGCTATCAAAAGAATACTTCCGCGACAAGGCAAAAAATTTGCCGATAGATTTACCGATTAACTATTTTCCCCATAATGATACGAACCAAAAACCACTCAACACATGGCGAAGCACGGCGCACCTGTTTTTTTCCAACTGGCTAAATTATTACGTGTATCAGGAAACGCCGTATTCATTTACGGACAGCGCATTCGGCTGGGGCGATGGGATTTAGTTTTTTGCACAGACTCCATCCGCGCCTAAGATTTATTTTCGCGCAGGTGCAGAATCCGCTGGTTTGATGAGCCACGAAAATCCAACGAAAGGTCACGCAAGTCTTCGATGTAAGGGCCGTCAACCAGCGTGTCGATTGCGGAAAGCATTCTGTCGGTCACATCGCAATGCTTTTTTCCATTTGCGGCGAGCAGGTCTTTTTCGTAAACGTAGCCTGTGTAGCACCAGATGTCTTTCTGTGGATAGGTTTGCTTTACTTTTTCCAGGAACGGCGCAAGTACGCGCTGGTTTTCTTCTTCAAACGGCTCGCCGCCCAAAACGGTAAGCCCCGCGATGTAGTCGGGCGCAAGGGCTTCCAAAATCTCGCGCTCTGTTTCCGGCGTAAACTGCTTTCCGTAGGCGAAATCCCATGTTTCCGGGTTCTGACACCCCTTGCAATGGTTGCGACAGCCAGAAACAAACAGCGAGACCCGGACTCCCAGCCCGTCGGCAATGTCAAATTTTTTTATTGCGCCGAAGTTCATGATGATTTCCGCTGCCTAAAAATGCCAGTCGATACCGCTCTGTTTCATGATGGCATTTGCGGTATGATTTGAATCAACCGTGAAATTCCGCTTTGTCATAGGGCTGTAATAAATGTCATGGTCACCTTTGCCGTGGCGGACGAATGAGCATCCATATTGTGCGATGATTTCACGAACTTTTTTTTCGTACTCTGCCATTTATGCAAATACCTTTTCATGGCGTTCTACACGAAAACAAATGGACGGAGAAGGTGATTTCTTTGTTTTGTTCAATTCCAATAATTCAGGGGCGGCAAAACGAATCCGTTCAAAGAGAGCATCCAAAGAACCACCCTCAAGCACGAGCCCCGGAATGTCGTCGCTTTGAGCAATCCAGACATCCGCTTCATCGTCCCAAATAAATTGAACTACATATTCCATGCGTTGTTCTCCATACAGATAGTATATCACAAAACGGTGCTTTTACAAGTGCAGAACCCGTTCCTTGATTTCCTGTGTGCGTCCCTGATTCCAGAACTGAGTGCCGATGTAACCGCAGGTGCGGCGGGCAACGTTCAGCGTACTCTGGTCGCGGTTTCCGCAGGACGGACATTCCCAGACCAGCTTGTTGTCGCTGTCGGTCACAATCTGAATCTCTCCCGTGTAGCCGCATTTCTGGCAGCAGTCTGATTTTGTGTTCAGTTCGGCGTACATGATGTTTTCGTAGATGTGCTTCAAGAGTGCCATGACCGCGGGAATGTTGTTTTCCATGTTCGGCACTTCCACATAACTGACCGCGCCGCCCGGAGACAGTTTCTGGAACTGAGACTCAAAGGAGAGCTTGCTGAACGCATCGATGTTTTCCGTGACATGGACATGGTAACTGTTTGTGATGTAATTCTTGTCGGTTACGCCTTCGATTTCGCCAAAGCGGCTCTTGAGGCACTTGGCGAATTTATACGTGGTGCTTTCAAGTGGCGTTCCGTACAAGGAGAAGTCGATGTTTTCCTTTTCTTTCCACGTTTTGCATGCCGCGTTCAGTTTGTGCATAATTTCAAGCGCGAACGGAGTTGCTTCCTTGTCGGTGTGGGGCTTTCCCGTCATGTAGCGGACACATTCGCACAAGCCCGCATAGCCGAGCGAAATGGTTGAGTAGCCGCCGAACAAAAGACGGTCAATCTTTTCGCCTTTCTTTAAGCGTGCAATCGCGCCATTCTGCCACAGAATCGGCGCAACATCGGAAAGAGTTCCCATGAGGCGGTTGTGCCGTGCCATCAATGCGCGGTAGCACAGGTCAAGCCGCTGTTCAAGGATTTCCCAGAACGCCTCTTTGTCGCCGCCTGAAGAACAGGCAACGTCCACAAGATTAATCGTCACCACACCCTGGTTGAAGCGACCGTAGTATTTGGGCTGACCGTTCTCGTCAACATAGGGCGTGAGGAATGAGCGGCATCCCATGCAGGGATAGCAACGACCCGTACCCGTTTTGTCCACTTAGAGTTCCAGCATCATTTTTTCGGAGATGTAGTCGGGAACAAGGCGGCGGGCGGTGCATTTTGCCGCAAGTTCGGTGAGGTAGTAGTATTTGCTGCCTTTTTCGATGTTGTCAGGCTCCAGCACGTAAATGAGTTTGGGGAATGCGGGAGAGACCCAGTAGCCTTTTTCGTTCCGTACGCCCTTGTGCCGCTGCTTTAAGACTTCCTCGATAATCATGGCAAGGTCGGCTTTTTCCTGCTCGTTCTTCGCCTCGTTCAGATACATGAACACGGTCACGAACGGAGCCTGACCGTTTGTCGTCATCAGCGTGACCACCTGATACTGAATCGTCTGTACGCCGCGGGTAATTTCGTCATGCAGACGCATGTCCACGATTGCCTTTGCCTGTTCTTCGGTGTATTTGATTCCCGTGCGGGCTTCCACTTCGGCAATCTCGCGGATGAATTTCTGGCGGCTCACATCAACAAACGGGGCGAGGTGTGCAAGCGAAACGCTTTGTCCGCCGTACTGACTTGACGCTACCTGTGCGATAATCTGTGTGGCGATGTTGCATGCCGTGGAAAATGAATGCGGGCGGTCAATTTTTGTCTCGCTGATGACCGTGCCGTTCTGCAGCATGTCTTCCAAATTGACCAAATCGCAGTTGTGCATGTGCTGGGCAAAATAGTCCGCGTCGTGAAAGTGAATGAGTCCTTCCTCATGCGCCTTGACGATGTCCTCGTCCAAAAGAAATCGCTTGGTGATATCCTTGCTCACTTCGCCAGCCATGTAGTCGCGCTGCACCGAAACGACAATCGGGTTCTTGTTGGAATTTTCCTGCTTTACTTCCTCGTTGTTGCATTCCAAAAGGCTCATAATCTGCTTGTCGGTGCTGTTTGCCTTTCGCATGAGCTGGTGCTGGTAGCGGTAGGTGATGTAGATTTTGGCAAGGTCGAATGCGCCTGCTTTCATCAGTTCTTTTTCAACCATGTCCTGAATCATTTCCACGCTCATTTCATGGTTCGACTTGGCACATTCGTTTTCAATGCGCTCGGCAATCTCGCGGATTTTTAAGATGTCAAGCCGACCAGAACGCGGTACTTCGTCATTATGATTCGCGTTCAGAATTGCATTGATGATTTTTTCGCGGTCAAAGATAGCCTCTTCGCCGTTGCGTTTAATAATCTTCATATCCCATACCCTTTTGATTATTGTCGTATTGATAAAAAATATCGGTACTGCCTGATGGAACTGACCGATATTGCTATGCGCTTAAATGAAACACTATATCTAGTGCTTTTATAAAATAATTATACTAGGGATAGCGTTTTTAGACAATATGTTTTGTGTAAAAACTATAGGAAAAAAACGAAGTAAGTTATCATTCTAACGCAGATTTTTTTGAGCGCGGAAAAAATATCCTCATTAAGCCTGTTTCTGTCTCAGCGATTTCAGATACGTCTTTTGCTCTGCCGTAATGCGATAACTTTCGACCGCCTTTTGAATCGTCTTATTGTGCGTCCACGGTTCAAGTCGTTTTTCCTCAATGTAGCGCACGGCAGAATCATACCGCTTGGCAAGTGCCGTGGCAAAATACCATGCGACCATCATCTTGATGTAATATTCTTCTGACTTTACGGCGGCAACCATCTCCAAAAACTCCGCGCAAAAATCTTCGTCAAGAAAATGCTGCATCAAAAGCCCGATTGCAAAGCGCACCGTATACGTTTTGTTGGAAGCAATCCACGAGCGAATATGCGGCAAAAGTTCAGCATGATGTTTTTTAAACGTGCGCGGAGAAAGTTGGTCACAAGTCGCCCAATTGTCAATATACGGCAAAAAGTTACCGAGCAATTGTATGCAGACCGAAAAATCTTTTTCTTCAGAAAGGATAAACGCATGAAGTTGGTTCTCGTCAAAATACTGATGCGGAAGCGTCTGCAAAAATGACCCGACGGATTTTTCTGCGGCAAGTGTCTTTGCAAAACGGCGCAATTCGGGAGTCCGCACGCCGATAATCGTTTCTGGCTTAACCATGGGAATCAGTTTTGCCTGAAAATCGCGGTACGCCGTATCCTGAAAGCGAAATAATTCTGCCGTAATCTCTTCATTTGTCATACGTTCTCCATTTTACGTCCTCATGTCCGAGCGATGCCCCCGATTATGACTCCATCGTCTTTTTCATCAGGTGCAACGGCAGTTCGCTCACCAAAAGCACCATCAGAATCATAATCAGCGCATAGGCATAAATGTCCTCATAATCATTAAAATAACTGCTGGAATACACGGCTTTTCCCAGCGAATCCCGCGTCTGAACTAAATATTCAGCGGAGACAACCAGTTTCATCCCCATGCCCACCGCATTTATATACGCCTGTTTTAGATAGCCCGCCATCAACGGAAGATACACGCCAAAAAGAACGCGCAGATTAAAACTACTGTTCAGCCGGTACACGTCAATCAGTTCACAAGGAATATTCTGGCAGCCTTCGCACGTTGCCTCGCTGATAAGCGGAATGAGTACAAGGGCTGCAGAAACCACAGGAACGCGGCTATACTTGGTCAGCACCATGATAATCACCACCAGCACGATAACCGGAACGGAACGGAGCATAATCATCAGCGGTTTGACCATCTGCCGAAACCACGCGCACAAGCCTTCAATCATGCCAAGTGCAACGCCAATCACCGTGGAAATCAGCATGGCGGACACAAGATGCAGAACCGAAGTCAGAATCAAGCGGTAGGTCTGAGCCGTCGTAAGCAGACGAAAAAAAGCGCGCAAAATTGACAGCACAGGGGGAAACACCAGAGGATCGCCCTTTGCCTTTCCGGCAATCTGAATAAGACCGCCGATAACAATAATGCCGAGGAAAAAAATACCCGCGCCTTTTGCCTTATCTTTCTCCATAATAAAAATCGCCCGCAGGAAGCGCGCCACCAAATTGAGCAAGGTCAATGTTTGCCGTCAACTCAACCTGTTTTTTCGCATCCTTTGCACCCAGATACCTGACGGCGCAACCGGGAATCGCTTTTTGGGCAACGGTTTCGTTCGGAAGTATTCCCAAAAAAACGGCGGCTTTTGCCACAGCGGGAATGTCGTCCGTACACAGCGCGCATGATTTTTCCGCTTCCACAAGAAAAGCCGACACCGCCTCAGGATGCTGTTCCACGGTCTCTTTGCGCACAAAAAGTCCTGCCTGTGCGTAGCCGTCATACCCCGTCGCTTTTTTGAGCAAATCATTCACCGCAAATGCCGAAATGTTCTGATTTTTCATTCGGGCAGCCGT
The DNA here is from genome assembly GCA_017449285.1 of Treponema sp. Taxonomy (GTDB): domain Bacteria; phylum Spirochaetota; class Spirochaetia; order Treponematales; family Treponemataceae; genus Treponema_D. The sequence goes on from JAFSJX010000091.1 coordinate 16,364, forward strand.
CAGCGCAGGTTCAGCGGTCAGCACGATTGTCTCCGCATTCGTAAGCAAAAGAGCCTGCGTGTTTGCCGCACCCGCAAGATAATCCGTTCTCTTTGGAGCAAATGCATTTTTCCCAAGCGCGAAAAGTGCAACCGAAGCGTTAATCGTATTTTCCCCGAACAACGTAATCCCCGATTTTTTGATGTCTTTAAGCCTGAAATTTTTTTTCTGCGACGCAATGTACAAATTTCCCCATGTCACCACCGCCGCCAGAACATAGTGCGATTTTCCCATCTTGTACAATTTTGCTCCCGCATTTATCGGCGCAATAATAAAGTCAGAACGATTATTCGCAAATTCCGCCGAAATCGTCTCTGCGGCAACATACGCAAAATTTTCGGGATTTTTTTCCGCCATCATCGCAAGCGCAAGAGCCGGAGCCCCATTCGGAGAAGCCACCTTGCATACATAATCGTCCGTCTGGGCAAAAACTGCGGCAATCACCAGCCCAAGCAAAACACAAATCGCCGTATACTTTCTCATTCAAAACGCTCCTGTTATTCCATGCTAACAAACTTTTGGTTGCATTGTCAAGATAAAATGGCGGTCCCCTGCGCGGCAGACCGCTTCGGGTCGCTACGTCCGTGGTTCCGCTATTCGCTCCATTCCTTCGTTCTAGTGGTTTTAGCGGGCTAAAGCGATGATGCCAAAACAACCACCAAAACGAAGGAACGCTCCGCGCCACTCCCATCGCTACCGCTATCCCATCAGCATGAACACAACCGTGGTCGCAAGTCCCATACAGCCGATTGCCACCGAACTCATCGCGCCATAGACTTCGCCCATTTCAAGTGCGACAGACGTACCGATTGCGTGACTGCACGTGCCGATTGCAATTCCAGCCGCTTCCGGGCGCGTAATGTGGAAAATTTTTACCAGTTTTGGCGCAAAAATGCCTCCCGTAAGTCCAGAACAAATGACGCTCAACATGGTAAGCGGCAGAATTCCACCAATGCTTTTGCTTATACTGAGCGCAATCGGCGTGGTAACAGATTTTGGTGTCATAGAACGGATTATCGTTGCATCAAGCCCGACCATCTTTCCCAGAACAATCACCGAAACAACTGATGCAACCGCACCCGCAATCGTTCCCGCAAGCAACGGAACAATATTCTCTACAAGCACTTTACGCTGGTTATACATAGCAATAGCAAGCACCGCAGTAACGGGCGCAAGAAAACTCATCAGAATGTCACCGCCTTTTTTATAGCACGGATATGGAAGCCCCGTCACTTTGAGCAGGACGATAATCAGTACGGTGGCAAAAAGGAGCGGGTTCATAATCAGCAGTTTTGTCTTTTCTTTTACGGTAATACCGATTTTGTAGGCGGCAATCGAAAGGACAATGCCAAAAAACGGCGTATCTATACAAGCGGAAAACAATTTGTGCAGAAAATCCCGTACCATCTCGCTCATTTTCCGCCTCCCTGAACAGGCTGTTCGCCTTCAGTCTGCGCCGTCTGCATCCGTTTGCCGCGAATTTTATCCTGAATCACGATGGCAAGGGTTGCCGCTCCCGCCGCAACCGCAAAAGTAATAATCGTTGTGGCGATGCCGACAAACAGCAACCTAAGCCAAAACTGAGAGATAAGTCCGAATTCTTCCATAATAGAAATATTTGCGGGCAAAAAGAAAAAAGCCATGTTCTTTTGCAACCATGGTCCTGTCGGCGCAAGTTGGTCAATCTTAACAATTTTCGCGCAAAGCAACACCAACAGAATGAGCATAGCACAAATGCTTCCTGGAAACACAATCGGAAGCAGCGCAGAAATCGCTTCGCCCATAAGGCAAATGCCGAAAATCAGCGCGAGTTGAAGAAGAATAGTCATAGAACAAGTGTAGCAAAGCAGGGCGTTCGGTGCAAGCCTACTTGCATATTATCACCGTATCGTATATAGCGCGCCGTTTGTCCGACCAAACACTTCTGGCTCATACATACATTCCGCATTTGCCGGCGGAACGGGGAACACACCTCGGCGCACCGCACGAAATTTGAATTCCGCCGTAGTCTTTCCTTTTGCAAACGAATCCCAAAAGAACTGAATCTCATTGTTGTAAATCACCTGATTGCTCATGTAGTGACTAACGGCAGAAGTAATCGGTCCGCCATAGAACAAATCTTCCGCTTCGCCATCGTAATCATCGCTGTATGCACCAGTTCCGCTCGCAGTACCTTCTGCCATATCAGGACTAGTCACAAAAGTCGCGTCCAAAATTTCTGCTCCACTGGGAACTGGCACACGGAGGGCAATAAAGTCACGGTCATACGAAGAAGAAAGCGTTATCGCCACCTTATAGGTTTTGCCGTTTTCTAATTCCAATACCGGGCTGTCAGAGTTCACCTTGATTTCTTCGCCGGTCGCATTATCAGACAACTGCATAACAACTCCAAGCCCCTCATCGCGGGCAGACTGAACTTCTTCGGGGAGCGCGTAGCGCATGGTCGCCGTGTAATAGAGCGCGCCTTTTCCTTTTTTGCTGAACTGAAGCGGAAGTTCCGTGTCTTTCGGCTGTTTTTTGAGCAAATCGCTTTCAAACGGCAGGGTAACGGTAACTGGTTTTGCCGCCGCGCCCTTGAATTTGCCTTCCGCAAAAAGTTCGTCGCCGAGCAATGCTTTTGCATCTACGTTGGTCTTGTCAAGATTATTCGTCTTAATCACTGTGTAGATTGCGTCCAAAACCCGCGCGGTGGTAGCCGTATTCTGCCAGTACCCCGCCCGCTGATTCTGCATAAGAGAATATACAAGGCGCGTATTCATCTGGTCATCCTTATCCAGTTGCGTAAAAAGCTGCAAGGTGAGCGCAAGAGTCTCTGATTCGTCTCCGTAGTAGGCATAGGCGGAATGAGATGCCTGAGGATTAGTTATATCCACACCACGAGCCGTAGGACGCATATAAGTACGGATTTTTGCCGCCGCCCGTTTCGCAATCGTTGTGTCCTGGTCGTCCTGTGCGTATGAAGCCAATCCCGCAAGCGCAAGAACTGAAATATCCTGTCTTTCGTCCGCAACAAGCGCGTTCAGTTTGCCTTCGGGAATGTGCCTTCCATTCAAAGCCAGCACATAGTACGCATAAGCGCGGAAATAGTCATTGTAGTCTTCAATTTCTTGCGCGATGTAATTCAAAAGCGAGTCGATGTCAATCGCACATTCGCGCTTTGAATAACCGTGCCGCAATGCCAGAGCATAAATCTGTGCTATTCTAATGCTGACAAACATATCTGACCACGGGGAAGAAGGCCAATAGCCAAATCCGCCACCCGAATGCTGACACTTTTTCCATTCCTTGAAATAGGAAGTGACGCACTTATGCACGTTGGTCACTTCGCTGGTCAAGTTAAACACGTCAATATAATCGCCAAAGACCACGAGCGGAAGAACACGGGAAGACTGCTGCTCAAGACAGCCGTAGGGATATTCAAAAAGATACTGCACCGCTCCGCCAAGCAATCCCAGCCGTGTCGCATCCAAGGTCACGCTGACAGTTCCCTGCATACCGTCCGCAAAACTCGGAATGGCAATCCGCTCGCCTGCATCTGTTTCATCTGCGTCAATCTGCCCGGTGGTCGTCACGGTCTCAAAAAGATACGGTTTTTTAATCGTAAGCGGACAAACCAGCCGTTCGTTCAAGACATCGCTTTTTATCGTAAATTCCAGCGTGACCAATCCCGCTTTTTCTGCCGCAACGTCAAAGTACACGGTAGTATTTGCGCCGCTGGGAACATTTATCGTGTGTTCTGCCGCACCGTCCACAAACGCCTTGCCCTCTGCGGGAGTAACGCCCGTCGCATCTTCGGAAGTCGCTTTGTCAAAGTCCCGCATTTTGAGAGAGACCGTCACATCATGCGCCTGTCCGTCCAAATTGGTCAGAAGCACGCCTAATTCTGCCGTATCACGCTCGCGCAATTCTCGGGGAAGCACTTGCTGCACATTAATCGGATTCTGCACGGCAATCTCATCTTCCTGCAACGCCAGAAGTTCGCCGTTCACCCCGAATGCCGTAATGCGGTAGGTGGTAAGCGTATCGGGCAGTTTGAATTTGACCGTTACCCGTCCGTCCGCATCAGTTTTAAGCATCGGCTCGAACACCGCCGTAGGATTAAAGTCCTTGCGCTCCTCCATTTTCTCATCGTCATCGGAATCGCCACCACGTAGATTTTTCACTTCGTAAGTAACGGGATCCATCAGATATTCGCGTGAATCACCACCCTTGACCCGGAGCGGAAAATTATACGTGCTGTAGAAAAACTCAATCGGATCCGGCACATGGTAGTCAATCAAATCAAGCACGCCTCGGTCAACCGCAAGCAACGTCAGTTCGGTATTGGCAAGCGGTTTTCCGCCTTTTGTCGCAATCAAGGTGACTTCCGCTTCTTCTCCCGGTCGGTACGATGGCTTTGCGCTTTCCACTTTGACGGTGAATGATTTAACACGCGGATTTACGAATACGGTTGCCGCCCCGTAATATCCTTTCGGCTTATCCAAATCGACTTCGCCATACTGATGCGTGGGTTCGCCTTGCCGCACGGAATAAGATGACACCGACACATAGAACACAGGAACATAATTCCGCGCCACAGGAATGTCCAGCACATTGATGCTTCCGTCCAAATGGCGCACTTCCTCGGTGAAAATGCCTTCGCGCTCCACGGTAATCAGATAATTGCCTTCGGGAAGCGTGCTTTCAAGCAGAATGTGCGCCGTTTCGCCGGGATTGTACTGCGATTTGTCGGGAGTCAGTCTGAGCGTTTCCGCATCTTCCTGATACCACGACACCTGTCCGCTTCCCGTCACAAAGAATTCGTATTCGGTAATCACGTCGCGCCCCGCCTTGTCAGTGGATGCAAGCTGAATCTTGTGATAGCCCGGTTCTTGTGGAGTGACGGTGACTTTTCCGTCTGCAGAAAGACCGATTTTCTGTTCATTTTCCAGCACTTCAGTTTTTTCGTAGCGGCTGTAAATTTCGGTGATTCCCTGTTGCTGAACCAAATTCCATTCTTCCCTCGTCAGCCTGACGGTAATTTTTTTGCCGCTGCCTGTCAGAAGAGATGCCTCTTTATCACCCTGAACCGCAGTTCCGTCAAGAGCCGCCAATTTGTAGGTGAACGAAACTTTTTCGCCTTTTCGCGCGAACGCTCCCGAAATTTGCGGCCTTGAAAGTCCGATATAATATGACGCGGGATGCACAACGGTCGCCCCGCTTGTCGCAACCAGCTGGTTTGAAACATCGGTAACATTTGCGCTCAGACGGTAACGATATGGCGAGCCTTTTATGCTGCTTCCCGTCGTCTCGCAAGAAAGCGTGGCGAATCCGTTTGCGTCAAGTAAGCCCATCCCGTCAGAAATATGATTTCTGTTTTCACTCGTGTCTTTTGGTCCGAATGTGTAATCCTTAAAATCAGGCGCATCGCTCGTAAAATACCACGGCTCTCTGAACCAACTTGACTCATACAGTGCGCTTGACAATGCGCCGCCCGCAAGATAAGTCGCATGCAGTTGCCCTTGAACTTTTTCACCCGCAACCACAGGCGTTTTTGGCATGGAAACAGAAGACTGGAATTTGAGCCGCTCAAAAAATGCTACGGTCACATACAGCGTCTCGGTTTTTCCATCGGCACGTTTGTAGCGAATGACGTAAGAATTCGGCTCAATGTCATCGGGAATGGCAAACGAGCCGTAGAATCCGCCGCTTTCGCTTGTCGTGCCAGTAATCGTTCCATAGACTTTTGCGTTACGCCACGTATCTTCCTCAAACGTAATCGTGTAGTCACCTTGATACGGCACAAAAGACCCCAGAATCTGATTGCGGTCAATGCCGCGGAAAGAAATGGTTTCTCCCGGTTTATACAGACCTCGGTCGCAGAACATAAAAATACGCGCTTTTTCTGTCAACGCATCTTTCGCGCCCTCATAGGAATAAATGCCGCTCCGCCACGGGCTATGGTCATTCGGCTCAAAAAGAACTTTGTCATCTCCTTTCTCAACATACAGCACTATCGGATTGTAATTATCCTTCGGGAAAAATTCCGACACTTTGTACAGCGGAATTTCTATCACGGCAAGTCCGTTTTTGTCCGTTTTTGCAAAGAGTGACTGCGACGGAATCTGTGACGGCAAAAGCAATCTGTTCTTGAACGCATACACCGTCGCACCCTCAACAGGTTTTCCGTCAGACAGATTGGTAACCAGCGCAACAACTTTATTCACCGCATATCGAACTGAAATTCCCAGATTCGTCACCTGCACGCTTGTTTTATTGCTTATGTCATAACTTGTAGATTCATCCCACTTCGTCGGCTTTTTCGGCAACGCGACCGTCGCATCAAAACGAATCCATCCCTTGCCGTCTTTCAGATACGGGTCTAAATCAACCATCTCAACAATCCGCTCGTCAACAGGTGTTGTCGCAAGCAAAACGGCATCAGAACTTCCTCTTACCGAAACAGGCTTATCATATATCTGATACGGATTATCCACCGGGCGAACCGTATATGCTGAATTCGCAAGAATATTCTGATACTCAAACACCATCCGATGGGGGAACTGACTTTCCAGCATCTTTACGCCATTGTCAGAAAAACGCGCCGAACTTTCAGGCCCGGGAACTTCAATCGGAATTTCAATCACGCTGTCTTTTGCAGTCAGTTTTCTGCCATACACATCTTTCAGCGCGTCCGAAATCCTAATCGTGTACACAGAATGAAAATTCACTGGAAGCCCATAAATCGTCAGAGACTGCCCCGATGCCTCAAGATTATCTTTGGTAACAGGCAAATCTTTTTTTTCGTTTGTCACCGCAGCTATCGCCGTTTCCGCAGAACTGACATCAACCGGATGCGAAAACACAAGACGTATCGGATTAGTATATTTTCCATACGTGTAGCCATCATAATAATATTGGTAGACAAAAGGACTGAGCGTATGGAAACTGGCAGAAACCGTATTGGTCTCTTCGCCCATCATCTGAGTTACATACAATTTTACGTAAGTATCGAACGGTGTTTTTTCCGTCCACGTATAGGTGACTGTATCGGCAAGCTCCTGCTTAACCGCAAAGGAAACCGATTTTTTTCCACCCGCAGAGTCCTCAAATTCCAGCACGGACATAGACTGCAACGATTCCGCCTTTATCGGATAATTGAACTGAACACGAAATTCCTGCGCAAATTCAGGAGACACTTCATTCTGGTCAACCCATTTGCTCTTGCTATAGCCAGGCGCACTCCAGATGATTCCCAACGGAGCGGCAACCGTAGAAAATGATTTTTCGCCCGAAAGCGTTTTTCCGCTCAGCGACTTCACCGTGTCAGAAACGGTAATCGTATACACTTGCAACGGGTTCACCCGCTCCGTGCAGTCAAATGAAAGCAAACTTGTACCTTTCCAGCGGAACACACCTTGCACCGCAGGCGAAATAGAAAAAAATTCACTTTTGCCGCTCTGTTCATCCAAAGCTGAAAGCGCAGTCACTGGCTCAGAAAAAAGCACGTAGAACGACGGATAATGCACCTCCGCAGGAATCGCGTCCTGTGGGCCCCAGTCAGCAACGGTAAACGACTCGTCCGCCTTTGCTTTTTTTGACTTTCTGCCATTGTCGTCCGATTCCAGCCGCTTGATTTCGGGCATCTTAAATGAACTGCGTTTTGTGTTGTACAGGGTCTTATATTCAGTCAGTTTTCGCAGCCCCGGAATAATGCCCGCAACTTTTCCGGCAATGCCCTTTGGCGAAGAAAGTGACATTTTTCCAGCAACACTTTCCGGCTCAGGCTCATAAGGCGTGTAATCCGGCGTAAAGAAATTCCCTGGATCAAAAACCCGGTCTTCATACCGCTCCGCAGAAACAGGCTTCGGGTCTATCACCGTCTCCGCAGGAACCGATTTTTCCTTGCCACAAGAAACCAAAATCACCATCACCGTAATCAGCATTGCCCCGAACTTTTTCATACAAGCCTTCTATCATTAGAATTAAGATGACTACAGTATACCACGACAACACAAAAAAAGAAACTGCGAAGTAAAAAGACCTATCGCTCTGCCTTGTGCTTAGGCGGAATGTGCGGTACAGTAAAGACGAGATGAAACGATTTTTTCTCTGCATGGCAATTTTTACCCTGCTTGTGTCTTGTGCAAAAAAAAATGAGCCTGCACGGGCGGAATACGTTTTAGGAACGCTCTGCACGGTAAATCTTTTTGAGGACGGCACGGACACGCTGTATGACGCGCTCTTTTCGCGGCTGAGACAACTTGACGACAATTTCAGCACGACAAATCCAAAGAGCTTTGTCAGCGCGGTGAATGCAGCGGCAGGAAAACATCCCGTCTTTGTGGGCAAAGATGTCTTTACGGTGCTAAAAAAAGCCCTTGAAATTGCAGAACTGACTGACGGTGCATTTGACCCAACGATTGGTCCGCTTGTAACGCTCTGGGGAATCAACACGGAGCATACCCATGTGCCATCACAGGCTGAACTATCAAAAGTTCTTCCGCTGATTGACTACAAAAAAATAATTCTGAACGAACATAACACAACCGCTTTTCTTTCATCAGAGAATATGGCTCTTGATTTGGGAGGCATTGCGAAAGGATACGCCGCAGATGAATTGGTAAAAATACTGCGTTCTCATGCGGTAAAACGGGCAATCATCGACCTTGGCGGCAACGTGTATGTGTTCGGGAAAAAAATTGATGGAAAGCCATGGAACGTCGGCATAAAAAATCCGGAAGCCCCTTCGGGAGAACCACTCCTTGCGCTTCGTATTCCTGAAAATTCCGTGGTGACAAGCGGCGTATACGAACGTTTTTTTGAGCAGAATGGCATCCGCTATCATCATATTCTGAGCGGAAAAACAGGCTTCCCCGTGCAGAACGGTCTTCGCTCTGTAACGGTGATATCTGCATCCTCTATGACCGCAGATGCGCTGAGTACAGGCTGTTTTGTGCTTGGCAAGGAAAAAGGTCTGGCCCTGGCAGAATGGCTTGGCGTGGATGCGATTTTTATTGATGACTCGATTACGATGACACAAGAGCTGATGAAGTCATTCTAAAAAACAAGCGTTCCCCGCCAAAAACGAACGCAATTTCACTGTATTTGACTCAATATCGCATAGTCATATAATAGAATGTATGAAAAACGAAAACATCGAAGTTTTTGAAAATGCACCCGTTCCCAAGGCTGTGCTGTCACTTGCGATTCCCACTGTACTCAGTATGATTGTCGTTGTTTTTTATAATTTAGTCGATACTTTTTTCGTTGGCCAGACAGGAGACCCGAACCAGATGGCGGCTGTCAGCATCGTCACCCCTATCTTTTTGTTTTTCATGGCGGCTGGAAACATTTTTGGCATTGGCGGGTCATCGTACATCAGCCGCTCCCTCGGAGAAAAAAAATACGACCGTGTAAAGCACATCAGCGCGTTCTGTTTGTATACGGGTATCATAGTTGGCATTGTCGGAACAATTTTGCTGCTCACTTTTATGACACCGCTTCTTCATGCCATCGGAACAAGCCCGAACACTTTTGAATTTTCCCGCAATTACCTCACTTGGATTGCAATCGGCGGGTCTGCCATCGTTGTTTCCACCGTGTTCACCAACATCATCCGTGGAGAAGGGGCCGCAAAAGCCTCAATGGTTGGCATGATTGCGGGAACTGTCGCCAACATCATTTTTGACCCCATTTTTATTCTGAAATCTTTCTTTGGCATTCCGGGATTCGGCAGGGGAGTAGCAGGAGCGGCAATCGCCACCGTCTTAGGAAATCTCATAGCCATCATCGTGTACCTGTTTCATATCTGCTCAAAACATTCAGTTCTTTCTATAAATATACGATTCTTTTCCGTCCACGACAGAATTTTTCGGGAAGTCCTGAGTGTCGGACTTCCTGCCTCTGTCATTAGCATCTTGATGAGTCTGAGCAACATTCTGATGAACACATTCCTCGTCACATACGGTGATATTCCGATAGCAGGAATGGGTATCGCAATGAAAGCGAACATGCTGGCAATTTTCGTGCAGATGGGTATTGCCATGGGAATCCAGCCACTGATTGGCTACAACTTTGGCGCACAAAACTACAGGCGCATGAAATCCGTTATGAAGTTCAGTGCCGTCTGCGTATTTATAGCGGGTGTGACCCTTACCGCAGTGTACTACATTTTCTCCCGCGAAATTATCAGCGTTTTTATCGACAACGAAGAAGTAATTGAAATAGGTATCATCATGCTTCACGCACTCATGTTCTCCACGCCGCTTCTGGGAATCATGTTCGTCATTTCATTCTCATTTCAAGGCATGGGGAAATCATTGCCCGCACTCATTCTTGCCGTCAGCCGTCAGGGATTCGTCTTTTTGCCCTCCGTCTTTATACTGAACTATTTCTTTCATCTGAATGGTCTCATCTATTCCCAGCCGATAGCAGACCTTGTAGCGCTTGTGATTGCAATCGTAATGCTCCTTCGGATTAACAAACGGCTTCTGCAAAAAGAGTAATCGGCACTCCGTTTTTCCCTACTTTACGCAATTGCCGCGCACCGTTATAATAGAAGCACTGTATCGCGGTACGTAGTTTCGGCTACGCTCAATCACCGCAAAAGTAGGAGAATTTTTACAATGGGAACAAATTATTTCAATTCAATTCCGTGGCGCGAGGCTCGTCTGCAGCTCGGTCACTGCCGCTCAATGGCAAAGGAAGAATTCGCTGACGGCGTAAACGCGCTCAAAGGCAAAAAAATCGTCATCGTCGGCTGTGGCGCACAGGGCTTGAACCAGGGCTTGTGTCTGCGCGACAGCGGTCTGGACGTTTCTTACGCACTCCGCGAAACTGCAATCAAGGAAAAACGCCAGTCATGGAAGAACGCAACAGAAAACGGCTTCAAGGTGGGCACTTACGATGAACTTATCCCCACTGCTGACCTTATCGGAAACCTTACTCCCGACAAGCAGCACTCAAACGTTATCAGCGAAGTGATGAAGCGCATGAAGAAAGGCTCTGCCCTCTGGTACAGCCACGGCTTCAACATGATTGAAGAGGGAATGCAGATTCGTGATGACATCACCGTTGTCATGTGCGCTCCGAAGGGCCCGGGTACAGAAGTCTGGCACGAATTCCAGCGCGGATTTGGTGTTCCTGACCTTATCGCCGTTCACCCGGTAAACGACCCCGAAGGCAAGGGCTGGGCGTATGCAAAGGCTCTGGCAGTCGGCATGGGCGGAAGCAAGGCTGGTGTTCTGGAATCATCTTTTGTCGCCGAGGTAAAATCTGACCTCATGGGCGAGCAGACAATCCTTTGTGGTATGCTTCAGGCTGGAACAATCGTCTGCTACGACAAAATGGTCGCAGAAGGCATTGCTCCCGAATACGCAACAAAACTCCTGATGCACGGCTGGAATGTCATCTCTGAAGCTCTCAAATGGGGCGGCATCACCAACATGATGGACAGACTTTCCAACCCGGCAAAAATCAAGGCAAACGAGCTTTCTAAAGAAATCAAAAAGCTCCTCGCCCCTCTCTACCAGAAACACATGGACGACATCATCTCTGGCAAATTCTCAAGCACGATGATGGAAGACTGGAAGGCTGGAGACAAAGACCTGCTCGCATGGCGCGAAGACACCGGCAAGCTTGACTTTGAAAAGAAAGAAGAAAGCAAAGAAGAAATCACCGAGCAAGAATACTTTGACAAAGGCATCCTCATGGTCGCCATGGTCAAAGCAGGCTGTGAACTCGCATTTGAAACAATGGTGGACGCTGGAATTAAGGAAGAAAGCGCATACTACGAATCACTGCACGAAGTTCCGCTGATTGCAAACCTGATTGACCGCAAACGCCTCTACGAAATGAACCGCGTCATCTCCGACACCGCAGAATACGGTTGCTACCTCTTTAGCCGCGTTGCCGCTCCGATGATGGCAAAAGACCTCATGCCCAAACTTCACACCGACGTTATCGGCAAAGGTCTCGACGTTAAAGACAACTGCGTAAACAATACCCAGCTCGTTCAGGTCAACGCTGAAATCCGCAATCACCCGATTGAAGTAGTCGGCCGCAAACTCCGCGCCTACATGACCGCAATGAAACCGGTAGTGTAACACTTGCGCATAAAAGCAAAAAACGGCATCCGTAATCGAATGCCGTTTTTGTTTACTTTCCCACATCAATCCATTCCCGAAAGCCGCTGTATTTTTCAAGCTGTGCAATCGTCATCTTTACCGCGCTGTTGGAACTGCCCGCCGCAGGATACACAAAGTCATGCTTTTTCAGGCTTACATCCAGATACACCGGAATGGAAGGGTCAAGTGCAAAGGGGCACACACCACGGAAATCAGTTTTTGCAATCATATCGCCATCACAGCCCAATGCCGCAGCAGCCAATTCCACTGTTGCCGATGACGTGTCAAACTCAATTATTTTTCCGTCAAATTCTGTTCCGCTAAAATACGCCTTTACTTTTTCCAATGACATATCCTAGTCTCCCGTAAAGTTTCCAGTCAGAATATATGGATTTTTGCCGTTATCAGTGTCATCATGTGTTGCAGCATCTTTTTCAGCAGGCGCATCTTCCTTATACCGTGTTTTTACCGTCATTTCCGACTTGATTCTGTCCAGGGTAGGATTAAACACACGCAGAATGCTTTCCAGCACCGCTACAACTTCCTTATCAGCGTCCTCGCATTCAATCATCTTTTTGTAAAAGTCAAAAATCTCAATGTAAGCGTGATTTAACTTTGTGTACTCACTATTGTAAACAGAAACCTTGTCCATAAACACCTACGAACAGAAAGCGATTTTCATCTCAAAGACTGTACGCTCACTTTCCTTGATTGCAATTTCTGTAACCGCACCGACAGTCTTTGCATACACTCTGAGCGTCTGACCTTCCTTGCTCTCACCCGTATAATGCACTTCAAGGGATTCAGGCTCATGGGCAAGCAGAAAGTCATCCGTAAACACATTGAGTGCCAGCTTGATATACTCAATATTATTCATATGGTGTGACATGTCAATATGCTGCGCTCGGATTACCTGCTCAAACTTAAAATCCTCATCAGAAAAGTCCGTACAAATTTTTTCAAAAGGCTCATCAAAAACTGAGTCTGGAAAATTGTCCTTAGGATAATTTAGGGTAGAAATTTTCACCGGTCGGTGCTTGTCCATATCCAGCACACAGGCTTCCTGATTCGCTTTTATAAGCGTATTCCCCTTCATATCCTGCAAGACGGTCTGCACATGTACCTTAAATCCCGCATTATCAACAGGAAAAGTGCTTGCAACAATCTTTTCCCGCCAGTCAGGACGACGCAGAAACTTCAGTTTTGATTTGGTAAATACCCAAAAAGCATGATACTTTTCCCGATACACAAGACCATCACAGCCCAACTTGCTAAAACATTCCGTCAGATTATCCTGCACCATCAAAACCGATTGTGCAATCCCCATCTTTACGGAACTGTCAATAAATGCCGAGGAAATAGTTCTCTCCTGCGAAAAAACAAGCGCATTCTCCATATTCAACTCCCTAATTTTAAGGGGGAAAGCCTTCCCCTCGCTTCAGACCGCCCGCCTGCCTCTGGCAGACACGCTGTCTTACGCTACCCCTTCTCCTAGGGCTGCCGCCCTAAGACCTGCCAGTTTTATCAAAAAGGAAAGGA
>JAFSJX010000092.1 GCA_017449285.1 Treponema sp.
TATTTTTTAACCTTCTCCAGCTTCTGCTCCCGGGGCCCAGGTTGAGATGATACTCCGTCACCATGTACCAGGCGTTGGCGATCATATCGTCGATGAGTTCCTCAAAACGAATCTCCTGCTGCCCCTTGCAGACATGATTCAGAATCGCCTGAAACCAGAACAGCTTGTAGCACTCCGCCTTGTTATCGAAGAGGCGGGATAAGCTTGCAATATTGTTGGCGACGGGCAGAACAACCACTCAAAGGGCGGCGAAAAACGACCAATTTTGGGCAAACTAAGAAACCAACAACTCAGTTCACTCAATTTATTTTTTCAAATAGATTCGCTTAACGTGGCGAATTTTGTGTAGACACAGGCGCATTCACCTTGGTAGTCTGTACGGAAATCGTTTCGCAGTTGCTTCCGCGGTAACTGTTGCCCTTTATGGTAATTACCGTTGCCGTATCAAAGATTCTGTCCAACGCACATAACAGGGCGTCGTCTTCGCTGAAATCGCTTCGCCATTCGGAAGGGTACTTGTTACTGGTAAATACAATATTGAAACTGCCTTCCTTGTTGTATCGGCGGTCGACCAGATCAAAGAACAGTCTCGTGTTTTCCTTATCGAATGCACAATGGCCGACTTCATCAATTATCAAACACGAAGGCCGTACCAGGCTGTTCAGTACAGCAGCAGTTTTGCCGGCACGTCTGGCTGCTGTAAATTTGTCCCTCAGTTCAGACATCTTAATGAAATAGGTTCTGAGACCATGGTTGCAGCATTCATAGCCAAACGCTTTGGCCAGATGAGTTTTCCCTGTGCCTGCCGGGCCAATAAACGCTATATTCTTGTGGGCATAAACTGCAGATAAAGTCTGCAGGTTGCGAATCTGGTCCACGTTTTTTCCCCGAAGCAGTGAGAAGTCAAAATTCTGAAATGTCTTAGGATTTTTAATAGACAACCGGCTGAACCGCAGCAAAGCCAAAATTGTATTAGCGGCTTTCTTCTGTTGGATATGCTCAAAAATGAAAGCCACTGCCTGGGCTGCATCTTCGGACATTGCGTTTTCTTCCGCCAATTCCGCAAACTCTTTCGAAGAAAACGGCAACTGTAATACCTGGCAGCTTTCTTCAATCATTTCGAATATAGTTTTATTCATCCTGCTCACCGCCTTTGTCGAAATTAAATTTTTCAAAAGACAGGTTGGATGCAGGTAATGGAAGCTTACGGATCTCTGTATGAATTACCGCGGTGGGAAACTCCTCCGGCTGTTCCGGATTTGCATACTGGTCTTTGCAGTACCGGTCCTGCTTGCTCCATGTTACCGTATGAGTCACCAATAAACTGCGTGCATCTGCAGAATAGATATACAGCTGTGTATCTTCGCGCCGTACCCGGACGAGGGAACCGGTATAACGGTAGGGCACGCCAAAACGGCGGCCCTCGTAATTTACGAAACCGTCAAAAGAAATCTTCCGCAACGGACAAAGATACCGAAAAATATCCTGCGTTTCTAAAAAGGATGCAGCGCTTTTACTGCAATCGGTCTCGTGCATCTGTTGCGGCACACAATCGGTAGCCCGGTGGTACACTGCGTTCTGCCTGTTACACCAGTCCAAAGCGCTTTGGTTTAGATCGGTAATGTCTAGAAAAGAACGGCCAACCAGAAAATTTTCCTTTACAAAACGCACCAGTCGTTCGACTTTTCCTTTGGTAAAAGGATGCTTGGGTTTGCATAACTTTGTCTGGAAACCAACGGTTTTCATGAAATCTTCGTAATCCTTCTGCCATATAGGGCGTCCTTCAAAATCCCGTTTTATCACAACACTTTTCATGTTGTCTGTCAGGATATATTTGGGAATTCCCATATAACGGAACGCATGGATCATTCCTATAAACAGGTTTTCCTGTTTGGCATTGGGGAAGAATTCGATGTAGCATTGCCCACAGTGGTGGCAGATCATGGCAAAACAGGCACATTTTATGACTATGCCATAATCCGTTGTAACATAGACGAAACCCCAGTCCATCTGGTATGCTTCACCGGGTGAAGTACGGTAACGCCGCCCGCGGTTTCCTTGCGGGGCCGTCTGTTTCCGTTTTGCCGGAATGAGGTGTTTATGCTGACGGATATAACATTTTACGGTTGTATGTCCGCCGGCATAGCCAAGTTGTTTTAACCGTTCAAAGCAGATAACCGTATTGCTAATACCTGAGGAAAGCAGATGGTCGAGCACAGAAGTGTAATCGCTCAGAATAGATTTTCTCTTTCGGGAGCATTGTTCTGGCGAAAGAAGATTTCTTTTCCATCTCCTGAGACGGCCTCGTGAAATGCCGGTCATACGCTGGAGTGCAGCGAGGTTTACCGTTTCAATACGAAAAGATTCACCCTGTTCCTCTTTCATTTTTTGCAGCGCTTGTGATACAATAGTATCCAAGCCATTACCTAATATTTCTTTCATAATCCTCCTTCACTGAGTTGTTGGTCACATACAGTGTAAAGGATTTTAAAGAAAAATGTAATGGCTTTTTATTTCGCCAGAATTTGGCTCACTGATTCCGCCGCAAAATTGGTTCTTATTGCCGCCGTTTCAGTGGCTAAAATTTCCGCCGCTAACA
>JAFSJX010000093.1 GCA_017449285.1 Treponema sp.
AAGATTTTTCTTTAGTCGGAACGACAGGATTTGGTCTTGCGACCCGCCTACGCGCGATTGATTTCCTCGCACCTGCTCGGAATCGCGCTCCGTTTCAAATCCTGCTTCGTGTATCAAAAAATCTTTCTACCTCAGAATGCTTTGTATGCTAAGGTGAAAGATTTTTCTTTAGTCGGAACGACAGGATTTGAACCTGCGACATCTTGGTCCCAAACCAAGCGCGCTACCAGCTGCGCTACGTTCCGAATGTTGGTATTATAATACAAAAACATTCTGCTTATCAAGTGGTTTCGCTGGTATTTCAGGCATTGCGCATGTCTTTTTATCGGTTTATAATAGGTATATATGGACATTATCAGACTTTTGTTAATTGGAATTGTCATTGGAATGGCAAACGTGATTCCCGGTGTTTCAGGCGGCACTTTGGCTGTCGTTTTTAATATCTATGACAAATTCGTAAACGCAATTACCCTGAACCTCAAGAAACTGAAGGCAAACTGGCGTTTCGTTGTGCCGCTTTTGACGGGCATGGCAAGCGGAGTGCTGATTTTCAGCAAACTGATTACCGTGCTGTACACCAATTTTCCCGTGCAGACAAACTATTTCTTCACCGGCCTGATTCTTGGCAGCATTCCCATGCTCTTTGCATACATGACAAAAACTGCTGACGGCGAAAAAATAGGCGCGGGAAAAGCGATTTCCGTGACGGTCTGCGCACTGGCAGGACTTGCGCTTTTGCTCACGTTCTCCTATCTGGAAGTAAAATTTGGCGGTGGCGACAAGACGGCCGGCATGACGGCAGACCTGCCCGAATGGACTGCTCCGCTTGCAGGACGCATTTTCTTCGCGGGGCTTGTGGGCGCAGTGGCAATGATTGTGCCCGGCATTTCAGGCTCGCTCCTCATGCTGATTCTGGGTGTGTACCCCATCGTGATGAAAAGCATTCCCGCGCTCTTTGTGCCGAGCCAGACTTTCCACGCGCTCATTCTGCTGCTACCCAATGGGGCGGGCGTACTGATTGGCTTGCTTTGTGGCGCGCAACTGGTAAAACACCTCTTGAAAAAAGCCCCCAACCACACCTACGCGGTCATTTTCGGCTTGCTCTGTGGCTCGGCAATCAATCTGTTCCCTGGATTCAGGACAGTCACGGGCGCGGGTATGGCGGTTGTCTGCGTACTCTGTGTGATTGGCGGTGCGGCAATGGCGTATTTTTCCACAAAACTTGCGCCCGCAGAAGACGAAAAGAGCGCGGAATCAGCGGAAGAAGCGGAAAAACAGGGCACGGACATCTAGCCAACCCCTTCGCGTATGCGCGTCCATTTGCAGATGTCCGCGCGCCTGGGGGGCACTTGCGCCTAATTCTCCCGCGCGAATTTTTCTTTCAGGTACACGTATTCGTACAAAATGTCGTCAAAACATTCGTAGCCGAATTTTTTGTGCACCTGCGCAATCTTCCACTGCTTTATGTTCGCAACATGCGGGTAGGGAAGCCAGAAGAGTCGCTTTGAAAAATGGCGGATGACCGTGTTCCTGTACAAGAATTTCTGGTCATTGAACCGCTGGCTCAAAATCTTCTGCCTCATGGTGCTCAAAATAATCGCGCTTTCGTCCGCAAACAAAAGCTTGCGGTTCTTAATCTGCTCGCGGCTCTTCCTAAAAAGCCCTGTCTTCTTGCATTCCGCAAGGTTAAACAAAATCACGCCAGCGTTGATAAACTTGCGCCGGAAGAACAGGATGATTTTCCCGTAATGGTCACGGCATGCGGCGTACTCGTATCCATCAATGTCGGTGTCGTAGAGCAGAGTGATATCCTTGTTGCACAGCACGTCAATGTCAAGGTAGAGGAATTTTTCGGGCAGGTCGGGAGCAAGGTCTGCAAACAGACGAATCAATGTGTACGGCGAGCAATAGCACTGCTCATTGGGAGAGCCGTCAAATTCCTTGTGATACAAATCCGTCACGTCAATTTTTCGGAATACGTTTTCGCGGTTATAGGATTTTGCCACGCCGTCAAAAAAAGCAACCTGTCTGTCCGTCATGGGAGTATACTCAGGCTTTATGTGCGAAACGTCCATCGTAAACAATATGAACTGGAAAGGCTCTGCTGTGCCCGTCCGTTTCAAAACAGAAAGCATTGTGGTCAGCACACCGTCAAAAACCTTTGTATTTCCGCAGAACAAAATCGTTCTCATTTTCTCTCCCCCTCGCAAGCCTTTTCCTCAGAGGTCGTGTCCGCCCCTGTTGTACCTGTCATGGCACTTGCAACCGTGGTAGCCCCCGTTGCAATCGTGTCTTTCCTTACATATTGAATCAATTCCACCGTGTTCAGCCTAGCCCGCCCACACATTTTTTCGTACACCGCGTCCCGCAAAACCTTGCGCTGTTCTTTTGAAGAAAGCGTCTCATCGGCAAAAAAAGGACCGTCCACGTAGGTAAGCATTCGCGGTGTCTTTGAGAAGCGGCGTTTTTGGTACACGTTCGTAAAGCAGAACACCGGCGTTTTGTACTGCACGGGATATTTGAACGCCGCGTCGCCAAAGGGGCGGATTTTTGTGTAGAACGGCCAGATGTGCGCTTCAGGGTAAATGCAGATTGCGCTTTTTGACTCAACGCGCATTCCCATCGTGCGCATAAAATTCTTTGTGGCGGCAAAATTGTCGGGAAGCGGAAGCGCGCCCAAAAGCCGCATTTTCTGCCCGATGTGCGGAATGGAAACATTGTTCGGATGCACGACGACAAAAACGCCTTTCGGGAGGCAGACAAACGTCGGCACCAGCGGGTCGCACAGGATATTCGTGTGATTCCCAAAGATGAAGTATGCGCCCTTCCGATACGGCTTCATCACCGCGCGGTTCACAATTTTGTGGCGGTACTTCAGCTTGAGGTAGCACCACGCAATCGGCATGGCAAACACACGGTAAAAAAAGAACCGCTTGCACCACCACCAGAATGAATTCGAGCCGTAATCATAATGTTCGTCAATCGGAATCGGCGTGATTTTCATTGTGGAAAATTCATCGTTCAGCTCATCAGTGTAATAGATTATCTTTCTTTCGTCTGCCATCAGTTTTTTCGGTAATTGCGCTATGCGTGGTTTCGACTTTGCTCAACCACCGTCCATCAGTTTGCCGCCGCGTATTCCAGCGGGCATCCGTAGGTCTCTTCATAGAGTTTTTTCCACGCCTCGTAGTTTGCGTTTTTCATGAACTCCGCATTCTGGCGCACGGACAGTTCCGGCTTGGGATAGATGAGCGGCAGAATGTGAACCGTATACTCCTGCACGGGAAATCCATCCGCGCCGATTAAATCGCTGTCTTCCATCGTGATGAAAAACGGCATGATTGGCGCGTTGCTTTCCGCCGCAATCTTGTAGGCTCCATTGGTCAGCGGGCGCGGCTTACGGTAATTCCACCACATCGCCTGCTCCGAGTAAATCAAAATCTGCCGCCCATGGGCAAGATACCATTTTGCCGAGTCCATGAATTTTTTCATCGTGGACACATTGCTGGAAAGGGGCATCGTGTTGCAGTGACGGAACAAAAAGCCGTAAAAGCCGGGAAAATTCGTGTAGTTTCCCTCGCGGCAGACTTTCACCAATTCCTTGTGCCACACGTGCTTTTCAATCGCCTTGTACACGGCAAAATTGTCGAACGCATTGAAATGGTTGCAGGTAATCACCGCGCCAACCCGCTTGTTCGCAATGTAGGTTTCCAGTCCGCGCACTTCCTTGATAATCAGCTGCCTGTTTTTGATAAGCGTATTGATGTGATGCCGAGCAAGCATGTTTGCGAATTTCATCCAGAATTTGCTGGAAAGTTTTTTGTTCAGGTAGTCCACCTTGTCGGGCGCAAGCGGAATGGTAGGCGGATCGTCCTCCACGTCCTCGTGCCATCTTTCCTCACGCTCAAACTGCGCGATTTTTTCTACGATTGCCACGCGACCGGGATCTTTTTCAATCTTCGTCTCTTCAATCATATTCCGTCACCTGCCGTTCCATTCATGACAATTATGCGTTTTTTTCTGCTCACGCATCATCGTATTGTAATAGTTGTTTGGATCAACAGCATCTTCTTCCGCCATCTTCGACAGTTCCTCAAACTGAATCTGGTCGCGCTTCTGCAAGTCATCCGTATACCCGGCCTTGATTTTGAGAATCACATCGTAAAGGAAAGTCTGCTGTGCATACATCCAAAAGTATTCCTCGTACAGAATCCTGTCGTAATGCCACGGCTTCCAGTTGATTTTGTAATGGATTATCTTGAGCCGCTTGGAATCAAATTTTTCCTTTCCTTCCACCCTGTATGCCGATTTGTTCCAGTCCACGGGAAGCCATTTTACCCTGTCCTTGCACAGTACGTTCAGATAGTCCTCGTCCTGTGTCACGCGGAACACAAAACGGTTTATCAAGTCAATGAATTTGCCCTCGATGTTTTCCCTGCGGTACAAGTCGGCATTAATCAAAAGAATTCCCGCGCTGAAGTATTTGTTGCGGCTGATTCCCAAAGCCTTTTCCACATACGTGCCGAACACACCAAAATCAGACATCACTTCTTCGGGCGCGGCTGCCACCAGATTGTCGCCAATATCCGTGTTGTACAGTTCCGAAATGTCCCCCGTTACCGCAATGTCGCAGTCAAGGTACAGCACTTTCTTGTACTGGGGAAAAAATCGCGGAATGAAAATGCGGCAATACGTCTCACGCGAATAGTAATGCCTCAGATGGAATGTACCCTGCGACTTTTCCATTTCTTCCCGAAGCGAGACAAAATCCAATGAAGCCGAGTCAGGCGCACAATCCTTCACAATCAAGCGCAATTTCTCCGCATATTCACGCTTCAAACTGGTTGTCAGCACATAAATTCTATAGAAATAATCCTGTGAAGCATTCGCCAAAAGAGAAGTCATTGCGACCGCCAAAAAAGGCACGTACTTGTCGTCCGTTGCAAAGAAAATAGGGATTTCGGGCTTGGCAGTTGTTAAACTCATTGTCTTTCAATTTTAGCACAATATTCGCTCTTTGTCATTAGAAATATTCTTGATGCAATTTTGGGCGCATCGGCTTCGCCGCCGGGCTTTTCGCCCTTCGCTCACGCTCATTGCCGCAAGCGGCAACTTCGGGGCTCCAATCCCTTGCGTTTTGTTCGGGTTTCAATTATGCTTTTATGTATGAAGCGAAAAATGTTTTTTACAGCACTGCTCGTTGCGACTTTTTTTTCTGTTGCGTCTGCTGCAGATTTTACCGCCGCAGAAAACCAGTTCATTCAGGACTTGCTTTCGTTTCGATTGTCGCTCCGTACATCTGCCACATCGGACGGAGCAATTGCCGCCGTGCAAGCATATCGCACCGCGCATAAAGAATTAATCAGCACGTTTAGTGAGGAAGCGAACCTTACCTGTACCAATATGCTTGCCACTGCAGAATACAATTGTGTATATGAAAAGGATATGCATTCGCCGAAAATGGAAGGAATCCTTCGTCCGCAATACGAAAAAATCTGCGATTACCGCGCAAAATATAATCTAACGGAGTTGAATCCGTGGTTTATCATGACAAGCGCGGACATCATCAATTCCATGATGCAGTTCCTTAAACGCTCCGATGCCATCTCCCTTGGCTTGCAGGAAAAAAAAGATTATGCCGTTGTGGTAGAAAAAAATCCGCAGATGTCTTTTGCCCTCATGCTGTCAGGTTTCTGGTATTATTATGCGCCGGGAATCGGCGGCGGAAGCAAATCGAAGGCAAAGCAGTTTTTTTCTGATGCGCTCGCTTATGCCGCAAATGACTATGAACGCTACTATGGTAACATCAATCTTTCGCAGATTTATTTTGAAGAAAAAAACAAAAATGAATGTGAGCGACTTTTGGCAGAGGCGGAAAAAATTCTCCCCGCCACACGGTATATCGCTTTTATCCGAAACATAAACGCGCTGGAATATTCGCTTTTTGACTACAACATGAACAGCACAAGGGAAAAACTTGACGCGCGGCTAAAAGGTGAGTGAATAAAAAAATGGACGGTGAGAGACTCGAACTCCCGACAACCTGGGTGTAAACCAGGGGCTCTACCAACTGAGCTAACCGTCCGCAAAGTAAAATCATCCTAGCAGAATTCAGATTTTGTGTCAACCATGCGAATGGCAAATCATCGCAAAATCTGATGTTTTTTAGTTTATGGGCAACTCATAACTGTAGTTCAGCGGTATGTTCATTCCATATTGCTGAAGTTCGGGAAAAGATAACGCGCTGTTCAATACAAACGTAGGATTTTTGGCATTTTTACCTATCAGTTGAATGATGTATGCGGCTGCATTTGACGCGCTGATTGTCGCGGACATAGGAACAGAGCCGCTTTCCGAGGAAATTGTGCTTGTGCTGCTATCTGGAGAAACGTTTGCGAGTGAACTGCCGTCGGTACTTGTTAGACCGCATGTATTAACGGCGAAATTCCACGGCGCGGTTCCTTCTTTTGCCACATCAAGGTTAAAATTCAAACCGACGTTTAAATTTGTTTTTTGCAGGGCGTTTACGGCGGCAGAACTGGCTTTTCCACTGGTAATATCTGTCAGAATACTGGGGTCGCTAATAACTGCAAGTCCGAGTGCTGTAGTTACATTTGCAAGGGAGATATTGCTGGTGTCAAACTGTACCGAATCCGTATTCACGCTTAATTTCGGCTTGAATACTGGTATGGCAACCGAAAGTTTTGGAATGGGCAGGGTAAGGTTAGAAAGTCCGACCGCGCTTAAATCGAGCGTTATATTGCCTTGCACTGCAAAGGGAAGCGATGTCTTTCCCGACAGACTTTGGACAATATTTACAAAATTAAGGATGGTATCATACGGAACGACAAAATTCATTGCGTTTGATGCGTTTTCATTTGCCGCGATGGATAGTCCGTTGTTTGTGGCAGCTGTGAATGAAGGCGGATTCTCCACATTGTCTGTACCGTCATATTCAATTTTGGCGGATATTCCTGCGATAGACAGGGAAACGGGATATGGGTTTGAAATTGAATAATCGTATTTAAAAGTAATGCCCTCCGAATCCAAAGAGTCTATGGATATTCCCCTTGAACTGAGTTCTGGTTTACTGGAAACGCCCAATGCGTTTGCGATTTGTTCGCACGAAGAAGTCAGCAAACTAAATGTGGCGAGCAATGCGAGGGTAAAAATATGGAGTCGTTTCATACAATCTCCTTATAGTTCATCTTGCTCCATCGGATTTTCGATGTCGCTTCTGAACATAATTAAATCCTTGATTTTGAGAGAAAAAATAGAATTCAACTCTGTTCTCTTTGAGGATTCACTCACGACAGGTACCTCAAAGGTGTAGTTCACATCGGTGTAATCTGGCGCAGTGACTTCGACTGTAAAGACAAAACGCTGGTTTAAGCCTTCTTTTTGTGCGGGAATGGCTTTTGCCCAAAAGGAATACGACCCCTGTGTGCTTTTGAATGTTTTTACAGGGTTCGTCCAAGTCTGGTCAATCATCTCGACGGGAACTCCGTTTTGCTTCAGCACAATGGTTGCGCCTATGAGTGGCTCAAAAGTAGTTCCGTCAAGAATTGTTCCCATAAAGGTAGGCATGTTGAATACCGGCGTGGGCGTTTCGATACGGACTTCTTTTTTTGCGAATTGATGATACGGTCTCTTGGTTGTGCTGACAATGCGGATTCCTTCCAGACCAAGGGCATCAATGTCGGCGCGAATCTGATTGTCTTCCATCGTTGAGATAGAATGAGTTGCCCCGCGTCCAGAGACGATATATTTTGGAGCAATGCGATTCAATACATAACTGATGGTATCCATACGGCAGTTTTCGCAGTCACAGGAAAGCCATGCCGAGTTGCTTTTCTTTACTTGGTCGTACAGTCCATTGATACGCTGAACAACAATTTCTTCCATGATATTATGTACATGCATATTCCACACTCCAAGATATATTCTTATTACAGTTTACCACAGTTTTTTTATGACTGCAAGTTTTTATTTCCGTCTTTGAGACTGTTTAGTTTCCGCCTTTGCGCGTGTATGCGGCAAGTCCTCCTGCAAGCAGAATGTCGCGGCTACGTTTTGCCAAATCGTTTACGCCTTCAATCTTGATTTCGCCGTTTTTGCCTTTGACGGTAATCTCAAACGGACTGCCATCTGTGAGAGATTTTGTGATGTTTGAAAGCGTAAGCGTGTCGCCCAGACTGATTTTGTCATAGTCCGCAGGATTTGCAAAGGTAATCGGAATGATGTTGTAGTTAATCAGGTTTGCCTTGTGAATGCGGGCAAAACTCTTTACGATGACTGCGCGCACACCCAGATACATTGGTCCTAATGCGGCGTGTTCACGGCTAGAGCCCTGACCGAAGTTTTCCGCGCCCACCACAAAGCAGCCGCCAAATTTTGTTTCTTCGGCGCGTTTGTAGAAGTCCGCGTCGATTCTTTCATAAGTGAATTTGCTGATTTCAGGCACATTTGAGCGGAAGGGAAGCACCTTTGTTCCCGCCGGCATGATGTCATCAGTAGAAACATTGTCACCCGCTTTGAGCAGCACTGGAAAGGAGAGGGTGTCGGCGGCTTCTCGGCAGGGCGGACAGGGCTTGATGTTCGGCCCGCGCAAGATTTCCACCTGAGCGGAATCTTTTTCTGAAAGCGGCGGAATCAGCATACCGCCATCGGTGGCAAAACCCTGTACCTGAGCCAGAGACAGACGCTTGTCGCCGCCGTTCAAAAGGCTTAGGCGCACGCCTGTTTCGTATGCGGGATCGGTGTACTGCAAGGTGGTTACGTCGGTGAATACCCCGGTGATTGCGGAAGCCGCTGCGGTCTCTGGAGAAACCAGATAGACATTTGCGTCTGCCGTGCCGCTTCTTCCCTTAAAGTTTCTGTTGAATGTACGCAGAGAGACACCCTCGCTGTTGGGGGCGAATCCCATGCCGATACAGGGACCGCATGCGCTTTCCAGAATACGGAAGCCCGCCTCAATCAAGTCTCCCAGAATGCCGGCCTTGTTTGCCATCAAAAGAGTGGCGCGGCTTCCCGGGGCAATGCCTGCTTCCACGCCGGGAGCGATGTGCTTTCCCTTAACGATTGCCGCAACGCTTTCCAAATCGTCCAGAGATGAGTTGGTGCAAGAGCCGATGACAACCTGCGTGACAGGCTTTCCTGCAAGTTGGGAAACTGCCTTTACCGCGTCAGGGGAGTGGGGGCAGGCGGCAAGGGGCTGTAATTCGCTTAAATTGATTTTGATAACCTTGTCGTAGACTGCGCCTTGGTCGGCCTTTTGTTCCGTCCAGTCAGAGCCTCGTCCCATTGACTCCAAAAAACGTTTGGTTGATTCGTCAGAGGGGAAGATAGATGTGGTTGCACCCAGTTCCGCGCCCATGTTTGTGACGGTAGCGCGCTGGGGAACGGTAAGCGTGGAAACTCCCTCGCCATAATATTCGTAGATTGCACCTACGCCGCCTTTTACGCTTTCACGTCTCAGCACTTCAAGGATGATGTCCTTTGCGGAAACTCCTTTTTTGAGCTGACCGGTCAATTCTACGCCAAAAATCTTGGGCATTGGCGTGTGGAATGCGCCGCCACCCATGGCAACCGCAACGTCAAGTCCGCCCGCGCCAATGGCAATCATACCGATACCGCCGCCAGTGGGCGTGTGGCTGTCTGAACCCAGCAGAGTCTTTCCGGGCTTGCCAAAGCGTTCCAGATGAGCCTGATGGCAGATACCGTTTCCTGCCCGGCTGAAATAGAGTCCGTATTTTGCGGCGATGGACTGCAGATAGCGGTGGTCGTCCATGTTCTTGAAGTCAGTCTGCAGTGTGTTGTGGTCAATGTATGACACGCTTACTTCCGTCTTTACGCGCGGAATGCCGATTGTCTCAAACTGAAGGTATGCCATGGTTCCTGTAGCGTCCTGTGTGAGCGTCTGGTCGATTTTAATTGCGATGTCTTTGCCGCGCTCAATGGGCATTCCTTTTTTGAATTCCGTTTCTGAGCATGCGTCTGGAACGATATGTTCCTGCAAGATTTTTTCGGCAAGTGTAAGCGCCATATTTGTCCCCCGAATTTGTATAAAAAGATAGTTTAAGTATATCTTTTTTTTTCAAAATGTACTATACTATTTAGGCATTATGTGCAAAAAATCTGCGCGCCTTGGACAGTTGTTTTTTTCTCTTTTTGCCGTTACGTTTACGACCGCATTCTTTTCGTGTTCAAATATTCAGCAGGGAAAACGAGCGGAAGATGACGAGCAGACTTTGCGTGAACTTACGGCAGAAATGGCGGCGGATGTTTTGTGGACAGGGGAGTTGGAAGCCGACCGTCTGACCGCAACCATTTCTTCCAAAGAGGGGATTGCCCGTGGTGTCGCGCTTTCTCCGCTCTCTGTCATTGCGGGTGGGGAAGAGCATGATGTTGTGCCTGTCTATCCTTTCCTTGCGGATTTTGGCTCTCTTGATACGACGCTTATCATCCCCGAAGTGCGCGACGTGCTTACCTCTTTTTGCGATGCGATTAACAAGGCGCAGAATGCAGATTCTTATATGGCAAGTGGCTGTCTGTATCAGCTCGCGCTTTTTTATGAGGATATGCAGTTGGTTAAGCCAGAGGAAAATGCCGATGCGCCGGCTGCCGAATCTGCTGATTCATCGTCTGCAAAATCCGATGGCTCTTCTGCAAAAACAGATGATTCTCCAGCAAAATCTGATTCCGATGCGCTATCTGCTGAAAAGGCGGACGAAAATTCATTCACGTTTTACGATTCCTATTTTTACGGCCAGCCGTATGTGACGGGAACAATGTACGAAATCCCCGTGCGCTTTACAGGTAAGGAGCGTTCTGCCGATATCCTGATTTTTTTGACGAAAGAACGTAACGAATGGAAAATCGATGAATTGCAAATACTGAAAGCGGAGCAAAAAAATGGCGGGAAGTGAACTATCCGGCATTGAACGCCAGTTGGTTCTGCAATACTTGATTGATGGCAATACGCCGATTACGGTTACTCCTGTGGAAGAGTCGGGCAGTTCTGAGGGCGAAAAAGAAAAAATCAAATCGGATTCCAGCCGCATTTTTCCTGTCGCGTTGCGGGCGGAGCAAATGACGGTGCTTGACCAGGGAATTATTCTGCTCAAAAATCCCCCGGAGAACATCAAGTCGTTTGACGGAAAAGACGTAAGGGTTCAGTTTTATTTTAATAAAATCGGCTTGTATTTTGTTACCAAAATGAAAAAAGTGTCGTCAGGACCGGCTATTGTCATTCCTGCGGCAATTCAGCGGGTAACGGAAGAAGCAGAGATTCATCATCATCCGTTTTCTGCGATTTTGTATTATGCCTTGCGGCAAAAAGACGGAGACCTGCATATCGACTGTCAGTTTGATGAGAACTACCGCCTTTTTTCCCAGCCAAAATGGAGCGATGTGGATGAAAACGATGCGCAGAACGCGAAGGTATATCTTGAAAAAGCCGTTGAGGCTACAAGAAACAGCGGCGCATCTATCGGAAACAGGCTTATCTTGATTCCTGTCTGTCGCTATCTTGCGCACAAAAGTGCGGAAAATGTGGCTTTGCAAGGGATAATCGTTCCGCCCACGGTTCTGTACATCGACCATGAGCGAATTGTGTTCGGTACGGATAAAAAAACGATTGCGTTCGCTCAGGGGGCGGAATACGCGCTCAAACTGGGATTTCCGCTTCCGAAGCCACTTAAAGAACGCGAGGTGTACGTAACATGCATGGTAGAGCAAATATTCGCAGACAATGATGAAAAAAAACTTTGTGCGGTGTGCAAATATACGTCTATAAAAGAAGAGGACGTTCGCTATCTGTATGATTTTTGCAATCCTCAAAGATAGCGGCATTCGCGCCTATTTTTCGGTTTTTGGTTTTCCGCCAATAAGAATGGCAATCGGCTTTAGATAAGAAATATTCTCACAGATAATCTTGATAATTACCATAATCGGAACGGCAATCAGCATACCGACAAATCCCCACATCCAGCCCCACAGCGACAAACTGACCAAAATGATAAAAGGAGATATGCCCAGATTTTGCCCCTGTACACGAGGCTCAATGATACTGCCGATGCTCATGTTGATGGCAAGCATTAAAATCGCAACGTAAATAATCGTTCCCCATGATGGATAGAACTGCACGAGCGCGAACAAAACGGTCAGCAAGCCGGAAATAATTGAGCCGAATGTCGGGATAAAATTGAGTATGAATGCTAAAAAACCCCAGACCAGCGGAAATTTTATGTGGACGATAAGCAACCCAACGGTGACTAAAACGCCTGTTGCCACGGACATGATGAATTTAATCGAAATGTAGCGTGTCACATCCTCTACGATATTGTGAACAATCCGTTTTACGCGGTTGTCATTTATTTCCCGTTGCGGAACAGGAATCGTTTTTGCGGCGGCATTTTCTTCGTCCGTGGTTTCTTTTTCGTCATTATCTTCTTTGAACGCAAGCCGGATTTTTTCCTTGGTGGAATTCATCTCTGCAAGAAGAAAAATGGAAAAAAGTACGACCAGAAGCAGATTCCGAGTGAAATTATAGGCGATGTTCGTGAATGAGAGCGCGTATTTTCCCACGGTGTTGCGGATTGAGATGTGACTCCACATATTCTCTACGAAAGTCATGTCATTATCCACGGCGACATTAAGTTTGTCGGCAATCTTTGCATAAATGGCGTTCAGACGCGCTTCGTAGGCAGGAAGTGACTCAAGGATAGAAGCAATTCCCGACGTTAAGATATTCGCCATCGAAAAGAAAATAGCAAAAAACAGCACAAACACAATTGCAATTGCAAGCCACCATGGAAAATGCAGTTTTTCGTGCAGACGTTTGACAATCGGGTAGAATACAAGTGAAAGCAATACGGACACAACAACAGGAATTACTACCGAAGCCGTCAGTTTTAGGATGACCCCAACGGCAATCGCACTCAAAAAGAAGAGCAGAAGAAAAATTCCGCGTGTGTTCGTATTTTTTTCACCCATACTACAGCCTATTTTTTTACCGTATGATATACGGGGTCTGCAATTTCTTTCTTGGGACCGATTTTTTCAAAGCCGCAGAACGGAACAAGAGCGGGCGGAACGGTAATAGAGCCGTCCTCATTCTGATAGTTCTCAAAAATCGCAAGCATCGCGCGCCCTACCGCAACTGCCGTACCATTCAGCATGTGAACATACTTGTTCTTTCCGTCATCATCGTGATATTTTACGTTCAGACGGCGCGCCTGATAGTCGGTACAGTTTGAAGTTGAGGTAACTTCGCCGTAGTCTCCGTCGGGGCTTTCTGCGGTGGCACGTCCTGGCATCCACGCTTCCAAATCCCATTTGCGGTAGGCTGGCGCACCCAAATCACCCGTACATGTATCGACCACGCGGAATGGCAAGCCAAGGCCTTCGAAAATTTCTTCTTCAATCAGGCGCAGTTTTTCATGAATCTTGTCGCTGTCTTCTGGAAGGCAGTATACGAACATCTCCACCTTGTCAAACTGATGCACACGGTACAAGCCCTTGCTGAAATGACCTGCCGCGCCTGCTTCGCGCCTGAAACAGTGGGAAAGTCCGCAGTAGAAGAGGGGAAGACTCTCTTTTTTAAGAATTTCATCTGAATGGTAGCCGCCAAGCGTGATTTCTGCTGTAGCGACAAGGCATGTGCCTTCTTCTTCAATCGCATACACATTGCTTTCGTTTCCACGCGGATTAAAGCCGATTCCCTTTAAAATCTCTTCGCGGGCAACATCTGGCGTGATGAATGTGGTAAAGCCGTGCTTGCGAAGAATATTGAGCGCATACATAATCAACGCTTCTTCAAGGAAAACCGCCTCGTTTTTGAGATAGTAGAATTTCTGTCCCGAAACTTTTGTGCCACGGTCAAAGTCAATCAAATCCAGTGATTCGCCCAGCTGCACGTGGTCTTTTGGTTTGAATGCGAATTTTCGCGGTGTGCCGACTTTTTTTACTTCAAGGTTCTCAGTATCGACTTTTCCCACGGGAACATCGGGATGCGCCATGTTCGGAATCTGGCGGCCGGCTTCCTCTAGTTTTGCCTCGGTTTCGGAAAGTTTTTTCTCCATGTCGGCAATTTTGTCTTTGAGAGCCTTTCCTTCGGCGATGTATTTTTGGCGGGTGTCGTTGTCGAGTTTCTGCTTCATTGCCGCCGCGTTTTCATTGCGCTTCTGTTGCAAGGTCTGCAATTCAGTAGTGAGTGACGTGCGCTCATCATACAATGCGACGACCGCATCTGCGTCCGCCTGCATATTGCGGTTTACAATATTCTGTTTTACCGCGTCCAGGTTTTCTTTGATAAATTTAAAATCCAGCATATTGTTTTCCTGTGGTCATTGGGTATCGTCGGAATGACCTGTTTTTTTTAAGTGGCTTCGATTTCTCTCAGCCTTCATTTCTATTCTATCGTTTTCGTATTTTTATTTCAATTCAAAAGTTGCGTTTACAGTGACGGTAAAATTGATTTTGCCGCTTTGAACAGGAGTCTCAGAATCTGCCGTAGCCGCCGACTCATACATTGTGTTTCCATACATTTTTGCCATTGGCGCAGCGTAATCGTTGTTCACCTCGTCAATTTTAAGCACTTTGCCCAGTTCTGAACCAGTTGTTCCTGCAATCAGATTCGCGGCTTCCTGCGCATTTTGAACGGCTAGGGTACGCGCCTGTTTGATTGCCAGTTCCGGATTTGAGACAGAGAAAGAGAGAGAGGAAAGTGAATTTGCGCCAGCCTTGATTGCCGCATCAATAACCGTACTCGCAAGAGATTTGTCTTTCAGATATACTTTTATTTGGTTTGATACGCGGTATTCCCCTGGCACACGGCGGTCTTTTACGTAGTCATATTCCTGATAAATCGTGTAGTTTTCGGTGGAAATATTTTCGCGTGAACCTCCCGCAGCAATAACGGCATCCTGTACTTTGTTCATTTTGTCTGCGTTCTGGCTTGCCGCCGTTCCCGCATCTTTTGCCGTTGTGATGACCGAAAGCACGATAATCGCGCGGTCTGCTTCCACGGGAATAGAGCCTGTTCCCCTGACGCTGACTGTACGCTTGCTTGCGGGATATTGCCGCATGATGCACGAAGTAGAAACGAAACAGAGCAGTGCTGTTCCCAGTGCCAGAATAAGTGATGTTTTTTTCATTTTTTATCACGTCTCCTATGTTATCTTATTTCAATATAAAAACGCTTCAAATAAATGATGCGGTTGTTTGCCTTTCCCCAGAGCGGACTCATCGGATAGTTTTTGGTAAGCGACTCGTAAGAATCGATTGCCGAGCGGATACTTTTTATGCTGGATTCCGCTTCCAATACCTGACCTTGCAGATATAATGCCTCGTCAATTTTTGTGGTTGCATCTTGTAGATACCGCTGAACCTGGTCAAGCGCGGTTTCGTACTGCTTGGCGGCATAAGAGCGTTTTGCCTGTTCCAGTAAATCAAGTCCGCTGTTTTTTTCCGTTTCCTGCGGGCTTACCGTGGCTGAAGAACTGTCGCTTGCATTTTTTCCCGTTGTTCCAGAATATGCTGGTGCGCCGGTAATTGTCTTTGCGTCTCCTTCTGGTGCTGATTCTGTGGTCTGAATGACCGTTTTTACGCCTTTGTCTTCCACCGCAGGAATGACTGAAGATGCGTTCTGGGGAGAATCCATTGTGCTTGCTTCGTTTGATGACCGACTTTGATTTGTCTGGCTATCAGATGAGCGAAATTGTGCGCCCGATGACAAAGCAGGGGAGGCGGTGTGTGCAGTTGAATTGTTTTCGTCAGCCTCCGTGGAGACGATGTTTTCATAGGATTCCCGCGTCTGTCGTGTCGGCTTTGGTGGTACGGCTTCTGAATATGCGGGTGCAGTTGCACGAACTCCCGCTTTTGCGCTTTCGTTTTCTATGGTCACTTCAAGGTAATCATCAATGTATTGCCCGGTGAGCGCGTCATTTTTGTAGAAGTGAAGCAGCGTTTTTCCAGGTTTGCGCGAACGGAGCGTAAAGGTGGTGTCTGCCGTTCCCAGTTTGCGCCCGAAGTAACTGAACAGCGGATTTTTTTTCTGGTCACGGTTTTCTTCTGCCTCGCCAAGGTATACCCAGCCACTTCCAGGATAGATAATGTCAAGGTACTGGTTGTTTTTGATGGTCATTGACCGCGATGGCGTGACCGTCTGTTTTTCAAGCGGAATGACAGAATCGCTCGTTTCTGCTTCCTCTGCCGTTGAATCAGACATCTGTTTGTCGCTCGTCAGCGGATTCTGCTCCGTTGCGGTGTCTGCCCGCTGATTCTGTCCGCCCTGCGCCGTAGATTGCGTTCCTGTTTGCGCGACAAGCGGTGTGTTCTGCGTAACGGGAAGAGTCTCGTTTGTTTTTAGCGTTTCTGTCGTTTCGTTCGCATATTTTCCGCGTGAATTTGCCTCAGATATTGTCTGCGCGGGTTTTGGTTGCGTACTGTTTGTCTTCGTGAAAGTCTCGCTCGTTGCGCTTCCGCTACGAATGTCTGTGGCGGTTTGACGTTCTGTGACCGTATGATTTTCGGTCGGCTGTTGGATTGGCGTTGTTCCCTGTGCGTCTGCCTCTGTTTCCGCAAGACTGTTCGTTGCATTTGGGTCAATCAGTATTTCTTCTTCTGGTGCGTCAATCACCGTTGGTTCCGCTGTGGCAGATGGCGCAGAGACTTCCTCAAATGCCTGTTTTACTTCCTCGCTCGGAAGAATATCGTCAATCTCAACGCGCTCCAGCACTTCGTCTTCGGAATCTGGCGCAGTGTTTTCAGCGGACGGTGCTGAACTGTCTTCGGTAGGCGTGGAATCTCCGATGTTTTCAGTATCTTCGGCGGCAACATCTGCGTTTGACTGCGGATTATGCTCCATGCTTTCAGCAGGCGTGATATTTTCAGAAGAATTTTCCGTATCTGCTTCGCGTGTATCTGCGTGCGGCTGATTATCTGCGGTAATTTGCGTGGTGGTTTCGGTTGGTTCGGCTACAGGTTCGTTCTTCGGGGTAGAGGCACAGGAGGCTAAAAAAAGCGCGAATCCAAGCGCGAAAACTATCTTTTTTTTCATGGCGCGGCTCCTGTTATGTCGGAAATAATCTTGTCGTTTGCGGATTCCAAATTTTTCAATGTTTCGCCATCGGGCTTGGTGAACCACGGCTCAATATCTTTTTCCGTCCATGTGTTTTTGGCTTCGCGGGAAGGGTAATAGTCTTTTTCAATTTCGGGTGCGGCAGGAATCAATAATTTTGCGTCTGCGGTGAACGGGTCTTTGCGGAATGTTTGCGAAGGAGTCTTTGGCTTTGAAGTCTGAATTACAATGATTATGAGCGCAGTAAAAAAGAACAGCGCAAAAATGCCAATAAGGGTTGCGATGAGCGGTTTTTCGTGAATAAAATCTCTTACGTTTTCTCCGAGATTGTCAAAATCCATCAGCTTATGCCTTCCATCGCCTTTTTATCTTCTTCGTGGGCGGCTTTTTCCAGCGCTTCCGCCTGTTTTTCCGCCTCTAGTTTTGCCTTTGCGTCCGCTTTTGCTTTCGTTGCGGCTAACTTACGCAGTTCAATTTCGGGATCGGTAATCGTGCCATCGGGATTGTGAATGCGTTTTGCAGGACGTGGGGGAATGTACACATCGGCTTCTGGCGCAACGTCTTCCTCTATAAATTCTTCTGCATCGTCAAAATCGTCCTTAATCGGCTCCTGATCAAGGCGCATCGTGATGATTTTGCTTACGCCGCTTTCTTCCATGGTTACGCCAAGCATCGTCCGTGCGCCCATAACGGTTTTTTTGTTGTGCGTGATGACAATATACTGCGACAGTTTTGCGAAGGAACGTAATGCCTGTACGAAACTGGAGACATTTTTATCGTCCAGAGCCGCGTCAATCTCGTCCAAAAGACAGAATGGTGAGGGGCGCACCTGATAGGTCGCAAAGAGCAGGGCAACCGCCGTCATCGTTTTTTCACCGCCAGAGAGCAAACCTATGTTCTCCATTTTCTTTCCCGGCGGCTGGGCAAGAATATCAATTCCGCTGGTCAGTACGTTCTGCGGGTCAACAAGACGCAATTCTGCGCGGCCACCTACAAAGAGACGGCGGAACATATTGTGGAAATTCTTTTTGATTTTGTTGTAGGTGTCCAAGAACATTTCCGTGGACTTTGACTTGATTTCCTCAGAAACGCGGATGAGGTTTTCCAGCGATTTGTTGGTGTCGTCAAAACTCGCCTGCAATTTCTCATAGCGTTCTTTCTGCTCGCTAAATTCTTCGGGAGCCATCAAGTTCACCTGACCGAGCGACTTCAAATCTTCGCGCGCTTCGTTCAATTTTTCGCGGATAACGGGAATTGGCGTAGTGATTTTGTACATACGCTCTTCAAATTCCATCAAATCGCGCGAATGGGTGTCGATAAAATTCTGCTTGATGTTTTTGATGTCGTTTTCGTTCGTTACTAAGTCCAGCGTGAGTTTTTCGTACTGACCCTGATATTTTGACTGCTCTTCCTGCTTTTTTTGCAGGGCAGTCTTTTTGCCGCTCACGCTGGAATTGCATTTGTCAATCTCATCGTTTACACCGCTGATATTTTTGACACATTCCCGTCCGCGTTCCTCAATCTGCGCAAGTGCGGTCTGAATCTCGGAAATCTGCTCGTCAAATTCTTCCTGACGCTTTTGCTCTGCGTACAAGTCGTCTTCGGTCTGGCGGAGCGTGTTCTGCTCGTTGGAGAGTGAGCGACGGAGATTGTCTGCCTGTTGCTTTGCCGCGTCAATTTGAGCCCGCATTGTGCCTTCGTTTATGCGCAGTTTTGAAAGCGTTTCCTTGTATTCGTCAATTTTTTCAGCAAGGTCAGTATTTTGGGTACGGTAATCAGAAATACGCTCCTGAATCGTCAGGATTTTTTGTGCATTCTGATTGATTTTATTGTCAATCTCGCGCTTTTTGGTGATGATACCTTCTGGAGACAGGAATTCATCGATGAATGTGGGCATGGTGGCGGCATAGTTTTCTACCGCGCTCTCAATATTTTTGATGAGCGAGCCGATTTCTTCCAGCGCGGAAACGGCATCTTTTGCAAACTGGGTACATTCGTTTTCTGAGTGACCTGAAATTGCCGCGAAGTCAGAGAAAATATTTTTGCGTCCGTCGGCATAGACGCGCAGTTTTCCGATGGCGTGAATCAACTCGTCCTTTGCTTTGGCACTTTCCGCAGATGAAAAACCTGAATCGCGCAGTTTTGCGTCCAGTTCTGTCACAATATCTTCGGTAATTGCGGTCAGTTCCTTTTGGAATTGGGTTCGTTCTTCGCTCAGCCGCTCAATTTCTTGCGCGCTCTCATCGGCACGGCGGCGGTTCTCATCAATTTGGCTGGAAGCGGTGGTGATATTGTTGTTGAATGACTCGATATTATTTTGTACGTCTTCAAGTTGCCTTGTTTTTGCGTGCAAATCGGCTTCCTGCTCGTCAATCTCATCGTTCAGGTCGTCGATTCTGTCCTGAATCGCCTTTCTACGCGCTTCCAATTGACCGATTTTTTCTTTGATTACACCCGACTGCAAGTTAAGTTGCTTTTCAAGGTCTAGTTTTCCCGTCTTTTCTGTTTGAATTTTAATCAGTTCTTCCTGAAGGGATGCTGCTTTTTTGTTCAAATCTTGAATTTTGTCGTTGTTCTCAGTGAGTGTGTCAAGAATCTGCTGGATTTCTTCCTGCACGGCGTTCCGCTTCTGCTCGACTTCTTTAAGAGACTGCTCGTGACGTGCCTTGTTCTGCGTAAAATCTTTCAGTCTGAGCAACTGAATATCCAGTTCAAAATTGAAAATATCTTCTTTTAGTTTGCGGTATCTTATCGTCTTTTCGCTCTGGACTTTAAGTGTCTCGTAACTGCGCTTGTTTTCTACCAGAGCGACTTCAATCTGCGCAAGATTCTGCCGGGTTCGCTCCAGTTCGCGTTCGGCTTCGGCACATTCTGCTTTTGAACGGCTGATTCCTGCGGCTTCCTCAAACAGATAGCGGCGGTCTTCGGGCTTGCTTGAAAGAATCTGGTCGATTTTGCCCTGTTCCATGACCGAGTAGGCTGCCTTTCCCACGCCCGTGTCCATAAAGAGCCGTCGGATTTCCGTGGGACCTACCTGCCGGTTGTTGATGAAATATTCGTTCGTACCGTCGCGGAAAAGACGGCGTTTAATCGCGATTTCAGAATCGTCCAGCGGAAGAAGTCCGTTTTCATTGCTGATTGTCAGCGTGACTTCGGCGATGTTGAGCGGAGGACGGCTTTCCGTGCCGTTGAAGATAACGTCTTCCATGGAGCCTGCGCGTAAATTTTTCGCTTTGTTTTCTGCCAGAACCCACTTTACCGCGTCAACAACATTGCTCTTGCCGCAACCGTTCGGACCTAAAAGCGCGGTGATGCCGTCCGCAAATTCCACATGGGTTTTATCCGCGAATGATTTGAATCCATGGATGTCAAGACTTTTTAAAAACACACGAATCCCCTCGTAACTATCTGTATCTTTTTCATTATACCGATATTACCGTTTGATTTCAATATTCAAAAATATCCGCGCTAATCTTCGTCAAAATTTTCAGGACTGACCAGTTTCCCGCCGTAGAGGACTTTAGGGTAGACGACAAATCCCAGTTTTTTTTCCAGAGCGGCATATTTCCGCATCTCGTATTCGTCGCCGATGACCACGTTGATTCCTGTTTTGCCTGCTCGGGCGGTTCTTCCTGCGCGATGGATAAAAAAGTCTTCGTTTGACGGAAAATCCATCTGCACGATGTAGGTGATGTTCGGAATATCAAGCCCGCGCGCACCCAAATCGCTTGTCACCAGAATCGGGCATTTTCCGCTGCGGAATCGGTCTATTGCCGCCTTGCGCTCCTGTTTGTCGGTCTTTGCGTGTAATCCCGCGCACTCAAAATTGTGGTATTTCAGTTTTGCGGTGATGTTCGCCACTTGGTCTACGCGGCTAGTAAAAATGAGTGCCTTCGCGGGCTTTTCTGCGACCAGCAATTTCCGCAATGTATCAATTTTATCCCGCTGTTCGGCAAAAATCGCAAGGTGGGTGATTCTTTTCCTAAGCACGTCCTCCGGCGGCAAAAACAGCGTCTCGATTTTATTTCCATCCTTTGTTTCGGAAAGAATTTTCTGTGTGGATTTGGTAATCGTTGCGCTGCATGCAATCAGCTGAGGATTCTTGCACTGTCGCACCATATCTGTTGTCTCGTCCCGCAGTTCCGAGGAAAGCAGACGGTCAACTTCGTCCAAAACAAGTGCCGTAACGCCGTCAATTTTTAGTTTTTTAAGGTGATACAGTTCCAAAAGGCGTGCAGGTCCTCCGATGACGATTTCTGGTTTTTCTTTCAGTATTTCAATCTGTCGCTTAATCGGTGCGCCTCCAATCAGCAGGGCGGTCTTTATGTCGCAGATTGCGGGTATCTGCATTTTGATCTGAGACGCAAGTTCATACGTGGGCGCAAGAATGATGACCCTGACTTTTTTCTGAGGATTCTCTGTGTTTTTTAATTCCTGTACGAGCGGAAGAAGGTAGGCGAGCGTCTTTCCTGTTCCCGTCTCACTCTGGAAAATGACAGATTTTTTTTCCGCAATTACAGGAATCGCCTGTGCCTGTACTGCGGTTGGCTCGGTTATTTCCTGTGCGGCCAGTTTTTCGACAATCTCTGGGGCTATGTTCAGTTGGTCAAAAGTCAGTTTTTCATTCATAAAACGAGTATAGCAAAGATTTGTAAAATATGCTACAATGTTCTATTATGAAAGTTGGTATAGACACGTTCGGCTGTGATCATGGTCGCTCTGGTCTTGGCTCATATTTGAATTCTCTCGTCCAGTACCTGAAAAATGATGACGATGTGACCTATGAATTGTTTGGCGCAGAGATTGACCGGTATACCTACGGCAGTGAAAATGATGTCTCGTATAAAAGCGTGTCTTTGCCCGACAGCCGTTCTGCAGAGCGAATTTGGCATTTGCTTGCGGCGAATCGGTTTGCAAAGAAACAGAATTATGATGTAGTGCTTTATCCCGCCGCGGCTCACATGCTGCCGTTTTTTTTCGGAGTGCCAGGGGTTGCCATCGTCAATGATGTCGTTTCCGAAATTTTCTCCGCAAAAAAAGACACCAAGCATGAGATTCACGTAAAACACAGTTTGCAGAATGCGGATAAAATTATCGTGGCAAGCCAGTGTATTAAGCGTGATTTGGAGCGGCTTGGCATAAAAAATGAAAAGATTGTGGTCATTCATAACGGTATCGACCATTCGCTTTTTTATCCGCGGGAGTTGCTTTCGCCGAATCTGGTTGACATCAAGCCGTTTGCCATTCAGCGGCCCTATTTTATCTATGCGTCACGACTTTCTTCGCCCACAAAAAAGCACATTGAACTGATAAAGGCGTTTACGCTGTTCAAGGAACGGACTCATTTTCCGCATCGGCTGGTTTTGGCTGGCAGTGAGGGTGCATATTCAGAGGAAGTGCATAAAG
Source organism: Treponema sp. (assembly GCA_017449285.1). Lineage (GTDB taxonomy): Bacteria > Spirochaetota > Spirochaetia > Treponematales > Treponemataceae > Treponema_D. The sequence continues at coordinate 22,490 of JAFSJX010000093.1, forward strand.
CGGTGTTCGCATCTCATTCCGCATCTGATATTTTTATCACGGGGTATTTTCCGCATGAAAGTTTTCCCGAGTTGTATTCAGGAAGTGACGGCTGTATTTTTCCGTCCGTGAGCGAGGGGGTGGGGCTGCCCGTGCTGGAAGCGATGGCGACAGGAGTTCCCGTTGCTTGTTCCAGAAGCGGTGCATTGACGGAGATTGCAGGTGAGAATGCGCTGTATTTTGATTCTGATGACATTGAGCAGATGGCCAGCGCAATGGCAGCCATTGTTACCGACAAGGCACTGAAAGAAAAATTGGTTTCTGGCGGTATAGAATGGTCAAAACGCTTCAGCTGGGAGCGCACCGCCCAACTTATCAAAGAAGTCCTGCTGGGTGTGGTAAAAAAATAGTAAAAAATAAAATCGCACGTAAAAAAAATGAGCCGCCATGAACGGCGGCCGAAAAACTTAGTCTTCTACTGCGACTCCGTGGTGTTTTTTCTGGTATTTTTTGAGCATTGCAACTCCGTTGCGCTTGCCGTTGTAGACAAATCCGCCGTTCCAATACTCCAATGCCGCAAACAGCGCGTTTCCGCCGTCCTGATCGTCAGATTCTTTTGAGCGGAAAGAGACATAGTTCGCCAGTTGCTCAAAGTCAGAGTTGTGCAGGGCCTCCATACGCTTGCGGTTAAATTCGTTCCATTTTTCAAGGTCTTTAAATCCTTCGCCTTCGTCAAGAACAATGATATGTGCGTGTGAAGGGCTGAAAGAATACCAGACCTTTACCTTTTTGTTGATGTCACAGCGGTTTCCATGTTTTACAGCGTTCTTAATCACTTCGCTGATTTGCTGTTCAAGCAGGTTAATCTCTTTGATTTCAAGCGGCGCAGACTGCACAATCAGCAGCGTAAAGTAGCGAATCTGGCGGAAATCTGACGGGAACTCCTTATACAGCATATTTGAGGTGTCGAACAATGGGTCATTGTCGTCAGAGCGTAATTCTTTAAACTGGTCCATAAAGTGTCTCCTAATTATTCATTTACCATGAGCAACGCTTCTTCAACGCTGTTGGCAATGGGGAAATAGCCCATCAATTTCGTCAGTTCAATGACTTTTTTTACCGAGCCATGAATGTTTGAAATTGCGAGCTTGAGATTCATTTTCTTAATCGTTGAGCAGATGTAAATCAGCGCACCGATTCCTGACGAGTCGATGTAGTCTACCTGCTCAAGATTGATGATGAAGCTCTTGACGTTCTTTTCAAGCATCTTCATGACCAATTCCTTGAGTTTATAGGAGTTGTAGAGATCCATTTCTCCATTGACATCAATGATGTAGACTTCACCATTTTTACGAATTTTCAGTTCCATTAGAAACTCCTTTTACCTACTGAATTTTCACCACCAGAAGCGTTTGGTCATCGTGCAGTTTTTCCGTGCCCAAAAACTTCTTTATGTCGTCTTTTACCTTCGCAACAATATCTTTGCCCGGTAATTTGTTGTTTGCCTTTATTATGGCGGCAAGGTGGTCAAGCGAATATTGATGTCCCTGCTCGTTCAATGCCTCAACAAGACCATCGCTAAATGCTATTATAATATCACCTTTACTGCCTGTAAACTCAATATCTTTGTAAACTGTTGTTTTTTCTACGCCAATCGGCTCGCAGGGAACGGAAACTTTTACGAGGGAATTCTTTTCTGCGGAAAAATGATGCACCTGATTTGTTCCGCTGCAGGCGAGCTGAATTTTTTGCTTTGTCGCATCGTAATTGATAAGCGCGACAGAGGCGAAATGGTCAAGACCCGAATTTTCCGTACAGATACCTTTGTTCGCCCACGTCAGAATCGTTCCCGCTGTCTGGGTGGTGTTTACGATAAGACGGAGCATCGCACGAATCATCACCATAACAAGAAGCGAATTCATGCCCTTTCCCGCAACGTCAAGCAGGATAAAGGAAGTACGGTCTTTTCGTGACGGAACGACGTCGTACAAATCGCTGCATACGCCGGCTGTCTGGTCAGTGTAGCAACCTAATGAGATACCAGGAATGGCAGGAAGTTTTTTAATCACAAAATTTTTCTGCATACTGGTAGCAATGTCGGTTTCCTTGGTCATTTCCTGTTTTTCTTTGTAGTCCTGGAAATTGTAGACCGTCCGCAGTGCAGTGGAGGCGAATTCGCACAGTGTCGTTGCGTGTCCAAAATCCTCTTCGGTAAATTCTACGTTGCCACGCTTCCGTGCAAGACCGACCAAGCCCGTAACGACTTCGCCTTGTTTGAGCGGAACGAAAATATATGTGCCGCAGCGCAAAAAGTCTTCGGGACTGTTCTGATAGATTCGGTCATCTTTTTCTGGATGCGTAATCAGTTCCGCTTTGCCCGCGCTCGCAACCTCGCCAAAAATATTGTCGCGCAACGGGAACTGCGCAAATTTAAAGCTTGTGGAGACCCGAATAGGTTTGTGCGGTAAATCTGCCGGCAATTTGTACGGCGGCGGAAATTCTCCCGTGTATGATTTTACGGAGATGACATCCTCAAAATCGTCTACCAAAAGAACAACGCCTCCGTCCGCGCGGGTAATTTCTACCAGTTTTTGGTTGATGGAGTCCATCAGTTCCTGTGCGCCGTTTGGTTTGGAGAAAGCTTCCGCCGCTTTAAGGATAAATTCCTGTCCCTGCTGAATCAGATTGATTTCTTCGGGTTTTATCTCTTCAATAACGGCATCGGGAACATCGGGCGTTGCCTTTGCATCAGGGGCGATAAGCATCATCTCGCGCGGTTTTCCGAGTGCCAGCATAACGCAGTACGGGATGATAAGCGCGGCGGCAATCAACTGCAGGAGCGAAATCGTCATAATGCTTGGCTTGATAATCGTATAGATACAAGCAAATATGATGATGGCAAGAGAAAGAAATGAGATGAAACTGACTTTTGCCGTGTTGCGAATTTTTATGATGATAAGAAACACTAATATCGCAAGGGCAATGACTGCGGTTGCGAATAATGGAATGTAAGCTATCGCGTCTAAATTAGACAAATCCGTTCTCCCTTATGAAGATGCGTTTGCACCGTCATAGTCTACCAAGTTTTATTTTACCATTGAAATTTCTTGCCGTCAAGGTTCAGAATTGTTTTCAATGCGTTTTTTTAGCACTATTTGCTCAATCTTGTTCCATATCCGTCGAGTGAACGACAGCCCGTATTTATGGGTAATAAAATCTGCGACGGTGTCCAGCGGAATTTCCGCGTTGAATTTCTGCTTCAGTTCATCCCAGTATTTAATCAGCCAGACGTACATATCTGCCTTTGTGCGTTTTTTGAACCAGCGCATAATGTGGTGCTTGTCGATGATTTTAATGACCGGCATATAGACCGTGTTGAACCATGAGAGAATCGCTTCCTCCATCGAAATCTCTTCCGATTTGTTCATGTTGATGTAATACTTATGGGTCAGGATATGGTTGTAAATCACGTCATACTGACCGGTCGTTGAAAAATCCAGCAGCCAGTAATCGGTGATGTCGCCAAAATTGGTCTCCGTGTAGAACACCCGCTTCTCATAATTGATGACTTGTCGGGTCATCTTGGCAAGGCTGTCTCCCGGATGCAGCTGGATTTCGCTTTGCAGGCTGACCACTTCCGCATCAATAAATTCGATTCCCTTGGCACGGGCGACCGATACACGGTGATTTCCATCGCGCACAAAATACAGCCCGCCCAATTCATACAGCGCGATGGGCGGCAGATTGATGTCCTTGATGTGCGCCATGTCGATGTGTTCCCAGCGCGTCTTTAAGTGCAGGCTTTTCGGGAAGAATCGGTTGTCAAAGTCGTGGTAACGGCCTTCGCTTCCGACAATCTGGTTGATGGGAACGACCATCATGCCCTTGTAGACTTCGTTTTTCGGCTTGAGCATTTTTTTTATGTCGGAGAACGAAATTAGCGTTGCTTCGTCGGGGTTCAGAAAGTGCTGGAGTTCGTTGAACATCGCCTTGTTGTGCGCTTTGTGAAAATCCTCATCGGTTTGGGAAGAAAGCATCGAACTGCTCATGTCGTCCTCCGTGGCAAATCGATTATACAGTGGCTGAATGCGTTGACTACTGTTGTGTTCCCTGTCTGCGTAAAGCGGGGGGAATTCATATCATACAGATGGATATGACCATGTACCAGATATGCAGGCTGGAATTTTTTGATGAACCAGTTAAAACAGTCGAATCCTTTGTGGCAGGCATCCTCTCGGTCGTGAATATGGCGCGGAGCGGCGTGCGTCAGAAAAATGTCAAGGTATCGGCCGTAGCGGATTTTGTTCCAGAGCAGGGAAGGTGTCAGCGCAAGCAGGCGGAAGAACATCTGGCGGTTAGTATACTGGCACAAACCGTTGTTGTAGCGGATTGAGCCTGATGCGCCCGCAACCAGAAGCGGAGTCTCTTTGTTTTTTCTGCCCGTGACCGCAAGGGATTTTTCATGCACTGCCTTAAAACCGACATAAACGGCTCCGTGATGATGGCTCATATCGTAGGTTGCGATTTCCTTTGCGAGCGTAGGATGCGTACCTTTTTGGACGGTCTGACTGCGGTGATAAAAACTGAATTCCGTAAGGTTGTGATTTCCGAAGACAAAGAACGTCGGTTTGTTCAGCGTGGAGACGATAAAGTCTATATAATCCGATGGCAAATCTCCTGCGCACAAGACGGCGTCAATGTCAGAGAAGCGGTCTCTTGCCGTTGTGCTGTATACCAGCGGGTCAAGTTGGTCAGAAACGCACAGAATTTTCATCTGTTAGACACCGGCCTTTGCCAGAATTTGCTCCAGTTTTTCCCTGCCGATAAGCTCAATGGGGCGGCTCTCCGCAAATCCTGTGGCAGTGCTGGTAAAGCCAGAACTTGTGCAGACAATCAGTTTTACGCAGCCGACCTTTTTTGCTTCGTCCAGCAGTTTTCGCACCACGGTATCCTCAAGCGGATCCGTCTCCCGAAAAAAGCATATCAGCGTCATCTGCTTGCGGACGCTCTTCCAGTCGGATTCTTTTGTGTCGGTCGCCATATACTGCAATCCCCATTTTTTTCCTTCGTGGCTCTGGGCCTGCAGACCGATGACTGCGAGAGTTTTTTTACAGATTTCGGCGAATTCTTCCTGCGTACAGGTCATGTATTCTTTCAGGCTGTCGTTCGCCTGGAGTTCTTTGTATTCATTAAGTTTTGCACCGACATCCCTGAAATTTTTGTTGTTTTGATAGATAATCTGCCACTGCTCAATCGCGCGGTCAAGATTCCTGTTCTTTTCGTAGCAGGAGGCAAGGAAGTAACGGGCATAGAGCGTTTCATTCGAGCGTTCGTTCTTTGATGCTTTGATAGCGCGGTCAAATTCTGCCATAGCCTTGTCAACGGCGTTTGCCATCATAAAGCATGAGCCTCGTTCCAGAAGCGCGCGCTGTTTATATTCGGGGTCACGAAGGGCTTTCTCAAATGCCTTGACCGCTCCTGGATAGTCTTTTGATTCCTTGAGGATTTTGCCCAAATAATAGTAGGTTGAGAACGTCTCCGGGCTAAGCTGGATAGCCGTATCGATTTCTTTCTTGGCTTCCTTTATGCTCTTTCCTCGGAACAGGAGCAGTCCCATTGCCGCATGAGCCTTGACGTGCTTTTTGTTGAACTGAATTGTTTTCTGATAGAAGCCCATCGCCATGTTCGCATGACCTTGCTGGTCATAAATTTTGCCTGCGTTGAAAAAATGTTCTGCGTTAGATGGCTCCAGTTTGGTGAGCAGAAGATATTCTTTCAATGCCTCTTCCGGCTGGTTAAACCGCATGTACAGGTTTGCGAGTTGGGTTCTGAATTGCGCCTCCGGAATATCTGCGCCAAAAATTGCGTTCTGGGCGACGTTCTTGTATTCCATGAGCGCAAGTTCGTTCTTGTTTTCCGCAAGATATGTGCGACCCAGATAGTAATGCGCCAAAAAGTCACGGGGGTCTTTCTGAATGACTGCCTTTGCCAGTTTTTCTGCCTGTGCGTATTTTCCTTGTTTGACCAGTTTTTTTATGCCGTCAATTTTTTTTGGTTGCAGGAGTGACTTGATGATGAACACCGAAAGGAAGCCGATGCCAACAACCATTACCGCGATTATAATCAGCGAAACCATTATTCCTCCGAGCAAGAACCGAAATAACTTCTATTAGAATACTATATTTTAACTCTGTCTGTCAAACGAGTAAAACGGTAATCGTTACATTTTATCGTGCCGATACTTTATAAGATGATGAAAAGAATTTTTCTTTCCGTAGTGATGATTTCTCTCGCTTTTACCATGATTGCGCAGACAAAAAAAACGGATGCGCAGATAAACTCGGCTGGCACGACCAAGAAATCCGCCGTCAAAAACGAGCCGACTATCGTGTTCAGCCAGGATTTTGCGGACGGGGAAGAACTGTTCCAGATGAACAAGCCCGCAGAGGCGATTCCGCTGTTTGAAAAGCTTATTGACGACAAAAACGTGAATCCTGCCGTGTTCATTTATCTTGGCGTGGCGTACTACCAGATAGAAGAATATCAGAAATCGCTCTCAATCTGCGTCAAAGGACTGACCAGAGCCGACACTGACCACAAAGTGCTTGCCTACAACGCGGGGAACAGTGCCTATGCGCTGGGAAATTATGCCCGTGCCGATGCGTGCTATGCGATTGCCATAAAGGAAGACCCGAATTTTTCCGCCGCCTATCTGAACCGTGCCAACGCGCAGCTCAAGCAGGACCATTTGGAAGAGGCACGCGACAATTATCGGAAATTCATCGAGATGGAAAGCGAGAATGAGCAGCGACCCGCGATTGAGCAGTTGATTGCCTTGCTTGATGAGGAGATTCTCCGCCGTGCAAACGAAAAGCCCGAGCTGATTACGCCTGAATCGCTGAATGTCGCCAATCAGAATATGCAGCTTCCCGAGGATATTGAGCGCATCGCAATGGAAGATTTGCCCGAAGATGAGGAGAACGAGGAAGAAGCCGTCGTTGAGGAATTGCTTTCCGCAGATGACCTTGCCGCTCCCGAACTTCCTCCCGATGAACTTGTGCTGGAACCGCCCCAAAGCGAGCGTGTTTCCCTGGAAGAGCCGCCCGCAGAAGAACCGAAGCAGCCTGAGCCTGCGGACACAGAGCCGGAAGAAACCGTCGTGCGTGAGATTCAGCAGGATATGCTTGACGCAGAAGAAGCCTCCCGCCGCGCCCGTGAAGATGACCGCACGGTTGAGGAAGAAATTGAGATTCCTGTTCTGCCCGATGCCGAGCCAAAGCCAGCGGAAGAGCCACGAAACTTGGAGAAAGTAAAGACCGATACGCTTCCTGCCGTGGACATTCCCGCAAAGGAAAAGCCGGTGGCAGAGCCGCACGTAAAAACTCAGACTGATGCAAAATGAGGACGCGGAAATTGATGTTGCTGTTTATCGCGTGCGTCTGACCCGCGCAAACAACTGTTCTTTGGTGAGCGTCGTCCATACAGGGCGGCCGTGGGGGCAGTGAGGGTCGGGGAGTGCGAGTGCGTCCTTTGCCAGTTGCAGTGAAGTCGCCTTGTCCAGCACGTAGCCATCTTTTACCGCCGCCTTACACGCTGTCATTGCCGCCACTTTCCAGATGATTTCGTCCATGCTCACCTGTGAGACCAAAAGTGCGTCTTGCAAGTCTTGTTCCGTTCCTTTCCACCGAATTGGTACGGTAGAAAATTCAAACCGCCCGGCAGCAATTTTTTCCCCTTCAAAGCCCGCGTCGGAAAGCGCAGAAAGATTTTTTTCTATATAAATATCTTCTTCTGGTGACGATGTGGTGACCGTGTACGGCACAAGAAGCGGCTGTTTTTCCCCGCCATGTGCAAGCAGCTGGTCGAACAGAATTCGCTCGTGCGCCGCGTGCTGGTCGATAAAGTACAGCGTATTGTTTTTTTCCACCAAAATAAATGTGCCGAGCGCGTTCCCGATGTATTTTATGCCGTCGGAATCTGTTTTTTCAGGAGCGAATGATGATTGCGACCGCTCCGCTTCGACCGAGGTGGCAGACGTTTCGGGAGAATCTTGTGATTGGAGGATTCCCACAGAAAGGGCCGCTTCCGCAAGACGTGAGGTGTGATTGAAACCGAACGATTTTTCGATTGCGGGCGCACGGTCGTAGTCAAAAAATCTTGCGCGGAAATCGCTCTTTTTTTGCGCTTCGGGTTCAGTTTCCGACCTGAACAGACTTTTCTGCGTTTCAGATTTACTCAGTGGTCTGGACAGATTTTCTTGCGGTTCGATTCTTCTTGCCGATGGTTCTGCGACAAGTTTATCCGCGGTGTGCCGTTGTTCAAATTGTTCCTGCACTCGCACATACGAATCTTGAACCCGCGCATACGAATCCTGTATGCGAGCCAATCTGCTTAAATCTTGCGTGTCGTCATCTGAAAAATCCTGCGAAGCCTTAATCCCATAGGCGCGGAAGAAATTGCGCACGGTGGAACTAACCCCGTGATGCAATTCCGAACTGTCCTTAAAACGAACCTCTTTTTTTGCGGGGTGAATGTTAAAGTCTACTAGCGCGGGATTCATCTCCACAAAAAGCGCGGCGACTGGATGTGTGCCGTTCGGAAAAAAGCCCTGACAGCCATATTCAATAGCCTGCATCAGCGAATATTCCTGTACGTGCCGTCCGTTCACGTAGATGAAAAGTTGCTTTCGGTCATTGCGCCACACGCTTGGCTCTCCAATGACCAGACGGAACGACCAGTTTTCCGCGCTTGCCTTGAGTTCAGAAAAAAGTGCGGGGCTTTCTTTTAATTCCAAGGCGGCGGTGAATCGGTCGGAAAGCGAAACATCGCGAGGAAGGTCGTAGCGGATAGTTCCGTCAATCGTCAGCCGAAATGCGATGTCGGTGCGCGGAAGGGCTTTTTCCACAAAAATTTCTCTGCACAGCATAGTTTCGCTTGACGCGCGTTTTAGGAATTGGCGGCGGGCGGGAAAATTCTCAAAAAGCCCTTCGCTCATTGCGATTGTTCCTTGTCCATTTTGTACGGGCGGAATCTCTTCAATAATATGGTCTTCGCTGATGGACGCGCGCATTTTATTTGTGCCACTCATAATGGAAAGTCGGCTGACTGCAGCAATCGAAGAAAGAGCCTCGCCTCTGAATCCAAGCGTGGTTAAATTCAATAAATCGTCTGCGTCTGTGATTTTGCTCGTGGCATGGGGGCGGGCACAGGCGGCAAGGTCTTCGCGCGTCATGCCACTTCCGTTGTCTGCGATTCGGATTCTTTCTACGCCGCCACCAGTAATTTCCACGCTGATGTCGTTTGCCCCGGAGTCTACCGCGTTATCCAAAAGTTCACGCACGATAGCGGCAGGGCGGTCAATCACTTCGCCCGCGGCAATTTTTCGCGCCACATCAACACTTAACTGGCGGACGGGTCGGCGGACTCTTTCGCTATCCATTCTGCCGTAAGCCTTCGGTTGGTGCGCCTGCGCTTCCTGTTCCTGCGTCTGTCTGCGTGAACAAATCCAGTTCGGGTGTGTCCTCGGTGTTCGGAACAGGCGTATTCATCAGAATCTGAATTTTGCCCTCAATTTTTTCGATGTCTTTTTCCAGCGTTTTAGCCAGTTTTATTCCTTCCTCAAAATCTTTGAGAGCGTCTTCCAGCGAAATGTCAGTCCGTTTTATGTCATTGGTCAGCTGTTCAAGCCGCCCCAAATTCTCCTCAAAATTCTTCATACTTACAGTGTAGCAATTTTTCTGCGTTTTGTATATTGATTTTTGACGCGGATAGGACACCTTTGTTATCCGCGTCAAAAAATCGCGATTACTTTTTCGCTACGACGATGTGACGCGCTTCAAGCACTTTGGTTTCTGTCTCCATTTTTCTGACGGCTACCCAGTCACCAGTTTTTACGTCGGAGAATTCCAGCGCGTTTGGGTGGGGCATCTCTTTTGTCTTGGCTTTTGTGACATCTTTTTCTTCAGGCGGCAAGAATGATTCAATGCGGGTAAACGGATTCACATGAACATACGTTTCGTTTCCGTCAGCGTCTTTTATCGTGAGCAACTGTTTGTCCGCAGAGATTGCGCTGACCGTTCCGACGACAGCCGCTCCGCCCATAAAGCCACCTTTTCTGCCCGGAATGTTTTCATCGTCACGGTTGTGCATACGCTCGTTGTGGGACGAATTTTTTTCTCCCTTGTTCCAAGGATTGCTTTTTGCGATGGCTGGCGTTACTGCCAGTCCCAGAACCAGTGCTGTCACCAAAAGTGTTTTGATACCAGTTTTTTTCATACGAAACTCCTGAATGTGGCAGACGGCTAGGAGATAACCGCCGCCATAAGATATGCCAGCGAACTGCTGACACTACCAACTATACCGCATACGAAGATGCAAAGCATGAAAGCAAGATGAACGAAAGATGAAAAAACTTTCAGAAAAATCATGCTTGCAAAGACTCTTTGCTGTGGTATACTCAGTTCTATGAGCAGAAAAAATGCGGTGTTCATCATACTTTCTCTCTTTTTGGCGGGTGCGCTCCCGTTTTTTTCCTCTGCGCACGAAAATGACCTGCCTTATGGAAAGCCGCCTCGTCCTTTTCCCCGCGAAAATCCTTTGCATTACAATGGCAAAAATATGCCGCGCAGGGAAGGAATTTTTGCGGCAATCGGCGTAAAGACTGAACCGCTTCCCGATGCATTGGTCGCCGTTTCCGTGTATTTTAACGATGCGGTGGACACCAATTCTATTCAGGGCAGGGAAATCTTCATTGATGATAAGTTTCTTCCGCCGACCACTGAATTCCTTTTTAGCAAGAGCAGGAGAATGATGCGCTTTGTGGTCAGACCTTCCGCCGACACGTTTTCACTTAGGATTTTGCGGGCAGCCTCTTTTGACGGAAGACCGATGCGACCGCTTGATTTGGCGGGGGTGAGTGCAGGAACTTTTTTTAAAATCACACGGGAAGAACGCAAATGGCAAAAATTCTTATTGTAGAAGATGACGCAGAACTTTCAAAAATAATGTCTCTTGAGCTGGCTCATGAAGGCTTTTCCGTGGTGACGGCTTCTGACGGACGCGCGGGACTGGATGCGGTGGTGCGTGAAAAACCAGATTTGGTGCTGCTTGACGTGATGCTTCCCCGTCTGAGCGGGCTTGAAGTCCTGCGTAAAATGCGCGGGGAACTCTCGTTGCAAATGCGCGGGGAACTCTCGTTGCAAATGCGCGGGGAACTCTCGTTGCAAATGCGCGGGGAACTTTCGTCGCAAATGCGCGGGGATATGCGTGACGGAATCTCTGCCGACATTCCCGTGATTTTGGTGACGGCGCGTGGTGAGACGGTTGATAAAGTGGACGGACTGAACAGCGGCGCGGACGACTACATTGCAAAGCCCTTCAAAATTGAGGAGTTGCTTGCAAGAATCAATGCTGTGCTTCGCCGCGCACAAAAGACCGCCGTTACAGCATCAGTTCCGCTTACAAACGGCGCGATTACGATGATTGCCGACAAGATGAAAGTGACGTTCAATGAAACGGCGGTCGAACTTTCCAAAAATGAATTTCTCTTGCTCAAATACTTTTTGGAGAACGTGGGAAAAGTGCTTGGCCGTGATGAGATTATCAAGACTGTGTGGGGCGAAAATTACTTTATTGAAGAAAACAGCGTTGACGTGTATGTGCGCCATCTGCGGGCAAAATTTGGCGACAGCGTGATAAAAACAGTACGCGGCATGGGCTATACCATGCAGGAGCATGTGTGCTGATGGCAGAAAGGGTTTTAGGGGCGGAGCCCCTAGGCGAAGGGGTAGCGGAAAACCGCAGGGTTGGAGCGAGGGGAAGACTTTCCCCTTCCATTACGGTGCATCTTTCGTTTAAGTTTATGATTCTGCTTGCGGGTACGATTTTTCTGCTTGCTTTGCTGTTTGTGTCGCTTTTGACGTATTCGGTCACGCAGAAACAGGATGCGGACTTGCAGAAAAGCATCGTGCGTATTACAGACACTGTTCTGGCGGACGGTACGGATGACCTTGCGTTCCTTGACCTTGCCTATTATGTTACTTATGCGGTGTATGAGACGGAATCGCGGACGGTGCTTGCCACGAATGACAGCCTGCTTCCGCTTTTGGATTCTGACGGAAAAAGCCGCACTTATTTTGCCAAAGATTTTTTTACTGACAGTGACTTGCATATTCGTTATTTGACGCGGACAATTGAGGCTGACGGAAAACATCTTACGGTGGAATGTGCGATAGACATTGCGAATGATTCTGCCGCCCAAATGCTTTCTGCCGTTCCGAAGCTGGTGCTTTTTGCGCTGATTCCCGTGCTGGTGCTTTCGTTCGCGCTTTCATTTTTGATTTCACGGAAGACGATTGCCGCATTTAAAACATTGCGGGCAGATTACGACCGTGAGAAAGCCTTTACGAGCAATGTGAGCCATGAACTGAAAACTCCGATTGCCATTATCGATGGACACGCGAATCTTCTGCGGCGTTGGGGAAAAGATGACCCCAAGCAACTTTCTGAGTCAATTGACGCGATTTTGCAGGCAACGGAAACGATGAGCGGCATTGTAACGACTTTGCTTGACATGAGCCGCTTGGAACAGGGCAGCATCATCGTGGAAAAGACCCGTTTTGCTGCGGCAGATTTTTTTGCCCGCCTTGCAGATGAGTTTTCCGCGCTTTATCCTGCGCTGCACATCACGATTTCAGATTCCGATTCCCTTGTGCTGGAGACCGATGAGCAAAAATTGCACCAGATTTTTACGGTGATTCTGTCTAACAGCGTGAAATTTGCGGGCGAACAATGCAAGATTACGCTTTCTGCGCGGAAAAATGACGGGAAAACGGTGCTTTCTGCGACCGATGACGGAACGGGGTTTACTCCTGATGTGCTTCCTCATGTGTTCGAGCGGTTTTACAAGGGAGATGCCGCGCACAATCGCAACGTGAGTGGAGCGGGCTTGGGGCTTTCCATCGCAAAGACGCTTTCAGATGCTATCGGCGCGGAAATCTATGCGGAAAATACGCAATCGGGAGGAGCAAGAATAGTCGTGCAGGTGAAATGACGCTACACCACCGTCGCCCTGATTGCTCCCTCGGCGGGAATGATTTCCAGCGTTCGTCCTGCGGCGGTGTCCTTGGGGCTTCGGATAATGCGTTTTGTCTCGCCGTCACGAACCATCGCGTAGCCCCGCGCAAGAATCGTTTTCGGACTCGCACTTTCCAGCACCTGAACGCACTGGTTGATATGCTGTTTTGTGTCCTCTGCTTTCCGACGCATATTCTCCAAAAGAGCGTCCTTGGCGTTGTCAAAGCGGGCAAGAAGCGGCTGCTCAATCGTGCGGAAACGCACTTCCAGATGATACGGGTCAAATGATTTTACCATCAGGCGAAGTCGCTCAACTTTTGCCTTCATCGCGTCATAAATTTCAGTCTTGCACGCCTCAATGCCCTGCACAATCTCACTCTGAATCGGAACGACCAGTTCAGCGGCGGCAGATGGGGTAGGGGCGCGCACATCGGCGGCATAATCGCTCAACGCCCAGTCAATCTCATGTCCCACCGCGCTCACCACGGGAATGTCAGAGGCGGCAATCGCGCGCACCACACATTCCTCGCTGAACGGAAGCAAATCTTCCAGCGAGCCGCCGCCACGCCCCACAATCATCACATCGCACAACTCAAAATCGTTCGCCGTCTGAATCTGACGCGCAATCGTCTCTGCAGCCCCGTCCCCCTGCACCAGCGCGGGGAGAATCACCACGGAAACGCATTTGTTCCTCCGCCGGGTAATTTGCAAAATGTCGCGCAGAGCCGCACCTGTCGGGCTGGTCACAATGCCGACCGTCTGCGGAAAAAATGGCAGCCGCTTTTTGTGTTCGCTTGAAAAAAGTCCTTCCGCCGCGAGTTTTTTCTTCCGTTGCTCAAGAATTTGCAGGATATTCCCTTCGCCCGCAATTTCCATCGACGTGATGATAATCTGATAATTTCCGCGCGGCGCATACACCGAAATCGAGCCTTTGCACCGCACTTTCATCCCATCTTTCGGCACAAAAGTCAATCCGGCCGCCCGACCACGGAACATTACCGCACTAATCTGCGCACCCTCATCTTTGAGCGTAAAATACAGATGTCCCGATGCGTTGGGGCGATAATTTGAGATTTCTCCCTCCAGCGTGACCGCAGGAAACGTCGCCTCCAGAATCTCACGCAAAAACGAAGTAAGTGAAGAGACCGAAAAAATGGTGTCGGAATTCACGGGAATTTGTGACATACAGAAAGTGTAGCGTGAATGGGCGGATTTTGCAATTGGACGCGGAAAGCAATTTTACATTTTGACGCGGGAAATGACAGGTTTAAAAAATTAAAAGCCATTAAATTATGCTCCCGCAGATTTTCCTTGTAAAAATGGAACATAATCTTAATGACTTCCCTACAGATTGCGCATCACCTCATTTTGCAATTTGGTTGCGCTAATCTATTATAATTATCGGACGCATTTTTCGATTTGTCAAGTTTTTTCTAAAAAAAACGTAAAAAAGATGCACACTTTTCCGCAACTATCAACTGCCATGTAGGCAAATTATCTCTATGCTGCCATCGGTGCTGAACAAACTCGCCTGCGTGGAAGAAAAAGGGATTGAAAGGGGAAAAGAAACCTTTTAAGGTTGCGTTTCCCCTTTTTTGAAAAAAAACTACGCTCTTGCCTCTTGTCAAAATGACAAAAAATGTGATAATGTAAAGTATGATTGATGAGAGTTCGATGGACAAGACGCTGGGGGCGACGCTTCCGATTTTGTTGCGGAATAAGGTAAAGGAAATCCCGAATTACACGTTGCAGGCGGTGAAGAATAAGAGCGGTGTGTTCGTGCGGTACAGTTATTCGCAGGTGTACCAGCACGTGATTGAACTTGCCGCGAGCCTCAAAAAAATGGGCGTGAAGAAGGGTGACCACATTGGTTTGATAAGCGACAATCGGCGCGAGTGGCTGATTACCGATTACGCGCTTCTTGCTTTGGGTGCGGCTGACGTTCCGCGCGGATGCGATTCAATGGGCATGGAAATTCGGTTCATTTTGCATTTTGCCGACTGCCGCATCAGTTTTTTTGAGAATGCGCGTCAGTTGCAAAAAGTCTTGGAAAAAATTGAGGAAGTTCCGCTCTTAAAAACGGCGATTCTGTACGAGCATCCCGACGAAAAGACCGTGGCTCAGGCAAAAGAGGCGGGAATTGAGGTCATCAATTATTCGCTTTTGGAGAGCGAGGGTACGGCGGTCACCAAGGAAGAATGGTTTGAAATTGAGGCGGGCATGGACGAGATTCAGCCTGATGATGTTGCCACGATTATCTTCACGTCGGGAACGACGGGGCTGCCCAAGGGCGTACAGTTGACCCACGACAATTACATCGCGCAGTGCGAGGTTGCCCACAAGGTTCTGGGACTCATGCAGCCGGGTGACATCTGGCTTACGGTGCTTCCGATTTGGCACAGTTTTGAGCGGGCTTTCTGTTACATGGTCATCGGTCTGAAAGGCGGCTTTGCCTATTCAAAACCGATTGCCTCTGTCATGCTGCAGGATATGGCTCTGGTGCAGCCGCAGTGGATGAACGGCGTGCCGCGCTTGTGGGAGGCGATGGCGCAGGGATTGTTCCGCGAGGTAAAAAAACAGGATGCATTACATAAAAGCGCGTTCTATAATTTTGTTGCGGTTGGAAAACTTTACTATAAATTCAAGGAGCGGGTCTTTGGGCTTCGCTGCCGCTATCATTGGTATCCGCGCTTTTTGGATGTGCTTGTAGGAATCATTCCGTATATTTTGCTTTGGCCGCTCCACAAATTGGGCGAGGTTGTCGTATACAGGAAGATTCTTGCCAAATTCGGCGGCAAATTCAGGGCTGCAATCAGTGGTGGTGGTGCGCTTCAGCCTGAAACCGAATCATTCTATCATGCGATTGGATTTAAGTTGCTGGAAGGCTACGGCATGACCGAAACTGCGCCCGTTATCTCCGTGAAGAATTCAAAGAAGCCGCGGAGCAACAACGTGGGCTGGGTGTTTCCCACTTTTGACGTAAAAATCGTTGCAGAAAAAGACGGTCAGATTGTGGACGGAGAGCCGCTCAAACCTGGAAAACGCGGTATCATTATGGTCAAAGGTCGTCAGGTGATGAAAGGTTACTATAAGCGTGATGATTTGACCGAACAGGTCATCGACAAGGACGGTTGGCTCAACACGGGCGACTTGGGTATGATTAGTTACGATGAGGAACTGAAAATCGTTGGTCGCGCAAAAGATACGATTGTTCTGCTTGGCGGCGAGAACATTGAGCCACAGGTGATTGAAAAGGCGGTGAATGCGTCTCCGTACATCGAGCGTACGGTGGTGGTCGGACAGGACAAAAAATATGTCGCCGCGCTCATCGTTCCTGACCAGCAGAATGTGCTTTCCTATGCGGAAGAAAACAATATCCTGTACGATAATTATGAGCAGCTTTTGGAGACGAACGAAATCCAGAATTTGTTCCGTACAGAAATCGACATGCTTGACAACGCAAAGACTGGTTTCCGTACCTGCGAGCGTATCTTCAAATTCATCCTGCTGACCAAGCCTTTTGAAATCGGCGTGGAAATCAACGCAAAGCAGGAACTTATGCGCCACAAGATTGTGAAACTGTACAAGAAAGAGTACAACTCGTTGTTTGAGTAAGGCAATGTGGATTCTGCGTAATCTACGTAATTTAAGGGCATTTTTCTGCCGATAATCAATAGATGAAAAACTCTTTTCGGTTATCGGCACTTTTTTTTCTCATGCTGTGTTCGCTCGTTTCCGCGCAAATTGCAACGAAGTTCTCAGCGCAGGGCGCAACGCAAATTGCAACGAAGTTTCCCGCGCAATCGCTGTCCGTAAAGGAACTGGAAGTGAGCGGTGAGATTCCTGAACTGCTTGCGGGTGTGTGGCAGGGAAATGATAGGCTCGTGCTGTTCGGAAAAGAAGGCAACGAATTTGCCGCCGTACTCCGTGTGTTTTACGCATGGTACAATGACCGCGCCGCAGAACCTGCCGCCTATGCCGAATATTCAACCCGTGACCGAAACAATACCACAAGCCGTGAGGCGGAGCATATCGAAATCAAATATATTACGCTTGCGGAAAATGAATCTCACACGGCTGGCGCGTATGAACTGCAAGTCCTGTATCCGAATAGCAAATCGTATGTGTATGTGCCTGTGGCGGTCATCGGGGAAAAAATGTACCTTGATTTTCTGGTCAAGGGAAGCGCGTATCAGACAGATTACAATCCCGTTCTGACAAGCATACTGAAATCGGCGGACGGTCAGGGGAATGTATCGGAATCACTGGATTTAGAAGGATTCTGGCGCGACTGTGGCGCGGCTTCGGGGCTGCTTGTTTCTCCACCGTGGATAAAAAAAGAACGGACAGGCTATTATTTTTTCGACAACGCATTCTATCATATCCGCTACTGGGAGACCGATATGCCATACACCTACGAGAAGGCAGGCTTCACTGACGGCGAAAAATCGTTTGTAGTGGATAAATACGTACGGTCTGCGGGAAAAGTCTACACATGCTGTACAGGTCGTCGCACCCAAATTCGCAATATTGAGAAATCGTCAAAACTTTCGGGAACATATCTTTTTGACGGAGACGGGGTAATCTGTGCGTTCGGCTCGCCGTATTTGGTTCGGCTTGACGGCAAGGAAAACCGTGTTGACTTGCAGCAGGTGACTGATGAGACGAATGCCAAGCGGAAGACTCCGCGAAAACCGCTGTTTCCTGTTACATTTCCCAATGTACGCTGGCCGAAATTCAATGCGCTTGATTTGTATGACCCCGACACATGGAATCGACGCAATATCGACCTAGGAAAATGATTTTTTAGACGGTAATCGTTCTTTTGAAAAACTCACGGATAGTTTTCTTGATTTCTTCGGGCGAATGGCTTTTCAGAATATATCCTTCAGGCTTTAGGTCTATGACGCTCATCACGCTCTTTTTGTCGTCTTTTGCGGTAAGAAATATAACCGGGATTTTTTTTGTCTCTTCATGGAATCTAATAATCCGCAGAACGTCAGGACCTGTCATTTCTGGCATTTCGTAATCGAGCAATATAAGGTCAATGTGCTGTTTGACGATAAAATCAAGCGCGGCTGCTCCTGAAGAGACGAGATACACTTCATATTCATCTTTCAGCAATGCCTTCATGCTTCTGAGCAACATCGGTTCGTCGTCAACGATAAGAATGGATTTTCTTTCCCTGCTGTTTGTCTCAATTGTTTTTATGAGGCTCTTTATGTTCATCGTCCATGACGGAAAATGTACGGGATGACATTCTTTCAGCAAAGTTTCTTCTTCGATGGAAAGTTTATTTGGTTTCCCGACAAGGTACAGGTGCAGACCCGAACGCTCCACTTTTTTTGCGAGAGAATGAATTATCTGCGTGTCCAAATCATCGGAAAGACAAAGGATCAGTTGAACAGGGTGGTCGGGCAAATTGTTTATCTGGCGGGAATCCATGTCGATGAGCGTTGTTTTTAAGTTTGATTCCTGCAAAACTCGGATAAGCGTCTGAACGACAAATCTTCTTGTGTTACCAAGGATATATACTTCAATTTGTTTCTGCTCCATATTTTTATGCTTCCTTTACTATTTTTTGAATGTCAGTTTGCAAGGCAAGAATACCTGCAAAATCTATGTTCTGTATGCATCGGCATATTTTTTCAAAAACAGGCATGAATTGTTCTGGCATACGGTACTCCCGTAATTGTAAAATAATTGCCTCCGCACTGTCAATATCATATTTTTCCGCGCGGATTAACAGCGCGTCCATTTTTTCTTTCAGAACGTTAGCGGGAATAAGCGGATTTTCTTCTGTCTTCGTATCATGTTGAGAAAAATGTTCCAGTTTGTACAGATAACTTTGGTATAACTCCAGCAATTCGGGCGTTTTGTTGCGAAGTTCTGTTATATCTTGGTTGTCCGCGCATGTCTCCAGATAAGCGGCCTTTTCTGTCACTTCCATTGCGCCGATAAGACGGGAAGTGCTTTTGAGCGAGTGAACCTTTATGCGATAATTCGTAATATCTTTTGAGGCAAGCGAGGATGCTATTTCTTCAATGTTCTGAGGAATTTTTTCCCTGTACTGGGAAAGCATATCTTTTAGGAGCGTTGCGCCTCCGCAGTACGAAAGCCCCTGCTGTATGTCAATGCCTTCGACAGGTGGAAAATCAGGTATGTCGATATGCTGTTCCTCTGGCGAATCGAAGTTTTTTGCACCAGCAGAGTTCTCAATCAGTTCGGGCGGCAAATACTTCCGAATCATCGCTTCCAGCGCATCGGGGTTGACTGGTTTTGCCAGATAATCATTAAAGCCTGCCTCCAGATACATTTCGCGTGCGCCAGAGATTGCGTTTGCGGTAAGGGCAATGCATGGTTTTCCGAAAGACTTGTTTTCTGGCATCTCTCTCATAGTATGCAGCGTTTCTATGCCGTCCATTCCAGGCATCCGATGGTCGATAAACAGGATGTCGTAAGAAGTCTTGCTGATTTTTTGTAGCGCGGAAAAGCCGCTGGTCGCGGTATCGACAAAGATACCCGTATGTTTGAGCAGTCCTTGTACAACGGCAAGATTCATAGCGGTGTCGTCAACAAACAAAATCGTTGCCTGTGGCGCATGAAGTTTTTCGCGGTACGGCTTTATGACAGCACTTGGAGTATTGATTGACATAATGTCGCCAATTGGTTCAGACGAGACAATTTCCTGCCGTATCGTGAATGAGAATTCCGAGCCTTTTCCGTATTCACTTTTTGCAAAAAGCTGGCTTCCCATCATGGTGAGCAACCGTTGAACGATGCTCAATCCTAGTCCTGTGCCTTCTATCGTACGGTTGCGGTTTTCTTCAATACGGTCGAACGGGGAGAAGAGTTTTTCCATATCCTCTGGTTTGATGCCGATACCAGAATCGTGGACAATGGTATTCAGAAGTATCGCTTTTTCTCCATCGGGAATGGCGGAGACGGTAAGGGTAATGCCTCCTTGATGGGTATATTTTACCGCGTTCTCTAGTAAATTCAGAATACACTGCTTGATTCGGACATTGTCACCGACGAGTATTTTTGGAATGTCTTCTGAAATATTAAGCATGAACGCAAGATTTTTTTCTTTTGTGCGCTCTGTTCCTATCTGAATCAAATCGGCAAGCAGAAGAGACAAGTTATAGGGTTCTGGAATAATCGACATTTTTCCTGCCTCAATTTTTGAGAAGTCGAGGATGTCGTTGACGATGGAAAGAAGCGTGTTTCCGGCATTTTTTACGTTCATTGCATAATGCTGTAGATTTTTGTCTTTGCTCTCACGCAGAATCATTTCGTTCATGCCGAGCATAGCGTTAATCGGTGTGCGGATTTCGTGGCTCATGTTGGCAAGGAATACGCTTTTTGCGCGGGATGCAGCCTCACTTGCCTCCGCAATTTTTTGCAGACGGTCACGCTCCAATTTTTCTTCATTGATGGATTCTACTGCCCAAATCAGATGATGTGGCGAGCCGTCTTCCCTGCGGTCGATGACGATGAACCGTGCGCGACTCCAGAATTGTTTGCCCAGTATGCTCTGAAATTCTTGGACGATGGTATGTTTGTTTTTGAGCCGCTCGCCCAGCGTAGAGAAATCAACGAATTCAAGGATTCGATCGCGCGTCTGTTCGGATGCAATTTTGCTCATCACCTCGCGGATTCGTTTTTGGGCATCTTTTGTCGTTGTGCCAATGGCTTCCCTGATGTCGTTGCGGCAGGTGATTTCGGTGAAAGAGTCTTCTAAAAAGTCGATTTCGTGCATTGAGATAAAAATATCTGCCACTGCGCGAATCTGACTGTGCAATCTTTCCTGTTGCAGCCGTTTTTCATTGGTCTGCAAAAGCATCAGCACGATGGCGAATACGAATACGAAAATAATGACAAGCGTAAGGATATAGATGTATTTGAGAGAACTAAGCAGAACCTTTTTGTCAAGGATGGCAAGGGCGTACCATTCATCGTTCACCTTTTGATAGAAAGCGATGCAGTCTTTTTTGTCAAAACTGAATTCAAAGTTGTCCTGTGTACTTGCGCGCAGGTTTCTTATCAGGCTGCCGCCAGGCGAGTCCTCTTCGGGCTGGTAGATTTTTCCAATTTCTTTTTTGTCTGAATGGGCAATGACAAATCCTTGAGAATCAAGTAAAAGCACGTCGCCAAAGTTTTCTCCTTTGCCAAGTTCCAGTATTTTTTTCTGGATGCCGTCCATCTCAATGTCGAGGGAAACGACGCTCTTCCCGTCGGAAAGCATCTGGCTGATGGAAATCATAACGGTATTGGTGAGAGCGTCCAAGTATGGACTTACCAGGGCGACTTTTCCTTTTGCTGCGATTGCAGCCGTATACCAGGGACGCCCCGTAGGTTCATACCCTTCTTCCGGGACCCAGCCTATGCCGTCCAAATATTCACCGTTACAGTAAGCGTATACTCCCGTAAAATTACCGCTGATTGCTTTATTGTAGATGTCTGATTCCATGACCAAAAAATTTTCTATCTGTTTGTTTGTGAAATTTGCCGCCTGCATTTCTTCAATGGCATACGAAAGCAGTTTTACCGCGTCCATACCTTCCACAAGATTGTATTTCAGTTCGTGGGCGGCATTTTGGGCGAGTTGTCTGCCGATAGTCATGTCGTTTTGTCGTGATGCGTTGTAGAGCGTGTAAAAATTGATTCCAATAAGCGCGAAAAAAATCATCATTGCTGGAATTAAATAGAATAGAGGGCGCTGGAATATAAACTTTTTTGACATACATTTTCCTCCGTCAGATTGCGCTAGCCAGACTGTTGCCGCAATAACGCTATAAGTTCATTAAAGTCAACATTTTGTATGGCGTTTTGTATCTGTGCGAAATTTTGGGCGAAATCTTCTGGCATAGTATAGGCGGAAAGTTTTTCCATAACGCCAGTGACACCATCAATGTCAAAAGCTTTTGCAAATGTATGCAGTGTCGTAAGCTGGAATTCCAGTTCCTGCGGTAAGATTTTTGGTTTTTGTTCTTGTGAAGTCGAGTCAGTTTCTGTTTTTTTTGCGAAGGCGGCAAGTTTTTCGCGGTAACTGTTGTAAAAATCAAGCAAGTCGGGTGTTTTTTTCTGCACTTCAGCAAGGTTCTTTTCTGCCGATGCTTTTTCCAGTTCTGCCGCTTTTTTGGAAAGTTCCAGCGCGCCGATAAGCCGTGAAGTGCTTTTGAGAGAATGTACCTTTATGCGGAAATTTTCCAAATCCTGTTTTTGCAGAAAATCCTCAAGGCTTTTAGATTCCTCTGGGATTGACTCGTAGAACAGACCGAACATATCGCGCAACAATTCTTCATCACCACAGTTTGTAATTCCTGCGTCAATGTCAATGCCTTCTATCGAAAAATTCGGCGGGGCGGAAGGAGATGGATGCGGCGGTTTCTCAACGGTTTCGGGAGTCTCAATCAGTTCTGGTGGCAAATAGATACGAATCAGCTGCTCAAGTTTTTCGGGGTTGACTGGCTTTGTCAGGTAATCGGTAAAACCTGCCTTCAAGTAGAATTCCCTTGCCCCGCTTATGGCGTTTGCCGTAAGGGCTATGCAGGGCTTTCCTGCGGATTTGTTGTCGGTCAGCATTTTCATTGCGACAAGCGTTTCAATGCCGTCCATTCCGGGCATACGATGGTCAATAAACAGGATGTCATATACATTTTTCTGCACTTTTAGGAGCGTTTCTTTTCCGCTCAGTGCAGTGTCAACTTGAATCTTCGTGTTTTTCAGAAGCCCCCGCACGACGTCAAGATTCATTGCCGTATCATCAACAAAAAGCAGACGGGCTTTTGGCGCGAACAGTTTTTCTGTGTAGGCGGTGGTGGCGGTCATCATCTTGTGGTATTTTTCCATCACATCGCCCAACGGCTCTTCTGACATAACTCCCTGCCAGATTTTGAAAGAAAAATCCGAGCCTTTGCCGTACTCGCTTCTGACTTCCAGCGTACTGTCCATCAAGGCAAGCGTTTTCTGTACGATGTTTATGCCAAGCCCCGTGCCTTCAATCGTGCGGTTTCTGTTCTCCTCAATGCGTTCAAACGGAGAGAAGAGTTTTTCCATATCCTCTTTTTTTATGCCGATTCCCGTATCAGATACGCCTATGTACATCATAATGCCTTTTACGCCGTCTTTTTTCTTCGCTTGCGTGAAGTCCAGCGAAAAGGTGACCGTTCCCTGCGGCGTGTATTTGACCGCATTGGTCAGCAAGTTCAGGATACATTGCTTGATTCGCACACTGTCGCCAATCAGAGTTTCGGGCATTTCGGGATTTATGTGCAGGGCAAAGATAAGACCTTTCTGTTTTGCCCGCTCCGAAATCATGCTTATCGAATCGCTCAGCAGAGAGGCAAGGTCGTAGGCTTCGGGAATAAGTTCCATTTTGCCCGATTCAATTTTGGAGAAGTCTAGGACATCATTTACGATGCCGAGCAAGGAATTCCCCGCCTGTTTTATGTTGATGGCATACTGACGAATATTGTCATCGGTCGATTCGCGCAGAATCATTTCGTCCATACCAAGAACGGCATTAATCGGCGTGCGGATTTCGTGGCTCATATTCGCAAGGAAGTCGCTTTTTGCCTTTGACGCATTTAATGCTATCTCTTTTGCTTCGCGCTCGCTTTCTGCCTGCTCACGGATATAGCCGATATATTCTCCCAGTTGAACTGCCATTTTCTTTATGCTGTCCGCCAAAAGTCCGATTTCGTTGTCAGAACTGTAGGTGATAGGAATATAGATTTCCCCTCTGGAAAGCCGGTACGAGGCATTTGTCAGTTCGGTAATCGGACGAATAATTTTTTTTCGTGCATGACGGAGCGACAGTTCTGCGACAGCGATGGTGAACAGGAGGACGAATGCAAGTGGCATGATGATTTCGGTAATGCGCTTTACTAATTCTGACTGGGGGATAGTTATGATAAGGTTCATTCCGTTTGTAAGCGGACGTGATATACCGTAATGTTTTGTTCCGTTCCAGTTGAAAAGGAACATATCGGGAGTCGCCTTGTTTGAGATGAAAGGTCGGAGAGCGCGCAAATCGTTGCTTGTTTCTGCGGATTGAGCCGATATCTGATAGTCGGTGCAGTAGACAAGATTGTTTTCCGCTCCAAGAAGAAGTCCTGTCATCGTATCCGATGGAATGGTGTCAACGATATTCTTGATTGTCGCCATGTTGATGTCCATTCCGACTACGCCTAACAGTTCGTCATCACGGTACATTGGCTCTACATAGGAAATCATGTGGATGTTGATGTTCTTGTTTTCATACGGAGGAAGCCATGTTGGTTTTTTGTTCCAGATGGGAATATAATACCAGCCTACATGTTCCATATCAGACGGAGAATATTTGTCAAGGTCTGTCAGGCGGACACTGATAAATTTGGTACGCAGTTGTTTTGTCAGAAGGACGCCTGCTTTTCCGATAAAACTGCTCTTTCCCGTACTCGTAAGGAATATGCCACGCTTGTTGCCGAACCGATCCCGCTCCATGCGGAAGTACGCGGTGGAAGCAGGGGAAATCATATATGCTACCTGAGAGAGCGTATTAGTCAGCTCGTCAAAATAAAGACGCTCATATTCTTTGTCCGCCAAAAGTTTTTTCTCATCGAGCGTGGCAAGAATATGCTGGTTCATGGTATTTACCGAGCGTTCCACCGAATCCATGCTGTTGTTCAGTTCCACGGCCTTTTGCGCAGACACAAGGAAAAGACTGTTCTGAATGTTGGCTTTTGTGGCATAATAACGGAATCCAAGCCCTATTGACGAGACAAGAAAAAATATAAGCAGAAGCATTCCGTGATTGATGAGAAATAAGTCGGAACGAATAGAGCGTATGTTTTTTGCTTGCTTCTTCAGACGTTTTTTCATCAGGATTTCCGCACTCCGTTGCCGCCGGCTTCCTTAACGATGTAGCACATTTGTGCCGCACGATAATAATTTGTTTTTATTCTGTCGGAAAGGTTGATTTTTGAGATGCCGACAGAAATGGTTATGCTGAGTTTTTCCTTTATACGTCTGCAGAGCGTGGTAAAAGTTTCGGCGGCTTCGTCATCGGTCATTTCCAGAAGCACGACAAATTCATCTCCCCCCCAGCGGAACAAAAGCCCCTGGTTTCCAATAGCCTCTTTTGAGAGTTCCGTTACGGAGCGGATAATCTGGTCTCCATCGCGATTGTCATTGATGCTCTTGAATTTATCTATGTCGAAGATGACGATGGATTTGTACCGTGTTGTGTTAAGGATTCCCAGTTCGCCGTAGGCTTCCTTGAAATAATTACGGTTGGGAAGTCCGGTCAGTTCATCCTCAGAATAATTTTGGAATGAGTTCTGCTGGTCTCTCAGTCCTATGCGGTGTATGACATAGAAATATGATGACAACATGATAATGCAGATGAGGACGTGCCGCAGTATAATGGTAAGATATGAAGTTGACAGAGCGTTTGTTCCCTGAATGACCAGAAACCATTCCAGAGACTCCATGTAACGCGTCATGCGGAATCCTTTTAACCCCCGTTGTGCATAGGTGAAATTGTCTTTTCCTGCTTTGTCGTGAATTACGTCCGAGATATAGGCGTTCTCAATGTTGTTGCTGTCAGTATCGACTTGTACTAATCCGTCCAAATCGACAAGATTTATCCGATATTTGTAGTCTTCCTCAAACTGCTCTACCATCTTCTGTAGTGCGCTCATGGTTACGCCGACACCCGTCACACCAAGCATTTTTCCGTTTTCATCGGTAATGCGGAAATTTATGAACACCGTCCATAGATAGTCATTTGCCTGATCGCGGTCGGTGTCAAGGTCATATTCTTTTCCGCTTTCCAAAAATAACTGATACCAGATGTCGTAAGGGTCAAGCTGCGGATTGACGATTTTTTCAATTCCTTTTGACGTGTAGTAACGGTGAGTCTGCTCCGAGATGATATAGGCGGCTTTGTAATTGAAGCGTTCTTTTATGATTTTTAAATAGTTCGAAAATGCCTTTTCAATTTCTGCTTCTGGAATGGAAGTTTCGTTGCGAAGTTTTTCATGCAGCAGACTGTTGACCGACATCGTTTTTGAGATGGTTATGAGCGTGCCAACTTCCTGCTGAATTGAATCATAAATATGATTTGCGGTCAGATACTGCTCCCGTGCCTCATGCGCCTTGTTTTCTGATGCCTTGAAGAGTTGTATAGTCAGGGAGATGCTGAAACTTAGTACAATGATGATTGCGGTTGCAACTTTAATGTACCTCATGATTTGTTCCCTCCTGCGCAAAAAAATTGGTGACGCGCTGTGTGCCATCTCTTGATACTTCGGAGCATTATCGGTTCGTCATCAACAATGAGAATATGTTTTTTCTGCGGCGATTCATCGCTGTTCACGCTGTGAAAGTCCTTTTTGTAAAACTTTTCCACTAAAATTATACCACAGTATTAGGAAATTTTCTAGTCGGAAAATGTGCTATAACAGATTTTGCGTGATTTCTATTTCTTCGCCAAAGCGCAGGTAGTACAGCCAGCAGCGTATCGCGCGTTCGTCACAGCCCAAAAGACGCGCGGCGGCGGTGCGGTAGCATTTTTGCTGGGCGTAGTACATGGCGGGGCAGATGCTTTGGTCGGTCTTGTAGTCCACGAGCGTGTAGGCGGGAGTCTTTCCGCTGGTTTCCGCATTCTCAAAAATCAGGTCGATTGCGCCCGTGACAAGCATTTTCGTTGCCGTGGCTGAAGTCATTTCTCCTGTCGCGCCCGTTTCCTCAAGTACGTTGCCAACAGGCTCTCCCGCCGTGCCGCCAATTTCCATCATCGTGCGGAATGCATATTCTGCTTTGACCCATTTTTCCGCTGCCTGTGCCTTTTTCAGTGCCATTCCCAGCGGGCTTTTCGCAAAGTTTTCTGCCATTGTGCGGGCGGCGGCAAGGATGGTGCGCTGTTCGGCTTCCGTCAGATTTTTGTACTGTTTGGTTTCGGGCGTAAAGTCTGCGGGCGATTTTCCATGCGCAAGGGCTTCCAGACAGGCGTGGGCAAGCGTACCAAAATCCGCGTAAGAAAAATTCGCTTCCCTTAAAATGCCCGCGTTTTCTACCTCAGCCGCGCTGTCGGGGTCGCTTCGGCTACGCTCACTGCTTGCATATTTTTCCACAATTTTGTTCACGCTCGCGGCGTAGGGGTCTGGCTTGGGCGCGGGCAAGGTTTCGCCGCCGCTTGTTTCCAGTGCGCTGGGAGTGGTGCGGGCGGGCTTTTCGCGCTCGGTGACAAGCGCTGTGGCAGTGGCATACTGCGGCTTTAGCGTGGCAATCAGTTCTGTGCGGACTTCCGCCGCCGTCTTTTCCCGCTGGATTTCGTTCAGCACGGTGCGCTCTGCGGGCATAATCTGGGAAAAGGCAAACGGCGCGCCCTTGGAGTATGCGGGAGCAGTCAGCGCAAATGCCAAATCCTCGCTCCATTCAGGATAGTAGGTTTCCAGTTGTTTTTCCAGCAGTTTTAGGTCAATTTTTTCTTCGTTATCCGATGTGCTTCTGCCGCCCGACGAAGGCGGTGTGATTGCGCCGGTCACATACACGTCCGTTTCGGCACGGGTAATCGCCACGTACAAAAGCCTCCTGAATTCCGCGCGTTCTTTCTTCTTTGCCAGTTCTTTTTGCAGAAGCACAAAATAGTTCTCGCTTCCTTTTTGCGGTCGTATGGTCACGCCGTAGCGTTCGTCAAAGAACACTGCGCTTGTGTCGCTCTTAATGTGCGGACTGAAACATCCGTACACGAACACATGCTTGTACTGCAAGCCCTTGCTCTTGTGAATCGTCAGAATCTGCACCGCGTCATCTTTTTCCACGGGGTAGGTAAGTTCCTGCACGTCCAAGTCCGCATCGTCCGAAAACGCGGATTCTTCGTTGTGGCGCAGAATGGCAAGTTGGTCAACAAACCATGCGACTCCGTTTCCCCCCGCATCGCACTGGCGGGCAAGTTCGTAGAGCATATCAAACTGTTCGCCAGAAAGTTCCGCGCGTTTGGTCAGAAGCGTTTCGTAGCGGTAGCCCGTCTCGTTCCACAGCATTTCAAGCGTGTCGGTCAAAGGCTGGCTCAGTACGCGCTTTTGCTGTTCTAGGAAAAATGCTTGCGCTTTTTGAAAACGCGTCAGATTACGTTCGCTCAGAGCGACATTGTCATGTTGCACGGACATTGCAAGCGGAGAAGTCTCATCATCGTTTTCTTCTGCAAGCATTGTCTCCACGGCGTTCTCGCTTAATCCCGCAAGCGGGGAGGTAAGGTATGCTGCACAGGCGTTGCGGTCGGTGGGGTACACGCACAGGCGCAGAAAATTGTAGATGTCAAAGACCAATCCCGACGCAAAGATGCTGGTATTCTGGTCAACGCGGTAGGGAATGCCGAACGCATTGAGCCACTTGATAAGAATGCCCCGATCTGTGCGCGACTTGTCAAGGATGGCGATGTCGTTGTAGTGCGCGGGAGTGATTTCCTCAATTTTTTTTGCGATAAAATAGGCGACCTGTTCTTTTTCGTCCAAAAAATCCAGCCGCTCTTCAACGCTCAGCGCATCATTTTCCTTAAAATGCTGTTTGTTCAGCACACAAAAATGCATGTTCACGTTCTCTGCGGTCAGGTTTTCGCTTGGAAGAGGCGTTTTTGTGGCGGGGGCATATTTTTTTGTCTCTTTTTCCTTGGGGTAGGTCGCCTCGTATTCAGCGGTCGCTTTCTGGTCAAAAATGCCGTTTTCCCCGCCGAACAGCCGGTTGAATGAAGTGATAAGCGCGTTGTTCGAGCGGTAATTGTATTCCATCGGAAGCACGCTTTCTTCGCCAAAATGCGCTGTAAAATCCCGCTGCAACTCGTTAAAGACCGCCACATCTGCCCCGCGGAATTTGTAGATGGACTGCTTTTCATCTCCCACAAAAAACAATTTGTCCGCGTCAATGTCACGGGCAGTCGGATGTGCGCCCGCACTCGCAGGGGAAGAGAGCAAAAAGAGCAGGTCACGGTTTTCGCCGTTGTTGTCCTGAAATTCGTCAATCATGATTTTTTCGTAGGCGGCATATTCCTGCTCGCGCAAATCATCCTGCTCACGCAACATTTTCAGAGCCATCTTCTGAATATCGCGGAACGAGAGCCGACCCGAAATGCGTTTTGTCCGCTTAATCTGCGCATGGAATTCATCGAACAGCGCAAACAGAGCGGCAAGGTCATCGTACTGGCGGATATACGACATGAGCGCGTCAAGGTAGGGAAGCGAGTTTTCGTGCAATATTTTGATTGCGGCGCGCAGGGGGACAGTGTACCCGCTTTTGGGAAGTGAATTTACCAGTTTTGAGATTTTTTCTAAGACTTTGGGCGTTCCCGCCGCAAGCGGCGGTCGGGCTATTCGCAGTTCCGCGCTAACCGCGCTCCATTCTTCGTTCGGTTCGGCTTCGCTCACCGCCCGAAGAACGGCTTCGCCGCTGCTGCTATCCCTAACGCATTGTAGTTGTTCGCAAATATTTTCTACCTGCGAAACATAGTCGCTCTGCTTGGTATTCTCTTCAAGTGCGGCTTTCAGATTATCATAGGCTTCTTCCAAACTCACGGCGGCATCCAGTTCGGCGGGCTTTGTTCCTTCTCCGCTCACAAACCAACGGAAATCTGCCTCCACCCGTTCCCGTTGTGCCGCAAGTTTTTCCGTAAAAACTCTGTCGCTGTCGGCAATGGAGGTGTACTTGTTCACCGTGGCGGCAAGCGTGTTTTCTGCAAAGCCCTGTAATTTCCCCGCGTCAGCAAAGGACTGGATTGCGGGATTGTTGCGATGCTGTAAGACAAAGGGCAGGGCGGCATCTTTGATTCCGCGCTCGGTGTCGGCAGAACCCGCCGTAAAATCTGGACGGATGCCGTAGCGGTTTGCAGCCTGTCGCACTAGAGCCGCACAATATGAATCCAGTGTCTGAATATGCGTTTCGCCAAATGCGTCCAATGCGTCTTGCGCTCGTTTCCGTTCGGCGGGCGGCGTTTTTTCGTTCTGTGCAAAAAAACTGAGCGTGTTGTAGATGCGCTCGTACATTTCGCCCGCTGCCTTGTTTGTAAAGGTAAGCGTCAGGATTTTCGACGCGGGAATGCATTTGCTCATCACAAGCCATGCGAATCTTGTGGCAAGCACCTGGGTCTTTCCGCTTCCTGCGCCCGCCGCAACCACCGTGTTTTCCGCGCGGCAACACACTTTTTTCTGGCGGTCATCCAGTTTTCGTTCCAGTAAGTCAAGATATTCGTACATCGTCACTCGCTCCTTAACACCCGTTGCCCCACCGTAAACGTCGTCCGACATATTCCCTTGAACTCGCATCCCACACACACCGCGTATGGCTCAACGTGGACAAACGCATCCTTTTTTTGCTTCGGCACGATTGGCTCAAAGCGGCATTCCCGCACCCGCGCGGCAAAATCAGAAACATAGCGGTCAAAAAGCCTCACCGTGTCGGCACAGAACACTTCGTACTTCGCAGTGTTTTTTTCGCCCGCATCCAGTGCTTTTTGGCTCACTCCCTTGTACTCGTCAATCGCCGCAGTTCTCTTCTTGTCCTTAATCGCATAAAAATACGCCGCCTCAATCCGAATGTCCGATTGGTGGTTTTGTGCAGCCGAAGCTCCTTGCATGTCGTCTTGCACGAGTGTCACATACATCGGCATCTGAAAATCGCCGAGCAGACCGTTTTCGTCCTCATTCAGTGCCGTCTGCTTTGGCATCGCCCCAGCCGTATTCTTGTAGTCGATAATCACAAAATCTCCGCTCTCTGTGTCCGAAAGCAGACAATCAATCTTCCCGAACAGTTTGATTCCGTCCGCATTGGTCGCTGCAAGCGCAATTTCCGCTCCCCGCACCGTGTACCCGCCGAACCCTTTGATTGCAGTGCCATATTTTGGGGTCTCAGGCTTTTCAGGCGCGTGGCACAACACATGCAGAAAATCAATCACGCCCTGCGTAATCGCATTGCTCTGGCTTTCCAGGGCACGAATCACCAGAGGACTGTCCCTAAAATCCATCGCCCTGTCGTGAATTGCGCTCACCGTAAAGGCTCGGATTTTTTCGCTTATCTCCGCCTCATCGTCAAAAACGCCGTCCTCATTCGTCACAGGAAGAGTCGCCCCCGACTGAGCCACGCTCTGCATGAACAGTTCCAGCACCTTATGGTCAATGTTTCCCATGTCAAAAGTCTGCATCAAGTCCGTATCCAGCGTCTCTTCGCGCAAATTTAGTATGGAAGAAAGCACCCATTTTCGCGGGCAGGGATACATTTTTGCCAAATCCGACTGCGTGACCACAAGCGCGTCGCTTTTTCGGTGCGTTTCTGTCCTCTCGATGATTTTTTTCCGCAGCCTGTTACTTGCCGTGTAGGGTAATGCGTTTTCAAATCCGTCCGTCCGTTCCGCCCACGCAAGGAATCCGTTTTGTTGTGTTTCGGTGATTTTTGGCACTCGCCGTTCGCTTGCGCTCACTTCACGAGGTTTGTATGCATTTGTCGCGCGTTTTCGCTCAGTTACAAAAAAATCGTTGTCGTCCAGTTCAGCGCGGGGCGCATCCTCGTTTGCCACGGTAAGCGCGTTGTGCGCAATCGCAAAGCCAGAAAAACTGTCTTCTGCGTATGAAAAAAGCACATCGTTATTTTTCGCATTTTTTGCATACAGTCGCACAAAAGTCTGGGAAGCGTCGGTATGTTCGTCAATATCTGCGCCCAACAGCCTGAGCCGTTTTTCCGTGCTCAAAAATCCTAGTTTCTTGTACGGAATATCAAGGTTTGCTTGACTTGCGTCAATCACAAATTGATATGAAATCGCCGCTGCGGCAGAAAGTTTGTACGGAAACACCGAAACGCCGTCCAGTATCTCCTGCGGTCGATAGGTCTTTCCGTCAAGTTCATTCAAAAAGAATGCGAACGGATGTTCCACCGTAAGCCCGAGCGCGTCTACATACCGCTTCTCAATATCGATAATATCATTGAGGTCACTTACGCATCGTCCCAGAATCTTGTTCGCCTCGTCAGAAAAATCCTCGCTCAAAAAGGTCTGTCTGAACGTCATCCACGCCGTCTGCACCGCCGCAAACGATTTTGTCTCGCAGATGGCGGTGATAGTGCGTTTCAGTCTGCGGTAGAATTTCAGTTCGAGCGCATCGCCCGCAACGCCGCCCAACGCTTCTTCCCATGCGTCAATGCGCCGTGCCGGAGCGTTCCCGTTGCAAGCGGTTTGTTCTTCGTAGCCGCAAATCGTGCGCATACGGTTTCCCTCGCTGATAAGGCTTTCTTTTAAATCGCGCACGTCTTCTTTCCACGGTACATACTCATTCTGCAAAAGCGCGCGCACGCTGGTGTACGAAAAATGATCCGTGTAGCACTCGTACATCTGGCGGAAAATCAGCCCCGCACAGTTCTTGGTGAGCGGCTCGCCCGAACGGATATTCACGGGAACACAATAGCGCGCGCATTCCCGCTTGATGTACGCGCGGTAGGTTTCCAAATCGGGAACACTCACCGCCATGTCCGTCCATTTCACGCCGTTTTCGTGCAGCGCGCGCAAGTGCAAAAGCGTCCGCCTCAGTTCTGAGCGTGAATCAGGATATTTGTAGGCAAGCGGTCGGTTCTCTTTCTCGTTCGGCAACTCCACGGCAATCACATTGTCCGCGCCCACAAAAATCTCCTCGTAGTCAGAAAAATCTTCCAGCAGTTCCGGGTAAAAAATCACAATCGTCTTTTTCTGCTCAATGAATTCAGGGGTTAGCCATGACGGCTCAAAAAAATGATTTTTGGAAAGAAAGTCGCAGTATCGTGTGTAGACGGCGTTGAAATCTTTGTTCTCTTCGTCCGTATCGTCCGCTTCCGAGAGTCCTTCTTCCGCCAAAAACATCGTGTATTTTTCATGCCACAGTTTGAGCGATGGTACGATTTTTGAAAGCCAATCCGTAAACGCGTATGCCGTCTCCGCGTCATCGCCTGGCAAAATCTTGGTGATGAATTTTTCGCTTAGGTTTTCATGAATCAGATTGCGCACAAACAATTTTCGGAGCAGGGCAGGAATACACGCCTTGTCCGCCACGTTTCCCGCAAGATACACGCCCTTAAACGTATCCCACGCCGTAAAATCTTCCAGCGCGACTGCCTGCACTCCCGATTCTGCCGGGTGCGTCACTGCCCATTCTGACCACGACTGCGCCGCAACATCGGAAGAAAACACAAAGAGCGGCGTTTCCGCTCGCGCGGCTTTTTTTTGCAGATGCTCAGAAATGACTTTCGCCATGTCAGCGGGGGCAGTGCGTTGAATAATCATACTCTCTATTGTAGTGAGATTTACTGCTGTGGTCAAATAAAATAGTTTTCCCTGCGTTTATCATTGAGTTTGCCGATGATGCAATGCGCCTAGTAGATTATTTCCATAAAATTTAGTATAATCACTCTCAATATTTCATATTTACGAGGAAGCATTTTGTATAAGTCAGTTGACGCAAAGGTTGATTTTCCTAAGCAGGAAGAAGAAGTTTTAGAGTTTTGGAAAAAGAACGACACGTTCAAGAAATCGGTTGCCCAGCGTGAGGGTGGAGAAGAATTCGTTTTCTTTGACGGCCCGCCATTTGCCACGGGGCTGCCTCACTTCGGGCATTTTATTCCCTCAACGATTAAAGACATTATTCCGCGTTACCAGACCATGAAAGGCAAGAAGGTCGAGCGACGCTTCGGCTGGGACTGCCATGGACTTCCAGTAGAAAATTTGATTGAAAAAGACCTCGGCATCAACTCAAAGCATGAGATTGAGGCGTATGGCGTGGCGAATTTCAACGACAAGTGCCGCGCTTCCGTTTTGAAGTACACCAGCGAATGGCGTAAGACAATCACGCGCATGGGACGCTGGGTTGATTTTGACAACGACTACAAGACGATGAACCCTGATTTCATGGAGACAATCTGGTGGGTGGCAAAATCTTTGTGGGACAAAGGCATGATTTATGAAGGCAAATACATTTTGCCGTACTGTCCTCGCTGTGCCACGGTGCTTTCCACGCATGAACTTGCGCAGGGCTACAAGGAAAAGCAGGATCCCGCAATCACAATCCGTTTCAAGGTCACAAAAGCTCCCGCGGCATTCTCCGACCCGGAACTGACAAACGGCAAGACCTATTTCCTCGCATGGACTACGACTCCGTGGACTTTGCCCTCAAACCTCGGTCTTTGTATGGGACCTGACATTGACTATGTAAAGATTCTCGACAAATCTTCTGGCGACTACTACATTTTCGCAGAAAGCCGTCTGTCAGCATATTACAAGAATCCCCAAGACTACGAAATTATCTACCGCCACAAGGGCGCGGAATTTTTGGGTGCGGAATATGAGCCGCTTTTCCCGTACTTTGCAAATCTCAAAGACCCTGCTGAATGTGAAAAGCAGAGCGGTCAGAAGTGCGAAAAAGGTGCCTTCCGTATGTTCAATGCGGACTATGTATCAACCGAAGACGGTACGGGCATCGTTCACATCGCACCTGCCTTTGGTGAAGACGACAGCAAGGTTTTTGCGGGAAGTGGCGTTCCTTTTGTTGAGCCCATGGACGCAGAGTGTCGCTTTACAAAAGAAGTTTCTGACTATGCGGGCCTATTCGTAAAAGACGCGGACAAAGACATCATGGACAGGCTCAAAAAAGAGGGCAAACTGGTTAAGCGTGACACCGTTTTGCACCAGTACCCCCACTGCTGGCGTTGTGGCTCTCCGCTCATCTATCGCGGTATCGGCTCTTGGTTCGTAAAAGTTGCAGACCAGCACGAAAGGATTCTCAAGGCAAACAGCCAGATTAAATGGCAGCCCGCGCACATCAAGGAAGGCCGCTTCGGAAAATGGCTGGCAGGAAGCCGCGACTGGGCAATCAGCCGAAACCGCTACTGGGGAAACCCCATTCCAATCTGGCGGTGTGACGATTGTGGCGAAAAAATCTGTATCGGAAGCCGCGCCGAGTTAAAAGAAAAAAGCGGCGTGGATTTGCAGGATTTGCACAAACAGTTCGTCGATAAAGTGACTATTCCCTGTAAATGCGGCGGCACAATGAAGCGAATCCCGGAAGTCTTTGACTGCTGGTTCGAGTCTGGTTCAATGCCTTACGCACAGCAGCACTATCCGTTTGAGAACAAAGAATATTTTGAAAAGCATTTCCCTGCGGACTTCATCTCAGAAGGCTTGGATCAGACGCGCGGCTGGTTTTATACCCTCACCATTCTTGCGGCGGAACTTTTTGACAAGCCAGCGTTCAAGAACTGCATCGTAAACGGTCTTGTCCTTGCAGAAGACGGACGCAAGATGTCCAAATCGCTGCATAATTACACCGACCCGGTGGACGCAATCAATATGTTCGGCGCGGACGCAATCCGCCTGTTCCTTACGCACTCTGCGGTCGTAAAGGCGGACGATTTGCGCTATTCCGACAACGGTGTTCGTGAGGTGCTGAAAAATATTTTGATTCCATTGTGGAGCGGCTATTCATTCTTCGTGACTTACGCCAATATCGACGGCTACACCGCAAAGGGAAGCGTGTTTGATGGCATGAAGCCATCTAATCCTTTGGACGCATGGATTGTCTCAATCACGCAGAAAATGGTCAAAGATGTGACGACCGCGCTTGATGACTACGATTTGAGTACGGCAATTGACCCGCTCATCAACTTCATCGACCAACTCAACAACTGGTACATCCGCCGTTCGCGCCGCCGATTCTGGAAGAGCGAGAACGACAACGACAAGACAGAGGCTTATGAATCCCTATACTATGCGCTCAAAAACTTCTCCCTTGTCGCCGCGCCGTTCATTCCGTTTATTACCGAAAGCATGTGGCAGAATCTGCGCACCGAAAAAGACGCGGAATCAGTTCATCTGGCGGATTTCCCCGTGTACAACGCAAAACTGCGCGACGAAAAGTTGGAGTTCCGCATGGACACAGTGCAGAAAGCGGTCTCAATGGGACGCAGCCTGCGCAATCAGTTCAATTTGAAGAACCGCCAGCCGCTTGCCTCTACGCAATTGGTTACGCGCAACAAAGAAGAGCGCACCGTGCTTGAAAGTATGATTGACACGATTCGCGAAGAACTGAACGTCAAGGAAGTCATTTTCCACGAGCGCGAGGATGAGTTGGTGGAATACAAGGCAAAGGCGAATTTCCGCACGCTTGGAAAGGAACTGGGTGCAAAGATGAAAGCCGCCGCCGCAAAAATTCAGGAACTCAAAAACCAGACGATTGACGACATTATCAGCGGAAAGAAAGTCACGATTGATGTGGACGGACAGAGCGTTGATTTGAATACCGAAAAAATTATCGTGGAGCGCATCGAAAAAGAAGACCTCAAAGTGGTCAATGACGGCACGCTTACCGTCGGTCTGGACACCAAAGTGACCGATGAACTCAAAAAAGAAGGCTATGTGCGCGACCTTATCCGTGGCATTCAGAATCTGCGCAAGGAAAGCGGCTTTGAAGTGACAGACAGAATCAAGTTGTTCGTCACTGGCGATGTGGATTTGAAAGATGCATTTGCAAAGTTCAAAGAATTTGTTTCTGGAGAGACTCTTGCCACGGTGCAGGAATGGAAAGACAAACTGGGCAAACCGACCGCCGTTGAAGCAGATGATAAAACATGGAGTATTCAGATTGAAAAAGCGTAATTCGTTTTTGCTGGCAGCCATTTTTGTGGCTGTCACTCTGCTTTTCAGTTGTAAATCAACGCCTGAATCGGTTGCGGTGGACCCTATTACGCTTATTGATAGGGATGCCGCATTGTATCTGTTCATTCCCGTGCAAAGTCATCTGCCGTTGATACAGACGGCATTGGTCAGTCTGAGCGGAATGGACGAAAAAGATGCGGAACGAATCGCAAGCAGGACGGAAACGATTTACATCGCGGAGGAATCTACCAAAAACAGGCAGATTTTTCAGCTTTCGGCAAAAGGCTCCTATCCTCAGTTGATTGCAAAAATGGCTCTCACGCAGAAAAACGGCTGGACAGCGCAGGTTGCTGACGGGCTTTCCGTTCCGTACACGTACTACAAAAATCCGCAGTCACAGATTCAACTCTCCCTCCCTTCTTCTGCAAATGCGATTGTCTCCTATAGC
The DNA here is from genome assembly GCA_017449285.1 of Treponema sp. Lineage (GTDB taxonomy): Bacteria > Spirochaetota > Spirochaetia > Treponematales > Treponemataceae > Treponema_D. Next base: position 59,635 of record JAFSJX010000093.1, read on the forward strand.
ATTGAGCCGCAACTTGCCCAGTACGACGCGGAAGCCAAGGCAAAGACGGACGCGCTTGTTGAGGGAACATCTTATGGCGGACTTCCCGCAGACTTTGACAAAACCGTGTATGAATTCTTGACGACGGGAAATCCTAACGAAATCCGTTTTTATGAGTGCAAGGCGGACGCTTTCTTGCAGAATATGTTGGGAACGAATCTCAAACTGCCGCTCAAATCGGTTTCGGGAACGCTCGCCAATTCAAAGGCAGCGGGCGAATATGATGGAAAACTGATTCTGGAAGTGACGGACGCGACTCCCGCAAAAATGAAGGCATTGATAGCGGGCTTAAAAATTGCGCTGTTTCCCATGCCGGCAAAAATTCAGCAGACTGGCTCAAGTCGTATCACCATTACTGATATTTCGCTCAGCCAAAAAACGCTGGTTTCGTTAATTTCGCAGTAGGCAGGGGAGTGCGTGAGCAGACGATTTTTTGTTCCGATTGCAGTTTCTCTTGTTGCCGCTGGCGTTCTTCTCTCGAGTTGTGCCGCAAGCGGTGGACTTCTCGTTCCGGGACAGAATAAAATCATTCTCAAAAATCTTGCGACCGAATACTACAATGTGGCGGAAGCGTATCTTGGCGTAAAGAATTATACCAAGGCCGCCGAATATTACAAACTTGCTATGCGCGATGAGAATTTGTACTATCAGGCGTACTACAAGATGGGCAGGGCGTATGCACTGGCAAAAGACTGGAACAATGCGCTTCCAATTTATCAGGATTTGCTTGCCCGTGACCCAGATAATGGTGAGCTTGCTTCTTCAATAGCCTATATCAATGCGATGAGGGGGGATGTGGACGAAGCATTTTCGCAATATCGTGCGCTCATAGAAAAAAATCCCAACGATCAGGCACTGCTGGAGAATTACCTTTCGCTTCTGGTTGATACGGGTAGGGGAGAACTTGCCGAGGAGCAATATTTTATCCTCAAAGAAAAATTCCCCGACAGCAAACTGGTCTCCTCGCTTGCAACGCGCATTGCGGAGATGGTGGACAATGCTGATCCCGATGCAGCAAAAATAAAAACGGCTGAAACAGATGCTCCAGCCGCTAAAAAATAATCGCTATGCGTTCTGTTTGCTTTGCATATATTGCCGGTAGCGTTCGGGATTGACCCGAAATGCGATAATCGGATTTTCATCATCGGTGTGCAGGGCGGCTTGCTCGGCTTCGGTTATCAGGCGGCTTGCGCTAATCGTTCGTTCGGAGCGGGCGGAGATACCTGCTGAAATCTTCGTTTTGATTTCATTTTGCTGTAAAATACGGTCGATAATGCCGTACAGGGATTGGGCGGCTGCCAGCGCGGTGTCAAGAACCGTATTTCTGATGAAGATTGCATATCCGTCGTTATAACCATAAATGTTTCCCTGTTTTCCGATTCTTTCCGTAAGCACAAGGTTTATGGCTTTTGCTGCCGCAGAATCTTCTCTGAAAGCGTTTATGGTGATGATTAGTACCGATACATCGCTGTTATTTGCTTCTGCATTGTCAAGCTCTTTCTGCAAGTCTTTTTCCAACCGAAGTTGTGAATGAATCGGTCCGTCAGAAGCGTCGATAAATTCCTGTGCGAGTTCTTCCGCTGCCTCCCGGTTTTCTTCTTCCATCGCGCCAATCGGATCAAATTCATCGTCTTCGACAGGTGCATCTGCAAGGACATTCGTGTGTTCTTCCGTAGACAGAATCAGTTCCGCTTCATCGGCTTCCATCGGTTCTTCATCGCTCTCCATCGATTCATCATCGGAATCAGAATCAGTCTCGTCCTCAATGACAAGGTCATCATCGGGTTTGTAACGGCGATATGTTGGTGAGGTATGCTGAACGTGCAGAATCAAAAGCAGAATGACCGCGATAATCGTACCAAGCAGAATCAGACCAAATGCTATTTTTGCATACTGATAAATGGAAGAAGCGTTGAGCGTGTAGACCATTGCGGTGACCATAAGCGTATTTCCTAAAAGCGTGTTTGTTGAGCCCGAAAAATCGTTGACCACCAGATCAGAGGATGCCGCTCCGTCCACGGGATATTCGTACAGGCGCATATTGTTTACGTCAAGCCGAAGATAACTAAAGTCATTCGGATAAGTGCTGACAAGATGCGTAAATTCGCTGTTAAATTCAATCGTTCCTGGCTCGTATTTTGCCGCAAGAGTGCTTGTTTCCATCATAAAGGTGTCAAAACGACGCTGAGCCTTTAGAGGACCTGTTTTTTTGTCCATAACGATGCCCGCGATAAAATAGGCGATGGCAACCACGAAGATGATGGCGATTATCATCTGTGCAATCTTAACATTTTTTGTTCTCATAATTCTTCTATGTACTCCAAAGTTTTTTTGTATGCAAGACGCGCTGTTTTTTCAAATTCGTCTTGTGGAAATCTGCGTTTCAGCCATGCGATGTAGGGCAAAAGGGTGATGAACGCAGCATTCTTTTTGTTCGGTGAGCCAGCAAATGCATCGTGCAATGCTGCGGAATACGCGCTCGCAAATGCTCCGTAGGCTTTCTGATTCTCCACGTTTGTTTTCTGAGGCGGAAACAAGATTCCCCGTGACGGTACATTTTCGGTGCGTATATATTCAGTATCGGCTTTTTTTATAAAATTATTCACTTTCATATATTCTGCAAGCGATTGTCCATAGGAAGAAAGCAAGTCTGTCGTAAAAAAATCTGTTCCTGTTTGTTTTAGTTCTGTGCGCAACAAAAGATGAGCGAACTGACTTTCCGCCGGGCGCAGACGATTTGCTGTCGTATTGTACAAATCGTCCAAGTATGAGCCTTTTGTGTATGCTTTTCCACGGGAATAGCCGAAGTCCGCGCCAAAAAAACGGATGCGCTCAAAGCCCGCATGTACCGCAAAAGCCGCCGCCGTCACGGTGACTGTTCCGCTTCCTGCGGTTAGTTGGGGCAAAAAATGCGCTGTCTTTTGCGAAACCCATGCCGAAAGCGGATGCCCAGTCTGGATAAAAAACACGGAATTTGTCTGCGCGATGCGGCGCACGGTGGCAGGATTTGCGCTGATGTCGAAAATGCAGAGCGTATCGGGGGCGACCTCAAAAAAATGCGCATGGGAAATCATCTGCGCGTCAACACAAATCACGGCATCGCTCGTAATTCCTCGGCGGAGCAGGGCTCTGTAGCCTGTGTCGGTCGCAATGACAAAAAAATCATCGCGTTTTTTAAGAATTTCTGCGTATGTTTCGTCAAGGCTTGGACCTGCCGCAATTACTGCCGCCGTTTTTTTTGTCGGAAAGCATGGGAGAATCATTTTCTGCGAAAAAACTGTTTTTACATTCACAAGAATATTCCGCTGCCAGATGCCGCCAAAATGACTCTGCACCGAAAAATCTGCGCTGATTGCAGAAATCGTCTTGTTGATTTGCGTTTTGATTGCCTCGGCTTGAGCGGGAAAGGCATTCTCCCATGAGCGCAAGGCGATGACGCTGATTGAATCAAAAGCGGCGGGAATAAAAATCTCAGGAAGTCGCTTTTGAATTTCGTCTTCGGACAGAACAAACACATCATTCTGGTGCAGTACCGCCTGCACGGTAGGAATCTGCCGCAAGAACTGAATGTCGTCCTTGGTGTTTTCAATAGCAACGACGGTACTTTTTGGGAAACGCTTTTTTAGTGCCTGAATGTGAAATCCTCCGCATAAGCCTTGCACGATAAAAAAACAATTTTCCCCGGAAGCGGAATATTGCGAGGCAAACTGTTCTGCCTCACGCTCAGGGTTGTACTTTGAGTGAAAAGAAATTGTTCCTCTTAGAGGAATTGTACTGCCGTTTTTTGCTTCTGCCATGCCAGAATAAGAAAATGAACTATCCATAAATCTGTTTTTCCAGTTCCTCGATACAACGTTCTTTTTTTTCTGCGATGGTAAGCGCGTATTTTTTTTGCTCGTCTTTAGAGGTAGTGCGTTTTTCCATCATGCTCTCAACAGGACATAATTCGCTGATGTATTTATCAGAGGAGAACACCGTATGAATTGCCTTAAAAAGTTTTTCTGCTCTTCCGTTTGCAGAAGGCTTTGTTCTGATGATTTTCGGCAGCGTGAATCCGTCTTTTTTATGTCGGACAGAAAAATCATTCCAGGTGATGTCCTGAATTTTCCCAAGTGTGTGAGAAAACTTATAGTTATCGGAAAGCCTGAAAAGGCGTTTTCCCAGACGCTCAGACTGCGCGGCAAACCAATTGCGATAAATTTCGAGCGAACCCTGAGAGGCACATTCAGAGGCTGCCATTCGTGTGGATTTTGGGTTCAGACGGAAATCCTTTGCCTCGTTCAAAAGTTCAAGTGCGTTTGGCTGGGTGTGCTGAAATCCTTTTGCGGGCGACAAATCAAGCCCGCAGAAATAGACATTTCCGCTGGTGAGCGCAAGGGCAAATTCCGCCGCCGTTCCGCTGACCGTTCCATTTCGTGTTGCTGACATAGCATCAATTTTGCAGACAGTGAAAAATTCTTTTTCTATTCCGTCATCGTAGTACAGGGGAACAATCGTATTTTGTGCGGCAAGTTCAGCGTGAACTGCGCCTTCTGCAGCACATGCAAACACGAGTGCAGAAACATCATAGCCAGGAGCGGAGAGATGCTTTTTTGCCCACCAGCCGCCGTCCGTAGAAATGACCACATCAGGCTGAATTTTGGCGTGCAAGAGCGGAAGCAGGGCAGAGGAGACGGCGATTAAAAAAATCTCGTTTCGGTGCTCTTTTATTTTTGGCAGTGAAGAGGTAAGGCTTGGACCAGAAGCGGCAATTACAATGTCGGCATCTCCTTTTTTGATGATTGCCGTGTGACGGATGTGGTAACAGAATCTGACCGTGTTTTTAAGCCATCGTTTTGCGAAAAATGAGCGGGTGGCAAGCACATCGCGGCTTTTCAGCACGGCAGATTTTATTTCCTGCCATGCGCTTTTTGTCTTTTCTAAAAAAATCTGTTCTGCGGGCGGCCATGCAAAAAACAAGGCGGAACACAGATTTTCTTCCCCCAGCGCAGAAAATAATTGTTCAGAAAGCGCGGGGGTAGTATCCGCATAAAAACTGTAATCCCAGAGGTGGTCATATTCTGAAAAGTCCGCGCACAGCCGTATGGCGCACAAGGCCGCCTCGGGGAAACGATTCCGCAAGAATTGCGCGCAATAAGAAAACGCAGGTTCAATAATAATGATTGCCGCAGGATTGAACGGAATTTCGAGCCGAAGTACATATTGCTCTGCTTCGCGCGATGGATTGTATGCCGAATGAAAATGCTTTCCGTTCAGCGCACATGTTTTTTCTCCATTCTTTGCTTCAGAAGATGTGACCACAATGCGTTCCGAAAGGTTTCTGTTAGCCTTGCCTCAAAAATGCCAGCGTTCCCTTAGCATTAGGGCAGATTCCGGCAGTAAGCAGAATAACGCCTTTGGAAGCGTCCGTGCCAACGATTTCGGTCATCATATTTGCGATGTGGAACTGCATCAGTTTTTCGTCAACCTCATCTTTTGCAAAAAAAGCGATTTTTATTTCTCCGTCCGCGCCAAGTACGGCACAATTTGGCTTTTGGAACAGACGCTCGCAGATGCCAAAAAGTTCATTGTATATCGTTTGGATAGTCTTCTCCCGGGCATCCTGTGTGGCAAACGGCACATCTTTTACCGCCGTGGTGACCGCTGTTTTTATGGAAAGAAAATACAGGTTCGCATTGGAGATTGCCAGTCCTTTTTTTATGGCATCTTCAGTCTCAAGGTCATTCTGTATGTTCCGATGGGTGTACAGGAGTTTTGTCAGCGCATCTTTCACTTTGTCGGGAGCGGGGAGTGCCAAATCATTATCTTCCTGAAGAACAAGAAGAATGAAGTCCTCTGATTTGAGGAAGTGCAGTTTTGCAATCATGCTCAGCATGGTTTCCGAGAAGAACTGATTGAAAGAGGCTGTCTCATTCTGCCCCTGCAAAAAAGTCTGCCAGTTGCCGTTTGTTAGCAGCGTACCATTCCAAAAATCTTGGGTTGAATAAGAGAGCGCGATAGATTCCGCATCAAAACCGACTGCTTTGGTGATGTAAAAAAAGGTTTCGTTTCGCTGGAAAATTGCCGCGTGAGTCAGTGCGTGTTCCTTACACCATGCATAAAACGATTCCGCTGTGCCTTGCGCCTCGTATTGTGCCGCGCGTTTAAGCAGCCCGGGACCGTTTTGCTCCATTGTGTTGATGTAACTTAACAATCCCATTATGCAAGCCCCAGTTCTTTGAACAATTTTTTATAGGTCTCAAACTGCTCTGACTGAGCAAATTCTGCGATTTTTTCTTCCGGCAGGTTCTCCAAAAGTTTGTCCATATAGGAAAGCACGGATTTGATTTCCTGTTTCAGTTCGCCGGTAATGACCGGAGTTTCTGTCGGGGCTGGCTCTGCGGGAGTTTCTGCGCTGTCTGACACAACTTCTTCTTCGGGAATTGCCTCAGTATTGTCGAGGACTTCTGCGATTGTTTCTGCTGCGGGAGTCTCAAAATCTGCGTCAGTGGAAGTCGTCTCGCCTATTTCTTCCGTTGTCGCTTCGCTTGAAAGATAATTCAGCGAGTCATCGGAAATCGCAGGCTCTGCATTTTCTTCGTCAATCAAGTCTTGCGAACTTGGTTCAACCAGCACGTCATCAACTTTCGGCAACGAAATTTCGTCAGGTAAATCTCTGGTGAGGTTTTCGGTTGAGTCGGATTCGTCAAAAGAGATGTCGTCAAGCGTCGGTTCTTCCAGCGGGGCAGATGACAATTCTTCTTGCTCTGCCTCAAAATCCGTCGGCTCCATCATTCCCGCAAGCGACGCTTCATCAAGCGTTGGTTCTTCTGCGTGTTCGGTCTCAAAATCCGCCGTGTTCATAATTCCGGCAAGTTCATCGGTGGAAAGCGTCGCATCTCCGTGCAATGAGGATTCTTCGGTCTCGGAAGTATCTTCTGGCTCGGGAAGAGGTACTGCATCAGAATCCGCTTCTTCTGTCAGTTCGTTTTCGGAAAGCGTTTGCTCTTGTGCAAAAGTTTCTTCAAGAGCGGGTTCTTCTTCGGCAGAAGACTCTTCTGTGGCAAACATCGGCTCTTCGGTAAGTGCGTCTTCAGTTTTCGGTGCTTCGGCGGTGGGTTCTTCTGCCTGTTCGGTCTCAAAATCTGCCGTGTTCATAATGTTCGCAAGTTCATCGGTGGAAAGTGCGATGGTGTCATCTTCTCCCGTGTCGTCAAAGAAGCCCGTGGATTCCTGCGGAATTTCTCCGTCGGCAGGTGACTGCGGCAGAAACTCATGGTTTTTCATTGTCTCAAAGTCGTTTTTCAGGCTTGCGATTTCGTTTTTGAGAGACGTAAGTTCGCCAACAATCTGGCTCAAAATTGCGGTAGCCGCAGGAGATTCGATAGAATCAGTCTGCTCTGTTGCGGGAGTTTCCTCAGTTTCAGGCATTGCGCGTTCTGTTTCGGCAACGGGCTCGTCACTGGGAGCGTTCATAACGATTTCTTCTGCGCCCGGCTCTTCGGCGGTAAAATCTTCGGCAATGGGTGGCTCTTCGGTTGTGGTTTCAATCTCAAAGTCTGCGATGGTATCTGGAACAGGAATATCGTCTGCGGCTGGTTCTTCAATCACGGGCATTTCTGCGGCTGGTTCTTCTGCAGTCGGCTCTTCAACGATTTGTTCCTCTGCAACTGGTTCTTCAAAAGACGGCATTTCGGGAAGCGGCTCTTCAGCGACAGGTTCTTCTGCTGTTACTTCTTCGGCAAAGTCAAAAGTTTCGGTTGATTCTGCGGAAGGCTCTCCGATTTGAACTGTGTTGCCGTTCTCATCGGTTATGTTGTTCATCAGCGCGTCAAGGTCAAAATCATCAGTTTCTGAACTGCCTGCGCTGGGAGCGGGGGTCGGTGCAGATTCTATCGGTTTTTCAGTTTCCGGCTCGGTTTCTGTCGGCACGGAAATTTCCTCTTCTTCCGTAACAGGAGCAGAAAACTGGTCTGTTGGGGCAGAAGCTGATGGAGTTTCTTTTACCGTTTCGGGAGCGACTCCGTCTGCGGGCAAATCATCATCGGCAATAACGTTCATCTCGTAGTCCACGCTGCCAATCGGGGTTGCCCTTGTATCATCTTTGACTTCACCCTGATTTGCAAGCGATGTGTCGTCAAACCCAAAGTCAGAAAGATCCACCTCTTCTTCGCCAGAAGATGCGGCTGGCTCGGAAACAGTTTGTTCTGCATTAGGTTCTGCGGGAGCGGAGTCATCGTCAAAGAATGCGCTCGCGTCAATTTCGGTACTTTCGGAGACAGAATTGAACATATCGTCAAAACTATCTGCGCTTACAGAGGTTGACTCGGTACTTGTTTTTTCTGCGGTTGCTGGCTCTTCCGCGCTGTCGTCTCCAAAACCGAATTCGCTCAAATCGATTGATTCTGAGTTGTCTGCCGCAGATGAAGATGAGACTGAAGCATGTTCTTCGGAAAGCGAAAAATCGTTTTTCTCTGTTTCGGTGGCAAAATCATCCGCACTGTCGTCAAAGGAAAGGTCGATGTCAAGCGGGGCTTCCTCTGTGGTGGCAACAGGCGTGCTTTCTTCTGCGGGCGCATCGGAAAGACTGTCCATGTCAAGGAAATCGTCAAGCGAGACAGATTCTTCTCCGCCAGAACTTTCCGCCGCTTTTGGAGAGGGTGCTTTCGTCTGGGGGGCTTCTCCGAAGCCACGGTTTCCTTCTGCAACATCCGTAAACTCTCCGCCCGAAATAAATTCGTCCAAAGAAATATCTTCGGTGCTTCCTGTATCTGCGGGTGCGGAATTATTTTCTACCAGGTCGGAAAGGTCGGTGTCAAAATCTGAAAGGAATGAATCCGTTACATCCGCAGTGTTCGATACCGCAGATGAATCATCGGGAACATCCAAATCTGAAAAATCAGGAAGATTCATATCCATATTAAAATCTGTTGTATCTGAATCCGATGAATCTACGGTCTCAGACCCTTTTTTGACCCATACGCCGTAGTTATCCAGTTCATCTGTTTTTTCGGAATCACTCATATTTATCCCCTTGTCTATGCGATAATTACTATTTATAGTAGATTATCGGAATAGTATAGCCCAAACTATAATACAATTCATTATACACCAGCATTTTGGAAAAGTCCATCAGAATTATTTTAAACTGTGAAAATATTATAGAGAAAAATGATTGGAGAAAAACGAACTTTTTGCCGATATTCTATCTATAATGAAAAGGTTTCGCTTTCTTTGCGCTGCTCTTGCCGCCACGTTCATCTATGTGTTTATCTCGCTTTCTGGCGGAAAAGACGGCTTTTGGGCAAAACGGCAGCTGCAGGAACAAAAAAGGTTGTTAAGCACTCGCACACAGGAGATTCAGAATATCACCGACAGTCTTGAACTGGAATTTGCCGCGCTGGAAAAAGACCCCGATGTGATTGCTGCCTTTGCGCGAAAACTTGGCTATATAAAAAGCGGTGAGAAAATCGTAAAAATCAACGGGCTTGTTACCAGCACTGATTTTGATTTTGAGACGGGAACGCCTCTCAGGGCTGTCGAGCCGTATTCGTTGCCGGAATGGTTTTGCAAAGCGTTCGCGCTGGTTGTGTTTGCTGTTGTGTATATTCTGTTGATTCTTGATGACTACCGAAAGGGAAGATTCAGAAAAAAAACTACTGTAGTTCAGGGGATTCCGATTTATGATTTGCCGCAAGTGTGATGAAGAGTCAATAAATATTGCCGCCGATTATTTGAAGCGCGGAAAAGTCATCGTTATTCCGACGGACACAGTGTACGGCTTTTCTGCGATTGTGGACGGTCGCCATTATTCCTACCATACCGACCAAAAAATCAGGCAGATAAAAGGCAGGGAAGACGGAAAACCGTTCATCCAGTTGATTGCTTCTCCCGCTCACCTGAAAAAATATACCCGCGATGTTGTGCCAGAAGAAATTCTTGCCAAATGGCCGGGCGCGCTTACGATTATCGTCCATACATTTGAAAAAGATGAGGTTACTACCACGGCATTCCGTTGCCCCGACGATGAATGGCTTCGCAAATTGATTGCAAAATGTGGCGCGCCGATTTATTCTACCAGTTTGAACCGCTCTGGTGCGCCGGTGCTGGACAATGTACAGGACATCAAGCGTGAATTTGGCAATGAAGTGGATTTGATTGTTGACGACGGTTCAAAGCGCGGAAATGTTCCTTCTACAATTGTCGCCATTGAAAAAGATGGAAGCGTAACGCTCGTTCGTCAAGGCGCGGTGCAAATCTGATTATTTCTTAATCCATGTGCTTGGTTCTTTTCCCTCTTCCGCGCCAGTAGGGCTTTCGTCCGATGCGATGAGGGTTGTCTTCGTTCCCGAAAGCGTTCCGTCTGCATTCACCTGAAAATTCCATGTAATTGGTTTTGCGTCAGCCGCTGAGGCAAGGGCTATTTCTCTGGGCAGGGCAGGGTAAAATGATGCGTTCGGTTTTCCAACTTGTGCCACCTCTACTTCGGACACGTTTCCCTTGTTGTCGGTGCTGAGGACTTTTACGGTGATGTTCATGGACGCGCCATTTTTGAAGATGACAAATCCCCGTCCGCCACGAAGCAGGACAATTTTGTCTGTGTACGGTTCTCCACCCCATGTGCCGGCAAGAGATTCTGCTTTCATCTGCGAGTGGGGGCTGTTGGAAGGAGAAAAAGAGGGCGACGCGTGATGCGTGAGTTCCGTTGTGGCGGGAATTTGGTTCAGCACATCTTCAATCGCCGCTTTTGCGCCGGTCAATATTTTATAGTAAGAGTCATAACGCTCTGATTTTGAGTATATCGTGCCATCGGTGCTGACTGCATTGAAACGGCAATTCCATTCTACGGACGCGCTTCCAATTGCGTTTTCCATGATTTCCGCATAGAAGGCGATATGGTTTTCGTTTGTTATGGATGGCGCGCTGGCAAGGGGGCGGGAGATGTCTGGTCGTTTGTCGTCAACGGTGATTTTGTCGATGGACTTTAATTGGGTCAGAAAAATGTCTTGCGCCATTTTGAGGATGTTCATGTCGGTTGAATGAGATACTACCCCGTAATAATCTACGTTCATCGGCACGGCAACAAGTTTTGCCATTGTGAGAAAAAGAATTGTCAATACACGAACAAGCCTTTTCACTACTACTCCTTGTCCTCTCCCGCCTACTATAACAACCTACCTTGCAGATTGTTTCGGAAACTATCTCTGCAAATTGTCCCTGAATTCCCGCGCAATATCCCGCTTTACGTCTCTGTCTTTAATATCGGCACGTTTGTCGAATAACTTTTTACCTTTGCAGACTCCCAGCGTCATTTTTACGCGTCCTTTCTTCAGGTATATGTCCAGTGGAATCAGCGTGTAGCCTTTTTCCTCAACTTTTCTTTTGAGGCGTTTTATTTCTTCCTTGTGCAGAAGCAGTTTTTTCTTTCTGTCGGGGTCATGGTTAAAAATAGACGAAAAGGCATACTCCGAGATATGAAAATTCCTTACCCAGACTTCATCATTGGTGATTTCGGCAAAAGCGTCGGGGAAAGAAATGTTGCCGTTTTTGACGGACTTGACTTCGGTTCCTTCCAGTGCAACGCCACATTCATAGGAATCTTCTACCGCATAATTAAAACGAGCCTTTTTGTTCTGTGCGATGACTTTTACATTATCTGCCATATATTATAGTATAGATTGAAAATGCATACCTTGCAAGTGTTCCGCGAACTGTGGTATTCTTTTCCTATGTTCAAAGATATTTATGCGATTTCATATAAAATGAAGCGGGAATTGTACCACAGGATTCTTGCCGTGGTGCTTGCTGTTATCATAACGGTTGCGATGGTCGCGCTTTTTACGACGTTTGTGCTGTACCCGATAAGGACGGTTTCCGTTTCGATGAGTCCCGATGTTCCTGCGGGCAGTTTTGAGTTGGTCACTCCGTTGTGGCGCACGCCTAAGCGCGGTGATGTTATGCTGGTGCAGGCATATTCTGTTGAAAAGAAAATCCTTCCGGTTCGTTTTGCTAATCTTTTGGGGCGGGTTCTGTCTGCCCAGCAGTGGCAGCCATTTGAGGAAGATGCCATTGGCAATGTGACCACACCGTTTGTGCGCCGTGTTGTCGGGCTTCCTGGCGATACGATTTATCTTGATAAGTATCTTTTGTACATCAAGCCGAAAGGTCAGAACCATTTTCTGACAGAATTTGAGTTGACTCAGACAAAATATAATATCACCGTGGCAAATCCCCCTTTGGGCTGGGATATGGATTTGGGTGCGAAGGGGAGTGTCTCCGAAATCACGCTGGGAGATGACGAATATTTTGTGCTGTGCGATAATCGTCTTGAGTCGGCGGATTCCCGTGTGTGGGGCATTGTTCCTCAGGGCGCGTTCAGGGGAAAACTGCTCCTTGTGTATTTCCCGTTCGATAAATTCCGCCTTTTCTGATTGCTGATGACTGTTTTTTCTGGAGATACGCTTTCAAAGCGGGAAATCTCGCTGTATGTTCATGTACCGTTCTGCCGAAAAAAATGCGATTACTGTGATTTTTTCAGCCTCGGGCGGAATTGCGCAAGTGATTTTGATGCGCTTAAACAAGATTATGTGCGGGCAGTGTCGAAAGAAGTGCAGTTTTATGCACACCATCATACCGTTTCGAGGTGGAAAACCGTATATATCGGCGGAGGAACGCCCAGCCAGCTTTCGCCAGAGCAAATTCGTTCTCTTATGCAGGGAATTTTTTCCGCCGCACCAAAGTCCGCCGATGCCGAAGTGACCATTGAAGTGAATCCCGATGACCTTACGGAAGAACTCGTATCCGCGTGCGCCGCTTCTGGTATTACCCGCATTTCTATGGGCGTGCAGGCATTTGACCAAAAAGCCTTGAATTCGGTGCGGCGTGGCGCTTCCGCTGAGTCTGCTCTGCGCGCGCTGGACGTACTGCAAAAAAACTGGCGCGGCTCGCTTTCCTGCGATTTGATTGCAGGTCTTCCGAACCATACTTACGCATCGTTTGAAAATGGCATTCGTATGCTCTCCCGGTTTCCTTGCATTGACCATATTTCGCTCTACACGCTTACGGTTGAGGACGGAACGCCGCTTGCCAAAAACATTGCCGCAGGAAAAATCCGTTGGTCTCAGGAAAAAGCAGACAGAATGTGGATTCGGGGGCGAAATCTTCTGGAAAAACAAGGCTTTTTTCAGTATGAGGTTTCTAATTTTTCCCGTTCCGGCTGTCAGAGCAGACATAACATGACGTACTGGAAACTGCAAGACTACATCGGCTGTGGCGCGGGTGCAAGCGGAACACTCTATGGCAAACGGCTTTGCGCTGAGCGGCAGACGAAATTTGTTTCCACGGAGACGCAGACGGCTTGTTCTGACGTGCGGGCATTCTGTGATGCGGGCATCCGCTGGACAAACACCAATTCAGTTTCCGCGTACAACAATTTTTGGTTGCATTATAACCCGCCCGCCGACGCTTCCTTACCCCGCGTGACAGAAACGCTTGATGCCGCCACGCAGGAATTTGAATTCCTTATGATGGGATTTCGTATGCTGGAAGGAGTGGGCGCGGCAGAATATCGTTCTCGTTTTGGCGGCGAATTGTCCGACCGGTTGGGCGCAAAGGACGGCATATTCGCTTCGTGGAAAAAGCGTGGTTTTGCGCGGATAGAAGCCGTGGATAAAACGGATTCGCGTTATGCCCTTACGCGCCGTGGGATTCTGCTTCTGAACCGCTTCCTGGAAGAACTTCTGTAGGCTTCGGAATTGTAATCGTAAACGCCGTGCCTTCTCCTTTTTTTGATTTTACGGTGATGTTCCAGCCGTGCGTGTCTACGATGTTTTTTACCACGCTCAGACCGATACCCATGCCGCTTTCCCTGCGTGAACTGGTTGCGCGGTAGAACAAATCAAAAATATGTTCCGCCTCGCTTTCCTCAATGCCGATTCCCGTGTCGGCGATGGTAATCGTAATTGCGCGGTCGGTTTCTTTTGCGGTGATTGTAATGCTGTCTTCGTCATTCGTGTACCGCAATGCGTTTGAAAAAATATTCTCCAGCGCGCGCTGAAAAAGTTGCGAATCAAAAGGAACTTCTATCTGGGGTGATACGGAGACTTCGGCACTTACGTGGCGTTTGAACACTTCGCCTGTCGTCACGCAAGCCTGCGCAAATTCGGAGAGTGCCGGCGCAATTTTCTGCTTCTGCAATCGTTCCCGCCAGTCGGTGCTGTCAAGTTTGACAAAGTCTATCAGCGTGTTAATCATTGTTTCCAGTTGACTTGTCTTAGTGCCGATGATTTCCAGCGCTTTTTTCTGCTCATCTCCTGCCATAACTCCGTCGCTCATTGCTTCGGTATATCCTTTGATGACGGCAACAGGAGTCCGTAAATCGTGGCTGATTCCCATGATAAAACGAATTCGCCTGTCAATGTCGTCTTTGAGTGCGAGACGCATTTTGTCAAGATTGTTGGCAAGGTTCGTGATTTCGTTTGATGTGCGCAGGTCTTTCGGCTTTTCAAGCGGCTTGTCAAGTTCTCCGCAGGCAATACGCTCCGTGTTCCGCTCCAGCACGGTGATTGACTTTGACACGGTGGTGGAAAGATAGATTACGAAGATAATGCAGAATGATTCAAAAACAAGAAGAAAAATAGCAAGTGTCTGGAACAATCGTCTTGGCGGCTTTTTGTGCGGGTCTTTTTCGCGGGGAGTACGGGTAATCAGAATCACATCCGCACTGTTGTCTTCGAGCGGGGGAGAGACAATCTGATAGAAATACTGGTTGCTTGTCTTTTTGATAAAGTGAAACAACGTGGGGTCGTCAATCGTAAGTCTGCCCCGAAATTCGGGAATCGTGGAGAGCAGAATTTCCGTGTGATTCGCCGTAATAAGCATTTCTACGTCTGGCGGAAAATTCCTCATGGCGTTTCTGATGGCGTTGAAGTCACGTTTTGAAAGCGGTGAGTCGGACATTTTCCGCACCTGTTTGTAGCCGTTCAGCAACATTCGGTCGGGACTTCGGTAATACTGGCGGAATGCCATTGCGGCGGCAAAAATGAGCGGGGCGGCGATGATACAGGCGATGAACAGTTTGAACTGCGTCCTGATTTTCATGCGGAATCCTTGTCAAAGCGATAGCCACGTCCGAACACTGTTTTCAGGTAGCGGGGGTTCGCCGGGTCGTCCTCGATTTTTTTGCGGAGCCGCTGAATGTAGACTGCCACTGCGGTAACGTCACCAAACTGTGCCTTCCAGACATCGCCATAAATGGTTTCCGGTCCGAGCGTTTTTCCTTCGTTCTTAATCAGATATTCCAGCACTTCGTATTCTTTTGCGGAAAGTGAGATTTTTGCCGTTCCTTTTTTGAGGACGCAACTGTTGAGCAATAGCGTATACGGCCCGAAAGAGAATGTCGCTTCTGCGGCAGCCTCTGATTTTGCCTGACGGCGCAGGTTAGCTTCGACACGGGCGACAAGCACACGCGGGGAAAACGGCTTGGTTACAAATTCGTCTGCGCCGATACCCAATCCCTGGATGATGTCCTCGTCGGCATCGCGTGCGGACACAATCACCACAGGAATAGTCTCCTTGTATTCCGCGCGGAATTTTTTGAGAAAATCAAAGCCGCTCATGCCGGGCAGATTCAGGTCAAGGATAATCAGGTCGGGCAATCCTTTTTTCAGTTCATCAAGTCCCAGTTCCGCACTTTGCACTGCGGTCACATTGAGTCCGTCTTTTTGCAGGTAGAGAGAAATCAGCTGGGCCATTTCAGGCACGTCTTCAATTACCAGAATTTTTGCGTCCATAGTAAAATGATAATCCGTTTGTAAAAAAATACAATAAAAATTTTGTTATAAGTGCAGGTTATCTGCATGAATAACGGAAAATTATTTCTTCCTTCTGGGAATCGGCTTGGAATGGCATATTTTGCCACGAATTGAAAAAAGTTTCTATAAATTACTGCATTTTCTACTTGACGATACTGCAAAATGGAGAGAAAATAGAGAATGATTTCAGTGACCCGTCTTGATGGCAAAACGTACTGGCTGAATCCGCACATGATAGAATGTATGGAGCGGACACCGGATTTGACCATCACTCTGCTTTCGGGGAAAAAAGTAGTGATTCGGGACGAGCCGGAAGAAGTTATCCAAAGGATAATCGCTTATCGGCGTGAAATCGGCATATATAAAAATGAGTTGTAATGGGTTGTATGCAACCAAGGGTATGGGAGAAATAACATGGATATAGCCACAATCATAGGTCTCGTTGGCGGTGCGACGGTTATCGTGCTTGGTGTTATTACCTCTGGTGGTACGATGGGCGGCATTATCGACGTGCCTTCTTTGTTCGTTACTATCGGCGGTTCGTATGCGGCATTGTTTATCGTTGCCCCGATGAAGCAGGCAATCGGTTTGTTCGGCGTTATGGGCAGAGCCTTTAAGACGCATGACTGGGGCGAAAAAACATTGATTCAGAATATGGTCGCCCTCTCCGAAAAAGCCCGCCGTGAAGGTATTCTTGCGTTGGAAGAGGGCTTGGACGACCTTGATAATCCGTTTATGAAAGAAGGACTCCGTATGGTCGTTGACGGCACGGACGGAGGCGTTATTCGCACCATCATGGAAAACGAGATGAGTGCGACCGAAGCCCGGCACATGAGCTGGATTGGCGTTATCAACGCGTGGGCTGGTTATGGTCCTGGTTTTGGTATGTTGGGTACGGTTATCGGTTTGATTGGTATGTTGAACAACTTGGAGGATAAAAGTTCGCTCGGTCCGAACATGGCTGTTGCTTTGATTACAACGCTGTACGGTTCAATGCTGGCAAACTGGTTGGTCGCTCCGTTCGCAAATAAACTTGCCGCACAGAACTCCTCGGAAATGTCTACGATGGAGATGGTGATAGAGGGGGTTCTTTCCATTCAGGCGGGCGATAACCCGCGAATTCTTGCGATGAAATTGTTGACCTATCTTGATCCGAAGACTCGTCACGCAATTGAATCTGATGTCCTGAAAGACTAGCAAAGGCTGAGGCTGACGATGGGAAAGAGAGAAACAAAAGAGCCTGCGAAACCGTCCACCGCCTGGCAGGGTACCTATGGTGACATGATTACCTTGATGCTCTGCTTTTTCGTCATGTTGTACGATCCGACGGAAGTGGATGCGGCTGCGATGAGCCAGATTCAGGCATCAATTTCTTTGGAAACGAACTCAATGGAAGACCCCCGTGGCGGTCAGTCGCTTTCATCAGGTCGTATGTCTGACTTGGGCAATAACATCAATACGCTTCCTGCGCTGGAAAAAGGAAAATCGCTCAGCGTGGCGCGTAAGAAGGCGGTCAGTGTCTTTGCCCCCGAAATCAATTCCACAAAAATTACGATTTCCAGCGATGAGCGCGGGCTGGTCATTACGCTTGCTTCCGATGCGTTCTTCGAGGAAGGCAGCGCGGATTTAAATATAGAGGAAACGCGGGACGTACTTTTGAAACTTGCAAAATTCTTTCAGGATCCAAAGTTAAAGGACAGGCGTTTCAGAATTGAGGGGCATACGGACAATACGCCGATTTCAAACGAGCGTTTCCCGTCAAACTGGGAACTTTCTGCCACCCGCGCGATAAATACCCTGCATTATCTTTCTGATTTTGGCGCGAATGAAGACCAGTTTTCTGTTGCGGGATATGCGGACACGCGGCCTTTTGTTTCCAATGAAACTAAAGAAGGTCAGGCTTATAACCGAAGAGTAGATATAATTATCCTAGACGAAGGTCATTTTTAATGATATAATTATTAAGAATGGGTGTGATATTTTAAAAAGGGGGATTCTTTTATGGCAGATGATGACGATTTGAGTATTGATGACGAAGGTGGCGCAGCCCCGTCGAAAAAACGCGGTGGGCTTGGCGGTCTGCTTCCCACATTGCTCAAATGGGTTGCGCTCGGGCTGGGTGCGGTCATCCTTATCGTTACGGTAGTAATCATTACAATGAAGATAATGGGCGGCAATACGTCGCAGCAGGCTGTTGTTCCGGTGAGCGAAGAATATGATACGCGTAAGGAAATCCTTGACTGGTACAGTTCACTTGGTTCAATCCGTACAAAAACCAGCGATTCTGACTCTGTTACGGTTATGGTGGACGTAGTTTTAGGTTATAAAAAAGAAGACAAGGCGACTTCTACCGAAATTACGCAGAGAACTGTTGAACTTAAAGACTTTTTACGCCGATACTTTACACAGAAGACTGCTGAGGAACTTGCTCCGCAGAATGAAGAAAATCTGAAGATTGAGATTCGTAATGCGATTAACGACAGTATCTTGAGCAGTTCAAAGATTAAAGACGTTCGGTTTATGCAGCTTGATGTCATCAGAAATTAAGGCGTAAGCGGCACGGTAGAAGGAAGACGGCATGAACGAAGTTCTGTCACAAGACGAGATTGACCAGTTGCTCCAGGCTATCAGTTCGGGCGAATCCGATACTGATGACTTTAAGCCGGTCAGTGATACGCGCAAGATAAAGATTTATGACTTTAAACGTCCGGACAAATTCTCAAAGGAACAAATCCGTACTGTCTCAATCATGCACGAAACTTTTGCGCGTCTTACCACAACATCTCTTTCCGCACAGTTGCGTTCGTTGGTTCATGTTCACGTGGCTTCCGTTGACCAGCTGACCTACGAGGAATTTATCCGTTCCATTCCGACTCCGACTACGCTTGCCGTCATCAACATGGATCCGCTCAAAGGCAATGCCGTCCTTGAAATTGACCCTGCGATTACGTTCAGTATGATTGACCGTCTGTTCGGTGGAACGGGGCAGGGTGCGAAGGTCAGCCGCGATTTGACTGATATCGAGCAGTCCGTTATGGAAGGCATTATCGTGCGTATCTTGGCGAATATGCGTGAGGCATGGACACAGGTGATTGACTTGCGCCCGCGTCTGGGTCAGATTGAGACAAACCCGCAGTTTGCGCAGATTGTTCCGCCAACGGAAATGGTCGTCCTTGTCACGCTGGAAACAAAGGTCGGCGAAGAAGAAGGCATGATGAACTTCTGTATTCCGTACCTGACGATTGAGCCGATTATCTCAAAACTGTCGAGCCAGTTCTGGTTTAGTTCGGTGCGCAGAAGTTCAACCACGCAGTATCTTGGTATTCTCAAGGAAAAACTTGCCGATGTGGATATGGACGTGGTCGCAGAAATTGGTACGATAAATCTTCCCATCCGTGACGTTTTGGGCTTGCGCGTTGGCGATGTGGTGCAGCTTTCCAATACGCGCGTGGGAGACCCGCTTACGCTCAGCGTGGGCAACGAAAAGAAATTTTTCTGTCAGCCGGGCGTTGTCGGTAAAAAAATGGCGGTGCAGGTCATCGGCAAAATAGAAGAATCTGAAACAAGCGAATTTGAAGAATTATCCGTTGAAGGAGACGAATCTTATGAGTGATGGAACAATATCTCAGAGCGAAATTGACGCACTGCTTGCTGGCGTGGATATGGGTGGTCTTTCTGCCGCTCCTGCCAGTTCCGTAAAATTTGATACGGCAGTGCTGGAAAAATTTGCCGACGGATTAAAAGATAAACTTTCTAACAACCTCAACACGATGACTGGCGCAAGTTTTTCTGCGGAAAAGCCGGCAGTTGAAGCACTTGACCGCGACCAGTTGCTTGCCCGGCTTCCAGAGATGGTCGTTTCAATCAATGCGGATTTTAACACGGCGTTGAAAGGCGAACACATGTTCCTGCTCGCGCCCGAATTCGGACAGAAACTCACCGGCCTTATCAATAAAGAAGAAAATGCCGAACTGGACGACATGGCTTTATCGGTCATCTCCGAGGTCGTCTCTCAGCATACTGGCTCAGAAATCACTGATTTGAGCGCGGACGGAAAGTTGCCGGGGCTGGCAAGCAATCCTGCGGAAGCGGTTCATGTTCCTAAGGCTATGGCACGAATTCCGCAGGGAACATTCTGTTTGTTCACCTATCCTGTTACGCTGGACGGGCAGACCTACAATCTTTGGGAAGCGGTTTCTGACGAAGTTGCTCATGGTATGGTCACTTCTTTAGGCGGCGGTTCTCAGAATGATTCTGGTATGGGTACGCTTTCTCCCGCAGATTTGGGAAGCCTTATGGGAGGCGCGGCTCCTTCGCAGCCGATGGGCGGAATGGCTATGGGCGGCGGAATGAACATGGGTGGCATGGGAATGCAGCAGCCGATGGGCGGAATGGCTATGGGCGGTGGTATGAACATGGGTAGCATGGGAATGCAGCAGCCGATGATGGGCGGTATGAATATGGGCGGAAGCATGGGAATGGCACCGCCAAACGTACAGAATCTCCAGTTCCCCAATTTGGCGGGCGGTCCTACGGCTCAGGAGCAGGGCAATATCGGTCTTATCATGGACGTAAACATGGAGATGACCGTAGAACTGGGACGCACCAAAAAGCAGATAAAAGAAATCCTAGGCATGGGCGAAGGCACGATTATCGAGTTGGATAAACTTGCTGGTGAGCCGGTTGACATTCTGGTGAACCATAAAGCAATCGCAAAGGGCGAGGTCGTTGTTATTGATGAAAACTTCGGCGTGCGTGTAACAGAAATCCTTTCTCCGATGGAGCGGGTGAGCGACTTGCATTAAATACCATGCGTCTGCAGAACGGATAGTTTTTGCTGGCGTTTTGGTGTGATGATATTTTGGGTGGGAAAACATGACAAACATCTCTTTCAGACTTGCGGCACTGTGTATGCTGCTTGCTGTTTTTATTTCAGGCGGTTTTGCTCAGAATACAGAAGCGCAGACTTCCGCAACTGCTGACGAGACGCAGATAACACTTTCTACTCCAGAATCCGCAATCACGTTCAACACTGCCGATACGCCATCCGCTGACGTGCCTAACACACCTTCAACGATTTGGCTTTTTATTCGCATGATTTTGGTGCTTGCTGTGGTGGTCGCGGCGATTTACGGTGTGGTCTTCCTGATGAAAAAAGGATTCCGTCCCCGTCCCGATGATGACCCTTTTTTGCGCAAGGTCTCTCAGATTACGCTCAGTCCTGGAAAGACCGTGCAGATTGTGACGCTTTTTAACCACGCGTATCTTATCGGGGTGACTGACGGCTCAATCAATCTTCTGGGAGAAATCACTGATGAGCAGTTTGTCAATTCGATGAATCTGTATGCCGACCAGCAGACTCAGGTGTCCAAGCCACGCTCTTTTGAAGATATATTGAATATTTTTACGATGCGCCGCTCTAACGGGCAGCCTGTAAATGCTTTTGGAAACAGCGCGCAGGAAGCCGCAGACGAACTGAAACGCCAGCGGGAACGCCTGAACGGAGAAGAGCAATGAAACGCGCCTTAAACCGATTTTTTACCCGTCAGTTTCCCCGTATCGTAATTGTCGCGCTGATTGCGGCATTCTGTGTTTTTCCTGCGGCTTCTCAGGCTTCGGCGCAGAATCAGAATTTTCCTGCAGGAACGGCGCAAGGCACAACCGAGATGAACGGACGGGTCACTACACCGACTATTCCGAACGTGAGCATAAACGTAACCCAGCCGCAGACGGGGAATCAGATTGCGTTCAGTTTGCAACTGCTTTTGCTTCTGACGGTACTGACCCTTGCGCCAAGCATTCTTATTCTGACGACCACGTTTTTGCGCTTTTCAATCGTGCTGGATTTTATCAAGCGCGCGCTTTCTCTACAGCAAGTTCCGCCTACGTCCGTACTGAACGGCATCGCATTTTTTATGACGATTTTTATCATGTGGCCGGTGTTTCAGCAGGTTTACGTGAATGCTTATAAGCCGCTTTCCGACGGGCAGATTACGGTTCGGGAGGCGTATGCCCAGGCTGAGGCTCCGATGCGCCTTTTTATGTACAAGCAGATTAGCGGGGATACGCAGGCAATATCAATGTTCATGTCGGTGGCGAAGTTACCCAAGCCGAACAATCTTTCCGAAGTGCCGACCTATGTGCTGGTTCCTTCGTATATTCTGCATGAACTGACCGTTGCGTTTAAAATCGGCATTATCCTGTACATTCCGTTCATTGTCATCGACATGGTGGTGGCAAGCGTTCTGATGAGCATGGGTATGATGATGCTTCCGCCAGTACAGATTTCCATGCCGTTTAAACTGATTCTATTTGTCTTGGTTGACGGATGGGGGCTTTTGACGCAGCAACTCTTTAATTCGGTGAGGCTGTGATAGCAAAGGGAGGTAAAAAATGAGTGTAGGTCAGATTGTCACTCTTGTGAGCGGCGCGGTCAAAATGGTGTTCATGCTCTGCGCGCCTGTTTTGGGTTCCGCGCTGATTGTCGGCCTTGTGGTGGCAATTTTTCAGGCGACCACGTCAATTCAGGAGCAGACGCTTACGTTTTTGCCGAAAATGCTCGTGATTCTGGGGTTGATTGCGCTTTTGGGAGGGTGGATGCTTGCCATGCTCCGCGGATATACGATAAATCTGTTCAGTATGATTCCGGATCTTGCAAAATAGGGCTGACCCCGTATGCTTGACCAGATTGTAGCGAATGCGCCAGTCTATCTGCTGATTTGTGGACGGTGCTTTGCTTTGGTGATGACGCTTCCTCTTTTTTCACTTCGCAACGTACCCCGAATCTCAAAGGTGGCGTTTACGGGCTATCTTGCCTATTTGGTCTTTCCTCATGTGAATTTTTCAATCTATGCGCCATATCTTGCGGGCGGAGCGATTTCTCTGCAATTTGTGCTGCTTTTGGCGGGGGAAGTTCTCCTTGGCATCATCACGGGCTTTTATGTGACAATCATTTTTTCTGCGTTCAGCACAGCGGGGCAGTTCTTTGCGTTTCAGATGGGATTTTCCGCTTCCGAAGTGTACGATGCCTTAAGTCAGGTGGAAAACCCGCTGATGGGTCAGTTTTTCAACCTGATTGCGATGCTGATTTTTTTGCAGAATCACTGGGCGCAACGTCTTTTTGCCCGCGCATTGGTATCAAGTTTTGATTCTCTTTCGGCGTTTTCGATTGTGGCGGGGCAGGAAAAAATCCTGAGATTTCTTTTGGGCGGACTTTCCAATCTGTTTTTTGACGCGTTCGTGATTGCGCTTCCGATTATGGGAACATTGCTTCTGATTAACGTGGCGATGGGCATTCTCTCAAAAGCCGCTCCGATGATGAACCTGATGAGCGAAGGTTTCCCCACGATGATTTTGGTGTCGTTCTTTATCATCTCGGTGTTGATGCCGAACCTGTGCGAGTATTTTTCCCATTCGTTTGATGGTGCGTTTACTGCCCTTGAGCGGCTGTATGCGTCAATTGCGACGGGAGGCAGACCGTGAGTTTTGAAGACATTGACTTGCAGTGGTTTGCCGCAGAGGACGAGGGAAGAACCGAAGAACCAAGCGAGTTTAAACTCCATAAGGCGCGCGAAGAAGGTCGTGTGGCAAAAAGTCAGGAGATTGCGAGTTCTCTTGTCATGTTGTTCGTGGTGATTGCGCTGATTGTTGCCGCCCCTACATTTTTGCGTTGGTGTGAGGAAGTGCTGAGATTCTTTTTTACGCGCATTACCGAAAAGGATGTGCTTCAGCCAGGGTATATGGCAGTCTGTTATCGGTATCTTTTGCGCATGGTCATTCCGCTGACATTGATTGGCGTGGTGGCGGCGGTTGCGGCAAATATTGTGCAGAACCGTGGATTTATCTTTTCCCTAAAACCAATTGCGCCAGACTTCAATAAAATTGTCCCGAAGTTGGGGCAGTATCTTAAAAAGACCGTCTTTTCGTTTGAGGGCGGATTCAACGTGCTGAAATCGCTCGTAAAAATTGCGGTGATTGCGTTTACGGCGTATCTTATCATCAGGTCGAATATTCCGCGCCTGCTTGGGCTTCTGAGTACGGCGAACGTGCGTGGGGCGGTAGGATTGATTGCGCTTACGGCGGCAAAAATTCTGGTTTCGTGCGCGATTATTTTTTTGATAATCTCTGTGCCAGATTATTTAGTGCAACGGCATCAGTTCCTTGAAAGCATGAAGATGACCAAGCAGGAAGTGAAACAGGAGTACAAGGAGATGGAGGGAGACCCCGAAGTGAAATCGTATCTCCAGCGGCAGCAACAGCAACTTTTGCAGCGAAATATGCCCCGTGCGGTCGCAGAAAGCGATGTGGTTATTACGAACCCGACTCACTTTGCCGTTGCCCTGCAATATGATGTCGCTCGGGCGGATGCGCCTCAGATTATGGCGAAAGGTACGGATGAAGTTGCCCTGAAAATCCGCCGTCTGGCAACGGAAAATGATGTTCCTATTGTAGAAAATCGGGTTTTGGCTCGCGCCCTCTATACAAACTGCGATATTGGTGATACAATACCAAATGAATATATAAAAGCGATTGCAACTATATATACACAAATTGATTATCTCAACAAAAAGAAGTAGCCTGATGGGGGTGGGGATTGGCTAACCGATTTTTGGATATATTTAAAGAAGTGCAGAACCATGCAGTGGCGGCGGGCGCGATTGTCGTTGTCCTTATGCTGCTGATTCCTGTGCCTGGTATTCTCTTGGACTTATTGATGATTGCCAATATCGCTTTGGCCGTTATCATTCTGCTTACCGTTATGTACACCCCCAAATCATCTGATTTTTCCTCATTTCCCCGCGTGATTTTGTTTGCGACACTGTATGGGCTTGGTCTGAATGTGGCTTCCACCCGCCTGATTCTGACTTCGGCTTCCAGTTACAGTTATGCGAATTTTCCGGGAAATATGCTGAAAGCGTTCTCTTCTATTGTTACAGGAGACTCTCTGGCGAATCCGTCCACACGGGGCTTGGTCATTGGCATGGTGATTTTTCTGATTCTGATTATCATTCAGGCAATTGTTATCACCAAAGGCGCGGGTCGTGTTTCCGAAGTGGCGGCTCGTTTTGCGCTGGATTCGATGAATACCAAAATGTTTGCCGTGGACAGCGAGTTGCAGTCGGGAGCGATTACCGATGAGCAGGCACGGGAAAAAAAACGTGCAATTCAAAAAGAAAGCGATTTTTACTCGGCTATGGACGGTTCTTCTAAATTTGTCAGCGGAAACGTCAAGGCGGGCATCTTTATCACGGTTATCGATGTCGTTGCGGGAATCATTACGGGCATGGTGATTAAGAACGCGCAGGGACAGACGCTGGATTTTTCTACCGCGCTCAACACCTATTCACGGCTGACGATTGGAGACGGCCTTTTGGGACAGTTGCCATCGCTTTTGCTTTCGTTTGCGACAGGCTTGCTGGTCACCGGCTCAAATACCGAAGAAACGATGGGTACGCAGCTCAAAGACGAATTTACACGGAGCGGCTATGTGTACATCATTACGGGCATAACGCTTGCGTTGATGAGCCTTATCCCCAATTTTCCGTGGTATCTGCTGCTTCCGATTGGCGGTCTTTTTGTATTTATGGGCTGGCGACGTGTTCGCACGGAAAAAACTGCCGCAGTCAAAAAAGCAGAGGCGGAGCAAGCGGCAAAGGAGCAGAAGCAGACAGGTGGACGGGCAGAAGATGTCAGTCCGGTCGTGCCGTTGGACGCGCTTTCTTTGGAATTGGGCTACGCGCTCATTCCGCTGGTGGAAAAAGAAAAAGGTGCGGAACTGCTTGAGCGCGTCACCAGAATTCGCAGGGAGACGGCATTGGATTTGGGCTTGGTCGTGCCGCCAATCCGTATTACCGACAATATGGCTCTTGAACCAAATGAATACAGTTTTAAGATTCGCGGCATTGAGGCAGGTCGAAGCAAGGTCAAAGTGGGCTGTTATATGTGCATGAAGACGGGACCGGTGCTGGAAGAAATCAAAGGAGAGCCGACGGTAGACCCCGCATTCGGTGTTCCTGCAATATGGGTTGGCGAAGATATGCGTCAGCAGGCAGAAAACGCGGGCTATGCGGTTGTTGACCCGCCAACGATTATCGCCACGCATCTGACGGAAATTATTCGCGCTCATGCCGCAGAAATTCTTGATCGACTGGCGGTGTCAAAAATTTTGGACGAAATCAGAAAGACCAATCCCGTGGTTGTGGACGAAGTGCTTGCCACAGGAAAAGAAGCGCATGGTCAGGGAAAGTATACTTACGGCGAAATCGAGAAAGTGCTGCAGGGACTTCTCCGCGAGCAAGTCTCTATCCGCAATATCGAAGCCATTTTGGAGACGCTGGCAAACTTCAGTTTCGTGCAGCATAACACATGGTTCTTGATAGAAAAAGTTCGTGAGGCACTGGGCTTGCAAATATGTCTGCAATACACCGACCAAAATCATAAATTGAGCGTCATGCAACTTTCTCAGTCTGCGGCGCAAAAAATATTGGATCATCAGGTGATTCCTGCCGATGGTGGTCAGCCGTTTGTTGCTTTTGATCCAGTGGACGGACGCAAGTGGATTTCTGCGGTTAGCGGGGCTTTGTCTACTTTGAAAAGTATGAATTATATACCGATTGTGTTGGCGGCTGCTGAAGTTCGGGCTCTTGTCAAAAACTCTGTTGACCGAGAGATGCCGGGAACGGTTGTGCTTTCTATAAATGAGGTTATGGCTGCTGGGCGGAATGTTCAGCTTGAGATATTGGGAGAAATAAATGTATAACGAAAAAGTTTCGCCGACAACGCAGACAATAGTTGCCCAGACGTTTGATGAATGTCGGCGGCAGTTGTATAATATGTACGGCAGTGATTATACGATTACAGGGCATCGAACCGTGCTGAAAGGCGGTATGCTGGGCTTTTTTCAAAAAAAATGTATAGAAGCGACCTATATCGTCGGAACTCGTCAGCCTCAGCAAAGCGTATCAACTCCCGCTGATTTTCAGAAGAGCCGTGATGAGCTTCTTCGTTCAGCGACGGGTGGGGCATCAACCGCATCAACGATTCAGATTGCCGCGCTCAACAAGACGGTAGAAGAACTCAAGAAAACGCTGACATCAAAAATCGACAATCTTGCCACGGCAACGGCGGCTCAGGCAAATGAAAAACACCCGACGATTCAAAAGATAGAGGAACTGCTTTCTGAAAATGAATTTACGTTCTCTTATGTCAATCAGATTTCAAACCGCATCCGTGAAGAATTTTCTTATGCTGAACTTGATGATTTTGATGCGGTACAGCGCAAGGTCGTGGACTGGATTGGAGAGTCAATTGAAATTGCACCCCGCCTGTACCGCAAACTTCCCCACGTGATTGTGCTGGTTGGACCGACCGGGGTAGGAAAGACTACGACTGTTGCAAAACTTGCGGCAAACATTGTTCTTGATGCACGCGAAAACGGAAAGCCTCCTGCGCGGATTCGCATGGTCACCATAGACAGAACGCGTGTTGGCGCGGAAGAGCAACTGCGCCGCTTTGGTGAAATCATGAACATTGATGTGGATAAGGCAGAAACCTCTGACGATGTAAAACAGATTTTTGACACCTACAAAGATGCTCTTGATGTGCTGATTATCGACACAAGCGGTTACAGCCCTAACGATTATGAGAACATCGGAAAAATGCGTGCCATGCTCAATGTAAAAGGACTTGACGCGGACGTATACCTGACGATTACCGCATCAACAAAGGCAAAGGATTTGGTCTCAATCATTCAGAATTACGAGCCTTTCAATTTTGGTTCGGTCATCGTCACAAAATGTGATGAAACTTCGGCGTATGGCAATGTGCTTAGCGTTCTTGCAGAAAAACATAAGTCGATTTCATATATAACGGACGGTCAGAAAGTTCCGCGTAATATAGAGCGCGCTTCAGTCGTCACTTTTTTAAAACAACTGGACGGTTTCACCATAGACCGAATACACATAGAAGATACCTTTGCGGAGGAAAAGTAAATGGAAGATCAGGCACAGGAACTCAGAGAACTGATGCAGGGCGACGGAGCAAAAACCTCTCCGGCAACCGCTCACAAAACAAGAATTATTGCGGTTACCAGCGGCAAAGGTGGTGTTGGTAAGACAAATATTTCGGTCAATATGGCAATTGCTTATGCCCAGCTTGGAAAAAAAGTCATTCTGATTGACGGTGACTTGGGTATGGCGAACGTGAACGTCCTTTTGAACATGGTGCCGCAGTTCAATTTGATGCAGGTTATCAATAAGCAGAAGACCATGCAGGAAATCATCCTTGATACGGAATTTGGCATACGGTTCATTGCGGGCGCAAATGGATTCTCCAAAATCGCAAATTTGACTACGGATGAACTGGATTATTTTGCCGAACAGTTTGCTCAGTTGGGGAACGCCGACATCATCATCATCGACACGGGCGCGGGTATCGCCGAGAATGTTCTGCGCTTTGTTGCCGCCGCCGATGAGGTGTATGTGGTCACCACGCCCGAACCGACCGCAATTACCGATGCCTATGGCATGATAAAAATCATCACGACGGAACTGGTTGACCGCGAAATCAACATCAAATTGCTGGTGAACCGTGTGCATAGTGCGGACGAGGGAAAACGCATCTCCGACCGCATCATCACGATTGTCGGACAGTTCTTGAACTACAAGGTGGATTATATCGGCTTTGTCTACGATGACCCTGCCGTTCAGCAGTCAGTTATCAGGCAGAAGCCGTTTATGATAGTCAATCCGACTTCAAAGCCCGCGCAGTGCGTCAAGCATATCGTGGGACGGATTGAAAAAACAGATATGGGAAGTTCTGAAGGAGTGTCAAATTTTTTGAAAAAGTTCTTGCATAAGGATTAGAAAAAACTTGACCTAACAGACTTTTTGCCGTAATCTGTATAGATGGGAGGAAAAGGAAATGATTAACCCGAAGAACATAGGCATTTCGGCTGTAATCGGGTTTGTACTTTCATTTCTGATTGGAATCTTTTCGGGTGTCAGTTTTTTGCTGGTGCTTTTGCGTGCGCTTATTTGTGCGGTGATTTTTGCCGCCGTTGGTGCGGGCGCATCGATTCTCTTTCAAAAATTTCTTTCCGTTGAACAGTCTGATACAGTTTCCGACGCTCCTGTAGAAAAAGCGCAAAGGGTAGGTGGAATCGTTGATTATATCGTTGGCGATGACACTTTGCCTGATGAAGAGCAGGGACCGCGTTTTGATGTGAGCATGACGCGCTCTTCGCTCAAAGCTGGAGTTAAGCCGATTGGAGAATCCGCTCCTGTCAGGCAAACTCCGATGCCGCCCCCAGTGAAATCCGTTTCGCAGGGAGCGGTCGCAGCAATGCCGAATGCCGCATCTGCGTCAAATACAAGCGCGTCGCCAAAAGCCACTGCTGGCTTTACGCCGGTCAATCTGGCTGACGCGACAAAGTCTTCGCCTGTTCAGCCAGTGGCTTCTTCGGAAGAGGCTGATGATAGCGGAATGTTGGATGAATTGCCCGACATCGGTGGAATTTCTTTAGGCGGGGATAAAGACGATGCGGAAGATGCTGGTAATGGCGATGTTGTGAGCGACAGTGAATTTGCGATGGAAGACGGTCTTTCTTCGGTACGAATGTCGGATTCTTCCAAAAGCAAACCTGCAACAGAACAAAATGCGTCTGTTATGGCGCAGGCAATACGGACGATATTGGCAAAAAATTAAATAAGGAATGACCCATGGAGCTTGGACAGACACAGCCGTTAGACGAAGAGGAAGAGAACAAACTTTGGCGTGAATTTAAAAAAACTAAATCCTCTGCCTTGCGTGATAAATTTATCCGTCAGTATATGCCGCTGGTAAAATATGTGGCGGGAAAAGTTTCTGTTGGTCTTCCTGCAAGCATAGAATTTGATGATTTGGTCGGTTTTGGTCAGTTCGGTCTTTTGGATGCAATTACCAAATTTGATCCCGATAAAGGCGTGAAATTTAAGACGTATGCGGTTACCCGAATCCGTGGGGCTATTTTTGATGAGATGAGGCAACTTGACTGGGTTCCGCGTTCCGTCCGTCAGAAGTCAAAGGAAATAGAGGACACCATCGGCGATTTGGAATCCCGCTTGGGCAGACCCGCTACCGATGCGGAAGTTGCCAAAGAGATGAATATGAGCGAGGAAGAATTCCAGCAGGCTGTAATGAAAGTCAGCGGCACAAGCGTTCTTTCGCTCAACGACGTATGGTATTCGGGTGATGACAATGACCACATGTCAATTGGCGATTCAATCGAGTCTCCGTCAAGCATGAATCCTGATGTGCAGGTGGAGCGCGAGGAAATTCGCAAGGTCATCATCGAGGCGATTAACGAACTCCCGGAAAAAGAAAAAATGGTCATCGTCTTGTATTATCACGAGGATTTGACCTTTAAGGAAATAGGACAGGTTCTGGACGTAAGCGAGTCCCGCATCTCTCAACTGCATACCAGGGCGAATCTGCGTCTGCGCTCCAAACTTACCAATCTGCGCCGGGGAATTTTATAAATGCCGTTGGTCACTCTTGAAAAAATTCGCACTGATTTGTCAGAACTCCTCAAAAGTGATCAAGAATTGAAGAGCGTGGAAGTGTATGCCGACACGCTGGAAGAAGCCCTTGCCGATGCCGCCGTTCAGTTGGAATGTAAAGTCATCAACCTTGACTACGAAGTGCTGGAGCGGGGCTTTAATGGTTTCCTTGGCATGGCAAAAAAGCCGTGGACAATCCGTGCCTATCAGAATGCTGTCGCCGTTGCCCAGACGGTCAGCGCGAATGCTCACGAACTGCTTTCCGAAGAAGAGATTGCGTCTCAGGAAGAAGACCTCAACAAAGACGGCGCGTATTATGTGCATCGTTTTGGTGCGAATATCATGCTCAAAGTGGTGCTTCCTGTGGGTGAAGGAAAGCCAGTTGATGCGGAGGCGATTGTTGCCGATGTGCATCGTTCGGACACGATTTCTGTTGACGAGAACAAAATCAGAAAATTTGCGGTAAGCGGTACGAATGATGACTATGAGATTGTCGGAACGTATAATCATAATGCCGCCGCTGACGCTATCTTTGTCATTGAAGTGTCAGAAGACGAGATGAAAGCAACCGCTACCATCAGCGCACCGTTGGTTGGTGGTTCTGACATTACGGTAAGCCAGATAAAGAAAGCGTTGAAAACGCAGGGTGTTTGTGCGGGTATTTCTGATGAAAAAATTACAGCGCTTGTTGACAATCCAACATTTGATAAGCCTGTGGTGGTGGCAGAAGCGGTCGTTCCTGTGGACGGAAAAGATGCCTATATTGAGTACCATTTTGAGACAGACCGTTCTAAACTCCGTGCAAAAGAATCTGCAACTGGTCAGGTAAACTTCAAGGAACTGAACCTTGTGCAGAATGTGGTGCAGGGGCAGCCGCTTGCGGTAAAGATTCTTCCCGAAAAAGGCAAAAATGGCAAGACGATTTTTGGACGCTTTTTGGAAGCCACCGATGGAAAAGACATCAATTTGCCGCTTGGTCGTAACGTGGAGGTCGCATCTGACGGACGGACGATTGTGGCTGCCTGTAATGGTCAGGTCTTTTATTTTAACGGAAAAATCAATGTTGACCCCGTTATGGAAGTGGACGGCGTAAATATCAAGACTGGAAATATCAACTTCCTTGGAAAAGTTATCTGCCGTGGCAGCGTAGAAGACGGCTACGACATCAAGGCGAGCGGAAACATCGAAATTACAGGTTCTGTTGGCGCGTGTCATCTGGAAAGCGATGGAGACATCATCGTATCTCAGGGTATTATGGGGCGCGATGAGGGAGTGATTACCTGTGGTGGTACGTTGTGGGCAAAATTCATTCAGAATACAAAGGTCACTGCGGGAAACAGTGTTGTTGTCTCCGATTTGATAATGAACAGCGATATTTCTGCCCAGCGAAAGATTGCGCTCCACGGAAAAAAAGCGCAGATTACGGGCGGCAACTTGTTCGCCACAGAATTGATTTCCGCAAAGAATATCGGTTCAACGGGTGGCGGTGCGGAAACATTGCTTTCGGTCGGATTTGACCCCAAGGCGAAGCATCGTCTGGAAGAACTGCAAGACACACAGGCATCAAACGTCAAAGAACTTGAGGAACTGGAACTGAATATTTCAACGCTGGAAAATCAGCAGAAAATCAGGCGCACGCTTCCCAAGGACAAGGCTGATGCTTTGCAGGAATTATACAAGCGGCGCGATGAAATTCTATTGCAAAACGATGATTTAAACGCAGAAATTGGCGATATTCAGCAGCGTCTGCGCGAATTGAAAGCAGTCGGCAAGGTGTGTGCAAGCGGGACTGTCTATGCGGGCGTAAAGGTCTATGTCCGCGATGAGATGGAAGAAGTCCATGCTGATGTGAAGAGCGTCACGTTCTTCTATGAGGATGGTTTTGTTCGTCGTGGCAAGTACGAAGAGCCTGATATTTCCGATATCCGCGATCCAGAAGGCTACGCATAATCATCTGGAGGAGAGGAGATGGCAATTCAACCGATTGACTTGCAGACTATGTATTCCCAGATGCAGAATGTTGCGCGTAACGTGGCAAACGCACAGTTTCAGCCTCAGCTCACTCAGCAGATGCAAGAGATGAATCAGATTCAGCAGCAGCAGGAACAGGCAAAGACAATTCAGCGGGCGGCTAACGAAGAATCCCAGACGACTGATGTAAATGAAGACGGTCGTTCTGACAATCAGCAGCCAGCTGGCAATGGAAAAAAGCATGAAGAACAGAAAGACAATACCGAACCTCAAAAAACACATATCCGCGAAGGCTATCTTGGTCGTCACATCGATATTACGAGGTAGCAGATGATAGGCATCGCGTTTTTGGCCGCATTTTTAATCGTCATCAATATTGTGATGTGGATTGTCCTTCTGGCAAAATTCAAAAAATTCTTTTCCACTGACGATATTATTTCTTCTGTTCGGGAAGAGATGGACCAGATGATAAAGGATATGAACCGCAACACAAAACGGAATATCACTCTGGTTGAAGACAGGGTTCAGCAGTTAAAAGAAGTGATTGCAAAGGCAGACCGTCATCTGGCGGTGGTGCGAAGTGAACTGGAAAAGCAGGAGGGCGCGCAAGCCTTTTCCCAGACGCTTAGTCAGGCTCGTCCGAATCTGGCACAAAAAAATCATTCACCTTTGCAAACTAATGCTCGCCCGACACTTCAAGCGGAGAGGGCTGTGGAGCGTTATCGTCAGACCGCTGTTCTTGGTGCAGAGAACGAATCCTACGCCATTACCAACGAAGGCAAAAAATATGTTGACGTTCAGCAAGGCGACTTGTTTGAGCAGAATCAGCAGGAAGATGTTGCTTCGCTTCTTAAAGAGCCTGCAGCCTTTACGGTTGAGCAGAGTGGGGCATCATACACGTCTGTTCCGCTCGTTGCCCCAAAGGTGACGTATGTTGACGACCCGATTGTTCCCAAAAAAGACTTTGGTACGCAGGTTCGTGAGCTTTACGACCGAGGGGATTCCGTTGAGCGAATTGCCACCGAGTTGGGGCGTTCTATTACCGAAGTTCAGTTCGCACTTGACATGGGCGTGTGAAATTCCTCACAGAGATTAAAAGTGCGCAGAGAGGTTTCAGAATAGAAACAGAAACACTGAATCCTCTTTTGCTCTGTGAGGAATTTAAAATTATTTTTTCCTTGTGTTTTCCTTAAACCTGGTGTACAATAAAATTTAAGGATTGAAAAAAAATTAATCCTACATTAATAACGTTGTACAAAATTTATATTGAGCGAGGTTCGCATGGACGTCCAGTTACAGGAGTTGATCGATAAGATCAAGAAAGATGGTGTCGCCGCTGCTGAAACTTCTGCTTCCGAAAAGATTGCCGCGGCAGAAAAAGAAGCTGCAAAAATCGTTGCCAATGCAAAGGAAGAAGCAGACAAAATTATCAAGCAGGCGAAAGATGAGACAGCCCGCATGGAAAAGGCAAGCGAGGATGCGATTGCACAGGCAAGCCGCAATCTGCTGCTGACTTTCCGCAAGAGCGTAGAGAATGAACTGGCTGCAATCGTCAGTGCCGAGACAGAAAAAGCATATGATGCAAAATTGCTGGGAGCACTGATTCCAGAAACAGTCAAGGAATGGGCAAAAAAGTCAGATGCTTCTGACTTGTCTGTTATTCTGAACGAAAAAGACTTAAAAGCACTTGAATCAAATCTGAAAACGGCTCTGAAAGACAAGATTTCAGAAGGTCTCACCTTAAAAGCTGACAACTCCATTGGTGGTGGTTTCCGTATCGGCGTAAAGGACGGTGCGGCATTCTATGATTATTCAGCAGAAGCGGTTGCAGACTTGTTCTCAGCATATTTGAATCCGCGCGTAGCGGCAATTATGAAAGAGGCGGCAAAATAGTGAAGCAGTACTACCTTATGTCGCAGTTGCCGTCTTTTGTTGTCAGTGATGACAAGACCGCTCTGCCCATTACGGAAGCAGACTTTACAGAACTTTGTTCTCGATTTCTCGATAAAACTGACCAGAAGATTCTGCAGGAACTCTCTTTGGAGCCTCCCCGCGAAGAATCCAAGACAGGTTCAAAACTGGTGGACGAGTGGTATAGCCGTGAGCGGAGCCTCCGTATCGCCCTTGCCCAGATCCGTGCGCTCAACATGAAAAAGAAATTTGATGCCACGGGCGTTTCGCTTTCACCGGATGCAGTGCAGGCGGCCAGAACGGCGGCGGGCATGGACAGTCCTCTTGCGGCGGAACAGTATCTGAACCAGTATCGGGTCGGCGTTATAGAGAATATCACTCCGCTTGACGGCTTTGCGACAGATGCCGTGTTTGCATACGGCATAAAGTTAAAGCTGGCAACCCGTATGAAGAAGTTCAATGCTGAAAGAGGTATGGCTTCCTACCATGCAATATACGATAGAATTCTGAAAGATGGCACATCGACAGGAGAAACGAAATGACTGATACCAAAGGAAAGGTAGTCGGCGTTAATGGAAACATGGTTTCCGTCGAATTTGACGGAAAGATTTCCATGAACGAAGTTGCCTATGTAAAAGTAGATGAGTCTAGCCTGAAAAGCGAGGTTATCCGTATCCGCGGAAACGTTGCCCAACTTCAGGTTTATGAAATGACAAAAGGAATCAAGGCGGGAGATGTCGTCGAATTTACCGGCGATTTGCTTTCTGCTGAGCTCGGCCCTGGTCTTCTTGGACAGGTGTACGACGGTCTGCAGAACCCGCTTCCTTTGCTCGCTGAAAAGGCGGGCTGGTTCTTGGAGAAGGGGATCTATGTTGACCCGCTCGACAAGGACAAGAAATGGGATTTTACCCCGACTGCAAAAGAGGGCGATGTTCTCAAAGCAGGCGAATATGTGGGAACGGTTCCCGAAGGACCTTTTACCCACAAGATTTTTGTTCCTTTCTATCTGCTCGGTTCCTATACCGTAAAGAAGATTGCGGAGGCCGGCTCGTACACGCTTAAAGACAAGATTGCAACGCTCGCTGACGAAAAGGGCAACGAAGTTGAAATCGGACTGTCATTCAAGTGGCCGGTAAAGCGTGCGGTCAACTGCTATGCGGAACGCCTTGCTCCGACCGAAACAATGGTCACCAAGGTTCGCCTTATCGACACATTCTTCCCGGTTGCCCGTGGCGGTACATACTGTATTCCAGGCCCGTTCGGTGCGGGTAAGACGGTTTTGCAGCACACCACGTCAAAGTATGCTGATGTTGACATCGTTATCATCGCGGCTTGTGGTGAACGTGCAGGTGAAGTTGTTGAAACGCTGACCGAATTCCCTGAGCTCAAAGACCCAAAAACAGGCAAGTCTTTGATGGAACGCACGATTATCATCTGTAACACGTCATCCATGCCGGTTGCTTCCCGCGAAGCATCTGTCTACACGTCCGTTACACTGGCAGAATACTACCGCCAGATGGGCTTGAATGTCCTTCTGCTTGCAGACTCTACATCACGCTGGGCACAGGCTTTGCGCGAAATGTCAGGACGCTTGGAAGAGATTCCCGGTGAAGAAGCCTTCCCCGCATACATGGAGTCCTATATTGCGGCATTCTACGAGCGCGCAGGTCAGGTTCGCCTATCAGACGGAAGCAAGGGGTCTGTTACGATTGGCGGTACGGTTTCTCCCGCGGGCGGTAACTTTGAAGAGCCGGTTACACAGGCAACGCTTAAAGTTGTCGGTGCATTCCACGGCCTTTCACGCGCACGCTCAGACGCACGTAAATATCCAGCCATCGACCCCATTCAGTCATGGTCAAAATATACGGGCATCATCCCCAAGAACAAGGTTGACTATTGTTTCAATGTGCTTCGCAAAGGTGTAGATGTCGGCTCCATGATGAAGGTTGTCGGTGAAGAAGGTACATCGTTGGATGATTACCTTGTCTACCTCAAGGAAGAAATGCTTGATGCCGTTTACTTCCAGCAGAACTCTTTTGATGCCATCGATGCAAATGCCACGGTTGAGCGTCAGAAGTATGATTTGGATAAGCTTATTGGAATCCTTGGTTCTGATTTTACGCTTTCTGATAAGGATGAGGCACGTTCCTATTTCAACCAGCTTCGCCAGAAGTTTATTGACTGGAACTACACCGAGTTTGAAAGCGATGACTTCAAGAAAATTGAAAAGGAAATTGACGAGCTTTACAACTCTAAATCAGGCAAGCTGACTGCAGAAGCAGAAGCGCTTTTGAAAGCCTAAGGTAAGGACGGTGAATAGATATGAATAAGGTATACAATAAAATTGAATCTATTACGGGTTCCGTCATTACGGTAAAGGCGGATGGCGTTAAGTACAACGAACTTGCTGAAATCACCACACGCTTCGGTAAATCGCTTGCTGAGGTAAACAAGATTGACGGTGACACGGTTTCTTTGCAGGTTTTTGCAGGCGGACGCGGTGTTTCTACCGGCGACCAGATTCGCTTCCTCGGAAACGAGATGCGCGTTTCATTTGGAGATGACCTTTTGGGGCGTATCTTCAATGGTTCCGGTGCTCCCCGCGACAACGGCCCTGCACTTACCGAGAATATGAAACCCATTGGCGGTCCGTCAGTCAACCCGTCAAAGCGTATCCTTGCAGAACGCATGATGCGTACTAACATTCCGATGATTGACATGTTCAATACATTGGTTGTGTCTCAGAAACTCCCGATTTTCTCTATTTCAGGCGAACCCTACAACCAATTGCTTGCCCGTATTGCTATGCAGGCTGAGGCAGACGTAATTGTTCTTGGCGGTATGGGTCTGAAATACGATGACTTCCTCTTCTTCAAGAAGACGCTGGAAGAGGGCGGCTCACTGAGCAAGACGGTCATGTTCATCCACACGGCTGCTGACCCGACGGTTGAATGTATCAAGATTCCAGACATGTCATTGGCTGTAGCAGAGCAGTTTGCCCTGCAGGACAAGGATGTTCTTGTTCTGCTGACGGATATGACATCGTATGCGGATGCGATGAAGGAAATTGCTATCACTCAGGAACAAGTTCCCTCAAACCGTGGCTATCCTGGCGACCTTTATTCACAGTTGGCCGCCCGCTACGAAAAGGCTGTTGACTTTAAGGGCAGTGGTTCCGTCACTGTTCTGGCTGTTACAACCATGCCTGGCGACGATGTTACTCACCCGGTTCCGGATAATACAGGTTACATTACGGAAGGTCAGTACTACCTGAAAGGCGGACGCATTGAGCCGTTCGGTTCTCTTTCTCGTCTGAAGCAGAACGTCAATGGCAAGACACGTAAAGACCACCGTGCGCTTATGGACGCTATGATTCGTCTGTATTCATCTTACAAAGACACGCTTGAAAAGAAGTCCATGGGCTTTATGATGTCTAAGTGGGACGAAAAATTGCTCAAATATGGTGAGATGTTTGAGAAAGAAATGATGGACTTGACGGTCAACATTTCTCTTGAAGGCGCGCTTGATTTGGGCTGGAAAATCCTTGCTGACTGTTTCGACAAGGATGAGACGGGTATCAAGTCTGAATTGATTGCTGAATTCTGGCCGAATAAATAGGATTTTGCGGAGATAGAAGCGAATGGCAAAAATTAAGCTGACTAAGAATGAACAGAAAGCTCAGAAAGATGCGCTGAAGATGTATCAGCGTTATCTTCCGACGCTTACGCTCAAAAAACAGCAGCTTCAATCTGAAATCAGAACTATCGAGCAAAAGGCAAACGAAGTCCGTGCCGCCCGTGCCGCTCTGGAAAAAGAATTCCAGGTGTGGATAAGCGTGTTTGGAGAACAGGATGCCTTTACACCCGATATGGTGACTGTCCGCAATATAAAGAAAGGGGTCGGTAATATTGCCGGTGTATCAATTCCCGTGTATGAGGGCGCGGAATTCGGGCGGGGGGACTACGACTTGTATTCCACACCGCTTTGGATTGACTTGGCCGCTGACCGCATGGAAAAATCTCTTTCTTTGGATTTGGAAGCCAGCGTTCTTGATGAACAGGTTCGGCTGCTTTCTCAGGAGTTGCGCACCACAAGCCAGCGTGTAAACCTTTTTGAAAAGGTTAAGATTCCTGAGGCAAAGGCAAATATCAAGAAGATTTCAGTCTATCTTGGCGACCAGCAGGTTAGTGCGGTTGTTATTTCAAAGGTCTCTAAAAAGAAGATTGACCAGAGGAATGCTGCTGCGGCGCTTGCCAAGAAACTGGCTGAAGAGGGGGCTAGCGCATGATAGTTCCCATGAAAAAGGTGTCCCTGATTGTTCTTGAAAAAGAGCGCAAGGATGCACTTAAAAACTTACGAAAACTTGGTGTCGTTCAGTTGGAAGACGTGCAGGGCTCTAGCGATGAACTGCAGGCTTTCCGCGACCAAAACAACAAGCTGGCAAAGGCAATTTCCTTGCTTTCTGATACAAAAGTACCAAAATCAGTGCTTAAAAATCAGAATTCTTTGGAAAAAGAGGCCGCTCTTGCACTGGCTGCAAAAATCGTGCAGTTGACTGAGCAGAAAAAGAATTGCTTTGACCGCATTACCGCTGACCGCAATGATTTGGAGCGGCTGGCAGGCTGGGGTGAGGTAAATCCTGCGGAAGTTGCTGTCCTTGCAGATAAAGGTGTGCATATCTCTCTGTATGAGATTCCCACCAACAAGTATGCGGCGATAGGTGCTGATGTCAAAACCCTGCTCGTTAATCGTGACAAGGCAAAGACTCGTTTCCTCTTGCTTTCAGAAACTGCGAATGCTGACCGACCGGCAGGACTGCCCCCGGAAGCATATCAAGTTGTGCTGCCACAGGTTTCTACAAAGGAACTGGCACAATCAATAGAGGATAATCAGAAGCAGATTGCCGATATTGATGCGGAAATTGTTTCCGATGTGCAGTATCTTGATGCACTCAAAAAACAAGTGCCGCTTTTGGCAAAGGACATTGAACTTGAGAATGTCTACAGCGGCATGGGCTATGAGGGCAAGCGGTCAGAGTCTGATACCGAGGAAAAGGCTGCCTCTTCAGTGCCGCTTGCATGGGTGACGGGCTTCCTCCCCGTGGATGATGTTGGTCGTCTACAGGCTCTTGCAAAAGAGCAGCAGTGGGGTCTGGCATTGAGCGACCCGGCGGAGGATGAATTCGTGCCGACGAAACTCAAGAACAACAGGCTTGTCAGTGTGATTTATCCACTGACGGACTTCCTTGATGTTACGCCGGGCTACCGCGAATTTGATATTTCGGGCTGGTTCCTGCTCTTCTTCTGCATCTTCTTTGCGATGATTTTTGGCGATGCGTGTTACGGTGCTTTGATTGCACTGGCGGGCTTGCTGCTTCTGGCAAAGAGCAAAAAGGGTGGACGTTCATTGGGCGTGCTGGTGACGCTCTTGGGCTTGTGTACTATGGGATGGGGCATTATGACCTGCTCATGGTTTGGCATTGAGCCAGAAAAACTGCCCAAGCCGCTGGTTGACCTGTCGTTTACGCCATTCTCTGCGGCAAAAGTCGGCACGGATGTGGCAAATACAAATCAGAAGATTCTTTGTTTTAGCCTTGCACTGATTCAATTGAGCATTGCTCACCTAAAGTGCATGGTGGCGGACAGGAAGAGTCTGAAGTTCTTTGGCGATATGGGCTCGCTCTTTATGATTTGGGGCATGTTCTATGTTGTCATGAATATGGTTGTAGACAGCGTGAAATATCCGTTGGGAATTACCGAAAATACAATCTATGTATTCGGCTTTCCCTTGCCTTTTGTATGTCTCGGCGTTCTTGGACTGGGATTCCTGCTTAACTTTATCTTCGCAAATTACGAAGGCAGCGTAGGAAAATCAGTTCTGGAAAGCGTCAAGAACATCATTTCTGTATTGCTGGGCGTGGTTAACCAGTTCAGTGATATAGTTTCCTACATACGTCTGTGGGCAGTTGCCTTGGCGGGTGCGGCTATTAGCCAGACCGTCAACACAATGGCTGGACCTATGTTTGGAAAAATGGCAATCTTTGTGTTCGGCATACTGCTTTTGGTATTCGGACACGGACTGAACATGATTTTGAACCTGCTTTCCGTTATTGTTCACGGTGTTCGCCTGAATACTTTGGAATTCAGCCAGCACTTGGGCATGACTTGGAGCGGCTCAAAATTCAGACCTTTCGCTGAATAGTGGCGGATAGGTGGCGGTGCCGTTGCGCATCGTCAAAAAAAATGAAACAAGAGGAATCTGATTCCTCTGGAAATATTTTGTAAATAATCAACGGCTAAAGCCGTTAAAGGAGTTTTTATGAACTGGGGTATTTTAGGCGCAGGCTTGGTTATGGGTATTGCTGCTATGGGTAGCGCAATTGGTATCGGTATTGCAGGACAGGCTGCAATCGGTGCATGGAAACGTTGCTATCAGGCAAACAAGGCAGCACCCTTCCTGCTGGTTGTTTTTGCTGGTGCACCGCTTACACAGACCATTTATGGTTTCCTGCTGATGAACACGCTCAAAGCGGCTTCTGCGGGTGCTGACGCTGCAACCCAACTCTTCTATCTGGGCTTGGGTATTGCTTGTGGCCTTGCAATGTGTATGTCTGCTGTTTCACAGGGAAAAGCAGGTGCTGCAGGTTCTGACGCTTTGGCAGAGACAGGAAAAGGCTTTACAAACTACATCATGGTCGTTGGTCTTTGTGAAACAATCGCTTTGTTCGCAATGGTCTTTGGTATGATTGCATAAGTCGGAACGAAAAGACACTATGTATAAAACACCCAGAATCGTCACGATTGGCGGTCAGGGGAAAACAAACTGCATCGCAATTGGAGGTACAAATCCAGTTACGGTGCAGACTATGTGGAAAGAGGGCATTATTGGCGTTAAGGACGACAGTAATGCCCTTTCCCGTATAGCGGAACGCATAGAACAGATGAAATCCCTTGGCTGTGACATCATCCGCTTTGCCGTGCCTGACATGGAAAGCGCAGAAAGTTTTAAAGAAATTTGTAAGGTCTCATCCGTACCGCTTGTGGCGGACATCCATTTTGACTACCGCCTTGCACTTAAAAGCCTTGAAGGTCCAGTTTCTGCTATCAGAATCAATCCTGGAAACATCGGAAAGAGGGAGAACGTCGAGGCGGTGGTAAATGCCTGTAAGGATAAAGGCGTTGCCGTCCGTATCGGCGTGAATACAGGAAGCCTTCCCAAAGATTTGGCAGAGCAGGTTGAGACGGGGAAGATGACCCGTGCTATCGCGCTTTCAGAGACTGCCGCACGCGAGGCATCTGTGTTTGATGAACTGAACTTTGACCAAGTGGTCGTAAGCATGAAGGCATCAAGTGTGCAGGAAACAATTGACGCGAACGAAGCCTTTGCCGCAAAGTATGACATTCCTCTTCATGTCGGGGTAACGGAAGCAGGTCCGCTGATTATCGGCGTGGTAAAGTCTACGATGGCGTTCTGTCATCTGCTCAAAGAAGGCATCGGCTCAACTATACGCGTAAGTCTTTCTTCTGCGCCTGAAAACGAGATTATCACTGGCGTAGAGATTCTCAAAGAATGTGGCTTACGAAAAGGCGGCGTGCAGATTGTGTCTTGTCCGCGTTGCGGTCGTATCGGTTTTGATGTGCATGGCTTTGTAGACCGCTGGCAGAACGAGTTGCTTTCAATGAAAAAAGACATCACGGTGGCGGTCATGGGCTGTGTGGTGAACGGACCTGGCGAAGGAAAGCACGCCGACATTGGTATTGCTGGCGGAGACGGACGTGCGATTATCTTTAAAAAAGGAAAAATAGTACGCACGATTGACGCTAAAGATGCCGATACTGTATTCAGAGAGGAACTGAACTCGCTATGAAAAAAACGACGGCGGCTATCTTTTTTGCTTTTTTTGCAGTATCTGTTTTTGCCCGCGCGCCTCAAAAGCATACGGACTCTGGATTTGCCTACCACATTATGGAGCAGGCGACGGTTGCTTTTGATTCGAGCGATTATGGGAATGCGATGAAATATGCAAATCAGGCAAAAGATGCCCGTCGCGCAGAAAGTGAATATGAGACCTCTGTTTTGGAAAATGCGCTGACTCCTCGTGCAGTGCGGCGTGTTGGTACGGCTTTTCCCGATGTGCTTGCAATTCTTGCGGAAAGAGACGAAAAGGAAGCGATTGCCATTATCAACCTGTACTTAAAACGGATGGGCAAGGACTATTTCAACAACAATGTCAAGGACATGGTTTCATGGATAAAAGCGAAAGCCGTCTACCCGGAAGCGGATTTTCTGATTGGAAGAGTGTACCAGCTGGAAGGCGAATTTGACATCGCACTTGAATTTTATGAGCGGGCAAGAAAAGAATCCGCATATCTTGACGTTCCCGCTGAATCTTTTGATATTTTGTATGCGATGGCGGATCTTGCAAAGCAACAAGAAAAGAAAGAGACTTTCGAGCAGCTTTTAGGTTCGATTTTGGAAAATGATGCTAACTTTGAGGATGCGAGTTTTTTTTCTGCGCTGTTGCGGACGATAGATTTTGACACCGAGAAGCACGTTGACCGTTTTTTTATGCTGTTCAGAGCAGAACCGAACCGTTCGCTTGAAGCTTTGTATGAATTGGGATTGTTGTACGAAGCGAACGGAGAGGCTGAAAAAGCCCTGAAATGCGCCGCGCTGGGAACTATCGAAGCCCTGACCCATATTCTTTCGACACTGGGTGAGCGGGATTCTGGGTTTAAATACACCAATTTCGGAGATTTTTTACAGGAAGCGGGCAGGTATTCAGATATCGTGGAATGGGGAAACAATGGCCATGTGTGGGATATGATGTTTCACTTTGCAGAACGAGTGTCAAAGCGCGGAAAAACTGTTTTTGCCCACAGATTATACACGAT
Source organism: Treponema sp. (assembly GCA_017449285.1). Taxonomy (GTDB): domain Bacteria; phylum Spirochaetota; class Spirochaetia; order Treponematales; family Treponemataceae; genus Treponema_D. The sequence goes on from JAFSJX010000093.1 coordinate 102,778, forward strand.
TATGGCAGAGAATATGCCAGATGAATACTGGCGGCAGGAATCAAGAAAACGTCTGGCTGACTAATAATGAAGACCGATTCCGATGTATAATTCGTATGCTGAAACACCGCTTCTCCAGCTGTCGTCAATAAGTTTGGAAACCGCTTTTTTGATGACTTTTCTTCCTACGTCAACACCAAAACTTGCTCGTACTTCAATGCTCCGCCATTTTTGAGGGAACACAATCGCCTCAATGCCGGCGGCATAAAATCCGTCTTGGATGCTGAATGTCCTGCCAGTCACTTCGTTCTTTGTCAGCGCAAAATCGACAAACGGTGATAATTGCAGTTCAAAATCAAGATAGTGCATAAAATGGAACGCTTTTGTAATTTTTGAATCTTCGCCGAATAAAAAGGCAAACCATTTGTTCCAGTCAGTTGTGATAATATGAATCGGCATATCAATGTTGCAGACTAGCGCAGAAGGAACTTCCAGAGCCTTTTTGTCAGTGTCTACAAATTTCTGGTCATCTTTGATACCACGTAATTTTGAGCCGATTTTTTCTTCCCCATTATGAACGGCAAATCCATAAGCCCGTCCAGACAGACCGACATACTTGAATGCCTTGTAGCCAATAAGTTCTGCCCATACTTTGGGAATAAATTCTTCTTTCTGATAGTTATAGCCGATTGATTCTCCTGCGGATGCGGAAACTCCCTGTCTGAAATTGCCTATCCAGTTTACCCGCGCAGTTGAGATGCTGTGCCCGATGGAAAGAATTGGGCTGCTCAAATCTTTGTTTTCTGTGCTTATACCGTCAGTGTCCCAGTTCCATGTGTATGAAACATAGGGGGACCATGTGACTTTGCCCCAGTTGTCGATATTTGCGAGCGTAATCGGAACAGAAAACTTTGCCGCTTCCGTAAAATAAAGTTCATCATCGTATTTGGTGTAGTCAAAATTTCTTGCGATGGATTGTGTCAGAGTCAGGCAAATCGAGAACATATCGAACGGCAGTTCAAACGAAAATCCCGTTGAGACATTGAATTCTGGCTTTGATTTTCCGAATGTATAGTTGATGCCAAAGTCATTGTTCCATGACGTTTTGAATGGGCCGAGCCTGAAGGGATAGTCATAGGCAAAATTGATTCCAACGGTGTTCTCCCACTCGCCAGTGTCGGAATTCTCCCCGGACTCAAAACTTATGTCCGAATTCAGAACGTTCATTGTACCGAGAAAATTCATGTCCTTTACTTTGATTTTGAGCGTCAGTCCTGTATTCGAGTCGTATTTGGGGTAGGGAATAATCATCAGGTGCTTTGAATCCGATGTAAAAATGCGCAGGTTGATAAGCGTAAGTCCGTCATTGTTCTCAAAATCGTAAGCCAAATTGACAATAGAAGAAGAGAATACGCGCTGGTTAATCAGTTTTTGCTCAATATCAGAAATGTATGAGTGAAGTTCTTCATACGAATAAAAAATTCGTGATGTTGATATTTCTACAGCATTCTCAATGGCATATTGCCGCGTAATTCCGTCTATAACATAGGTAATAGTTGCGATGCGGAATCTTTCTGCGTTGACTGATACTATAGATACAAGTATGAGCGCGAGGACTACGATAAGTCTTCTCATTTTAGTAAGCACCTTTTCCCTTTATGACGACATACACCGTTTTGATAATAATCCACAAATCAAGCCAAATTGACCAGTTTTGAATGTAATACGAATCAAGAATTATGCGCTCCTCATAGCCAGTATCAGAACGCCCGGAAATCTGCCACATACCGCTTAATCCTGGTTGAACAGAAAGAATAAAGTCAGATTTGTTTCCGTAGCGTTTCAGTTCAGGCTTGGTGACTGGACGCGGACCAATAAAACTCATTTCTCCTGTCAGAATATTGAAAAACTGAGGAATCTCATCAATGCTTGTTTTCCGCAGAATTTTTCCCACTTTTGTGATACGCGGGTCGTTGGTAAATTTGCGGTCTTTTTCCCATTCGGCACGCATTTCGGGATTTTCGGCAAGAATCTTTTCCAGTTGCTTATCCGCATCAATGACCATTGAGCGGAATTTCCAGCATTTGAATTCACGGCCGTTTTTGCCAATCCTTTTATGTCCATAGAATGCAGGCCCTTCGCTTGACAGCTTAACAAGAATGGCTACAACAATGGTAAGGGGAATGGTAATCGGTGCGGAAAGCAGGAGCAGAGCGAAGTCAAGCATACGTTTGAGTGCGAGACTGAATTTTTTTGTCAGGTTATGCGTTGAGGAAAAACCGAGGATGCCACCAAAATCGCGCACGTAGGAAGTGATGGTGTTTGTGTCCTGAATGTGCGGAATATTGATGGTGTAGCGGTAATACATATTGATGTTTGTGGTGTCGCGGTTGTAGCCGCAGAGAATCGCCACTTTCATGCCCGTCTCTTTGATGATTGCGGTGATTTCTTCTGACGGCGGAAAAACAGGAATCCCTTGATATTCAGACGGAGCGGCTGCCTTGCTGTCGATAATCAGCGCGGGCTTATAGCCAAAGTCAAGACGTTTTAAAAGACGAGCGATGATGAAGTCTCCGCTGGAACCGTTTACATAAATGACCGCAGGAACACCGAACCACCGTTGTCTTGCTAAAATATGACGTGACAGTTCGCGTCCGATAGGAAGCAGGATAGCCGCAATGGGGGAGGCAAGGATAAAAGCAACGACAAGTGGAATCTTTTCGTCCGCCTCTTCCACGGTAATCGAAAGAGCAATCCCCACAAAAACAAAAAAGCAGCAGATGGAGAATTTTTTTACTTCTTCTGCCGGTGGAAGCGAAATACCAGGGTACAGGCCTGCCGCATAAAAGACCGCGAGCATGGGCGGAAGATAGATTGCGTAATCAACAAAAGAGCGAAAGTTAATCCACACATGGTTTATAAGGTTGATGATAAAAAAACTTGCACCAATAGACAGCATGACAAAAACAGCGTCAGAAAGCATGAGTGCCGCACCTGAAGTAAACGAGCTGGTCTTAAAATATCTGTGTTTGAAATAATTTCTGTAATCCTGTTCCGTCATATTGATTTTACTATTATATAGTAGATTTTCAGAGTTGTCTATATGATTTATGCGCGCTTGCAAGAGAACTGAGTGGAAAGGACTTCCAGAATTGTTGAGGCGGTTTTTGCGAATGAATAGCGGTTTTTTGTCGGGGCAAGGGAGGCATTTTCTTTCCATACCGCAAGGAGTTTTTGCGCAAGGTCAGCCTTGTCCTCAGTCCTAAAAAAGGTGACTGGTAAGCCCTCGTAGACTTCTTTGAATACAGGAATGTCAGACACCACCGCCTTTGTACCGCAGCAGAGGGCTTCCATGGGCGGAAGTCCAAATCCTTCGTAGAGAGAGGGCTGCACGAGAATCTTTGCCTCCGAAAGCAGGACTTTTAGTTTTTCATTCGTTACAAATCCCGTAAATTCCACCCCCTCCACCTTTTCCAGTGAAGAAAGTTCCGAATCCTGTGTGCGAAAATTGTTTTTTTCTCCCAGGACAAGGAGCCGTGGAAGGGGCAGGGATTGGGTCTTGCAGGATGCGCGGAAAGACTCAAAGGCGGGTATCAGTGTGTGCAGACCCTTGTGGCGTTTGATGTTTCCAACAAAGATAATCGTGTCCGTTTTTGCGGGAAGGGGATTGAGAGGCTCCTGCAAATATTCTGGCACGCTTGAATGTACGACATGAATTGGCTTTTTGCAGTGCAGTTTTTTGATAATCCGCTCCCTGCTGAATTCCGATACGGTAAAAATGGCCTGTGATTTTCTGATGGCGTGTCTGTAAAAGGCTTTCCGTGCAAGCGTACCGATTTTTCCTGCCAAAGCCATGTCCAAAAATACAATGTCGTGGATGGTGCTGTAAATGGGAATATGAATTCCAGACGGAATGTTGCAGTACGGCGAGACAAATGCGTCACAGGCATTGATTTTTTTTGCAATCGCACGGGGAAAGAAAAATGTTTCTTTTAGGGAGAAGGCGGCGATGTCACAGGGAAGCAGACTTGCATTTTTTGCCTCGTACAGTGACGGGGGAAGAGACGGAAGCCTATGATTTGCGTCCAGTCCTAAAAGCAAAAAGTCATGCTCTGTAGAAAGCAGATGGGGGAGGATTCCATCAATAAATGCTCCAATGCCGCTTTTTCCACACATGCGGCAGTCTAGGGCGAAAGTCATTTTCTTGCCGCTGTCTCCTGACGAGTTTTTTCTACGATGGCAGCGAATTCGGCACGGAATCGGTCTTCGGTAAAGGTAGCCGCATGTTCGGCAATTGCCTTGCTGTCAAAGGCATTCTGCTCATCAAGTGTTTCAAAGCGTTCCAAGGCTTCCTGTACGGACGCTACCGTCTGCTCTGAAAAGAAAATGCCTGTTTTTCCGTCAACAACCGTTTCCGTTGCACCGCCGCGACCAAATGCAATCACCGGCCGTCCGCAGGCCTGAGTTTCCAGCGGGGTAAGACCAAAATCTTCTTCGGCGCAGAAAATGAGCGCGCGGCAGGTCTGCAAATAGCCACGAAGCACTTCATCGCTCACTCTGCCCGTAAAGGTAATATTGCTGTCTCCAGAGGCAAGTTCTTTTAATGCGTCCGATTCTGAGCCAGAGCCAATGACGACCAGTTTTCGCCCGCTTCCTTTGACTGCTGAAATGGCAAGATCAACCCGCTTGTAGGGAACGAGCCGTGAAAAAGCGACATAAAAATCTTCGTGATGGGGAACTTCTGCGGGGAAAAATCGCCTGTGGTTGAGGGGAGAATAAATCACTGTCGCATCTCTGTTCCAGAATTTTTTGATTCTGCGGGCGATGTAGTAGGAATTTGCCACAACCGTGTCTATCCTCTGGGCGGAAATGTAATCCCATTCGCGGATTTGGGGCATCCACCTGTCCATAAAAAATTGCGTGAGTCGTCCGCTTCGCTTCCTGTAGTCAAAATACAAATCCCAGGCGTAGCGCATGGGCGTGTGGATGTATGCCACCTGCGGAATATGGGGCGGCACGATGACACCTTTTGCGCAACTTGAAGAAGAGCAGAGAACCAAATCGTAGCCCGACAAATCAAAAGATTCAAAGGCTTTTGGCATGAATTTGAGGAGTTTTGTGTAGATTTTGGTCGCAAAAGGTAATTTTTGTAGTGAGGATGTATAAATTTTTATACCCTCAAAGTGACCTTTCATCTTTTTTTTGTCGTAGACCAGCGTGTATATGTCGGCTTCGGGGTACATTCTGAGCCACAGTTCTACAAATGTCTCCGCGCCGCCATAATTGGTCAGCCAGTCATGCACGATTGCGACTTTCATCTAGGCTCCTAGTATCTTAGCACACTCCGATTGAGTGCATGTAATCCCGCAAAATGCAGACAAAGTGTGTCATTTCCTCAGGTTTGATGTCACCCATGTTTGCAATGCGGAAAGTGTCTATGTTGCCCAGTTTTCCCGGATAAATCGTAAAGCCAAATGAGCGGGCATAGTCGTGTAAGGCGTTGAAGTTGTACTTGGGTGTCTCGGGAATCAAGATTGCCGTGATAAAGTGGCTCTGGTATTCCTCTTTTACCAGCATCTTCAAGCCGATTTCTTTTAAGCCTTTGACAAGAATTTCCCAGCAGGCGGTAAAGCGTTCAAAGCGTTTTTCCACCGTTTCCTGCTTGGTTTCGATGATTGCCTGACGGAGGGCGTAGAAAGTCTGGACTGGGGGAGTGAAGCGGGTCTGCTTTGTTTCGAGGAAGTATTTGTACTGGTCGTAGATGTTGAGGTAGTAATTGCGCATTGGCCAGTCTTTCTGCTTCAAAAGTTCTGATTTTCGGCAGACGACAAAACCGACACCCGCCATGCCGCCGATATGCTTGTTTGATGTGCTGGTGGCAAAGTCGATTTGGAGTTTGCCAAGGTCAATGGGCATACCGCCGTAAGCGGACACGATGTCACAGATGGTGGTCATGCCGTATTTTTTTGCCATGGGGCAGATTTTTTCCAGCGGATTTAAAAGACCTGTCGTGGTTTCGTGGTAGACGATTGCGAATGTGGTGTATTTTTTTGCCTGCATCTGCTTTTCGAGGGCGGCAAGGTCAATCGGTTCGTAGGTTGAAGACTTGAATACGTCCATATCGATGCCGTATACGGAAGCGATTTTTGCAAGACGGGCACCGTAAGAGCCGTTGTCCACAACAAGCAGTTTTCCGTCTGGCGGAACACAACTGGAGACCATGGCTTCGTCCGCGCCTGTGCCGGAACAGCCAAACATGACGCTGATGTAGTCCTTGGGGTCAGCGCAGACTTCGGTCAATCCTGTGGCAACTTCTTCCATAAGGTTTCCAAATTCCAGTTCACGGGGGCAGATGTCGGCGACAACCTGAGCATATTTTACGCTGTCGGTCGTTGTTGACGGGCCAGGATTTAAGAGCACTTCACGGCGGACGGCGCGGAGGCTTTCGTTTTCTGTAACGCGGGGATATATTTCTTTGATAGCCCGCTCCAGCATTGCATCATCGTCGATTTCCGTCCACGCGTAGTATTCAATTTTGCGCACATAGATAGGCTCGCCGTTTTCCTTGTCCTGCGCAATCTTGCAGAAAACCGTTTCGTAGTCAATCTTTACGTTTTCTGCGCGGGTCTTGTCGTAGAAGGCGACCATTTTATTCAGGAAAGACTTGGTGACTTTTGAAATGCCCACCAGTTCTCCCGCAAGATTTTTGATTGCGCTTTTGTCCTTGCTTACGCCAGAAAGTATGCCGCTATCGTCAACCTCAAGGTATACTTCATCGTGGCTGTTTGTTTTGCCGCTGGCAAGGATTACATTCTCCCGCTCATCGTTCTGCAGGACAAAGAGACCGATTGAGTCATAGAGCAGGTCGCTTTCAAGAAGCAGGGCAGACTCTTTTACAAGAGGTGCGCAGACTTCAAGGGTTCCCATGCTGCTGGTGGCGGCATAATTGTCGTTCCGCACGGTCTTGATGCAGGGATATTTTTTTGCAAGTTCATCATAAAACTGGCTGCAATGTCCCGTTCCGATGATAATTTCTTCGATTCCAGCCGCAATGAGTTTCTGCACTGAGCGTTCCACCATTGCAAGACCGTCAATTTCGATAAAGCCTTTCGGCATTTCCTGAGTTCTGTTTCCAAAGCGGCTTCCCAGTCCGCCTGCCATAATCACTGCCTGTTTAATCATTTTTCAAAAACTCCATCAAAGCCTTTTTGTTTTCCTGCGGTGTTGATTTAGGACGACCCAAATCTTTTCGCGCTCCCTTGCTTACTTTTACTTCCACAAAGGTAAGGGCATTTTTTTCGTCCTCAAATGCGTGCTTGATTTCTGAAAGCACATCGTCCAGTTCTTTTTTTGTTTTGACCGAATAGACTTTTTCGTAGCCGCAGGCACGGGCGATTGCAGGAATGTCAATCTGCAAGCCTACTGTGGGTTGTCCGCCTACGGAATCATGTGCGCCGTTGTTCATCACAAAATGCACGAGATTTTTAGGCTTACGGGTTCCCACTGTTGCCATGCCACCCATCTGCATGATGGTCGCTCCGTCTCCGTCAATACAGAAAATGGGACGAGCCGGTTTTTGCATGGCGACAGCAAGGGCAATCTGGCTTGCGTGACCCATTGAGCCGACGGTCAGGAAGTCCTTTTCGTGACCCATGCCGTGCTTTTCCCGCAGTTCGTAGAGTTCGCGGCTTGCCATGCCTGTGGTGGAGATAAAGGCAGTTTTTTCGCTGGCAGAAAGCATGACCTTTTCAATCGCTTCCTCCCGCTTCATCTCGGCATTGACGGGGATATTGTTCTGCAAAACATAGTCGTCAAACGTGCCCTTACGGATAACGAGTGCGTAGGGGGCGGAATTTTTCTTGATGTACGAATATGCCTTTTCAAGTTGGGCGGGAAGGGCTGCCTCGTCATCGGTAAGCACTTCGTAGGGAACTTTCATTGCGTCAAGCAGGTCACAGGTAACTTTTCCCTGCTTTACGTGCTGAGGTTCGTCATGTACGCCCGGTTCTCCTCGCCAGCCAATTAAGATGAGAAGCGGTACTGAATACACATCGGGGTCAACAAGGGAAAGGAGAGGGTTAATCATGTTGCCTTCGCCTGAGTTCTGCATGTAGATAAGGGGAATTTTCCCTGTGGCAAAGTGATAGCCGCTTGCCAAAGCAGTCGCGCTTCCTTCGTTCGCTGAGATAATGTGCTTTTCAGCCGGCGCATTGTCAGTGATATATGCGCAGAAATTCTTTAAAAGAGAATCCGGCACTCCCGCAAAAAAATCCGTGCCGTTTTTTATCAATAAGTCGTAAAATGTAGATGGTCTAATCATAAAAACTCCAAATCCGTGTGATATTAAATTTACTTTGTTCCTGGGATAAGTTCCAGAATTTCTTTTATCGGCATACACATGTCGTTTACTTCAAGCGAGCGTTCTGCCTGCAAGATTGTCTCGGCGCACTTACGCATGGCGGGATAACTTGCGCGCAGCATGTGGTTTGCGTAGATGATGATGTTTGCGCCCCATTCGCCCAGTTCTTTTTCGGTGAACTGATTGTAGGTGGTCGGAACAAGGACAATAGGAATATTTTTGTACTCGGCGCGGAATTTTGCACAGAATTCCTTGATGTCGACTCCGCTCTTGTCCTTGGAGTGAATCATAACGCCGTCCGCGCCTGCCTTGACCGCCGCAAATGCCTTGGTGATAGCCTCGTCCACACTGTATCCTGCAATGATTTCCTCAATGCGGGCGATAATCATAAAGTCTTTGGTGACCTGTGCCTTTTTACCCGCGCTGATTTTCTCGCAGAACTCTTCTTCAGTGGCAAGAACCTGTTTTGCCTCCGTTCCAAAAAGCGAATTCTTCTTTAAGCCTTTTTTGTCCTCGATGATGACCGCGCTCACACCGTTCCGTTCAAGCGTGCGCACCGTAAAGACAAAATGCTCAGGAATATCGCCCGTGTCGCCGTCGTAGATGATGGGCTTGGTGGTACATTCAAGGATGTCTGTAAGAGACTGCATACGAGTCGTAAGGTCAACGGCCTCAATGTCGGGCTTTCCCTTGCTGGTTGAGTCAGTGAGGGAGGACGACCACATGCCGTCAAACTGATGGATGCCGTCGTCTTTAGTAACCTGTGCATGTTCTGCAATAAGGCCGCTCAAACCGCTGTGTGCCTCAAGAATGCGGACGACCGGCTTTGCGGCCAAGAGGCGACGGAGTGATGCGCGACGGATGTCGGGCGTTGTGCCGATTGTCGAGGCATTTTCTGCAAGCGCGGTGGAATTGATTCCTTTTGTGTAGGGAATCTCCACGATTTCGCCGCCCCATTCCTTTATTACCTCAAAACATTCCTCGCGGATTTTTGAAAGATAGTTGGTCTTCCAGTCGTCTCCGTGAATCATGATGTCGGGTTTGTATTTTTTGAGGTTGGGAACATAAGACCAGTCTTCCTGGGGAACGACTTTTGCCACTCCCTTGATGTTCTCAACAACCTGTTTTCTCTGGTCATAAGTGAGGTAGGGAAGACGCTTGTGGCTTACGATTGCACTGTCTGTTAGAAGCCCAATGGTAAGTTCACCACGTTTTGCCCCCTCATTGATGATATTGATGATTCCTGGGTGAATGATGTCACCTGTAATTCCTAAATACACTGTCTTTGCCATATTTGCTCCTTCTAACGCCCTGTCTCCTTAGGCTGATTTTTCCTCTGTGCTTATCTTTTGTTTTTCAACCGTCTGTATCATGTAGTCGGCGATATTGTCACCGGCTTTTCCAATGTGCATCCATGCCTCAGCCTTTGCCTTGGCGCGTTCGGATGCAAGTTCAGTGCTGTCGCTCGCGGACTGGATTACGTCTTTGATTGTCTCAAACTGGCTTTCCTGAAGCTCAATGCCCATCTTCTTCAGAATTTCAAACTGCCAGAGCGGTTTCTGCAAATCGTAGGCATCATACGGACGCAAATCCATGTTCGCGTTCACATACATGACGGGCTTGTCGCAGAGGAATGTGTAGTCAAAGATGATTCCTGAAAAGTCCGAAATCATAATATCCGCTTTTTTAAGGGAATAGATATTCTCCCGCTCGTAGTCCCAGACGACCTTGTCATTGTCCTTGTAGCGGGCGGTAAGACGGTCAAGCATGTCCGCC
>JAFSJX010000011.1 GCA_017449285.1 Treponema sp.
ACCAGCAGAGTACGGTTTTCCGCCACCGGTCGTTTCAGGAGCGAGATGGTTGTCAAGCTTGCTTCCGTTTTCATACCAGCCGAACTGAGAAACCCATTTATACTCATCGCCCGCCTTATATTCAGGCTGATTGTCGAAAAGATGGAATTCAACATGCTCAAGATATGCGCTCGTGTTCGACTCAACCATGCCGACAATCTCGTAAGTTCTAGTGTCATTGTCGCCCTCGTTCCAAGAAGTGCTTCCAGTTCCGTCTGCCGATGTGATGTAAGGAGCGAATGACGGTGGCGTGCAATCCCATGAACCGTAAAGAGAAGAAAGAGAGCCAGGCTCACAATCCGAGCTAATTGAACTTGAAGCCGAATTTACCTCAATCTCGCGGGAAGAATTGTTCTCGTCCAATGTGTTTTTGAGCAAGTTTCCGTCTGAATCTTTTGCCAGGTCTGTGATGTAAGAATTTGCAAGAGGCGTGACCGTACCTGAAGGAGTTTCGCTTGAGTCAATGTAGCCCACCCAGTTATTGAATGATTTTCCGTCTATCGTGTAAGGACTTTCCGTGTCAACGAAACCTGCGACAGAAATTCGGATTCGGCAAGGCTGGACTTCCTCAGAAGAAATTGCGCTGCGAGAAAATTTTCTGTAAAGGGCATGAGGTTTTGCAGTGTCAGTTTTGTGGCTGTCGCCGTCACGGAATCCTGCCGTAAGAGAGCCTTCCGCAATCGAAGCAAATCCCGCAACAGAAAGCCCCGTTCCATTTTTGGAAATTGAGCCACCGTGAGAAGAAGCCGAATCAAAGTCATTTTCAGCACGGATATTCTGATTGTCAGTCTCAGCCCCCGAAGTCATGTCGCCAATATCAACAGGCTCCGAATAACGGAATTCAATGAAGTTGTGAGAATCATAGACTTTCTGGCTTTCCGCGCTTCCTATGTTTGTTGAATGAAGTTCCTGACCCGTGAAAACATCAACGAGAACAGGACGGGCCATGTCTATCGTCGGGAAGGCTTTTGCAGTTGAATAAGAAGATTCGCTTTCTTCCTTCCACAAACCGACACCGTAATTTCGGCTCATCGTTTTTCCGTCTGCGGCATAGAACAAGCCTTCAAACAAAGACAAATCAATCGTGTTTGTCCTGTGAGCACCGCTTCGGTCTGAGCTGTCATCGTTTCCTTTTGAGCTTGCGGTCGCATCAGTGTTCCATGTGTTTGCAGGAGAAGAGACTTTGAGATAAAGAGGTGTGCCAGCCGGAATGTCAGAAGAAGCCCATGCAGATTCTGAAAGAGGAACAGAGCAGTCCGTGCCGTCAGTTTTGGTGTAGAAGAATCCGTCAAATGCGAGTGTGCCGCCATTGTAGAAAACTCCGCCATCCATGAGGGAAGTGACCATAGCAACCGCAGTCTGAACTTCACGATTCGAGTTTTCAAGATCCATATCGAAAGAAAGGCAGATTACCGAATCCGAGACAGAATAAGCCCCGCTGATTTTAGGAATTTTGAACTGGAAGCCACTGTTATTTGAGCCGTCGATTACTCCCTGATAAGCAGCCGCCGTGACAAAGACAGAGCCTCCCGAAGCCTGAGCCTTGCAGTTTGAGACCGTCGAATTGAACACAACGGCGTAAGGCAATCCCCACTGATCTTTCGTGACCGAAGATGAAGAATTGAAAACAGGCTTTGAACCAGAATTATCAAGAAGAAAGAAATTGCAATCGGCAAGATTGAGACCGTTTGCATAGAAATTTCCGCCCACAGAGATTTTCGTTCCGTTCGTGTCAAACTCGCCCGCAAAGCCGGAAGTTCCCGCCTCAGGCTTGTAAGCAAGAGGACTTTCTGAATACTCGTAGCCGTAGTAGGCAAATCGGGTGTTCGTGCCGCTGAATCGCGGGTCGCTGGCAGAATAAGATGAACCAAAGAGAACCAAGTCTTTTTCAATAGAAAGTTTCACATCGCCTGCCGAGATTTTTCCTGAATAAAGAACGAGATTCTTTTCAAAGTCCAAGTCAGTTTCAAGAGTGAGGGTCGCAGAAGAAAGGTCGATGAAGACATCGCTCTCAAATCGGAGACTTCCACCTTCCTTAACGCTCCATTTTCGGCCTTCAGTTCCAGACGCAAGTATGTAAGAAGAATTTGAAGCAAGCACAAGAGCCGAAACCGCAGAAACGACATCGCCCTTGTAAATCTGGCTTCCTTCCGTAGAGATATTTCCGTTCAAAACAACGCCGCTTTCCACAGTGAGTTCGTCGCAAGATGAAGTGTCCAAGAATTCCATTGGATTTCCAGAATCCTTTTCGCCTTTTATGACGATTGCCCCGCCGGAAACGATTGAGACACCGCCAGTAAATGTGTTGCCGCCGCTTAATGTGATGTTGCCGGCAGCAGTTCCAGAATTTCCGATTGTCACTCCCCCGCCGAAAGAATTATCTCCTGTGAGGGAAATCGCGTTTTCGCTTCCGTTTGCGATTAAAGTTGTGCCCATAACGGAAATATTATCGCTGACAGAGCCTTTCGCCCCCGAAGTGAATTCAAGCTGCTTGTACTTGTTTCCCTTGCTTCCCCAGTTGAGAGCCTCGCCGAAATCTCCGTAATACTCGATGATTCCCGTAATCACGGAATTTTCATCTACAGGGAAGTTTACGATTCCAGACTCGCCGCTTGCTTCCAGAATTTCATTTCCCGAAACACGGATTCGACCATCGCTTGTGAGAGAATTCACAGTGAGATTCTTTCCGTTGAAGTCAAAAATGACATTTTCAGAAATCGCGACCGAGCTTGTAATTGAAACACTTTCAGGCGTGCCGTCTCCGTCCAAATCAACGGTCAAAGAAAGACTGTCGTTCGCAAGGTCAACATCAGAAGTCAGGACAGGATATTTTTTCGAGAAAACCGCATTGATTTTTACATCAGAATACTTTGTCGGAACAGATTTCGGGTTCCAGTTTTCCGATGAGTTCCATTCGGTCGGAGAATTTTCGTCCGCTCCAGTCCAGACATATTCCTGCCCCGCAAAGAACCAGTTCGTGTTTCCGGTTCCGTCAGTGTTGAATCCGTCCTTCGCGTAAACGATGATTGGCTCTTCACGAGTATTGTGTGAATTTTTCACGGTAACATAAGCGATGGAAATCCCCGCATCATCAGCAGGCGGCGTGATGTTCCATTCAGATTCTCCGGTGATGAAAATGTGATTTTCCGCCTCGCCCCTCAAAGTCAGTTTTTCGTTGACAGTTTGATTTGTGTCATGTGCAAAAGTCAGCATGACCCCGCCGGTCGTACATGTGAATTTCGTGAATGTGTTGTTTCCCGAGAAAGTCGAACCAGCCGCAAAAATCGCATCGGCGAATGTGTTGCCACCAGAAAGCGATGTTTCCGCGTTGAATGTCGCTACACCGGTGAATGTATTATCGCCGTTCAAGGTTGCGCCGTTTCCGCTGAATGTTGCGCCCCCGAAAGTCTTTCCGTTTCCGTTGATTGTCGCGCCGAGCCCGGAGAAAGTTAGTGGAGAAGAGAAATCGCTCTCAAAACTAACCGAACTCTTAACTTCAAGGGAAGTGCATGTTCCGCCGGAAAGAGAGAAGCCTTCGCCAGAAGAATTCTTTCCGTTCAGGACGATGTTTCCGCCTGAGACGATGGCAACGCCACCCGCGAATGTGTTTTCCCCGCTCAATGAGATGTCGCCGGCAGCATTTCCGATTGTCACTGCCCCGCCGAATGTGTTCGCACCGGTGAGGGAAATTGCGTTTGCGCTTCCGTTTGCGATTGAAGTTGTGCCGGTGACTGAAATCGCACGGTTTTCAGAGCCAGTTGCGCCCGAAGTGAATTCCAGTTCTGTGAATTTCGCTCCCCAGTTCAATGCAGTTCCAAAATTTCCGTAATATTCGATGATTCCAGTGAGCACTCCGTTTTCATCAACCGGGAAATGCACAATACCAGAAGTTCCCGAAGCCGTAATACTTTCCCCGCCCTGCACACGGATTCTTCCGTCATTTTTGAGAGTGTTAAGCGTAAGGTTCATTCCGTTAAAGTCAAAAACGGCCTCTTCTTCTATATGTATAGAACTTGAAGCACTCTCGTTTTTACCGTCACCGTCAGCATCAAAATCAAAAGAAATCTCATCATTCGCCAAATCCAAATCATCAGTCAAAACAGGATATTTTTCAGAGGCAACAGTCGGGATTTTCACGTCAGCATATTTTGTCGGAACAGAAGAAGGCAACCAGTTTTCAGTCGAGTTCCATTTGGTTGGATTTGCAGAATCCGCGCCAGTCCAGACATATTCCTGCCCCGCAAAAATCCAGTTGGTGTTGCCAGTGCCGTCAACATTGTAGCCGCCCTTTGCGTAAACGATGATTGGAGTCGTCCTCGTGTTATTTGAATTCACGATTTTTGTGTAAGCGACAGAAATCTCCGAGTTGTCAGACGGTTTTATTTCCCATTCATTTTCGCTGGTCAGAGTGATGAGGTTTTCAGACTCACCTTTGAGCGTAAGATTTCCGTTCACGGTCTGAGTTTTTCCAGCACCAAAGGTGAGAATCACACCGCCAGTCTCACATATGAAGTCTGTAAATGAGTTGCTCCCTGAAAGTGTCGTACTTGCAGAGAATGCAGCCGTGCTGAAAATGTTGTCTCCGCTGAGAGTTGCATTTTCGCCCGTAAAAGTGATTGTTCCCGCTGTTGCCGTAAATGTGCCGTTGTTCGTCCAGTTGCCCGAAACCATGAAAGAACTTTCCGTTGAGAGAGAAGAATTTTCTTCAATCTGAACATTGCAAAAAGTCGTGGCGGAATCGGCGGTGATAGTCTGGGAAGTTCCAGCAAAAGAAACCGTGCTTTTGTTCGGCACAAGAGTTCCGCTGTTTGTGAAATCACCCGAAATTCTGACCGAATAATCATCATTTATTCCGCCGAAAGAAAGAGTCTTCGAAGGGGCAATCGTGACATCGGAAGAGAAAAGTATATTTTTGACCGTAGGGCTCGTAATCGTAGAATCACCGGCAACCGTAACAGCACTTCCAAAATGAACAGCTCCAGCGGAACTGATTGTCGCAGACTCCGTAGTCGTTCCAATCGTGATTCCATCCGAAGCCGTAATTGAGTAGCCTTCCGCAACACCAATCGTTCCGCTGATGACCAGATTTTTGTAATCAAGATTGTCGATTGTTTTTACGATTCCGCTTCCAGTTCCTGAATAATGCCAGGTTCCATTCTCAGTAATTTTTAAGACGTCAGAAGAAAGCAATACATTTTCAGTTCCGGTCAAAATTATCGTGCCAGAATTAGAAAAATCCCCAGATACACTAAAGTGATGTCCGTTCAAAGAAAGAGATTTTCCAGCTGGAATCGTGATGTTTTCAATACTAACATCATCGCCAAACACAGGCTGAGCCACCGCATTCAAATCATAAGTTACGCTCGCAGTAGAATCAGGAACAATGCCGATATCCCAGTTAGATGCCGTGTTCCAGTCAGCAGTTGTTCCAACCCATTTATATGAAAGACCGTTAAATTTCCAGCCATTTGCCACAACAGAAGCAAGAGTTGCACCGTCAACTATATAACTGTTTGTTGCGACGAAAATACGAGGAGTCAATGCACTGTTGTTTTTAATCTTTATGCCATTTCCGATTGAAAGATAAGTTCCGATATATCTTCCGTCGTCCGTGCTTGAATCAAAAGAACCTGTTCCAGTCACAGTAAGAAGATTTCCAGCCTCAGAAGATCCCGAAAGCGAGAGTCTTCCGCTGACAGCCTGCGTTCCGTCAACCGTAAGCGTAATTCCGCCAGTCGTGCAGGTAAAGTCAGTGAAAGTGTTGTTTCCGCTGAGAGTCGTGGTTGCGGAGAATGTAGCCTTGTTGAAACTGTTGTCTCCGCTGACAGTCATATTTGCGCCAATGAAAGTGATTGTGCCGCCACTTGCAGAGAATCCGCTTCCAGAAGAGTTGCTGTTACTCCAATTACCCGTGACCGTGAAAGAAGATTCCGTTGAGACAGAAGAATTTGTGCCGATTTCAAGATTTGCGAATTCCGCTTTTGTAGCATTTGAAGAGACCGAGATAATCTGCCCTAAACTTCCATCAAAAAGCACAGTTTTTCCAGAGTCGACCGCGAATAAAGAGGCCCCCCCTATAGAAAGATTTCCCGCCAGATTCAGGTTGTGTCTTTGACTCAGAGAACCGCCTGCCTCGAGTGTAAGATTTCCACTAACAACAAGATTTCCGTCTGATTCAGCAATTCCAGAAATCACAAGATTTGCGTAATCTGCCTCGCCAAAATCCGTGACAGACTGAGGACTTCCAGCAACGCCGCCTGAATATTCGACAGTGCCGCCGTGTGCAGTGTCATTGATTGGAGAAGGAATCGTGCCACCGTCCGTGATTCTGCCGCTTCCGCCGTAGTTTACCGTGCCATAGTTTTCGAGCTTGTTGGTTACGGTTAAATCAACAGTGCCAAGCACAATTTTTGCACCAGTCAAAGATTCCGAACCGATTTTCAGAGAACTAATTTTATATTCAACATTTCCTACATTCGGATAATTGCTTATTCCACCCGGAATGTTTACCAACGAATCCTCAAAATTTGCCGAACCAGGAACAAGGGCAGGATTCCAGTTTGCAGGAGTTGCCCAGTCAGTCGGAGAACTTGGATCCGTGCCAAGCCAAGTGAATGAGACAGCCTCAAATTTCCATCCGTTGCTGATTATGGCAGCGATGTCAGGTGAAGCGGGAGAGCTTTTCGTTACGACAAACGCACCAGCGATAAGCGTGCCTGAATCTTTCTGAATTTTAACATCGCTTCCGATTGAAAGATTTTTACCTTCAAAAGAAGAACTTCCACCAGTTACAACAAATTTTCCGTTTCCAACAAGTGAAAGAAGAGTGTCTTCCCCGCCCGTTAGGGTAAGATTTCCAGTGATTTTTTGTGTGCCACCAATTGAGAGCGATATACCGCCGTTTTCGCAGGTTAAGTCCGTGAAAGTGTTGCTTCCGGTGATGGTCACATCTTCGCCAGTAAATCTGATTGTGCCACCAGTAGCAGAGAATCCGATTCCCGAAGTGTTACCGTTACTCCAGTTGCCCGCAACCGTGAATGAACTTGCCGTTGAAACTGAAGAATTTTCGCTGATGACAACAATATTGAATGTCGTAGAGCCGTCAGTTTTTGCCGTAAGAGCCTGTGAACCAGTACCGTTGAATGCGACAGTACCGCCGTTCGCAGAGAAAGTCGTTCCAGACAAATCCACATTTCCCGCAAAACTCGTTGTGCCGGAAGAAGCCTTGAATGAACCGCCAGTTTCAGAATAGTCGCCCGTGATTGTGACATTGCCGGTTGAACCCGTAAATGTACCGCCACTTCCCAAATAGTCGCCTGAAATTGTGATGCTTCCATTTGAGCCAGTGAATGTGCCTGAATTTTCAAATGAACCGGCGACAGAAATCACACCATTCTCACCAGCCGAAAGCGAGCCGCCAGTTCCAATCGAAAGTCCGCCACTCACAGAAAGTTCTCCGTCTGATACAGCAATTCCTGAAATCACAAGATTTGCGTAGTCGGTCGTGTCAAAATCCGTGACGGTCTGAGGATTTACCGTTCCGCCTGAATAAATGACCGTGCCGCCGTGAGAAACATCATTAATTGGAGAAGGAGTCGTATCGCCGTCCGTGATTCGTGCATCGCCAGCGAATTCAATCGTGCCTGAATTTTCAAACTGATGATTTCCATTTCCATCAGTCACCGCAAGATTTGTTGAAAGGAGTTTGAGCGAAGCACCGCTTTCAATCTTCAGGGATTTTATGTAAAGAGAATCAATGCCTGAAGTCGGCTCGTCAAGAACGGGATAATATACAAGGCCAGAAGGAATAACGACTTTAGAAGCAGGAGATTCGTTTGAAGTCTGCCCCGGAATCATTTCAATATCCCAGTTTTCTTTCACATTCCAAGACATAGGTATGCTTGAATCATCGCCAGTCCAAGTAAAAGTGAATTCGTACCCAAGATTCCAGCCGTTTTTGTACAGTGCAAGATAATTATCCTGACTGGTTCCGGATGAAGGTTCGCTGTCGATGGCATCATGAGAGCCGTTTACAGGTAGTGAATCTTCCATAATTATTATCTTACTGCCTATTGAAAGGAAATCAGCCGTAAGATTTTCATGATTAACATCGATATAGCAATCATTTGAACTTGAAAGTGTCAAAGGACTTCCGCTTGCGCCTTTCAAAACGAGGTTTCCAGTCACGGTTTGAGTCGTGTTGTCCGCAAAAGTGAGCGTTGCACCGTCAGTCTCACAGGTGAAGTTTTTGAATGTGCTGTTTCCGCTGATGAGTGCATTTTCACCAGTGAAAGTGATTGTGCCATCAGTAGCAGAGAATGAGCCGCTGTTAGTCCAGTTGCCCGCAACCGTGAATGAACTTGGCGTTGAAACTGAAGAATTTTCGCCGATTTCAAGATTTGCGAATTCCGCTTTTGTTGCATTTGAAGAGACCGAGATTGTCTGCCCCAACCTTCCATCAAAAAGCACAGTTTTTCCAGAATCAACCTCGAATGAAGAGGTATCTCCTATAGAAAGATTTCCCGCAAGATTCAGGTTGTGTTTTTGACTCAGGGAAGCACCTGCCCCGACTGTAAGATTTTCGCTAACAACAAGATTTCCCCCAGATTCAGCAGTTCCAGAAATCAAAAGATTCGCGTAGTCAGTTTCAGAAGAAGAAAAATCCGTGACAGTCTGCCCGCTTCCGCTATATTCGACCGTACCGCCGTTTGTGACATCATTGATTGCCGTTGTGCCGTTCGTGATTCTGCCACTTCCACCGTAGTTTACCGTGCCGTAGTTTTCGAGTGAATCCGTGACGGTGAGAGCGTTTGAAGTCAATTTGATAGAAGAATCGTGCGCGCTTTCTGTCGAAGTGCCGATGACAAGAGAAGTCAGGCTGACTCCAGCCACATCGACAGTCGGATAATTTGTCTTTCCGTCTGGAATCAAGACTTTTGCACCTGTTGTTTGTTTTGAAGTGATTCCAGGAGCAAGACCTAAATCCCAGTTGGAATCATTAGACCAATTTTCATCAGCCCCAACCCATTCATAAACGAAATCATAGCCCAAATCCCAGCCGTTTTTGTAAAGAGCGAAATAATTTAGCTTTTCCGTGCCAACAGTTGGAAGACTTCTGCTCACAGAATATGCTCCGTATTCAGTTGAAGAATCAGATTCTGCGATTACGAGAGTGTTTCCAATCAAAAGATAATCAAAATCCGTGTAAGTTGTGGTTTCAGTGTTTTTCGGAACGATGATTTTTCCAGCTCCAGAAAGCATTAGCCGTGAAGATTCAGAGTCACCTTTCAAAGTGAGATTTCCGGTCACAGTCTGAGTTTTTCCATCACCGAAGGTTATAGTCGCACCGCCCGCCTCGCATGTAAAATTTGTAAAAGTGTTGCTTCTTGAAATGGTCGTACTCGCAGAAAATTGCGCCGTGTTGAATGTGTTGTTTCCGTCAATTGTCGTGTTTGTGCCAGTGAAAACAGCCTTCTCGAATATCTGGTTTCCGCTGACTGTTACGCCGTTGCCAGTGAATGTAACCGTGCTCGCGTTTGCCGTAAATCCGCCCAAAGCATTGCTGTTCGTCCATGCCCCCGCCACAGTGATTTCGTAGGCATCAGTGCGGATTTCGCCCGCTTCCAATGTCGCCCCAGAAGCAATCGATACAGAAGAAAGACTTGTGTTGCCACCAAGAGTCAGAGAACCGACATTCACGGAAAGGATTGCGCCATTTAACGCCCCGCTTACACTTACATTGCCCGCCGTCGTGCCTTCATCAATCGTGAGATTTCCCATTAAATCAGAGTCTGTCGTTCCTGCCAGCGTGAGTTTTCCCGTGCCTGTGATTGCAGTTCCACCGTAAGTCGCAGAAGAAATCGTGATTCCAGCAGTACCGCCGTTAAGAACAAGACTTCCCGCCGTGTCACCTAATTTTGCAAATGAAGAAACCGTGAGGACACCTGCACCAGTGTTATTCAAAGTTGAGATGCCGCTAGATTCAAGATTTCCAATCGTGATTGCATCAGTTCCGCTCGCAGAGATTGTTCCGTCGTTAGCTTTGATTATGTTCGTGCCGCCGGAATTTTCCTGATATGAAGTGAATGAAAGCGCATTTCCACCGATGTCAATCGTGCCGTTATTCGTTATGCCTGTCGAAGTGACATCGCCTTGTGCCGTAATCGTGCCACCGTTTGTCAGGGAGGTGCAAGAGATGTTTCCAGAAGCCGTCAGAGTTTTTCCATCAGCAAGGGAAAGCGCATTTGCAATCGTCATTGAATTCTGAGATGTCGCATTGCACAGCAAATTCAGAGAGCCGCAAGAAACAGGATTTGTCGAAGTTCCAAGCAAAAGATTTGCGTCCGAATTGAGCGTAATTGCCCCACCCGAAGTGATTGTGACTCCGTTTGTGAATGTGTTCGCCCCTGTAAGAGAAATCGTGTTGCCAGTGCCGTTTGAGATTTGTGTCGTGCCTGTGACAGAAACTTTGTCGCTGACGGAACCTGCCGCCCCGGATTCAAAGACAAGGTTTTGGTAATTTTTTCCCTCTGCTGTAGAGTTTCCATCCCACGGGAGAGATAAAATCGCGCTTCCGTAATATGAAACCGTGCTTTCCGCGCCGTTTTCCATGATGCCGGAAATTGTTTCTGAGCCTGTCAGTCTGAATGTTCCGTTGTTCGTAATCGTTGTAGCAGAAAGTTGCGCGTCTGATGAAATTACCGTGCCATTGTTCGTAAAATCGTCAACAACTGAAACGGCCTTGTCTGCAACATTCAGTGTTTTTGAAGCGTTGACCGTGAGCGTTTTTACACTCACATTGGCTTCAAGAACGAGGTCTTTGTTTCCTTCTCCAGTCGCAATGAAAATCGAATTTCTGCCCGTGCTGTAATTTGGGAATTTTCTGACAGAATAATAAACGTCCGAAGAATCTTTATGCTTCCAGTTTGCATCGACTGACCATTTTGAGCCGTCACTTTCGCCCATACCACCAAGCCAGTAATATTCGGTGGAGAACCAGTTGAAAGTTGAATCTTCAGGCGATTCACTAATGGAAGAAGCCCATTCGTGAGTGATGTCATTCTCAGATTTTGAGTAAGCGACTGTCGTGTAAGTAAAATCAGAAGAAGAAATTGCCTTGCCTTTGTCGCTCGGGATATTCAAAATCCACCATGTCGTGTCATCATCTTCACTTGCGGAACCAGAATCCGTTGTAAGAGTGTTTGGCTTTGATTCCGTTCCCAAAGAAGAAAGTGTTCCCTTTACGGTCTGAATTTTTCCAGCGCCGAATTTTGCCGTACAACCAGAGTTAAATGTTAAATTTTCAAAAGAATTGTCTTCGCTGAAAGTGACAGACGGAGAATCTATTGTCAAATCTGCAAATGAACTGCTTCCAGAAACTCCTATGCTGTTTGCGGTTAAAGTCACGCTATTTGAAACATTCTGAACTACTCCAAAATCCAGCTCACCAGAAACCGAAACATTCGCTTCTATTGAAGAATTACCGACCACAGAAAAACTTGCAAGCGGAGTGCTTGAGCCAATTGCACCTGAAATTTCAGCATTTCCAGAAATGGAAAGAGAGTTCGCACCATCAAGAGCACCCGTACCAGAAACAGTAAATTTTCCAGCCACGGAGATTGCAGAATCCAGAGTCCGCGCACCTGAAATTACCAAATTGGCATAATCAACATCCCCAAAATCAGAAATTGAAAGCGTTTCACCCACGGTTGGGTTTAAATATTCTACAGTTCCATTGTTTCCAACATCATTAAGGAATGTGCCAGAACTTCCCACAATTTCGCCATAACCCGAATACTTTATGGTTCCATAATTCGTAAGGGTTCCAGAAATTTTTAAATCGCGGGCACCTGCGACATGAAGATAAGCCGAGTGAGTTTCAGTCCCGCTAGTTCCAATGGTGAGGTTTTTAACTTCGCTTGTGGCTGCCAGAGAAAATTTTGGATAATTTGAAATCGGCTTGTCACTTGTCGGATCAGGAATCAGAACATTCGCCTTTGTTCCCGGAAGACTTGCGGGAGACCAGTTTGATTTTTCAGTCGGTGAGGAGGAAGCAGCACCCGTCCATGTATATGTAAAATCCTCGAAATTCCATAAAGTGTTGTTGCCTGAATCCACGCTGTTTTGTGCCAGAATCGCATAGTTTGTCGAAAAAGAATCTGAAACAGTTGCGTAAGAAACAGAAGCAGTCGCAATTGGAGCAGAAATTTGCCATTCACTTCCGCTTGCAGAACTTTGCAATGTAACAGGAGAATCAGCACTCGCCCCCGCAATCGTAAAATTGCCGCTTACAGTCTGAGTTTCACCCGCCCCAAAAGTAAGCGTTGCCCCGCCAGTCT
>JAFSJX010000094.1 GCA_017449285.1 Treponema sp.
GCAACAGTTGACGCCTGACATGATAGACCACGACGGCGGGTTGCTTTTCGCGGCAGAAAAAGTATTGGGATTCGTGCCGCCGGGACAGAGGACTGAGAAAGAAAAAAAGGCACTTGCCGACAAGGTGAATGACGTCAAGGCTCAAATTGCCGCAAAGAAAAACGTCGACACTCTTTATCAGCAATTTACTGGCGAAGATATAACGTTGGCTCAAAATCACCTTGCCGAAATGCCCGAAAATCAGCGGCGGGGCTTGACGCTTGACACGCTGAAACATTTTGGTTGCGGCTATATCGGGAACTGGGTACACCCGAGAATCCGTGCGAAGGCTCAAACGGGGCAGTGCAAAATGCCGTATTCGTCGACACGCAGAATCGTTGTCCCACGTGAAAACGGCTATTTGGCTTGCGCTCTGCTCGCCGACCGTGAAAAGATAGATAAGGAATATTGGAAACAACAATGCGGGCAAATCAGCTTGTTCAACGCGGAGGCATTAGACACAACCGATATAGTCATTGTGACTGAAGGTGAAATAGACGCAATGAGCATATGGCAGGCAGATAACACGTTGTCGGTAGTAGCTTGTCCCGGCGGAAACAGTCGGTACTTGACGGACGCTCTGCGCGAAAAGGAAATGCGAGAAAAAACTTTCATGATACTGTTCGACAATGACGGGGCGGGCAAGCTCCATGCGTCGACGTTGCAGGAAGAATTGACAAAGCGCGGGCATTTCGCAGTTTCGACGATATTTGAGGATGACTGGGCGGATGATCCCGATTATAAAATGTACATGCAAGTAAACTGCGCGGGACAAAAATTAGACGCGAATTTTTTCCTCCAAGAATTCGGGGAGGAGCCCCTACGCAAAACACTTGTTAGGCTTATTGCCAATGCCCTCGAAAAAATCAAGGCAGCACGGAAAGAAAAATTCGTTGTCGAAACACAGGATTATCTTAATTTGAGTTTTGAGCAAAAATCCTTTCTTTTCGCAGGCGGAGTTTCGGACGGGGATTACGTCGACAGGCTGATATATTTGTTCCCGTATAAATTTCGGTATTTGGCATTGTCGAATCAATGGTTAGTATTCTGCCCGAACAGTTACGGCGGGGGCGTGTGGAAAAACTGGGGCTCAAATGAACCCGTCATGTATCAATTTTGGGATATGTTGTCGGAGGCAATGATAGAAAATGCCGCTGATGACGACGACCAGAATCAAAAGCGCAATCTCGCAATGGGCAAGCGACTCCGCATGTATAAGCATGTGCACTCCGCAACCAAAAAGCTCAAGGGCAATAAAAAAATACATATCAGCGAAGACGATTTTAACGCGGAGCCGCATTTGCTCAACTGCTTAAACGGCGTCATTGACCTAAGGACAGGCGACCTTTTCGCTGTAAGGCCGAATATGTTTTTGGCACAACAAGTCCCCGTTGTCTACAGACCGAATTATTACAATCCCGACGTCATGCAATTCCTGCGCGAAATAATTGTGACTGAGGAGCTTGAACCCGACCCGAAAACTTTAGAGGCATTGCAGATTGCGCTGGGCTCGTGCTTGACGGGCGACGTCTGCAATCACAAGGTATTCTTTTTCTGGGGCAAGGGCAGAAATGGCAAGGGAACGCTCACACGGCTTTTAAAAAGGGTGTTAGGTGTGCTTTATTCCTGCGACCTTGACATAGAAAATTTCTTGATAGGAGCTCCGCGCGGCGCGGGCTTGGCTAATCCCGATTTCAGGCAACTGCGCGGGCGTCGGCTCGCAGTCATTGAAGAAATGCCGGCAAATCGGCGGTTTAATCCCGAGACGATAAAGAAAATGTCTGGGGGCGACCGTATCACGGCGCGCGCTCTTTACGAAAATTTTATGGGCGGGGGCGGTTTTGACCCTTCACACCATTTAGTTTTTAGCGGAAATAATCTGCCGAGTATAGACGATATAAATGATCCCGCGCTGCTTTATCGTATCGTCAACTTCAATTTCAACCGGACTTTCGCCGACAATCCCGACCTTAATCTTGACGAAAAATTGTCGACGCCAGAGGCTCTTTCGGGCATGTTGACTTGGCTCGTCGACGGCGCGCAGAAATGGTACAGAAACGAAAAGCGGCTTGCTATCACGACTGAAATGACACAAGCCACTAATCGCTATCTTGCCGACAATAATTGGTTTGAAGATTTCATATCAGATTATTGTCTGTTCGGCGAGGATTGTAAAATCACTCGCAAGGCTTTTTTAGAAACCTTGAGGAAATTATATCCCAAGCAATGCGCAAAATTCAAGGGGCAAAAAGCTCTTACGGAAAATATTTTGAGTCAATTCGCGACGGCGGGCTATGAAATTCGTGCGGAGGCGGGCTCCTCGCGGACGTCGACACTGTACTTGCACGGCGTGAAATTGGCGCAATGAGCACATTAACCCTATTCGTATCGTATTTGTCATTTGTGTGTACACGCTTTATTCCTATTCAAAAGAGGCGGCGATTGCCGCTTTCTTTTTTTCTCGGTTGCCTGTAAGGCGTTCAAAAACGCTCGGACGGGAAAAGGTATGCAAGACTTCCCAAAAACGCGCTACAGGCGATTCTGGGGCGTTTGAGGGGCTTTTGAGAAAACACCTGCGCGGGATTTTTTTCAATGGAAAAGCCTTTCGTGACGGTAACTAGGAAAAAGAAAAAGCTAGGAGGAAATAAGCGCAGGTAAGGTTGCTTTCTTGACGCCCAAAAATTCCTGCGTTAATATGAGCGAAAAAATTTCGGAGGCTCCTTATGTCACAAGCTTTATCGGTAGAAAAATTTCCGTCGACACTCGGAAAAAATACCTTCGCTTTTATGCAGAAATTTATCGCGTCATTGACCGTCAACGAAACATCGGCTGAAAAATATCGCCGAATCATTTTGCAAGTCTTGACCTTTTGGGCACAAAAAAAAATAAGCTCACCTTCACTCGCCGACCTTAATCGCTACTTCCTTAAGCTTAGAAAAGAAAGAAAATCAGATTATACAATGAGGCTTTATGCGACCGTCATCAAAAGCTTTTTTTCATTTCTCGGCAGAAATGACTTTTACCCGAATATAACGGCGGAGTGGAAAATATCCTTGCGACGCTCACCTTCACATAACCGAAAAGCTCTGACCTTGCAACAAGCTCAAATGCTTTTGGCAGCTGTCAACGGCACTGATTTAAACTCCCTGCGTGACAAGGCAATAATCGCGCTCGCCTTGACTTGCGGACTTAGGACAATCGAAATTTCCCGCGCAGATTGCTCTGATTTAACGCCCGCTGCCGATTGCTTTTATCTGAAGGTACAAGGCAAGGGCAGGTTGACCAAAGACGAAAGCGTTAAAGTTATCAGCTGGGTTGCCGACCTTATCTTTGATTATCTGGACCTGCGCGGCTCTGTCGACAATGAGCCCCTCTTTACTTTCACTTCAAAGAAAAATTTTGGGCGACGATTTTCTTCGCAGTCAATCAGCAAAATGATAAAGCGAAGACTGCGCTCCATCGGAATCGACGACCCGAAAATTACCGCTCATTCCTGCCGACACTTCGCGGCGACCTGTGCTATTCGGCAAGGGGCTGATATTCGTGAAGTTGCTCAAATGCTGCGTCATAATTCTCTTAATGTCACTATGATTTATCTGCATGATTTAAGTATTGAATCACGCTCGGCAGAGAAAAGAATTGCCGATTGCCTTTCAAGCAGACCGTGATTTAGGCATCTTGATAGTTTGTCGGACAACGAATCTTTCTACCGAATCGCAACCCTTTTGTGCTTGATACTCAAAAAATTTCTTCAACGAGACAAGGAGCAAGACGCCGTCGCCGTCCGCCGATAATAATCCTGCCTTTATGAGCTGAGAAACTCGCGTAGGCGTTA
>JAFSJX010000095.1 GCA_017449285.1 Treponema sp.
GACAGAAACCATCGCTCTTTCTGACGCGACAAAACCGGGCTACACGTTCGGCGGCTGGTACACGACAGTTGCGGGCGAGACAACCGAAACAAAGGTAACGGAGATTGCGAAAGGCACAACGGGCGACCTTGTGCTGACGGCAAAATGGGCTGCGGACGGCTACAGCATCACCTACTCAGGTGTTGAGGGCGCGACAAACCCGAACACGGTGACATCATACACGATTGAGACAGAAACCATCGCTCTTTCTGACGCGACAAAACCGGGCTACACGTTCGGCGGCTGGTACACGACAGTTGCGGGCGAGACTGCCGAAACAAAGGTAACGGAGATTGCGAAAGGAACAACGGGCGACATCACGCTGACGGCAAAATGGACGGCAAACACAGACACGAAGTACACGGTAAAATATTTACAGCAGAATATTGATGATGATGACTATACCGAAGTGAAAGAAGACCGAACGGAATTGACAGGCACAACTGGAGAAATGACTAAAGCTACATTGAAATCCTACGAAGGATTTTATTCCCGCGTTTTGGAAGAGGCTATCGAACAAAAGGAGATTTCGGGCGATGGCTCTACCGTCATAGAAATTTTCTATGACCGTCAGACTATTATCAATTACTACATGATTCCTACGCTCGGAGCAACTGCGAGTAACATAATAGAACGAGAAGGCAGATATGGTGCAACAATTGAGGCCGTAACCGCACCGACTAATGAAGGCTACACGTTCAAAGAATGGGTATGGCGTGATGAGAATGAAGAAACTCATACAATAGATAACTTGCCTACGACATTTGATGTGGAAGACAAGACTTTTGTGGCTGTCTACACTAAGGACGAAACCTCTGCCGGCGTAACAGTAACGCTGGAATCAATCACCTCTGATGACGAGGGTATTGTTTCGCTAAAAGTTGAGGAGACTGCCATTAAGGCAACGGTTGCATCAGGTTATTCAGTCTACACTTGGCGTATTGACGACGAGAATTATGAATTTGAAGATTTAACGCTTGATTTCTCAAAAGTTACGCTTGAATCTGAGGTTCAACCTGCTGCTGTAAGTGGTGCTCACAACATTATGCTCATTGTGGTCAATAATAATGACGAAAGTGATTATTATTCAGCAACAGTTGTATTTACGGTCACCAAGGAATAAGGAGAAGACAATATGAAAAACGTTTTTAAAAAATTTCTGGTATTTTCTGCGGTAATTTCGCTTGCTTTTACTGGCTGTAACGACATTGTGGACGTTGGCAGTTCAAATGAAGAAAATGCCACAGCCCACGTAGCTGGAAAAGCGGTGCTTTCTCTTTCTGTGAATCAGAATTCTACTCGAACGATTATGCCTACAAATATTTCGGAAGCCGATGTTACGCAGATTGAGTTGTCGGCAACGAAAAGCGGCGCAGACGGAACGGAAACGGCCTATAGTTTTTCTATTGATTCTGAAACTTTGAGTGATTCAATCCAATGGCTTTCCGATGAAGATAAAACCGCAATTGCAAATATGGAGAATTCAACAATAACGATTGACTATGGCACATACACTTTTACACTGAAGTTATACACTGGCGAACCAAGTCGCCTTCGCCTTACACAGAGTGCGGTTCTGGAAAATGTGGAAATTACAAAAGAAACGACAAGCCTTGCATTTGAAGCAAAATATGTGGAGAAAGGCGACCTTTCCCTTACGATTCAATTTGACTCGGATTTTGACATTACCAAAAGAATCGGCACTGTAAAAGCCGGTCTTTTCACAATGAGTAGCAAAGGTAAAACTGCTGTCACAGGCTATGATTACGAAGAATTGAGCTATTCGGCTTTGACAAATGAAAAAGCCGCTTCTTACACAAAGACTGGTAATGATGCTGTTCCGAACGGCACATATTATGTAAAATTCCAGATTTATGCTCCTGCCACAGGTAATGAAGAGGTCGGAGAACTTTTGAACACAATTTCTGAAATCGTAAAAATCCACGGCTACAAGACAGAAAAAACAATCAATATTGCCAGCGAATACCTCAATGCCCTTTATTCTGTAATCTACAATTTGTCAAACGAAAAAACTGCATGGAAAGACGGTGTAGAAGAAAGTTTGACAACGAAACGAAATATCTATACAGGAATCACTCTTCCTGTGGAGGATGATATTTCATGTTCTGGCTGGAAACTCCTAGGTTGGTACGAAAAAGATTCAGACGGAAATCCGATTGACGCAGATAATGACGGTGAAACTGACCTTATCACCACAATCGGCACGGGAACAGAAACGGCTAAAGATTATACACTGTACGCGAAGTGGGAAAAAGAGACCGTAACGACCGCAGAGGACACATTCTCTGTTTCAATCAAAGTGGACGATTCAAGCGACATCAGCGCGACCCACACGGAGAATAACACTTCACTCACCTTTACCGTAACCCCACCCGACAGCGAGGCGGCCTATTCTTACGCATGGACGGTGGACGGCGTTGCTGAAACCCCGACAAGCGAGCCGACCTTTACCGTGGACGGAAGCGACTGGGCGACTGGCATATACGAAATTTCTCTTATTGCGACGGAAACAAAGACTGATTCAGAATCGGGCGAAACGGCGACAAACTATTACTCATATCTTGCGCAGATTGAATGGACGCGCTTGTATACGGTTAGATTCAATATTACAGGCGCGCCGAGCGGAACGGCAGAAGTTGAACCCCAGTATGTTGCGGAAAACGCAGAGACTAAGATGATAACCGCCCCAGCAGATGTAACTCCGACCTACGGCTGGTACACGGACGCGGAGTTTACGGAAGAATTTGACTTTACGAGCGAAGTGACGAAGAGCATGACGCTGTACGGCTGCTGGAATGTCGGAAGCAAGATTTATGTAGACGCGACGGGTGAGGACGGAACTGGCCGGGGAACTGCCAGCAGACCTCTTGCAACGATTGCGGCGGCAGTTGCCTTGATGACAGATGAGGATGTGGACTATACGATTTATGTTGACGGCGAGCTTACGGGCGGTCAGGAGATTAAAGCTGGTTCAGCCCTGGCAAGCGGCGGCTTGGCAAAATCAATCACTCTCGTTGGAAAGAACGGCGACGACAGCAGCAATGTTCCAAAAGATTCTCTCAAAGGCGGCTTCTCAGAAGAATCATCGGGAAGAACGCTTACGGTAAGCACGACTGTTCCTGTTACTATCGAAAATCTTAAGATTACGGGCGGCTATCTCTCCGACACAGGAAGTTTTGGCGGTGGTCTTTCTGTTGCCAGCGGTGCAACTGTCACGCTTGCAGGCTGCACGAGCATAACGGACAACACGGCTTCTCGTGGCGGCGGCGCAAATGTTGACGGCACTTTGATAATGACAGAAAACAGCACGATTTCAGGCAACACGGCGACTGGCGGCTACGGCGGCGGCGTGTATGTCGGATATGACGATGAAAGCGAAACGGTCGGCACTTTCGTAATGGAAGGCGGTACAATCAGCGGTAACGAGGCCGTGTCTGCCGGTGGCGGCGTATTTGTGGACGGTTCAAGCACTAGCCTTACCAATTCCGTGACATTTACGATGAGAGGCGGAACGATTAGCGGAAACAAGGAGTCTTCTACTGCTACTAGTGGTGCGCGCGGTGGCGGTGGAGTTGCCTTGTATGGCGAACATGCTCAGTTTACTATGGAAGATGGCATTATCAGAAAAAATCAGGGCAACCGTTTTGGCGGTGGAGTAAGCCTTGTGGAAAGCGCGACATTCATCATGACGGGCGGATTGATAGGTGACACTAGTTCTACCAGTTACGGAAATTACCTTTACCTGAATACTGAGAATAAGTACGGTTCTGCAGTGTTTGTTGCAGACAGTGCTATTTTTACTATGGATGGTGGAGAAATTTCTTACAATTATAATAATGGGGCAGCCCAAGGTGCCTACGGAACTGTCTGTGCATACAGTGGTACATTCAATATGAACGGTGGAATAATATGTCATAACAATGTGTTGCATTGTGGTGGTGCAGTGTACATCTATTATCAGGGAATCTGTAACCTTGCGGGCGGAACAATAAGAGATAACATCTGCGAGGATTCAAAGGGAAGCGGTGTATATATAAAAAAATTTAACAACGACTTCGGCACGCTCAATATGAGTGGAAGTGCAGTTATTGAAAGCGGAAACGACATATATCTTCCTTCAGGCACATCATTTGCACTTTCTGGCGAACTTACAGGCGATGCACCAATTGCAACAATCACGCCACAAAGCTACTCAACAGACACAACCGTGCTTACCCTTGCAGACGGAGCAGACACCACGCTCGAAGCAGAATACGCAAAGTTTGCCGTAACGCCACAGACAGCAGACGACGGAAGCGGCGGCACAACGACGACGGCATGGTATGTTTCTACCGAAGGAAAACTTTGCACCAGAGCGGAGGTAATCGGAAAAATCGGAAAGTATGAAAGTCCGTACGAAGTTGGTGACATTGTGTTCACAGACGGAAGCGCACTTGCATATACAGACGGCATGACCATTACAGACGAGCAGAAAAACGCCGCAATTGCACTGATTTTTTATGTGGGAACAGACTTGAACAGTCCAAATGGTGACGGAAATGAAGATAATACCACAAACCGCACCCTTGGCGTAGGCTTAAAGCACAATCAAGACGGACTTGCATGGTGTATAGATTCTGCAAACGCTTACAGCAAAAAGATTGACACGATTCTGTGCGAACCGGATGACGGGGGAAGTGTAGGCAATTACTCATGGACTGGAGATCAGGACAAAGATGGCAGCGACAACCTTAGCCAGATTGCAGCCTTCCTTTCAGCCGAAGGTAGCGGAACAACTGACGACACAGCTACAGAGGCAAATTACCCAGCCTTCTACTTTGCAAAGAACTACAAGGAAACCGCCACAAACCTTGCAGGAACTGCTTACGAAGACGGCTGGTACCTTCCGAGCATTGCGGAGCTTTTCCAGATTTATGCAAACGGCAAGGGATCAAACAAGGTGTTTGATTTAGACACCGCAAGCCAAGCACTTGGCGGAGACCAGTTCGGTACAAGCTGTTACTGCTCGTCGTCCCAGTACGCTATCTCCGTTTATTACGCATTGGTACTCGATTTCGGCAGTGGGGCCTGGATCACCAACCGCACGGAGGACGGCACCAAATCGGTTTGTGCGATTCGGGGTTTTGAGTAGCGCAAGGGATTGTAGCGGCGGCGAAAACCGTTCGGGAGCGAGCGAAGGGAGCGGACGAATGAGCGTTAGCGAAGTGCGGACATAGCGACCGATCGCCGCGAGGCGGGCGGGCACGCCCATGGGTAGGAGAAAGAAGATAAGATTTATCTGATAACGGCTTATGTTCCAAGTTTGGATAAATGGGAGTCTGATTTAAAGACAAGAAAACAGGGGGTGAACCAATGAAATGCATAAGATGTGGAAACGACACTTATAAGAGTACTACGACTGAAGCTGTTGAACTTGGAAGCGGAGTGCTTGTAATCAGAAACATCCCCTGTTACAAGTGTGAGATTTGTTATGAGATTCACTTTACTGGCGATGTAGTAAAGATTACGGAAGGAGGTGGATTATGAGATGTATTACGAAAGACTATCAGGCAGTGCTTGATAAAAGTGAAGCTTGGAATTATATAAAGAACACACCAAAGCCTGATTTTACAGAACTTAAACGCCTTTCTGCAGAATTTGAAAAATGGATTCAGAAAGAACATGAAAAAGACAGACAGATTCTTAGAGAGGCGGCGGGAAAATGATAACTGAATTCTCTGTTTTTGACACAAAATATTTCTCTGTAGAGCATTTGTTTGATTCTGACGAAAATGCAGGTTTAATTGCGGATTTTGAGGCTGGAAACGATGCTTTTGGCTTGGAAAATTATTTGAAGTTTCAATCTGCGCAAGACGAAGAAAGTAATAATAGCCGCACCTATCTTGTAAAAGACATTCTTACAGGTGACTTGGTTGGATATTTTTCGTTAAGAACTGGCTTGATTACAATCCAAGTTCAAGGAGACGGTTTCGATTCTTTTCCTGCAATTGAACTTGCCAATTTTGCGGTAAACAAAAAATATAAGGATGAGCATCCTGATTATGTTAGATTGGGGGCTTACATTTTTAACAATTTTGTTTTTCCGATTGTAAATTGCCTTGCAAAATATGTAGGAGTGAATTCGCTTTATATCTATGCTTTGCCTGAAAATAAATTATTGAGTTATTATGAGAAATTAGGTTTTACAAGGCTTCCAGAAGAACAAGAGAAATTTGTGCAGCGTCATGTAAAGCCAAAATACGATGAGGGGTGTGTTTTTATGTACCAGACTCTGGTGTAAAAGCAATTGGGCGGGAAGAATACTTCTCCCCGACTGAAATGGCATACTACATAGAATAAATATAGAGAAAAAAGGAGATGGAAATATGAAAAAGCGTTTATTGTTCTTGGTTGCGGCGGCTGCGCTGTTTTTTTCGTGCAGCGGCATTGTTCAAAACGGCACGGAAACGCAGAATTCTGCTGACGGCGGAACTTACCTTGTGATTGGGTCTGCTTCGATGGCGAGGTCAATCGCTCCGTCTGATTCTGACAAAGACGCGTCAAATTTGGTCAGTTTTGTGCTTAAAGGTACGCGTGAAGAAGATGAGGAAATCACGCTTGCGGGCGATGAAACTCCGATTGCCGACCTTGCGGCTCTTTCTGAGCAGAGAATCCCGATTCAGACGGGAAGCTGGTCATTCACGCTCACTGCCAAACTGAACGGCGTTGCTTTTTCCGGCACGACCACGGCGACGATTGTGGCTGAAACGACAAACACAATCTCCTTTGAAATGAAGGCCGTTGAAAATTACGGTGGAATGAGCGTCACGGTGAATTTCAGCGACACGAATGTAACGGAGGTGGTCGCTACGCTCAAAACGGCGGACAAATCTTCTGATATTGGCGAACAGACATTTGAAAAAACAGATTTTGTTGAGGCGAAGGACGATGAAGGCAATCTGACCGGCTATTCTGTCACATACAGCCGCAGTGCTTCTTCTGAAACGGAACGCCTTGAAAGAGGCTCGTACTATCTTGTGTTCGAGTTTTATGCGGACGGCACGACAGTTCCGATAAACTCACCTGATTACATCGTCCGCGTGGCAAGCGGCATTACCACCACGGCGGCGCAGACAATCAGCCTGAACGAGACATATTCAGTCACATACAATGACAATGACGATGCGGAGCATCCTGCGGAACTTGCGAGCGGCGAAACCAAGGTTATGAAATACTCGCGGAAGAGCGAGTCAATCACCCTGCCTCAGATGACACGGACGGGCTACATATTCGGCGGCTGGTATACGGACAGCGATTGCGTAGAGGGAAAAATCACCGAAATTCCGACTGGCAGCACGGGAAATCTTACGCTTTGGGCGAAGTGGGAACTGAAAGATGTTACGGTCACATATAAGAATCTGATTCTTTCTACAAACTCCATTACCCCAGTTGTGACAGGAACGACTACAACAACAGGAAAATACGGCGAAAATGCGGAACTGATTTTTGAAGATACGGAAAATCTTGCGCTTATCGGAAGGTATGTTGGCTGTACCTTTGTCGGCTGGACTGCGGACGGTGAGACTGTTTATCAGAGAGGAAATGACACTTTTGTTCTGGAAGATGATGTAACGTTGTACGCCGTGTGGTCGCTTGAATGTGAGACTGTGTGCTGGTGCAATAGGATTGTTAACGGTGTTGTCGATGCTGGCTGGGTTCCTTCTAGCGGTAGGTCTCTGACTGTTACTGGTGCTGTCGGTACTACATTCTTTGATACTGCATTTGAGGCTGCATGCAAAGAATATTCAGCTGATATTAGTAATCTTCCTGAGATTTTGCAAACAGGCTTCACCTATAAAGAAAATGATTCTTCTTATGATACTGTAGGAAATGACAAAGAACACTATACCTATCGTGCAAATCCTTGCTTCCTTCGCAACGAGCATACTGTTACCTACAACAATACCGCTTTGGAAAATGCCGTTACCAAGAAATATCTGTACGGTGAGACTATTGCGCTTGCCGACGCGGATGACTTGACCATCGTCGGCACAAACGAAGGTAAATATCTTTCAGGTTGGGCGACAGAAGAGAATGGTGATGTAGTGTATCAGACCGGCACAGAGGCGGTTATGCCTGATGAAGATTTGACTCTCTTTGCCGTATGGATTGACCCTGCCAATGCTTCTGGCTCAACTTCTACCGACAACCGCGCGCTGAACATTGCGATTGATAAAACGACCCTGTACTTGAACAGCACGGTCACATTTACTGCGACGGACGCGACTGGAGAAGTGGTTACAAGCACGGATTCCAATCCGCTCAAATGGTCGGCACAGATTCTGTACAAAGGAAACGATGTGAACTCTCTCGCTGATACAAGCAATCCTTACTACACGGTGGACGCAACGGCGGGCACGCTCAGTCTGAGCGTCGAAAATCCGCTTCCTGCGAAGACATATCAGATCTATGTGACGGTCTCACAGCCGGTGAACGCAAGCACGGCGGCAGGCATTACGGCAACGAGCAGCCAGACATTTGAGGTGACGGTTGAAAATGAACCTGTGCAGATGGTTTTGTATGAGTCTAATAGCAGCGGGAAAATTTCATACTGTATTGCAGACTCTGCTACTGCAACTTTCTCAGAAACCGCATCGGGATTCGCAGATACTTTCGGCATGTCTAAAAAACCGCTTTTTGCTTTTGATGATACTGGAAATATGTATTACATTGCCACGGAAGGAACCGCTTTAATCATAAAGTCTACGAGAGAAGGCTTCCCAACTATCACGACAGAGGTGACAACAGCGAGTTACAATAAATACCATCTTGCTGTAGACCGCACTACCGATACTTTGTGGCTTTATGCCTATATCTATGGAAGTGGCAGCAATGAAAAAATAAACTTCTACGGATATGAAAACATCAGCACGATAACAGATGCTCCTTCTACGGCTGATAAGCACTACATTGCAGAATCTTTGGATAGCATTTCTTCGCCAACTGCTTTTGCTGTGGATAACGGCATGTTCTATATTGCTGGTGATTCATATCTTGCATGCGTGAACCCCCTTGACACTCTTGCCGATGGTAAATTTACTGGCTCTGATTCTGTTTCCTTGAATCTTTCTGCCGTTGGTTTGAATAATTATCCAGAGGTTACCGATGTCCTTTATCAAGACGGCTATGTGTATGTTCTGGTCTCTGAGAAGAATGTTAGCATAGATGAAAATATACCTGGCGATGATAGTTACAATTACACGAGCAAAGGTGCTGTTATCCGCGTAGTTGCATCTACCAAAGAAGTTTCGTCTCCGTTGGGACTTGTTTCAACACCAATCGACACCAGCGCAGGGTATATGTATGCCTACAGTGATGATAATCCTTCTGGGCACTTATTTACTTCAAATGCTGATTACACCAACACTGCTAACTGGCTCAAAATTAGTTGCAGTGATACAAATACACTTTCTTATTCTAGTACGACAATTGGAGAGGGGTTGCCAAAACTGTATGCTCCTGCAAGCCTTTCTGATACGACGGCTTTCTTTGGTCCTGTTAAATTCATTGCCATAAACCCGAAGAAACTTGTGATTGCTGATGACGGATTCGCATTCTACACGGATGCCAATGGCGCATATTGCAATAGAAACGCAAACCGCGTCGTAGAAGTGGATTTGGAAACCTTTGCCATTACCAGTGCCACGGAGACTTCCGCCAACTTCGGTTACACCAGCTATGACTTGATAAGCAGCGGCTTTACTACGATTGAATCTCTGAGGCTTTCCGGCTCTGTCTATGCAGAAAACGGTTCATCATGGGCAGCAGATTCCACTACAAATATCGAAATAGGCATTCCTTTGGGAACGGGCAACGAGTAGAGTAGAAAAGGTTTTGGAGGAAGCCAGAGACGAGAGGTTAGCACGTCAATGAGAGTATTATTGGCAGGGTAAGCGGAACGGTTCGGTGGAAACTGCTCTCAACCAAATCCGCAAAAAACAATATTTTGAGAGTCTGAATCGGTATTCTGGCGACTTGCTCTTCGTTGGAATCAACTACGATGAAGAATCCAAGACTCACAGCTGTGCAATACAAAAATTCCTAAAATAAAGGGGGAAAATATGAAAAATGTGACAAAAAAATTGGCAGGAATCGCACTCTTGCTGCTGGCGGCATTTGCTCTTGCGGGGTGTTCTGATTTGACGGACGCAAAAAACGATTCGGCGGGAACTGACTCCAGCGCAAAGACGTGCACCGTGAGCGGAAAGGTCAGCGTGGGCAGAGCGAGCGGCGCGACATCAAGCAATTTCCTTGCGAATCTTGCACCAGCAGCGAGCGAATCTGCACGGTCGGCAACGAGTTCTCTTCCGACCAGCGACGTGTCATTCTCTGTGTATGCATACAAAGGCTCAGGCTCGTCTATAAATACTTCTGTAAAGGTGGACGGCACTTTTAATTCAACTGAGATGACTTATTCCGTTGCGCTTCCGCAGATTGGCGATTGGACGATTTATGTGGTGGGTGGAAGAGAATTTCTTGAAGGAAATGCGGCAGTCACCGTTACTGATGATTACACTGACATTCTCGAAACAGCGATTATCCTGCAGCCCGGTTACAGCACGGCGGATAATGGCGCAATCAGCCTCACGATTGGCGATGGCACGACAGACAGCAAAATTAAATCCGTCACCTTTAGCGGCACGGTTTTAACTACAGACACAAGCAACGCAAATTCACTTTCAGCAGAGAATCTTGATGATAAAGCGACTGTTTCTTTTTCGGGCGGCAGCGCAACGATTGCTCTTGAAGACATAAAACCGAACGCATACGAAGTCACTTTCAGTTTTTATGATGATGCTGGCGGTGAGGGCAATCTTCTCTACAAGTGCAAGGAAGTGATTGAGGTCTATGGCGGATTTACTACGGACACTTGGTTTGGCGAGGGAAGCCATCTTGTGAATAGCGGAGACACGGTTGAGTTTGTGATTACGGACAGCTTGGTATCGTCTTTTGGTACGGAAATTGTGCCGAACACAGATTTGATGATTCCTTCGTTCTCAAATTATTATCACATTGCCGAGGACGAGCTTGCCACTTTAACTACTAACTCAACACGGTTGGACTTTATTTCTAAGCCATGTTTTGATTCAAATGGTAATTATTATTATTTGGATGAAAATAAAAAATTAAAATCAAACAATACAAACGCTAATGATAAGACACTTGATACTTCAGATAATTATTCAAATTCACTCATTGTCGATATGGCAACAGATATTCTTTATTTGTACTATATCAACGAAAGCCAGATTTTTGTTTACAAATATCCGAATCTTATTTCCAGTGGTACTGTTGATACCAAATATACCTGCACTTTCGGATGCGAATCTTTCACTGTTTCCGTTGATGGTAGCGATTATACAAGCTCACCATGGCCTAGCTACAATGTTGTCGTCTATGATGGAACGATTTATGTGATAGGTGCGGATACAAGTTCTTCTACTCCAGGTTCATACTTATATCATGGGACTTTTGAAGATGGACTTACAGAGAAAACTTTATCAGATAAAGTTGCGCTTAATCTTGAATCTCTTGGAGATACAGCACCTTCGGTCAATGACATTCTTTATCAAGATGGAAAAGTGTATATGCTTTTAAATGACGGAGGAAATGATTCGAATGAGGTTCGTTCCCGCGGTGGCGTACTTATATACGACTGTTTCTCAGGCAAAGTGAGTTCAAAAATAATCGGCT
Organism: Treponema sp.; assembly: GCA_017449285.1. GTDB lineage: Bacteria > Spirochaetota > Spirochaetia > Treponematales > Treponemataceae > Treponema_D. The sequence continues at coordinate 11,794 of JAFSJX010000095.1, forward strand.
GGACTGACGGATATGTATTCGGTTCAGGTTCCTCTTCAACATGTACTCCGATAGAAAGCCTGAAAACAAATGCAACATACAATGAAAAACCATTGTACGAGAAGATTTCTGAAAACGGTACCGAAACTTATCAAAACTTGCAGCTAACCTTTACGACGGCAGACACTACTGGTATGCCTTATCAGTTTTATTGCCCGTATGACAGTCTTGATTCTTATTTCGCGGGACCAAGAAAATTCGTTGGCATAAAGCCCAAAAAACTTGTTGTCATGGATCATGGCATTGCGTTCTATACCGATGATGATGTGCTAAAATACAAAAGGGTAGACCGTGTTGTATATGTTGATTTGGAATCATTTTCGATTACGGATTCAGTTCCTGTTACGACGGTATATGCTTCATCTTGGACAGAGCCCGGCAGTACGAATTTCTTTAAACAGGCTGATGCCGATGCTACTTATTATAACAATGACGGTTCAGAAGAATATTCTGTTTCACAAAATGACTCATACGGTGCTTCTTTCGTAAGCAACCAATAAGCCTGTCATTATACACGAAGGTTGAACTATCAGGCACTTGCCCCACGCGGGCGGGTGTCTTGTTTCATATTAGTGAATTATTGAGGAAGGTCGTTCTGGATTCGCTTATTGTGATATTTCAGAAAATTTCTCTTGCATAAAACCACACAATCATATACACTAATTATGTTGACACTTTGACAAATTTTGTCAGAAAGAACAGGAGATTTTATGGCTAAGAAGTATGCTTTTTTGTTCCCCGGACAGGGTGCGCAGGCACAGGGCATGATGAAAGATGTATGCGATGCTTTTCCCGAGGCGCGTAAGATTATTGACGATATTTCCGCAGTGACGGGAAAAGATATTACTAAACTCTTGTGGGAAACGGAGCAGACTGAACTGAACCGCAGCGACAACAGCCAGCTGGCGATTACCGCTGGAAGTCTTGCAGTGATGGCTGCTTTGAAGACCAAGGGCATTGAGCCGAGCGCATGCATGGGATTCAGTCTGGGCGAATTTCCTGCCCTGTATGCGGCGGGAATCCTTTCTTTTGAAGACGTGATTAAGATTGTCGTTCAGCGCGGCACGATTATGCAGAAAGTGTGCGAGGACATCGCCGCCGCCAACGAAGGACATGCGCCGGGAATGACGGCTGTGCTTGGTCTTCCGCCAGAAAAAGTTGAGGAACTTGCAAAGGGCGTAGAAGGTGCTTATGCCGCAAACATGAACAGCGTAAAACAGACCGTGGTAAGCGGCACGTTTGACGGTTTGGCGGCGGTTGAGGAAGCGGCAAAGAATGCTGGCGCAAGAAGAACGGTTCGCCTCGCTGTTGCAGGTCCCTTCCACTCTCCGCTCATGCAGGCGGCGGCTGACGGATTCAAGGTTGCGCTTGAGCCGTACACATTCAGCGACCCGAAAATCGCGTTGTTCAGCAATGTGACTGGCAAAAAAGTGACCGAAGGCGCACCCGCAAAAGCAAGCGCAGTTGACCACTTGACAAATCCGGTGCGCTGGACGGACGAGGAGAAAGTCCTTGCCGACATGATTAAGGAAGATTCTGCAAATGAATGGGTGTTGCTGGAAGTTGGTCCCGGCAAAGTCCTGAGCGGTCTCTGGGGGCAGACAGAACTTGGCGCAACGCTGCCCTGTACACCAATAAACACAGCCGAAGCGATTAACGCATTGTAAGGACAATAATCCGCAGATTACGCAGATTTGCATTTTGTTATACGAAGCGGGTTCGGAAGATTCCGCAAGCGGAGCTTCTAGGGCGGTAGCCCTAAGCCGTGCTGGAGCAGGGGGGGGATAGGGGAACTCCCCTAAGGAGAAAAATTATGTTATTGAAGAATAAAAAAGCACTTGTGACAGGAAGTAGCCGTGGTATTGGACGCGCGATTGTTGAAGCATTCTTGAAGAACGGTGCGGAAGTGTGGGGGCTTTGCTCCAAGCCGAGTGCGGCAAAAGCGGACTTGGAGAAACTCGCCGCAGAAAATGGCGTTGTCTTCCATGAAATCTGCGCGGACGTAGGAAATGCCGAGCAGGTGACGGAAGTGGTCAAGGCGGCTCTAGCTGAAGCGGGTACGTTTGACGTGCTTGTGAACAACGCAGGCATTACTCGCGACGGACTTTCGTTCCGCATGAAGAAAGAGGACTGGGACGACGTTCTTCGCGTGAACCTGACCAGCGTCTTCCTGATTACCCAGATTGTTTCCGGCAACATGATTCGTGCAAAGGACAAGTCCTGCTCAATCATCAATATGTCTAGCATTGTGGGCTTGCACGGTCAGGGCGGACAGGTGAACTATGCGGCGAGCAAGGGCGGTGTTATCGCCTATACCAAGGCACTGGCAAAAGAAGTGGGAAGCCGTGGTGTGCGCGTAAACGCAATTGCGCCGGGATTTATCGAAACCGACATGACCGCAGTTCTCAAGGACGACATGAAGGCGCAGTGGGTGGACACATTGCCGCTGAAGCGCGCCGGAAAGCCTGAGGACATCGCAAACGCCGCGCTGTTCCTTGCAAGCGATTTGAGTACCTACATCACCGGTCAAGTGCTTGGCGTAGACGGAGGAATGGGCGCATAAGCGGTTAGTCGATTCAGCCGTTCTTGGCGGTAGCTTCGCTTGCTCGTCATGGCCTCGTTCACGCCGATTTTCCCCACATCATGCAAAAGCGCGGCAAAAAAATCTCATTGACTTCCTTTTCGCTTTTTCCAGACCTGCGTGCAATCTCGCGAGAATACTCTGCGACACGGGTTGAGTGTCCGTGCGTGTAGCGGTCTTTTGCGTCAATCGCGCTGGCCAGTGCCTCTGCGGTTTGGGAGAACAGTTCGCTCAAATGCTTTTGCTCCGCTTTCATCAGTTCAATCTCATGGTCGTGGGCTTTTTGCAGGTCATAAGCCTGTTCATTGCAGATTCCGCTCATTTTGAATCCGTACCACCATCCTTTTGTAGATTTGCTTCTTTTCGCAATGCTTTTTGTCACTTTGTGCGAGTAAATTTTATGGTAATTTTTCAGGTCACCGTTCTTGAAATGGAATCTGTAAATGTTCAGTGCGACAATCTGTTCAAGGCTCAATTGTCTTTTAGGCCCCCGCTTTCCATTGAACTTTGAAATAAGAAATTCATACATTAAATTGCCTTTAAGGCACTTGAAAAACATGCTGGTTAAGTTGTAAATTAGTTCATACATAAGCATAATTCTTTTTGATTTTTTTTGTGGTGATTAAAATTTTAAAGATTTAGGCTTTTTTTGTAAATTCTCATCTAAACTCGAAATTCGGGCTATTTAGGAGGACTTTTTTATGACAAAGATGAAATCATTTCTGTTTGTGCTGATTGCCGCAACGCTTTTATTTGCACTCTCTTGTTCGGATGAATCAAGTGGTTCATCACCTGAGCCGGATTCTAATAAGCTGACTTACCTTGCATCAACTCAAATATCTGATTACACACAAAGAGCAATGAAAACTGCAGGTCTTGCAAGCACAAATAGCACAGATTCTATTCCACAAGTGTACATCGTAAATGGATCCGATTTGGCAAGTCTTTCCGATGACAAAATTCTTCTTGCTGTAAAAACCTGCCTTGAAGGCCAGACTTTTATTATTGATGCTCCGGACGGATATCAGATATATAGGTTTGTTCAAACAGTGCAAACGCTACTTGAAAAAGACGAAAATAAATATTGGTATGACCAGACAGATATTCATCCTTGGTCTATACTAAGCCTTCTTTGCCAATTTTATGATCAGACAGAAGAAAATGATGAAACTTTTGAAGCAATTGCAATGCGAAAAGAACAGATGTATTTTGTTCATGATATTGACCAAGTTATGGATGTGAATTTCGAAGAAGAATCTGAAGTCATCACATCTGCTGCAACAGAAGGTAATCCGACAGAAGAAGCAGATGAAATTGACACAAACGAGAACTCGACTTCAGACAACAAAGAAACTGACTTTACAACTGTAACAGCCGCTTCAATTCAAGCCTTTGCAGAATGGATAAAATCAAATGATACAGAAGAGTCAAGTGGTCAAAGAGCAGCCGCTTCAACAATTGAAGAGGAAAAAGAAGCCCAGTCATTCGTACATAATTTTACAGCCAGCTTCTCTTATACCGGAAAAGAAAAATATCCTTATAACGGAAGATATGACGGCAAATGCGAGAATGTCCAGCTTTACACTGATGTATGGACAGCCTGCAGCATAGACACAAATACAGATTATTATCTTGTAAGAACTTCGGCAGTCTGCAACAATCAGCAACTCGGTTACAAAAATGAATGGGACAATGGAAAACATATAGGTCCTTATATGAGGTATTGTGAAATTACTTCAAAACTCGGAAATGGATATGCCTCATTGAAAGCAAACAAATGCAGTCCTGGTACAACGACAGGAACTTCCAGTTTTACACAGGGACAAAGCTTCAGTTTTGGCGGAAACGTAGGCTTTAACTCATCAGGACCTACAGGTGGACTTACAACAGGATTTTCAATCAATGCATCAAGAACACAGTCAATTCCAGATATTTCAGTATCATTCAATCTTGCAGATGATTCAAAATCTGCAACATGGAAGTTTGAAGCACCAAACGCAGATACTGGTTGGGATGGGCTATACACCTACGGTAGCGATGCAAAAGGCATTCAAACAAAGACTGCAATCTTTGATACTTATGCAGTTTATACTATGCCTAGTTATAATTATTGGGTGCAGGAAAGAGTGCCTCTTAATTCAGATGCAAAAGTTCGGTTGGCTGCGACCGCAGCTTACCTTGATGGATTCTTTTACACCAATCTTAACACCTACCGTTATTATAAGACTACACCGTATGGGTTTAGAGATTATGTAAGGAAGCCATGTAATTCATACTGCAACTATGTTATGTATTTTGATCCGCCTTCTGACATAACTCCTGAAAGAATAGACCTCTATAACAGAATCTTAAAGGAATATATTACTGACTGGAATAGTTCTCAAAGATATTATGGCTTCTGTGATACTTCAAAAACATGGACTTATGAAAGACATGACAAACTTGCAGCGTCACACTTTTCCACAGCAGAAAAAACAATCAGAACAAATCAGGATGTTTTAAAAAGCCGTGGTTTTAAAGGAACATTTACTTTTAGAATTAAAAATGCAACAACAGGAGAGCAGATTAGGTCTTTTGACTTGACCTTCTAATTCCCAAAAAAAGTTCTTTTCATAAGGGGGATACGCTCATCAAGGCTTATTCCCCTTATTCTTTTTTGACATTCCCTTGAGACTTTCCTTCAATGTGCTAAATTGCCGTGGGTAAGAACGCAATTTACCGTATCCGGCTTATCTGATATTGCACCCAAGCTTCTGCTTTTGGTTTATAGATAAATAGCCCGAAATTCGAGTTTTCTAAGTCAGCCGCAATCTGAAAAAGTTTTTATAAAAGCCTAGATTGCGGTTAATCATGTAAGCAACGATGCTGTAGAAAAAGTGCCGGAACATTCCGACAATGCTTCTTGCCTTATGATATTCAAGGTGAAAGTTATTCTTCAAAGTTCCCCAGTCGGATTCAATGACGCTTCTGTGTTTGATATGGTAGCATTCAAAACGGCTCATAAGTCTGTTCATTGCAGATTCCGCTCATCTTGAATCCGTACCACCATCCTTTTGTCGATTTGCTTCTTTTTGCAATGCCCTTTGTCACTTTGTGCGAGTAAATTTTATGATAATTTTTCAGATCTCCTGTTTTGAAATGAAATCTGTAGATGTTCAGCGCGACAATCTGCGCAAGGCTCAAACTCGAAATTCAGACTAATACAAAGTCTATGGATAAATATGTGGAAAATTGTTAGATTTTCCGAATCTAAGCGAGTGCAAAAAGGCGGGATTATCCCGCCATCATATTACTCTTGGTTTTCTAAAAATTTACTGAGAGGCTCGTATTTTTCAAGAACAGCATTCGTTAATAAAAGACCGTAATAATCTCGTATTTTTAAACCTTCCTCTGGTGATTTCGTTATTGTCTTATACCAAGAGCCCTTAATTTTGTCAGTGCGGTTAATTGAAATTGGATCGCTACTACTATTATATATAATTTTTTTTGTAACACTATCATAAACATAAATGTTAGCCGTAAATTTAAAATGTATTGTAGTTTTTGTAGGTGATGCCAACATAATAAATCCGATTGGAGCCGTGACGACAAAACCTATCAGCATTCCTGCCGCCATACTATTATCTGACTCATACGAACTCCATTCATAATCTTCGACTTCAACGAATGTTATGTAGCGTTTTTTATTTTTGTATGCTTCAAGCTCTTGGAACGAGTAAATTCCAAAATATGCCTTTGATTCATCAATGGCAATTCCAGCACCTTGCAGTTTACCACCTAGATTGCTTAGATGCCGCTTTTTTAAATGGTTCCATTCCTCAATTGAGATTTTTCCCCATGAACCCGAGTCAGATTTAAAACCAATAAATTCCATATTAGGAATTTCGCTTTTAGGGGCAATTTGATAAGCAGGTTCAAGCGGTTCAAGGTCAGCTAATTTCATACTAGTTGCACATGATGAAAGAAATGAAACTAAAACAAAAGATGCCAACAGCAAATAAAATCTTTTCATAAAATCCTCCAAAAATTTCGCACATTTGTGCGAATTCTTTTTATATATTAAGTACAATAAGCATAAAAGTCAAGCATCAATAGTACATTCGTGCTATTTTTTACTCAATGTTAGATTTTTGGTTACGAGTAAAAGAAAAACTGGATTACCAAGATTGCACACAACGAGATTTATCTGAAAAAATCAGTGAAAGTTATAACACATTGCAGTCTTGGATAAACCGAGATAGACTGCCGAACGCGGAACAAGCCGTAAAAATTGCAGATGCTTTGAACACTTCCGTAGAATTTTTAGTAACAGGAAAACCACTCCATAAGAAAAATGACCAATCAAAGACACTAAAACTGCTTGAACAGGCAATTGAGAATTTGAAACGTGAAGGGTAAAAAACAGACATTTTCCCTTGTCTGAAATACTGATTTCTGATATAGCCTAGTTTTAGTATGAAAACTGAATACTGCTTTGGAAAATCAATTCTCAAAATCCTAAAAAGTTGTTCACACTATTTTCGTTTGTATTTTGAAATTAGAAATTCATACATCAAATTTCCTTTAAGGCACTTGAAAAACATGCTGGTTAAGTTGTAAATTCTTAACTAAACTCGAAATTCGGGCTAAATAAGCGGTTTTAAGAGAACAGTCTGAACGGACTTCTGTGGTTGTTAATCATTTCTCAAAAAATCCATTTTCGCTGTCTTCTGACCACGCCTGTTGCATTTCCAGATAGTGCGATTTTATGAATTTTTGGATTTTTGTAATCTCGTGACTCTTTAAACTTCCCTGTTTTTGAACAACAGTAGAGCCATCTGCCCGAACAAAGAATTTTGCCGCGCCGGCTTCTGTCAGTTTCGAGTCACTTGCATGAGCATGCATCGCTTCGAGAACACAATGCTCAGTAAGGTAGATTCTCCAAATCTATTATACCAACACCGTATCATCCAGCTCCTTTTTACGTTCTTTCCAATCGGGCATAAGCACAGTCATTAGGGCATAAAAATCTTTGGAATGATTTGGATAACGGAAATGGCAGAACTCATGTATGACAACATATTCTATGCATCTTTCGGAAAAATGTATGAGATTGCTGTTAAGCGTAATCTGATTTTTTGACGGGATGCAGCTTCCCCAGCGGGATTTCATTTCGCGGATTTTTAGCGACGGATATTTTACGCCGTATTTTTGGAACTGCGGATAATTTTTTTCGACAAGCGCGGAAAAAACTTCCTGGCATTTTTGTCTGAAGAATTTTTTAACCAGTCTTTCTTTTAAGGGAAAATTTTCCGGATTCTTACATTCAAGCGTCAAATAAACTCCATCTTCTTCAATATGATTTTTGACGGATTCTTGTACGACAAGGCGGAGTTGCCGTCCCAAAAGATAGAAACTTTCGCCGCTTACATATTTTTTTTCAGTTATTTCCCATTTTCGCTTCTCGCTGAATTTTGAAAGAGCTTTCTGAATATATTCATTTTGAGAATCAAGAAATTTTTCTATTGTTTGAACAGAAACTCTGGGAGATGCCGAAACAGAAATCGTGCCGTCAGGATGAATGCGGAGATTTATATTTTTCACCTTTTTTCGCACAAGAGTATATTCGATTTTTTGACCGCACTTTTTCAAACTCACTAGACCAGTCATTCTAAAATCTCCTGAGCGCAACGGTCTTTACATTCTCGATGATTTTATCTGTCAGCTCAAAGGAAATCTTAAATCCGCAAGACTTTTCATATTCAAAGAATAAATCATCAATGTCCTGCGCTATCTGATTTTGAACCGTGATATTTTGTTCCCAACCGACCTGTAAATGTTTTTTGAAAATTTCGGTAATGTCGCTTGCAATCTGGGCAATAAAATCATTATTTGCATTGACCTGTGTTTTTTCCTGAGCAAATAAAGAACTGATTACGCCATAAAAGGCCTGAGCGTGAAGATTTTTCTGAATGCTTGCAGGATATTGAATCTCCGTTGTTCCGTTCTGGTAGTCCTTCATAATTGCACGCATTTTTGAAAGATATTCTGCCTCGGAAATCACCTTGTCCTTGTACTGTTCAAGCGTTTCTTTTATGCGTTTAGAAAATGAATCATAATATGCCGGATTTTCGTCATAATTCTGGCGGATTGCTTTTGCAAGATGATGTGTAATTGAATCTGCCTTAGACCTGTCATTTGCAAGAGTTCCAAGTTCCTCTTCAAAAGCCTTTCGGTTCAAAATGTCAATCGGCGGCGTAATTTTTTTTAATCCTGCGACAGAAAGATGGGTGTCCAGAAGATTCTGCATGAGCGGTTCGTATTCGCGGTTGTCGATTCCGTCACAGTAACGGACTTTCACGCTTCGCCTTACACGCTCAAAAAATGTGAATGCCGTTTTGTAGTTTTCAATCTCGTCGCGTGGAAGGGCTTTAAATGCCTGCTCCGAATTAAGGACGATGTGCAGGGCTTTTCCAAACTCGCACAAAAGATTGTAGAAGAGATTTCGCTTTTCGTCATCGGAAAGATAGACTTCAATTTGTTCAACGTCATCTGGATTTTGTACGCAATCAATCAAATCTTTTAGATGTGAATATGCCTGCCGTAAATTTGCAACGGCAGCAATAATGTCGGTCATCACGCCTTTTATGTCGGAAGAATCAAAGTTCTCAAATCCGGCTCCAGTGTACATATCCATTGCCTCACTGAGGTTTTCCACAAGACCGCGGTAATCAACAATTAAGCCATATTCCTTGCCTTCGGCTAGCCGGTTCGTTCGGGCAATGGCTTGTAAAAGTCCGTGCTCTTTGAGTTCCTTGTCGATATACAGAATCTGGCAGACAGGAGCATCAAAACCGGTAAGAAGTTTGCTGCACACAATCAGAATGTCGATGTCGCCGTTTTTGAATCTGTCTTTTATGGTTTCCTCGTAAGTTTCCGCATCTCCATACTGCTCCATCATCTTCTGCCAGTAGCGGATAACCTTGTCGTCAGCACCTTCATCGGAATCGTCCACGCTTTCTCGTACATCGGGAGCGGAAATTAAAACCGCGCAGATAAGCTCGCTCCATTTTTCAAAACATTCAAGGTAGCGCACCGCATCACGCTTGTAGTTTACGGCAAGCATAGCCCTGAAACCGGTTGCCTTAAATCCGTTTTCATAATGCTGGCTTATATCAAGTGCAATGCGTTTTATGCGCGCGTCGGTAGAAGTCAGGCGGCGGATACTGCTCCATTTCTGCTTTAAGTCCTGCTTCTGACTTTCGTTCAGCCTTTTTGTAGTCTGCTCAAACCATAAATCAATATTTTCTTCATCAACATTCTGCTCGACAAAACGCCCTTCGTAAATGAGAGGCACAATCGCTTTGTCTGCCACGCCGTCGGCTATCGTATATTTGTGAATCAGGCCACCGAACTTTGAAAGCGTGTTCTTTTCTTTTTTCATAAGAGGAGTTCCCGTAAAGCCGATGTAGCAGGCATTCGGGAAGACGGAACGCATTTTTGTGGCAAGCTGCCCATAATTTGAACGGTGGCTTTCGTCCACAAGCAGAAAAATATCACGTGAATAATCTTTTGTGTCGAGCCGCTCCGCCGTGTTGAATTTATTTATGATTGTGGTGATGACATCTGCCTTGCCTTTGGAAATCAACTCCACGAGTTTTCTGCCGCTCGTAGCCTGGGCGGGCTTTAGTCTTGTGTGAGAAAAAGTGTCCGTAATCTGGCGGTCAAGTTCCTTGCGGTCGGTCACGACGATTACACGCGGATTTTCTGCCAAGCCCTTTTCGCGCATTTCCATCAGAATGTATTTTGCGAGCATGACCATTGTAAGGCTTTTTCCACTTCCCTGAGTGTGCCATACAACGCCGCCCTGCCTCCTGCCGTTTCCGTCATCTTTCTGAATTGTCTTTAAGATTTCCTGTACCGCAAAAAACTGCTGGTAGCGCGCAATTTTTTTGACTTTTGCATCATAGAGAATAAAATATTTTATGAATTCAAAAACACGGCTCGGATAAAGGAGAGAAATAATCGCCTTGTCCTGCTCGGTTTCCATTCGGTCGGTAACAAAACGATCCAGACGCTGTTCGTAAAAATCGGAATCTTCCTTCCACACATTCCAGAATTTCGGTGGAGTTTTTGTCGTAGCGTATTTCACTTCGTTTTTATTTGTCGCAAGAATAATTTGAACGAACTTGAAAAGCTGAGGAATCCACGCGCTTTGCTGGTTACGGTAATTCTGACTGACTGCCGCTTCAACGCTTTCTGTGGGAGCCTTGCACTCAATCACCGCGAACGGAATTCCGTTGATAAAAAGAACTATGTCTGGTCGTGCATTATGCTGTTTGTCTCGGCTTTCCACAAAAAACTCGCGTGTTACATGAAGCACATTGTTCTGGGGATTTTTCCAGTCGATGTAGTTCAGGTTGAAAGACTGGGTTTTGTCGCCCTCGCCGATAATCTCCGGGTAACTTTCACCGAGCAGAAGTTTGTCGTAGATTTTTTCACTCGCAGTAATAAGCCCGTCCGTTAGCGGCACATCAAGGTCATCTATCGCCCGCTCAATATTTGCCGCCGAAAATTCATTTTCCGCTCCCGAATAGGAATAGCGGTTTATCTTCCTAAGCTGACCGCGCAGAATATCTTTAAGGATGACATTGAAACTGTTCCCGCGCTGCAAGCTACATTCTTCCGGAGAAATATAAGTGTAACCGCAGCAGCCAGGAATCCTCTCAGGGCTCATAGCACAAAGCAGTTCAATAGCAGGATTTTGACTTGCATTTACTTCAAGATATGCGTCTTTTGTGAGTTCCATTTATTGTGCCTCCGAATTTTTTGTAATCAAAGCAGTTTGTTTATCAAATTCAGATATATATTCTTTATCTTGAATAACACGGAAAATTTCATATTCCTTGTGGGCTTTTTCGATTGCCTGTTCATGAGAAACTTTTCCTTTACCTTCAAGAATCTTTCGGTTATTGTTTGTAAGAAATTTATTTACAGCATCAACACAATCTTGCATTGTCATCAAAAGATGGTCTTCTGTCTGCAATTCCGCATAATCTATGAACATTGTTACAAGACGATTTAATTTTGATAGTTCTTTTTCATTTAGATAGTTTTTAGCAATTGTCACATCAGATTTTAAGACCTTTCCATCAGGTGAATTTTTCCAAGATGTTAATCCCATGTGTTTTTGAGACGAATCCGCTCTTTCATATACAATTTCTGCGGCAGTATTGCCAGAAACAGCATAATGAAGCTTATTTTGAACAAAAGCATAGAATTGTTTTGTCGTTTCACTGTTTTTATCATAATCAGAACTGCACTGTTCAAAAATATCTGTTATTTTCTGATACGCTCGCCGCTCACTTGCACGAATTTCACGAATTTTTTCAAGTAATTCGTCAAAATAATCCTGTCCAAAAGCACGTCCGTTTTTCAGCAATGTATCATTCAAAACAAAGCCTTTGATAATATACTCTTTTAGAGTTTTTGTTGCCCACTGCCTAAATCTTGTAGCTTTTTTTGAATTGACCCTATAGCCAACTGCAATTATTGCATCAAGATTGTAAAATTCAACATTGCGACGTACCATTCGGGAGCCTTCTTTTTGAACTTGTTCCAAAATGGAACAAGTTGAAATTTTTTCCAGTTCGCCTTCTTCAAAAATATTCAAAAGATGTTTTGTGATAGCCTGTGGTTGAACATCAAACAATTGTGCCATCGTCTTTTGAGTAAGCCAAAAAGTCTCGTCCTTAAAAACGACATTTACTGAAACATTGCTGTTCCCGTCTTGATATAAAACGATTGTATTTGTTGCTGGCAATTCTGACATTTACTGGTCCTCCGTGCGTGAATTTTCTGGCTTAAAATCGGCCCTTAGCATTTCAAGCTGAATTTTATTCAATAACTTGAATACCCTTTTGAATTTTTTATCATGCTCTGAGAGCTTTGCAGATATTTCGTTCATTTTTCTATCTAGTATTTCTTCGTTATAAATCATAATTTCTTTTTCCATAAAATCCTCCGTTTTATTTTACCCGCACTGTGCCGGAAAGCAGCAGCTGGGCAAGGGCTTTTTTCTTTTGTTTTTGAAGTTCTATTTCCTGTTTGAGCAGGTCGATTTCTTTGTCTGCGGCGGAAAGCACCTGCGCGATGATTTTCTGTTCGGGGAGTGTGGGGAGAAAAACAGTAAAGTTCTGGATATCGGCATTTGTGATTTGATTTATTGTTGCTCCCATCGAAATTTTTATTTGGTCTTGTAAAAACTTTGATTGCCACAAATAGAAAAGAAAAATCTGGTATATATTCTTTGCCCGTAAAATAGTCATAAAAGCTCCAAATGCCATACCAGCAGCATCTTTTGTTATAAGTGCACTTTTTCCAATTAGTGATTTACTTCCATTCCTTACACAAACTAAAATGTCATTTTCTCTTACAATAACTCGCTTAGGAACTTTCATATTTACAAATACATTATTTTTAAACTCTAATAATCCATCTACTATATTTGAAGATCTAAGCACTAATTTACCATTTTCTTGTACATCTTTTGGGCTATAAGTAAGACCTGTAAAATTATCACATACATTCCCTAACTTCTCTTTCTTCCACCCGCTCTTATCAATCACCACGCCGCCAATAGAAAACTTTTCGGCATGCTCGTTGCCTTCGTGCGGAACTTCAAGCAGCGTCTGCATGAGCCATTTTTTCTGTCGCCTTTTCTGTTCCAGAAGTTTTTCTTTGAGTGAAATCAGCCTGTCCTGCGTGCAAAGAACCTCGGCGATTTTTCGCTGTTCTGCAAGCGGGGGAAGCATGAATTTTACTTTTCCAAGAGATTCTACGGAAATGTGAACTATGGAATCACCTTGAGCATATTTATAGCGTTGCCTGTTCACGAAATATGAATTACATAAAAACCCAAGAAATTTTGAATCGCAAGAAACTTGTGGTCGAAGAATAATTATATCGCCACCAGCGTATGCAGTGCAGTCAGAAACGAAAGCAACACATTTTCCAATATCTTCTTTTGTTTCCCCTGAGCAAGAAAACAACAAATCGCCTTTTTTTAGTAAGACAGAGTTTTTTGCGACATCTTCTGAAATAAACGAATAGAAGTCCTTAATATATTCATTATGAACAGTATAAATTTCACCGTAACGAACTGCAGGAATATTTCCAGAATTTGCATCTTCTCGTTTGATACCGCTTCCTTTTGAAAAACTTCCGATTTCTGAGAGTTTTGTATATTTCCAGCCATTGGGTAGGTTCATTTTGTCACCTCAAATATTTTTTATTTCATATTGCCACACGGATTTGGAAAATCTAACGATTTTCCTATCATTCTGTTTTTTGATTTTGCGTTAGCAAAATCGAATCCGTGTGACAACATCGGGGGCGTTGCGGGGGTGCCCCCGCAGAGGGGGTAGCGGAAAACCGTAGGGTTGGAGCGAGGGGGAGACTTCCCCCTCCTTGCTGATTTTTCATTTTTCAACTCCTGTTTACATATGTTTTTCGAGACAAAGTTTATAGTATCGTTCTTTTTCTTTCTTTAATTGTTCCAGTAATTCCAGCTCCCTTCTCGCGCAAAGGTTGAAGTCTGCGATAAGTTTTTGTTTTTTTAAATCAGGCAGATTCAGCTTCAGGGCGTTGAAATACTGAGGTTTGATTGCCACAAGCATGTTTCCTGCACTGTTCACAAAAATATCTTTTTTGATTTCCTCTGTGTTCAAATACCAGAAGAGGTATTCAGGGAGAAGTTTTTGTGATTTGCACCTTATAATTACAAAATTCGACGAAATGACCATTCCCGATGTTTTTTCTTCTATCAATATAGCTGTATATGGGGAACTTGTGCGAACAATCACATCTCCCGGCATTGTTATGTAATTTTCGGACAAAGATTCCGTGGCATCAAACACATCAAGCGTCTTATGATTTAAAGTGCGTCCTGATTGACGGATTTTAAATTTAGAAGAGGATATCTGTATTCTGTTTTTTCGCGAGCCTGTTTTCTGGATAATACAAGCCCCGCCTGTATGTGAGCGAGTTCGCGTAAAACGACTTTCATTACAATTATAATGTAATTGCGGAAGCCTGTTTTGTCAATGTAAAAATAATGTTATGAGTGAAAAATAACAATTTTTGAGGATTTTGGCGTTTTTCTGTGCGGACACCACTTCGGATTGCTATGTTAGTACACCGTACACCGCATTTTGTCTAAATGTTCTTGCGCTTCTTCCTTATTTTGTTTACGATAAAGTTGTAAAAACTTTATATACATCTTTCGAGAGATTCGGTCGGTCTTGTCAGGACTGATTGGGTCTTGCTTTTTGAAGTCAGAAGTTGCCGGTGATGTGGCGCATGATTTTCTGACCTTTACAATTCCTTTCCTCTCTTTAAGCCTGTGTGAGTTCGTGCGGAATCTAATGCGTGCGGAACTTTTTCAAATCGGGCACATGGAAGATGTATGAAAATCACGGAAAACAATTTTACGGTTACGACAATTTATTTTGACGGTCAGTTCTGGTGCGCTTTAATCGAACGGTGCCAGAACGGAAAAAGCAAAACCGCAAGCAGAAAAAGCTTGAAGAAAAGGAAAAATATCTTTTGAAGCAAAAGAAGAAAAAGGAAAGACGATAATTATGAACTTGATTTTATACATTCACGGAAAAGGCGGGAATGCGGCTGAAAGCGAGCATTATGAAAAACTCTTCCCGGACAGCAAGGTGCTTGGCTTGGACTACAAAACTTTTACGCCATGGGAAACGGGAGGCGAAATCCATGAGGCTGTAGCAGGCTTAAAATCGGAGTATGAAAATGTCATTCTGATTGCGAACAGCATCGGGGCGTTTTTCAGCATGAACGCAAATCTTGACGGAATGATTAAAAAGGCGTATTTCATCTCGCCTGTCGTGAATATGGAAAAACTGATTTGCGACATGATGACTTGGGCGAATGTGACGGAAACCGAACTTGAAGAGCAGGAAATCATTCCGACTAATTTTGGCGAGGATTTGTCTTGGGAATATCTTTGCTATGTGCGAAATCATCCTGTAAGCTGGTGCGTTCCGACTCGGATTCTTTATGGCGGAAAGGACAATATCACTTCGCTTGAAACGATGGCCGACTTTGCCAAAAAGACTGGCGCAAAACTTACGGTGATGCAGGATGGCGAGCACTGGTTTCACACCCCGAAGCAGATGGAGTTTTTGGATGAGTGGATTAGAAAAGCGGGGCAAACGCAACCTTAAAAAGGTTTCTTTTTCCCCGCGCCCACTTTTTCTTCCAACCCTCTTGCACAAACTGACAAAAAATGTTATTTTGTCAATGTAAACTTGAACGCGAAAGGAGTATTCGTATGAGAAGAGTTGTTGTTACAGGACTTGGTTGTGTTTCACCGGTGGGAAATTCGGTGGATGCGACTTGGGCTGCGATTAAAGCCGGAAAGAGCGGCGTTACGAACATTACGCATTATGACAATGCAAATTTTAAGGTAAAGTATGCGGCGGAAGTGAAGAACTTTAACGCTTCTGACTATATGGATTCTTCTGCGGCGCGTAAGATGGCCCTGTACAGCCAGTATGCGGTTGCCGCTGCAAAGATGGCTCTGGACGATTCTGACCTGATGGGAAAGGCTGATGTGCTTGAAGACACAGCCGTCTACCTTGGCGTTGGCATCGGCGGCCTTGAAGTGACTGAAAACACAATGAAGGCATATTTTGATTCAAACCAGACCCGTATGCCGCCCCTTACCATTCCTGAACTGATTCCCAACGAGGGCGCGGGAAATATTTCCATGGCATTTGGTCTGCACGGCGCGACCCATACGATTGCGACCGCCTGTGCTTCTGGTACGGATGCGATTGGTAACGCGCTCGACCAGATTCGTAACGGCCGCTACGACGTGATTCTTGCCGGTGGTGCGGAATCTACCCAGTGCGGTTACGCAAACCTTGGCTTCCAGATGCTGCACGCGCTTTCCTCAAAATGGGTTGACGACCCCACAAAGGCAAGCCGTCCTTTTGACAAGCAGCGCGACGGATTTATCATGGGCGAAGGCTCAACAATTCTGGTGCTTGAAGAATATGAGCACGCAAAGGCTCGCGGCGCAAAAATCTATGCTGAGGTTGCAGGCTACGGTGCTTCAAGCGACGGCTACCATCTGACTGCCCCCAATCCCGATGGCGTGACCGGCTCAAAATGCATGACGATTGCCATGAAGGACGCTGGCGTAAAGCCCGAGGAAGTGACCTACTACAACGCTCACGGAACTTCAACCAAACTGAATGACTCTGGTGAGACCAAAATGCTGCACATTGCTTTTGGCGATGCGGCTAAGAAACTGCACATCTCTTCTACAAAATCAATGACCGGTCACTGTCTGGGTAACGCGGGCTCTCTTGAAGCAATGATTTGTATCAAGGCAATTCAGGAGGGATTTGTTCCGCCGACGATTAACCTTGACGAAGTGGACGTAGAGGGCGGCTGCGACTTGGACTACACCCCCAACAAGGGCTTGGATATTCCTGTTGACGTTGCCATGAGCGCAAACTTTGGCTTTGGCGGCCACAACGGCTGTCTCGTGTTCAAGAAGGTAAAGTAATGGAAGCATTTACAGATATTGAAAGCCTGTTGCCGCACAGAAAGCCGTTTCTGTTTGTGGATTCAATTGATTCTTACGATGACAAGGGCTGTGTGTGCCATCGCAAGTTTACGGACGAGGACTTTTTCTTTAAGGGGCACTTCCCCGAATACCCAGTTGTTCCCGGCGTCATCCTGATTGAGACGATGGCGCAGGGCGGCGGCGCGGCTTTGTCCCTGCAGAAGAAATTTGACGAGGGCAGCCTCTTCTTCCTTGCCACCGTGAACAACGTAAAGTTCAAGCACCAAGTCCGCCCCGGCGACAACGTGCGCATGGAAATAGTGAACAAACGCTGCACCAAAAACATGGTCGTCCAAGAAGGCAAAGCCTACGTTGGCGACACCCTCTGTGCGCAGGCTGAGTGGATGTGTCTTGTAGGTAAAGGCAACTGATTGTCTGAACTGCGAAACCGTTGCGCACAGGGCAAGTGCCAAAAAAATGGTGCGCACAGGCGGAGTGGACGGGCAGGTGCGCAAGCACCAATGTCAATAATTTCCTATATCCGTACAGGGAAATCAGTTTTTAAGAAATTATCACACGGATTGGAAAAATCTAACGATTTTTCTTTATACTTTTTATTATGATTATGATTTTGCGTTAGCAAAATCGAATCCGTGTGATGCGCAACCTGCTGAATCACAAATCCTTTCTTAAAAAGATTCCCGCGTCATGCGCAGGCGGTCTTTTTGGAAGAAAAAGGATTGAAAGGGAAAGGAAAGCCTTTTTTGAAAAGGTGGCCTTTCCCTTTTTTATTTTAAAGGCGAAAAAAATAACGGATTGTTATAAAAATTTCTTGACGAAATCAAGTGGGGGGGGTAAAATTAGAAGATACCCTGTTAGGGAAGAAAAAAGTGCTTTATTTAGATAAGTGATTTTTTTATAACCTACTTGTTAAAATAAAGTAAAAATTAGGAGGAGAGCATTGAAATCTCTCAAAAAATGTATCTTGAAAGGTGTGGCGTTGGCCGCTGCGCTTTCTCTATTTGCTTTTTTTGGTTGTAAGAATGAAACTAGCAATGATGATTCAACCGATGAAAGCGTAAGAACTGGATGGGAAACAGTTTCTTCAACTGTTTCTTCTGAATCAAAAGGAAATGTATTTGGCTATGTGTTGAATACGAACGGAACTCCTATTGTTGGCGCATCGATTAGTTTGGGAACACAGACGGTAAAAACTAATGCAGATGGTTCATTTTTGCTGACTGGCATTCCGGTAACGGATCAGAACACGAGTACCTATTCGGTGACGATTACGGCAGACGGGTATTTGCCACACGTTGCGTCCGGCATTCAGGTGCTAGAGACAACGGATAAGAATGACACGACGACTCTGCTGGAAAATTTGCGGAAAGACTATGCGGCTATCCTTACGGCGTATGCGGGCAATGCCAGCGCGGGTTCTGCGATTGCGGTTTCTGAAGGCGGTTCGCTCACCAATATCGGCGACAGCAAAGCAATGACGACGGTTGCAAAGGCTATTGAAGAACTGGAAGCGGCTTATGCGCGTTCTGAAAAGACTTACGAAGCGACATTCGTTGCGGCAACGATGATTCCTCTGAACGCTTCTTTGTCTGGAAAAATTTCGCTCACTTCTGCGAACAAGGCTCTGACCACGGTTGAAACGGGAACGCTGACTCCTGCTCCGAAAGACACGGTGGTTCGCGTTACCTACACGGACGGTGCAAATACCAACGATTACACATGGGAAGCAAAAACTGATGCGGAAGGCAAATTTTCATTCACAAAACTTCCTGCAAGCAAAAAACTGACGGTAATTGTGGAAGGTTTTGAAGCAGAGGTTGGTGGAAATACCTATTTCTATTCAACTGATTCTTATGCGATGCTTACACAGGACACAGCGATTCTTGCAGCGGGTACTTCACGCGACAATACGGTGACGATTAACAATGAATCTTCTGCGGTAACGGCATTTGATATGCTTTTGTATGCCCAGCCAAAAAAGATTTGGGTGACCGAGACAAACGCACACGCAAGCACTGCCGCCGCTCCGTTGGCTCTGAACACACCGATTACATTCACGTTCAACAAGGCGATGGAATCTGCGGTGGTAACTTCAACTGCAAGTGCGGCTGGTACTACACCTGCCGCTGTGGCTCTCGCAGATGCATTCAAATATACATGGAACACAGAAAAGACAAAACTGACTGTAGAACCAGAAGACGGTTACTGGACTGCTAGTGGCAACTACGTAAACTTTACGCTTTCTGGCAAGGCCACGGACGGTGCGGTTGACTTTGTGACCAAATCATTTAATACATACATTGATAATATTATTGATGTAACTCCTGCATATCCTACAGTTGATTCAGTGGTAACATTCACGTTTGACCGCGAAATCAAGAATACCGATGCCGTAAAGGTGGCTAATGACAAGTCAGAAGAATTGGTTACTTCATGGGATTCTGCTAATAAAGTGCTGACCGTAACGGCAAAGAACGGCAAGTTCAAGAACAGCGGCGAACACAAATTTACCATCAGCAATGTTGAGGCTGTTGACGGCAGTACGAACATGAAGACATTCGGTTTGGTTGCGAGTGGTGCAGCTTCTTATGAATACAAGATTAACGTTGACAGAAGCATTTTTGTTACTTTTGCGAATATAAGCGACACGACAAAAGATGCCATTACCATCACGTTCTCGCGCAAAATTGCAGATGCGAAAGTTAAGGCAGAAGTCGGAACGAAAGAATACGGTGTTACAACCGCATGGAATACCGAAAAGACCATTCTGACCGTAACTGCACGCGACACGCTGTTTGACACGGCTGGCAAATACACATTCACACTGTATGACGTTGTTGCGGAAGATAAGGCTACCATGCTCAAGAAGTCTGTTACGGACACCGAAGCGGCAACGCTTACCTACGAGCAGAAGTTTGAAGGCTTTAAGGTAACATCTGTTGAAGTGGTGGATACTATTCCTACAACTGCAACGCTTGTTCGCACCGCTTTGACGACAGCGCAGACTTTGAAGATTACCTTTACTAAGAACGTAAGAACTGCGGCATTTACCGTGAACAGCAACACGGCTGACAACTACATTGACGGAAATGTTGTGTACGTTGCCCTTAACGACAGTACGGTTGCTACACTTACCCTTGCTGGTACGGCAACGTCTGAAAATGGCACGATTTTGACCGCTGGTACAGATTTTACGGTTGCTGACTATGTTGTGGGAAGCGCGTATCAGATTGTTGATTCAAGCCTGTACGCAAAGGCTCTTGCTATCAGTGGCAACAACGACGTTACGGTAAAGGCAATTAAGCCAGAAGACGCAATCACGCTGACATTCAACAAGGATATTCCTACGGATGCAACGCTCAGCGCAGAATTGTACGACACAACAGACACGACCGAACTGACTGCGACAAAGTACAAGGCAACGGCTGCTGCAAGTGGTGCTAAGGTGACTATTACGGTGGATTCTACCAACCCGCTCAAAGCAAAGGACTCTGCCGAAAACGTGTACTACTTGTCTTTGAAAGCGGTGGCAAAAGATGGAAAGACCGTGCTGTTCTCTACGGCAAGCAAATCTTTCGGAAGCGTATCTGGTTCTTACGAAGAAAAAATCGCTGAAAAGACAAATGCTTCTAAGAAATACATCAAAGTGACCATCGTTCAGACAAAGGTTCTTACTGGTGATACGCTCAAAACAACGACTAAGGATGACTTTGCAAAATCATTCAACAGCCCGATTGTATTGCAGTTTACGCACAGTGTTAAGGACTACAAGGCGTATTTGTTTAAGAGTGGACTTGGAACAGCGGTCTATGGTGGCGACTATGCTGATGTTGACAAGAAGAATCTGTATGCTTCTAGCACAACATTTGATACCACTGGCGAAGTGATGACTGTCACACCGACTGGCTACTATCCTGCAAATACAACGATTGTTCCTGTTGTGTACGACAAAGACGGCAAAGCACTGAGCCTTACGACGTTGCCGACCTACACTTCAAAGAAGGAAGCGAAAACAGGCGAACTGATTACCGAACTTCTTAAAGGCGAAAAGAAAATCAGTAACTTCAAACAGGTGACAACAGCAGTTGACAATGGTTCAACCGTTACATTGACATTTGACGCTCAGTTGAACAAGGAATCAACAACTTTCCCGACATATAAGTTGTACAAGCAGACATGCGATGCGTTACATACGGACGTAACAAAAGCCGATTATGGAACTCCTGTAGTAATTCCAGTTGTAACTTCTGACGGTAAGACTATGACCGTTGAAGATGTTTTGCTGAGAAAGGAAAAGACCGCTTACATTAAGCCGACACTTGGAATCTCTGACTTCAATTATGGAAAAGTGAGATACGTGGTGTACGCCGAGATTGACAATGTTCCTGCTGTATCTGGTTATATAGAGTTGTCTGATAATCAGTCACCAGATTTGACTTTGGTAACACCTGTAACGGGATTGACAATTTCAGGAGTTTCAAGCAAATATAACTTGACTGGAGCAAACACCTCAACGTTGACATCCGCACCCGCTATTGAATTTACGCTGTATGCAAAGTCAACAGAGTATCTTTGTAGCAAGGCAATTGAAACTACATTGCAATCTATCGGTGGAACGCAGGGCAGCGCGACAATTACTTCTGCATGGACTACAACTTCTATTGGTGGCAATACGGTTACTGCTCTTAAAGTTACCGTTGCATCTGGAGCCAAATTCTTTAAGGGTGATACAATTACTATTACGGTAAAAGATGCCGCTGACAATCCTGGTACAGTAAAAATTACAATTTCTGACTAATTTTTAGGCAGTATTTTTTGTACACCGACGCGCAGGGTCGTAACGATTCTGCGCGTTTTTTATGGTTTGACATTCCCGCGAAATCTTTTTTTATGCGCAATTTTGTGATATACTTATCATAGAGGATTTTACCCCAATGACCCGACCGACCGCAAAAAAGGGATTTTCTCGCTTATGGCGCATGGTGGTGCTGTGCGTGGTGATGGTATGTGCGGGGGCGATGGCGTGGGGAGAAAATTATTATGTAACATATCAAAATAAACTGTATCGATATGATGGAGAAGAAAATGATTATCAAGTAATCTCTGAGGCGATAGAGATTTCGTCCGATGATTTTACGGAGATTACTGATGTTAGTTTGGATAACCGAGCAACAATAGAAAGTGATGCTATTGTTATCGTTCCTTCAAACGTAGAAGTCGCCATGAAGAATGGCTGGACTAACGATGGGAAGATTGTCGTATACGGAACGCTCACGACAACTTCGACATTTACAAACAACGGAACGATTGAGATAAAATCAGGCGGAAGCCTTGTCAGTCAGAATAACACTGTGAATTCAGGAATGATTACTATTGACGAGGATGGCTCATTTTCGTCCGATGGATTCACGAATGAAAGTACGGGAGTGATTACCAATAATGGTTCTGTTTCTCTTGTGAACTCTGTAAACAATGGCGGCACGATTACGAACAGCGGAAGTTTGTCTTCGACAGGAACAATCACCAATTCAGGAACAATAGGCGCAAATATTGATAATAGTGGGGAAGTCATAAATGAAGGAGATTTGTCTGGCAATGTAAGCGGAACGCCAGTTTCCGTGTTCGGCTCTGGTTCGAAGTATTATTGGCAGGGTGATGCTCATGGCGGCGATGGCACGACATGGACGAACGGCAAAAACTGGAGAGACGGTACAGGCAATACGTTTGCAACGGGAAATTATCCAGGCTTCAGCATCGGGACAGAAGTTACTTTTCCTACCTCTGCAACAGTCACGGTGAACATAGATGTTACCATTGCCGAATTTAACCTTGAAAATGCTGTTAATATAGTTTTTTCAGGTTCGGGAACGATTACGACGGGAAACTTTGACGGAGATGAAGGTTCTACGGAAACCGTCACGATAGAAAACAATGTGACGTTGATCGTAACAGAAACGCTTTGGGGTGATGGCGATTTGACATTTATTAATAATGGCACGCTCTTAATTCCCGGTTCTGGAGCAAATCTTGATTATAAAAAGTCTGTTAATATAAAATATGAAGGAGCTCATCCCGTTCCGTATTCACTGCCAGATTATTATGAAGTTCTTGTTAATGGGAATGAGCCTTACAATGATATAGATGACTATAAAGCCGAAACAGCATATATATTGAACGAAACATTTCCCGCAGAAAAACTTACGCTGACATTCAAAAAACCTGAGAATACAAATCAGCCTGTTGCGTTTCCTTATCGCATCGCCTATACCGATACAGACACATCATACCATTTGGACTCAACCTCATTGAGTTCAAACACAACTGGCACAACCGGCTCTATTGAACTTACAAAAGCAGTTGCTTCTAAAGATGATACCTTTGCGCTTGATGCCTCAAATTTTTTGGCAGTGGGGAAAGGCTTTACCATCACTATAAAAACTCCTGACGGGGCGTTCACGCTTGCGAAAATCACCTACACCCAGCCCGCTCACGCATGGACAGGCGCAACCGATACGGCATGGGAGAAGCCTGCAAACTGGAATTTTATTCCCGCTGGATTTAATTTTACGACGGGTCTTGCGTCGGAAGACATTTCTGTTGGCAAGGTGGACAGCGGAAACTACCCGACAATCTCCGCGCCTACTTTGGTGAACTCGCTTGCGTTTACCGATGACGCGACGCTTGCTATTGATTCAGATGGCGAACTTACGCTGACGGATAAGTTGACCTCAGAAAGCGTAGTGGTGAACAGCGGTACGATTACGCTTGGAACGGGGGCATCTGCCTTTAACGGCGGTGTGACAAACAGCGGAACGATTACATGCGGAAGCGGCAACATTGTGTTCAATGGCGCGGTGATTAACAACGGCACGTTGACGGCTGGCACGGGTGCGGTTACGTTTAATGACGACTACTTGGGGAGAGAAGATTCTAGGTTCATCGCATCTTCTGGAAATACTATTTTTTATGGTAACGCAGATTTTTCGTTTATGGACGCAGACTATTTTGATGCTGCTGCCCCTGCGGGAACAATGTATTTCATCACTACGGGAAAAAGGCTGACGACCTGCGCGTCTCAATCATTCAGTACGCTTTATTTGGGCGGAACGAGTACGCTTGACATTGGTTCTGGTGGGGCTAGCGTCTCAAATTTGCGCATGCATACCGATTCGGCGGTTGTTCCCTATCTGACAGCGAATTCTTCTGTTACGGTCACTGGCGCGAGTACGCTTACCTGTTCTTCTGTTTTGGAAATTGAGCGCATAAGCGAAACTGCTGACGAGAAGGGAACGCTTACGATTGATTGTAGTGTCGTTACGGCGGCAAAACTGTACACGCACAGCGGAACGAATGTCATCGTCAATGCAGGAAAAACGCTGACCATAGCGGCCTTTCAGGATGCCTCAGATGCCACGAACGGCAACACTATTACGGTACACGGCACGCTGAATGCAAGCGGGGTGGATATGCCGCTTTCGTTGAACAGTGCGCTGACGGTGGAAACGGACGGCACATTGCTTGCGGCGAACATAACGAGCGCGGACGGCAATGCCAACGTCATCACCAACAAAAAAACGCTGTCGATTTCCGGCTCAATTGCGGATGCAAGTTCAGTGGTGAACAATGCTATGTTGATTTCTGCTGGGGGAATAAGCGCAACCTCCATCACAAATACAGGCGCAATCACACTGCAGGGCGGTATAAACGCAGCGCTGTCGTTCGGCTCATATTCGGGGAGTGACACTGGGGCGGACAGTGTGGTGTTCTCCGGCGGCGGGAAACTCATATCAACAAGCGCAACTTCTGTTTCAATCGGAACGCTGAACGCGGCGGGCACGACTTCTTGCACGGGAATAAGCGATTTGACCATTGGCACGAATCTGAAAACCGCATACGGATTTACGGTCGATTCGGGAAGCCTTACGGTGAACGGCACGACTGACGCGGGCTACAACGGCAGCATAACGACTGGGGGAAGTCAGACCTACAACGGCGCATTGACGTTGGGGGCGACTGTGGCAAGCACGGTTCGGCTTGTGTCATCAGAAAGCAAATCGCTTGCACTTGCAGATGTGGAAATCAAGGCAAATAACACCCTTGCATTTGGTTCTGCTGCCGCCGATGATTACGATGTTACGGTGTCTGGAAACTGGACGAATAACGGTACGCTAACGGCGAATCAAAGTACGGTGACATTCAGGGGCAACGCTTCAATTTCCGGCAACAGCACGTTTTATAATTTTACGGATGCCGCTGCCGGTACGACGCTTGAGGTTTCAGGAACGCAGACTGTTTCAAACACACTTACGCTTTCAGGTACTTCTGGCGACGGGAATCTTCTCACGGTAACAGGAACAGGCGCATTTAATGCAAGCACAGCGAGCGGACGGTACAACGGACAGTATCTTTCGGTCGGTAATGACATTCAGATTCAGAATGAGGGCGTATTGACCCCGCGTGTGTTTACGGCAGAGGATAGTGCGCTTGCAGACGGGGCGACGCTTTCTTCTGTGGTGGCTCACGGGTGGAAAATGCTAGATTGTACGTACACATGGAACGGCGGAAATTCGACCTCATGGGATTTAGCTTCAAACTGGAACGAGGGCGTTTCTCCCGATGAGACAGGGCGTGTGGTCTATGTTTCCAACGTGATAAATCATCCTGCGTTGGATTCGGATGTGACGGTGGCGCAGATTACGATTCCCGCCGGTGCTTCGCTTTCGCTCAACAGCCATGATTTTACGATTTCTAGTGCATTCACGAACTACGGCACGGTGTATGTGCAGGGTGCGGAAACGATAACGATTGGCGGCACTGTAATAGAAAACGGCACATGGCACTATGCGGGAACTAGTGAAACAGACACGGTAAAGGCGGTTGCATGGCTGCAATACAATAAACTGATTATCAGTGGAACAATCAGCATTGCTTCGGGGTATGAGGTTACAGCGACAAACGGAATCACGCTGGGAACGGCGGATGGTGTTGCGATGATTACGGGAAATCAGCATGTTGTGTTTGCAGATGATGTAACGCTTGCGGGTGACGTTACATTGGAAAGCGGAACAGGTAAGATAATGTTCGAGTCGGATGTTGCGATTAGTGTCGGAAAGACGCTTACCCTCGGTTCTGACGCAGAAGACGCGTACACGGTTTCTGTTGCGGGTGACTGGACGAACAATGGCACGCTTGCGCCACAAAAAAGTACAATCACGTTTACTGGTGCGGGAAAGACCGTCAGCGGAAACCAGACATTCGCTACGGCGACATTCAGCGGGAACGGCATCACGCTTTCTGGCGACAACACAATTGAGACCGCGACATTCAGCGGGGCGAGCCAGACGGTCAGCGGAAACAATACGATTACGACTGCGACATTCAGCGGCACAGGCACAACGCTCAGCGGGAACAACACATTCGCTACGGCGACATTCAGTGCAGATGCCACAATCTCCGGCAACAACACATACACGAACTTTACATGTGTTGCGCCAGAAAAAACGCTGACGGTCAACGGCACACAGACGGTCTCAGGAAAACTCATGCTTGCGGGTGGTGATGGAAACCTGTTGAGTCTTGCTGGAACGGGGCAGTTCGTTACGGGCACGTCGGCGGAACGATTTAGCGGAGAGTATCTGTCGGTCGGAAGCAGCCTTCACATCTGTCAGACGGCAGGAAGCCTGGTCGCAGGGGCTTTCTCTGTGGCAAACAGCCAGCCGACAGTAGCGAGCGATGAGATTGCGGTCATCAGCAATGGCTGGAAACTCGGAACGGTGTCATTTACATGGACGGGCGAGGCAAGCGCGGCATGGGAAACGGCGGCGAACTGGAACCCCGCGTTTGTCCCGGGAAGCGCGAATTTTGAGGATGCGATTGTCACGATACCCGATATTTCAGCCGCCGCAAACTATCCTGCGACAGCGGCAGCGTACACGGTGCAGTCGCTTGTCATCGGCACGGCGGGCGCGGCGGCACATTCCGCTACCCTTGCGGTCGGGAATACATTCGCTGTCGCAGGTACGGCGGCGGGAACCCTCACCAATTACGGAACGATCTCACTTTCGGCGCATGATGTCAGCGTGGCAGGAACGGATGCGCTTACCAACAGCGGTACAATCCGATACGCTGGCAGCGGAAGAATCACGGACGACGCGACACCAATCAATGACGTAGCGAACGGCGGCACGGTGGAATACAGCGGCGGAACGGCAGGGAGCCCGCAGGTCGTCACGGACTTCGGAGAAACGGACTACGCGAACCTCGTCGTCAGCGGAGTGGCACAGACGGAGACCGCAATCAGAGCGGGCGGCAACCTTACGGTGAACGGCATGCTTTCTGCGGAAGCGGCACTCACCGTGACGGGCGGACTTTCGCTGACCGGGAACGGCACGGTCTCGCTCAATGCGGCCGACGGCGGACAGGCATCCAAGGCCGGCACATTCTCCTGCGAAATGACGGGCGGAACGCTTTCGTTCGGAAATGAAGACAGCGACAGTTTTGCCGTGACAAGCGGTGGAATTTCGCTTTCTTCTGAAGTGAACGCAGTCCTCGCAGGTAGGATTACAACGGAGGGCGGTGCGCAGAGTTATGGCGGTGCGGTCACGCTCAGGGCGAACGCAAACGTGGAGACATCTGACAAGAATGTCAGTTTCGGCGGCACGGTGGAAAATGCTGACGGCGGTGCGTTCTCGCTTACGGTATCTCAGGGAAGCGGTGCGACATCTTTCACCGGCGCGGTCGGCACTGAAGAGCATCCCCTTGGCGCGCTTTCCAGCACAGGAAGCGGCTCAGTGCAGTTTGATGGCGCGGTGTATGCAGAGAGCCTTTTAGTCACGGGGGCAAGCGTAATCGGCGCGGACATCACGACAGCGGGCGCACA
>JAFSJX010000096.1 GCA_017449285.1 Treponema sp.
GCACGGTAGGCACTGCGCAGGTTCTTTCCGAAGTCGTTCCAGCCGCCGCCACGGTACACGCGCCTCGTTCCGTTCGCCGTGCCCGTCGGGTTCGTCTGCACCGCCGTGCCGTAATCGCCGTAGAAATCGAAGCACCATTCGCCCACATTGCCGTAGATGTCGTACAAGCCGTTGGGATTCGGCGCGAAACTTCCGACCGCAACGGTCTTTCCGCGGTACACTCCGGGGCGCGTTTCAAGCACCTCGTCGTTAAAGTAGTTCTGCTCAATCTGATACGGATAATGCCCGTAAAAGTTCACCTCGTCCGCGCCGGGTACTTTTCGGCTGTAAAAGGGTGTCGTCGTTCCCGCGCGGGCGGCATATTCCCATTCCGCCTCGGTGGGAAGTCGGTAGCCGTTCGCCGCGCGATTCCAAGTGACTGTCGCGCCACCGTCAGCCACCGTGTACGCGGGAGTGCGCCCGTCGCGATGGCTCAAGGCGTTGCAGAACTCCACCGCCTCAAGCCACGATACGCTTTCCACAGGCAGATTGTCGCCACTAAAATTGCTCGGATTCTTGCCCGTCACCTCGCGCCACAGTTTTTGCGTCACCTCGTACTTCGCCATATAAAACGGCGCGACCCTCACAAGATGCTGCGTCTCGTCATTGCTCCGCCAGTCCTCGCCCGCGGGGCTTCCCATTTTGAATGTGCCGCCGTTTATCAGAACGAAGTCCGCGCTCGGTGCGGGAAAAGTCGTTGCGTTCGTCATAGTCAATGCTCCCAAAGCGAAAAGAATTGAAAGTAATTGTTTCATCTGCTATTTCAGCCCCTCGACATACTTCTTCACATCGTCACCGCTTCCGCGCGTGAAGTCCTTGCCGCCCTTGAAAGCCGCGCCCTTCGCGTATTTGGCGAGGTCGGAGCCGCTCCGTCCGAGACCGCTTCCGCCTGATGTGCAGAGCGTGATGAGGTTCTTTCCGCTCCAGTTCTGGCTTTCGGCGAAGGTGTACATAATTTTGGGCGCATATGCCCACCAGATTGGGTAGCAGAGAATCACCGTGTCGTAGGCGGAAATGTCGATGGGGTGAGTAATCGCGGGGCGGGATTTGGGGTCGTTGCACTCGATTGAACTGAGCGATTTTCTGTCGTTCCAGTTCAAGTCCGCGCTCGTGTACTTGTGTACGGGCTCAATCTCAAAGATATCCGCACCCATCGCGCTTGCCGTGTCCTTCGCCATGCGCTCCGTCGTTCCCGTCGCGCTGAAATATACGACCGCCGTTTTTGTGTTGGTTGCCTGCGCCACCGCTGTTCCTGCCATAACAAATGCTCCTAATAAAAGTGTCAAGATAAGTTTTTTCATTGTGTCTTCCTCCGTTAATTTATTTTATTTCCACAAGCCGATACTTCCTCGTGCCGCAGCCGAGCTTTTCCGCGTATTCAATCACGCCGACCTGATGGGCGGTCTTCCACGCGGTTTTAGTCGTCTCGCCCACATCAGTTTTTTCTATCATAAAGTCCACGGCGCACTGCTCCAAAGCCACGATGTCGGTCGAGGCGATGATGCCAATCTTTCCGAGGTTCTTCGCGCCCGTGCACGAGTCGGCGGGGTCTATGTCCTCAAGCACATCGATGAACGCCCAGTTCTTCTTGTAGTCGAGCGCGGCTTTTGTGGCATCGGCAAAAGACTTCATCAGTGTGTCTGACTCTGTGTTGTGGTATCGGCTCTCGTCCGTTCCGCCTGAATGGAGAATGCACTTGCCGCTTCGGTTTGCCATGCAGAGCGTGATGTTCTTGATGTTTCCGTCAAAGGCGGGAAGATAGTGGGGACGTACGCGGAACACGGAAATAAGCGTATCGAATTCACCAAATTCCTTTCCCGTGCGGGCGTACTTCAAAAGATAGCCGTTTTTGACAGTCAGATTGACTGGCTCTGAGTCGCTTACCATAATGCACTTTCCGATTGCGGTAAAGCCGTGGGCGCGCGCGTACTTCAAGTTCATTTCGCTCGTCCAGCGGTTTCCTGAAAGCCCGTTTCCGTCGAACATTGTGCCGCCTGTTTTTGAAACAAGAGCGCGTAAAAGTTCGGGATTTAAAACCTGTTCGTCAGGGCCGCCAAAACTCACCTTGATTCCGACCTTGCCGGTGATTTTCTGGTTCAGTGCGTTGTAGACTTTCATCAAGCCTTCTGACGAAACATCACGGGTAAAATAGATAACGGCTTCTTTTTCTGCGCCAGCCTTATTCTGTGCCTGAGCCGTTGCAAGAAAGCCGACAGCGGCAATCAGTAAAAGTATGATTTTCTTTTTCATGCGTTCCTCCTCGTTTTACAGTGCGTTATGCACTTCGTCCGTTACCGGTTCCAGCCATTCGTTGCTTGTGTTTTCTCCCATTTCCTTAGTCGTTCTTATGCACATCGAATGCACTCAAAAGCCATTCGCCTACGCCGGGAGCGTCTGGGTTGTGCATTCCCATGCCGGTGTCGAGCGAGCGGATTTTTGCCGTTTCTTCGTCTGTAAGCGCAAAATCGAAAATCTCCATATTGCTCTTGATTCGTTCTTTGTGAGTGGATTTCGGAAATACGATTGCGCCTTCCTGATTTTCAAAGCGCAGGATAATCTGCCCCGCATCCTTTTTGTACTTTTCAGCAAGCTCGGTGATAATGGGATTTTTGAGAAGCTTCGAGTTTCCCTGTCCGAGCGGTGCCCACGCCTCAATCTTCACATCGTTTTTTGAAAGAATCTCGCGCAATGGTTTCTGCTGAAAGAACGGATTGAATTCCACCTGATTGACGGCAGGAACGGTCGAAAACTGAGGCACGAACTTGTTCCAAATCGCAGGTGTCATGTTGCTCACGCCGATTGAGCGGATTTTGCCCGCCTTTTTCGCTTCTTCAAGCACAGTCCACGCCTCGCCAACTTCGCCATACGGCTGATGAAGAAGATACAGGTCAACATAATCCGACTGCAATTTTTTGAGCGAAGTTTCAAGCCCTTTTTTCGCAGCCTCAGTTCTGTAATCCTGAAGCCACAGTTTGCTTGTTATCCAGATTTCGCTTCTTGGAATGCCTGAATCTTTGATTGCCTGACCGACTTCCTGCTCGTTGAAGTACGCTGCCGCCGTGTCGATGTGTCGGATTCCAAGCGCAAGTGCTGTTTTTACAGCTTCGTAAGTTGAGCCGTCGGCAGGAATCTGAAATGTGCCGAATCCGATAGACGGGATTTTGTTTCCGTCGTTCAAAATGATTATTTCCATAGTGTCCTCCTAATGATTATACAGACTGCAAAATCTCAATCTGTTGCCAGCCCAAAAGCCCTTCTACATTTTTCATAACAACCACACCTGCCTGAAAAAAAAACAAAAATTTCAGAGCCACGCCTTTGCCCAGTCTGCAAGTTCCTTTTCGCTCACACTGTTTGAAAAACGCTTGCCTTCTGCGACCTTTGCTTTAGGTGCGAGAGCCTGCATGTTGCGGCCGGAATCTCCAATCGGGCTCATGCCGGATGTCGCGAACGGAACAATGGTCTTTCCGCTGAAATCATACTGCTCCATGAATGTGTCGATGATGGAAGGTTCCCTATACCACCATACGGGAAAGCCCACGAACACCACATCATAGTCCGCCATGTTGTCCTTTTTTTCTGCGATGGCAGGGCGGGATGAAAGGTCGTTCATTTCTACGGAGCTTCTGCTTTCCGAGTTGTTCCAGTTCAAATCTGCCCTTGTGTAGGGAACTTCCGGCTTAATCTCGAACAGGTCTGCTCCGATTCCGTCTGCCAGTTTCTTTGCCATTTTTGCGGTCACGCCGCTTGCCGAAAAATATGCTACCAATGCTTTGCTCATTGTAAAAATCCTCCTGTTATTTAGTCTTAGAATCTCATTCCCCATTTGCTGCTTTCGGTGTCGGGATCAAATCCCATTCCGCCGATGTATGGTAAGCTGTCTATTTTGCTCATTTCGTCTTCTGTAAGTTCAAAGTTGAAAATTGCAAGATTCTCGCTGATTCTCTTTTCATTCGATGATTTTGCTACGGGAATAATGTCTTTCTGCAAAAGCCAGCGGAGTGCAATCTGAGCAGAAGTTTTTCCGTGCGACTCAGCGATTTTTAAAAGAGTTTCGTTTTTGAGCACTTCGCCGGTTCCAAACGGACTCCATGCTTCAACTGCAATGCCGTTCTTTTTGCATAAATCGGCACTTTCTGTTTGAGCAAAGCCCGGGTGATATTCAATCTGATTTACCATCGGCTTGATTTTTGCACCTGCAACGAGTGATTCTATATGATGTGAAAGATAGTTTGACACTCCGATTGCTTTTACAGCGCCTGATGTATAGAGTTCTTCAAGCCCTGACCATGTGTCAAGGTTGATTTTTTGCCAGTCGGAAGGATTTTTCGTTGCGTTTGCAGGCCAGTGGATAAGATACAAGTCGATGTAATCCAATCCCAGACGCTTTTTTGATGCCTCATAATGACTGAGCGCAAAATCGTGGCTTTTAAAATCCTTCCATAGTTTTGTCGAAATAAAAAGCTCTTCGCGCTTGATTCCGTATTCGTCAATTGCTTCGCGGATAGCCTGACCGACCATTTCTTCATTCCCATAAATTTCCGCAGTGTCGATGTTGCGGTATCCGGCCTTGATTGCGGCTTTTACGGCTTCTTTTGTTGTATTTATTGTTCCGAATGCAACGGCTGGCATCTTTATGCCGTTATGTAATGTCTTAAAATTCATCTTATTTCCTCTTGAATAAAACTATACAGCCTGCAAAATCGCTTTGTACAATAGAATTTTTGCAAGCTAGTGTGCGTGGTGTGCATACCCACCCGATTACAGATACTTCACCAGCTCGTCAAGCGATTTTGTTGCCTCGTGCATAGGCGCGGGCTTTGCGTCGGGGGCTGCGTAGCCCAACGGCATAAGGACGACAGCTTTTTCGTCCGTGCTCAAGCCAAGTGCGGCTTCAAGTTTGCTGTTTGAAAAATAATTGCACCAGCAGGTGTTCAACCCCTGCTCGGTCGCTTCAAGCATGGCATGGGTCGCCGCAATCGATGCATCCTCAATGCCCGAATGAATGCCCTCTTCAAGCGGATTCTGCCACACCTCGCCCGTTTTGTAGGTGAAAAGCAGCACGGTCTTTGCTCCGTAAGCGCAGTGCGTCAGCTCCGAAAGCTTTGCAAGTGCAGTTTCGCTCTGAATCACATATATGCGCCACGGCTGCTGGTTCTTCGCGGTTGGTGCAATCTGGGCAGCTTCAAGCACGGCGGAAAGCTTTTCCGCTTCCACGGCTTTGTCAGAAAATTTGCGTGTCGCAAAACGAGATTTTGCAAGTTCCATGAATGTCATAATAAATGCTCCTAGAAATTGATTTGTTGGTTTTATTCCTAAAACTCTGGGTTGTTCTTTTTCCACTCGCGAACAAGTTCTTGCGTGAGCGGCTCGCATTTTTCTTCCCAGTGAGCGAGTTTGTAATTTACCATGTCGAGGCTTTCCTGAATCTGGTCGCGATGCGCTTCCAAGTCCGCCTTTGCTTCCAAAAGGACTTCCTTTCGAGCGGGCTTGGTCGCCTCTCCCTTAATCGCAAGCTGAATGTACTCGCGGATTGCCTCAAGCGACAGTCCGCTTTTTTTGAAGCGCATGGCAAAGTCAATCCAGTGCATTGTGTCTGCGTCATAGTCACGGATTCCGCCCGCGCTCCTCGGCACTTCGGGAATCAAGCCGATTCGCTCGTAGTAGCGCAGGTTGTCGATAGAGATTCCCGTTTTTTCGGACGCCTCTTTTATCGTCATCGTCGTTTTACCTCCATTTTTGCCGTAATCCGGCAGTGTTTTACCTATATGATAAATCTACAGGCTGGAGTCAGGTTCAGGTCAAGGAGTTTTTGCAAAAAAAGTGAAAAAAAATGAGGTTACAGTTTTCCGTATTCTTCGTCCGTCACCGCCTCAAGCCATTCGTTGCTCGTGTTCTCGCCCGCAGGTTCAAAGGTGATGTGGCTGAACCAGGAATCTTTTTTCGCGCCGTGCCAGTGCTTTACATTTGCAGGAATTACGATGACTTTGCCCGGTTCAAGGCTTACGGGGTCTTTTCCCCATTCCTGATACCAGCCGCTTCCAGCCGTGCAGATAAGAATCTGTCCGCCGCCCTTTGTAGCATGATGAATGTGCCAGTTGTTGCGGCAGCCCGGCTCAAAGCTTACGTTAAAAAGCGGGAACTCGCCGTTCTGGAAATTGGTAAGCGGCTTTAAGTAAGAATTGCCGATGAAATATTTTGCAAAAGCCGTGTTTGGGTTGCCGGTTCCGAAAGGATCAAGCGTCTCAAATTCCCCGCGGGTCATTTTGTAAGAGGTTTCTGCATGAGTCTTTGAAACGGCAGAAAGCACGGTCTCTGCATTTTTTGCCGCAGCAAGTCCGCAGGTCTCGGAAATAAGCGGAATCCAGTGGGCGGCAAGGTCGTCCGCGCTTGTTCCTGTGTGAATTGTTCCTGCGATATGCGCTCCAAGCTGAGGATTTACATTTCCAAGAGCGGCAAGCATGCTTGAAGTGGCAAGTTCACGGTCTTTTTCGTTCAGGTTGTTGCGGCTTGTGATGTCGTTGAACAGGTGCTCTTTGAGGAATATATCTGTTGTTGCAGTATATCCGTTTGCTTCCGGGCGGCTCTGTTTTGCGTCCATGCCGAAAATCCGGTTGATTACTTCGCGACCGTTGTCATAACGGTTATCGGTTGGAACAGAATCAGGTTCATTTCCTGCTTCAAATGCCGTTCCGTTTTCTGTAAGTGTTTTTACGGCTGAGGCAAGCGCATTTTGCGCATTCAGGCTGCGTGGAAAACCTGCGTATGCGTACAGCTGCAGGCAGATTTCGCCGATTTCGTTCTGGCTGAGCGTTTTTGCAGAAAGCGCGTTCTCCATCTGCACCGTGAGCCGTTCAATCTCGCCCGCCGCCGCAAGCGATGCGATTCTTGTGATTGCGCTCTCGCGCTCTGAAAAACTATGTGTTGTCTGTTCCATATTTGTTCCTCCGTGTGACGCACTTTTCTGTGCCGTCGTGTCCTTTTCCGCTCCTCTGCACGAGGCAAGCAGAAGCACGGAAAAGGCTATCGGTATAATCCTTTTCATGTTACTTCCTCCGTGCTATTTCAAATACTGAGTAAAAAATGACTCATACTTGTCGAACGGAATATAGTCGCGGTTGTCGTACAGGTCGGTGTGGACTGCGCCCGGAATAATTAAAAGTTCTTTATTGTCGCCTTTGAGACGCTTAAAGTTGTCCTCACTGAAATAGCGGCTGTGAGCTTTTTCGCCGTGAACCATAAGAACTGCACTTTCAATCTCATCGATGAAAGGAAGCATTTTTGTGTTCATGAGCGAAGTGAGTGTAGTAACCATAAAGCCGTCGTTTGCACCTACAGAGCGTTCGTGGTAGCCGCGTTCCGTGCGATAGTATGCGTAATAATCTTTTACATGTTGCGGTGCGTCTTCTGCACATGGAGCACTTCCCCAGCCACCGGCATTCTGATAAGCACCGTTTGCAAAATCCTTAGTACGCTGTTCAGAAAGTACTTTGCGGAATGCCTGACGAGATTGTGCATTATCCTGTGCATCAAAATAGCCGTTCTGAAATACGCGGCTCATATCGTACATGGTGACAATAAGAGAAGCCTTGATTCTGGTGTCAATTGCTGCCGCATCAAGAGCATATCCGCCCCAGCCGCAAATACCGATTATTCCGATACGCTCAGGGTCAATGTTTTTCTGAACAGAAAGGAAATCTATTGCAGCCTGAAAATCTTCGGTGTTGATGTTAGGTGCATTCATTCCGCGTGGCTCTCCGCCGCTTTCTCCTGTAAAGGACGGATCAAATGCAAGCGCGATAAATCCCCGCTTTGCCATTTCTGCCGCATGAAGACCGGAAGTCTGTTCTTTTACAGCCCCATAAGGACCTGCAACTGCTACAGCCGCATTACCACTTTCTGAAGCGTTCTTTGGTGTATACAGGTCGCCCGCAAGTTCGATTCCGAAATGATTTCTGAAAGTGACTTTTGTGCGTGTGACTCCTTCTGGCAGTTCAAATGTGTAATGCCCGTTCTTTGCGTCGAGTTTTGCCGATGTTGGATTCATATTTCCCCCCTTTGTGCTTAAGCACGATGTTGCAAGAAGTGTGATTGCGACACCCGATAAAAGTGATAAAATTGCTTTCTTCATAGTTGTTCCTCCAAAAATTCTTACAGTTTTCCACCGAATACAGGGAAGAAGCTTGCCTCTCCGTAATCCTTGATTCGCTCGATTCGTTTTAAGATTTCCATATCTGCCGCGCTGATTTCAAAATCAACCTCAGCATTACTCTTCTGATGTTCCGCTTTTGCAGCCTTAGGAAGCACAATCATTCCAAGTTGAATGCAGTAACGGATACAAAGCTGTGCCACCGAAACGCCGTACTTTTGAGCCATTGCGATAATGCTTTCATTTTTCAAAGCTTCGCCGTGGGCAACAGGTGAGTAGGCTTCGGTCAAAATTCCCTGCGATGTACACCAGTCAATCAGCTCAAGAGGAGAGTTTGAAATGTGGCACAAAATCTGATTCACCATCGGCTTGATTTTTGCAGTCTTCAAAATGTTCTCAAGGTCATCCTTCAAAAAGTTTGAAACTCCGATTGCGCGAACTTTTCCTGCCGCATAGGCATCTTCCAGAGCACGCCATACTTCTCGGTTTTCTTCAAAATAGCGGTTCTCGCTCTGATTCACTTCTACCCATGGCTGCGGACTGTGAATAATCATCAGGTCGATGTAGTCGAGCCCCAGTTTTGAAAGCGATTCGTCAATTGAGCGCGCCGCACTTTCGTAAGTTTTATTTTCAGCCGCAATTTTTGTAGTCAAAAAGATTTCTTCACGTGCGATTCCGCTCTGCCTGATTCCTTCGCCAACTCCGCGTTCATTTCCGTAAGCCTGAGCTGTATCAATATGTCTGTAGCCGAGCGAAATTGCCGATTTTACAGCGTCAGCCACAATCCCGTCGTCAATGAGCCAGGTTCCAAGAGAGAGCTGCGGGATTTTGTTTCCGTTTGGTAAAGTTAATTCATTTGTGAACATTAGTGCCTCCGTTCTTATGGGCGTTACCCTCGCTACGCTCGGGTCGGGCGTTCCGCACTTCGCTAACGCTCACCGTCCTCACTTCGTTGCGGTCGGCTGCTTCGCAGGCGCTCCATGCCCTAACGCATTTTTAATATATCAGCAGTAAGTTCCATAAGTACAATACTACTTTTTTATACGAGTATACGCACCACGCATAGTGGACAAGTGTATCTTTCCATGTTAAACTAAATCATGTTCATCGAAACATACATACTGCGGCTGCTTGCTGCTGTAAAAAAATATGGAACACTCAGTCGTGTGGGCGAAGAACTCGGAACGACACAGCCTTCAATCAGCCGGGCAATGCAGAAGCTTGAAGGCGAACTTGGAGTGACGCTTTTTGAACGCACAAAAAATCATGTGGCTTTGAATGAGGCGGGGGTTCTGGCGGCAGGCTATGCAGAAAAGATTCTTTCGCTACAGGATGAGATGATAGAAAAGACCCGCGAGAAGGCAGGTCTTAAAAAGAAGTTTGCCGTCGGTTCAGTTGCCATTATGCCTGCAACGACTGTGACTGAAGCTGCACAAAAGCTGTATCCGGGAATTGAGGCACGTTTTGATATCAACGACAACGAAGCACATCTATTGCGTGCTCTTACCGACGATGTTTATCAGATGATTGTTCTTCTGCATCCGCTGGACGACGCTGAATTCAAAAGTCAGAAATATTTTTCAGAAAGCCTTTCTGTTATGCTTCCAAAAAATCACCGGCTTGCGGGCCGCAAATCTCTCAAACTTGCTGACCTTGCGGGCGAAACTTTTGTAATGTACGATGACATCGGCTTCTGGGACAAAGTGAAGCAGGAAAAAATCCCCGATGCAAAGTTTATCCGCATAGAACGCCGTAACGAAAACGATTCTCTTCCGCAGATAGTGGGCGCAACAGACATGCCAAGCTTTATTTCCGACCGCACAAAACATTTCTCACTTCCAGAAAATCGTGTTGCAGTTCCGCTTACCGACCCGGAGATGAACGTAACATTTTACGCAGTGTGCCGCCGCGACAAGGCTGACGACTGGCGGCTGTTGCTTGCGGAGCTGGCGAAAGAAGCGGAATAGTGATAAGCCGAACTCCGCTACCAGTTCTCGTACCGTTTGCCAGTGTCGAGCGCGGAGAGTTGCTTCATCTCGCTTTCGGTGAGCGAAAAATCCCACACGGCGAAGTTCTCCGCGATGTGCGCGGGATTCCCGCTCCCCGGAACGGCGATATAGCCCGCCTGAATGTGCCACCGTGCGATGACTTGCGCCGCCGTTTTTCCGTGGGCTTTTGCGATTTCCAAAACGGTCTTGTTCTGCAAGTGGTCTTTGGTGTGTCCGCGACCGCCGAAGGGGTAATAGCTTTCGATGAAAATGCCCTGCCTTGCCGCCCAGTCGCGCAGGGCGTTGTTCTGATAGAAAAGATGATTTTCATTTTGCACCACGGCGGGCGGAATGTCGAAGTCCGTGATGAAGCGGCTGACCGCCTTTTGCGTGTAGAAGTTCGAGATGCCGATTGAGCGGATTTTTCCCACCTTGACCGCGCGGCACATCGCCCTGTACACCGCGTCGTCGCTTGAGCCGTGCTGATGGAGTAAGACCAAATCGATGTATGAAAGCCTGTGTTTCCGCAATGAATCGTCAATGTCCGCGTCGGGCGCGCTTGACCATGGAACGAGTTTCGTGATGATGAAAACTTCCTCGCGCGTGCAGATTCCGTGGTAGCGGAACTGTATGGGGTTACTGTTCCATATAACGAAATACAATATTTTAATTTGCAAAAGTCGTTTTCTCTAACAGAAGAGCAATACAATACGATGATGGTAAAAGGGCACACTCCAGAGGTGCTGTTATCTTATGCTGAAACTCCGGGTGCTGTTAAAACTATCAATAACTGGATTGATAAAGGGCACGATGTTAAAATCATCACAGGACGGCCATCTGCGGCTTTTGATGCATCGCGGCAATGGCTTAATCAGCATGGACTTGGTAGGGTGCCATTATTCTGTCTGAATAAATACGGACGTGACGCTTTTATTAAAGGGAGTGAATTTACGCTGGAATTAGAAGATTATTACAAAATGCATTTTGATTATGCAGTAGAGGATTCCCCAGAAGCCTTTAAGTTTTTTGCGCATTTACCTGCCATACAGGTTCTGGTTTTTGACCGTCCGTGGAATCATGACTGCGAACTTCCAGAAGAGCATTTTAAGAGATGCTCTGACTGGAACATGATAGAATCGTATGTAAAATAAAACAAAAAGCGTAAGCTACGTCGCGACAGAAATTTTTTTATTCTTTTACAGCACCATAAAAAGCGTTCCTGCACTAATAAGTAGGCAGCCGATTACACTTTTAAGAGTTACTTGTTCGTGCAGAAAAATAAATGCAAGAATAAGTGTAAGAACGACACTCATTTTATCAATAGGAACAACTTTTGAAGCTTCTCCAGTTTGAAGCGCCTTATAGTAACAGAGCCAGCTTGCCCCGGTTGCAAGCCCTGAAAGAATCAGAAAAATCCAGCTTTTGCGAGAAATTGAGCTGATTCCACCCTGACAGTCGGTTATAAAAACCATAAACCATGCCATTGCAACAACGATAACTGTCCTTATTGCTGTGGCAAGATTTGAATTCACGCCTGCAATACCGATTTTTGCAAGAATTGAAGTAAGGGCTGCAAAAACTGCTGAGCCGGTTGCAAATAAAATCCACATACATAAGACAGTAATAAAATCGCGCTGAATATGCAACGATTTTTTTACTGTGCGAGCGAGAAGGTGACTTTTCCGCCGCTCGCTTTGAGCGCGTCGAGCAAGCCCGCCGTATCGCTGATTGAGCCGAGGTCGGTGTAGCTGTAGCTCGTGCTGAATGACTTGTAGAAAATCACGAGGCAGTTTGTGCCGTAGAGCTTGATGTCGCCCGCTTGAATCGCTCGCGGATTCTTGCTTGCGGCGGGGAGCGAGCCGTCCAAGTAGGCGTAGTATTCGTTTCCGTTCAGTTCGCTCATGTCCACAGAGAGCGGAAACTTGCCGATGAGTGCGCGGGTGGTCGCATTGTCGGAAAGCGTGGCGGCAAATGTCTTTGTGCCAACTGTCAGCGTGATGTTCATTGTTTCTCCTGTGGTGGTTTCTCCTGTGGTGGTTGAGCCTGTCGAAACCACCGTGTCTGTACTTCCGCTTGCACAGGTGGTCATCGTAAAAAGAAAAAATGCCGTTAAGGCTAAGATGATTTTTTTCATAGCAACTCCCAATTACTGTACAAGTTTGCGGTAGCGCTGGTAGCCCCGAAGTACCTGCCGAATGGCAGGTATGAGCGTTAGCGAAGGGCGGACATAGCGCCCCCAACGGTGGTTGAGCGAAGTCGAAACCACCGTTGGGGGACCGCCCCTATTTTTCTACTTCAAATATTTCCCGAAGAAGTCTGCGAGTTTGTCAAACGGAATCGCGTTTGTCTCGCCGCCGTCGTAAAGGTCGGTGTGGCTTGCGCCCGGCACGATGACAAGCTCCTTGTTGTCGCCCGTAAGCCGTTTGAACGCGTCCTCGCCCATGTAGCGGCTGTGCGCCTTTTCGCCGTGCAAGACCATGACCGCGCTGCGGATTTCGTCGGAATAGGCAAGCAGTTTTGTGTTCAGAAGCGAAGTTCCCGCCTGAACTGCCCAGCCCCCGTTTGAGTTGGGCGAACGCTCGTGGTAGCCGCGCGAAGTCTTGTAGTAGGCGTAATAATCTTTGACGAAATACGGTGCGTCGTCGGGGAGCGGGTCGATTACGCCGCCGGCGAGCTTGTAAGTGCCGCCCTCCTGTACCGTCTTGAAGTCCTCGGTGCGCTGTGCCATCAATGCTTTTCGCGCCTCGTTTCGCGCGTCGGCGTTGTTGTTGCTGTCAAAATAGCCGTTCGCAGTGACGCGGCTCATGTCGTACATCGTGCTTGCGACGGTCGCCTTGATTCTCGTATCGATTGCCGCCGTGTTCAGTGCCATGCCGCCCCAGCCGCAGATTCCGATGATGCCGATTTTCTCCGGGTCGATGTTGCTCCGCGTGGAAAGGTAGTCCACCGCCGCCATGAAGTCCTCGGTGTTGATGTCGGGGCTGTTCATATAGCGCGGCTCACCGCCCGACTCGCCCGTGTAGCTTGGGTCGAACGCGAGCGCGATGTAGCCACGGCTTGCCATCTGGTTTGCGTAGAAGCCCGATGACTGCTCCTTTACCGAGCCGAACGGTCCTGAGATTGCGAGCGCGGCGTTTCCCGTTGCGGGCGAGTCTTTTGGCGCGTACAG
This sequence comes from Treponema sp., assembly GCA_017449285.1. Classification (GTDB taxonomy): domain Bacteria; phylum Spirochaetota; class Spirochaetia; order Treponematales; family Treponemataceae; genus Treponema_D. Next base: position 13,346 of record JAFSJX010000096.1, read on the forward strand.
GTCTCCTGCAAGTTCGATTCCGAAGTGGTTTCGGAATGTGACTTTGGTGCGCGTTACGCCCTCTGCCAGCTCAAAAGTGTAATGCTCGTTCTTTGTGTCGATTTTTGCCGATGTTGGATTCATGTTTCCCCCTTTTGTGCTTGCGCACGATGTAGCCAAGAGCGCGATTGCGACTCCCGATAAAAGTGATTTTGTGAGTTTCATACGATGTTCTCCTTATGTAAAAGTGTTATCTGTTCATCCGTCCGCAGTCGCCGACTTTTCCGCCCGTCACGAAGTATTCGTAGGTGGGGAACTCGAACAGCACGGGCTTGAACTGGTGGTAGCTGATTTTTCCCGCCTCGTTCAGCACGGCTTCGTCCGCGTAGGTGGCGAGAATCTTGCAGATGAGGTTGTCGAACTTGGCGACCTCCACATTCTGCTCGACCTCGCACTCAATCGAGATTTTCGCCTTGTCGATGAGCGGTGCGCCGTTTTCGCCGAGCGTGAATGTGAACGCGCCCGACTTGTCGGTCTTCGCACCGCTCGTCGTTCCCATGAGGTCGGCTTCCTTAAGCCAGCTTTCGTCAACCACATTCACCGAAAGCCGCTTTGTCTCCAGAATCGCCTTGTTGATGAAGTGCGCCTGTGAAAGCGACACCATGAGGTGCGAATGCGCCACCGTGCCCGCGTGCGCCACGAGCGTCCAAGTGGGCTTCCTGCCAGCCATCGCCCCCACCACGATGAGGGGCGCGGGGTACAGTGCCAATGCTGCGCCGATGTTCTTTTTCATTTTTATCCCCCTTTAGTCCATTACTTTTTCCCAGAAACGGACTGCGTTGATGTTCAGTTTTTCCGCCGTCTCTTCAAGGTCGGCGATTTCTTCTTTCGTGAGCGTGACTTTCGCCGCCTTTGCCGCGTCGTCCACATGCTTTGTCTTGGTCACGCCGATAATCGGGAGCGTTCCTTTTGCGATTGCCCAGCTTACCGGAATCTGCGCTGTTTCCACGCCGTGTTTTTCCGCGAGGGTTTTGAGCTTCGCGTTCAGGACTTCTAGCTTGTCAAGCACGGGATTGTAGGTGTCCGCCCGCGCGCTCCCTGCGGGCATGGGGTGGGCGGTGTCGTACTTGCCCGAAAGCGCCCCCTGCTCCAGCACCATGTACGAGAAGAAGGTCACGCCGTTTTCCCTGCACCACGAAAGGATGCCCGAATCTTCGGACGAGCGGTTGATGAGGCTGTAATGGTTCTGCACGGCGGAAAGGCGAAGCCCGTGCGCGCGGAGAATCTGCGCCGCCTGCTTGATTTCCGCAAGGTTGTGGTTCGACACGCCGATGAGAGGGGCGGTTTCACTGCCCTCAAAATACTTCGCAAGCTCCTCAATCCAGAAGGGCGCGTCCACGACATTGTGAATCCAGTAGATATCGAAGCGGTCGAGATTCATCAGGGAAAGCTGCATCTCAATCATATTCTTGAATGCCGCCGGTGATTTTTCCGAGACACACTGCGGCGTGAACTTGTCGGACACAAGGAAAGAATCGCGCGGCAGGTTTTTGAGAAAGAGCGCAAGTACTTTCTCGCTCGTTCCCATGCCGTAGGCAAAGGCGGTGTCCCACAGATTCAAGCCCTGCTTCATTGCCGCGTCAAAGATGGGGCGGAGCGTGTCCGCGCCAAGCTCTCCGCCGAAAGTGCCGTCGTTTCCCCACGCCCATGCGCCGAGCGCGATTTTCGGAAGGGTACTGTTCGTGTCATTTACCATAATGGAATCTCCTTATTCTGACAGTGTGTCAGTGATTATGATTCCACTATAACGCTATTCTGACATACTGTCAAGATAAAAATGCACGGACAGGGAAATTTATTCTTCCAAGAGCCGCAGAATGCCGTTGTAGGTGATTTCGTAGACGGAAAGGTACTTGAAGTCAAGCCCTGCCTGTGTGATTGCATCGCGCTGGCGTTCCGAGACGACGGCGTAAGGATAGATACCGAAGATGAACGGAAAGAAGGTGTAGATGAAGTCCTGCCGTTGGCGCTCGGTGAACGACGGGAAGAACTTTTGCAGCATCGCGTCCACGGCGGAAAGAGAGGATCCGTAGGCTCGCTTAAACTCGACAAGGCGTTCCAGACGGCTGTTCTCTTCCATATCAAAATGGTTCATGCTCATCAGTTTGAGCAGGTCGGGGCGGTTTTCAAGGCTGTGCGCAAGGAGCGAGGAGAATTCGCCGTGTGTAAGCGTTTCGTGCGCCGTGGTGATAGCGGTGAGGTCTGCGACCCACGCCTCATATTCCTGTTGCATGATGGCAAGGAAGATTTCTTCTTTTGTTTCAAAGTAATTGTAGATAGACGGGCGGCTGAGGCTCGTTGCAGTGCTGATTTCCTTGAGAGTGATGTCCCTAAAGCCCATCGTCTTGTAGAGTTTCCGACAGGCATTGATGATTTCCTGCCGCCTGTTCTCGGTGCGTTCGTCTGAATGTCGTGGCATAGTTTGCTCCGTTATGACGGCGGTTGCCGTTCATAGTGTCACTATAGCGGAAATGCTGACACGGTGTCAAGAAAGTGCACATGGGGCGGGCTTGGGTGGCCTTGGCTCCATCCCGGAGGAGATCATCGGCAATCTCGATCCGGTGACCCAAAGCTTCTGGCAGTATTACATCAAGCGGGCTTACCATCCGCGCTCTATCAACTCCACCGGAGCCTGGACGCAGACCACGCCGCTGTCCTTCTTCGATTTTGACCTGATGAGTCACATTGAGGACATCTCCCCGCGACCGGTCATGCTGATCGCTGGAGAGAACGCCCACTCCCGCTACTATTCCGAGGACGTCTATGCAAGGCTCGGTGATCCGAAAGAGCTGGTGATCGTTCC
>JAFSJX010000097.1 GCA_017449285.1 Treponema sp.
AGTCTGTTTTGCGCTTGTCATCCTCCAATCCGAAAGCTGAGGAGCCACGACAATCATCTTAGCGTTATATTTTTGTGCTTCAATTCCGTAGTCCTCTGCTTTAATGTTTCTACCCACGCCCTGAAAATGAAGTCCTTCGTAGCCGGGGAGCGTTACAAAAAGTACGTACGATTCTTTTCCGTCGTAAGTCTTTGGAATATAAAGTCCAAAGTGAATGTCGCCGTCTGAATCCGAATGAAGTACATTGTCAAAGGTGAAACCACGGATATTGTCTTTTCCGAATTCGATTCCAGCTGGAAAAGCTGAGGCTGCTATTGTGGTCAGAAATGCAAGTGCAAGAATCTTTTTCATTTTATGCCTTATTTTTTTACAGTCCATTTATCAAAATTCGCCTTTGCATTTTCTTCGTTCAAGGCACCCACGATTCTATGGGGCTTGTATGAGCTTTCCAAGAAAGCGATTTCTTCGGCGGTCAAAGTCAAATCAACGGCACGGACTGCATCATCAAAGTGTTTTTCGCTGGTTGCTCCAACTATCGGACTTGCAACTCTGCGAGTCAAATGCCATGCAAGAGCGATTTCTGTCATCGTAACGCCGCGTTTTTCTGCCAAATCAGCCACACGGGCGATGATTTCCATGTTGTTTTCTTTTTCGCCGTCGTATTTGTCGTGAAGAGCCTTGTCGGTCTGGCTGCGTTTGCTTTTGGTTTCCCAGTCCTTGTGGGCAAGGTGTCCGCCTGCAAGGGAACTGTAGGGAATGAGGGAAACGCCGTACTGAGCGCAAATCGGAATCAACTCCCGCTCGTCTTCGCGGTACAAGAGATTGTAGTGGTTCTGCATGGTGGAGAATTTCGTCCAGCCGTTCTTTTCCGCTACAATCTGCATGTTATGGAACTGATAGCCGTACATTGCGCTGGCTCCTATTGCCCGCACTTTCCCTGCGCGAACCAGACTGTCTAGGGCTTCCATTGTTTCGTCAATGGGTGTGGAAAAGTCGAAGCGGTGAATCTGGTAGAGGTCAAGATAGTCCGTGCCCAGACGGGAGAGCGTTCCGTCAATTTCTCGCAGGATTGCCTTTTTTGAAAGTTTTCCGTCATTAAAGTAGACCTTCGAGGCAAGCACGATTTTTTCACGGGGAATTCCCAGCGCTTTAACAGAGCGCCCGATGTATTCCTCGCTCGTTCCGAAACTGTAACAATTTGCGGTATCAATGAAGTTCACGCCCAAATCGTAGGCATGGCGAATCATCTTTTGAGATTCTTTCTCGTCCAGCGTCCACGGCTGAAACTTGTCCGAAGCCGCCCCAAAGCTCATTCCGCCCACACAGATGCGGGAGATTTTAATTCCTGTGTTTCCAAGTTCTGTGTATTTCATTTTCTGCTCCTGTTTAAAAACCTTGCCGTCGCCAACTGAATACATATTCTTTAGTCGATTGCCGTGTCGGACACGGCAATGACGAACAGCCCCTATTTTTTACCACTGATATTCCGGTGCAAGCATTTTTAGAAGTGCCTCGTCGTGGTGGTGGGTAAGATAGCTTTCATCATCTAAAATCATGACAGCTCCGCTTTCTCGGGTGTAGGCTTCCCACTCAGGCAATCCGTCTGCACTCGGAACGCCGTTCTTTGCAAAGTTCGCCCACGCCGTGCTGATGATTTTTGAAAGCGGGTCATTTGCATTTGCAAATACGTAAGGGATTTCTACCGTGTGCGAGGCTCCCGTCTGTGCGTTCACCTGCTTGGTGAAAATGTATGAATAAACCTTTGCTCCATTTTGGTCAGCTTTGTGGGCAGTGATTTTGAGGAGCGGAAGACGAAGAAGCGTGTCTACAAGCGGAGCTGTCGATTCATCTTCGTTAGGATATGCCTTTTTGTATTCAGTTCGTTCTGCATTGCTCATATTCGGGTGTGCAGTAACAGGCATCCATATTGTCCATTCGTTCAGATTGCTTCCGATAAGCAAGGGAATGTTTTTTCCTGCGGCGGCAAATCCTTTTTCAAGCACAGGATTAGTAGGCATAAAGTCGCCGTCTTCAACAGGTTCCCACTCCATAGCGTAACCTTCGCCAATGGAAACCGGAATCTTGTATTTTGCAGCAATTTCATTCTGAGACTGGGCTGCAACTTCCATAAGGCGGACTGCATCTACATTCTGAATTTCTTCTATTGATTTTGCTGTAAGACCGAGTTTTGAGACAATCAATCTTCCAAGCTCCCTGCTGTAATCCTGCCTTTGAAATTCAACGCCCATATTTTCTGTTGCGCCGCTCTCATTTATTGCCTTGTGAAAAAGACCTTTTGCCTTAGGACTTGTCATCATGGCAAGAACTTTTGCGCCGCCACCCGATTCTCCAAAAATAGTAACATTGTCCGGGTCGCCTCCAAAGTTTGAAATATTTTTCTTAATCCACTCCAATGCGTTTACAATGTCGTACATTCCTGTATTTGCAGAATACTTGTATTTTTCGCCAAAGTCA
>JAFSJX010000098.1 GCA_017449285.1 Treponema sp.
GACATTACAACAGCCTATACTTACACTTCCTTAGAATTACAGAAAGACAATGGAGACAAATGATTGTATGAAATCCCTAAAAGTTATTCTTCGCTGGCTTCCCGCCGCTTTTATCTTCGCGTGCAGTTGGTATCTTTCTTCTCAGGAAAAAATTGAGTCGATGCCCGATTTTTGGAACGCGGACAAATTGGTTCACTGCGTGTGTTTTGCGGGGCTTTCGTTTTGGGTGGCGTTTGGCGTATGGGTTAATCTTCCCGCAAAATGGAGAATTGCACTGCCGATTGCGATTGTGTCCGCGTACGGCATTGTGGACGAGATTCATCAGTATTTTACGCCGGGACGCAGCAGCTCGCCATTTGACTGGATGGCGGATACTTTGGGCGCGGTAATCGGAAGTGTTGTGTTCTTCCATGTGTGCAAGTGGGTTTCGGCGCGGCGGGAAAAGAATATATCCGCTGAATAAAAAACGGCCGCCTGTGTGGGGCGACCGTCTGTTCATGTACGAAAGAGTTGCCTTATCGTAGCCAATTAATTAGTAACTTCATACGTCACCTTTACAGTAAGCGTTGCATTTCCTGCGTAATCTCCGCCGATGCCAAAGCCATTAGCAACAATATCTGCAATAGTAGTAGAAGAATCAATGCTGATGGTAAAAGCAGTTTCTTCACCGCTCGGCCAGGTAAAATTCTTTCCCCATGTACTGCCACCAACAGCAATATTGCCTGATGCCAATGTTCCTGCCAATGTAAGCGTTGCATCAATCTTTTTAACAGTCATATTGGCAAATTCGCTTTTATCAATAATTGTCGGATATGTCCATTCACTTGCAAGCGTAATGGCTTTATTCTCAACCAATGTTTTTTCCGCAGTTGCCGCTTCTGTCTCATTGTGCTTTGCTTCGTCAAACGTACCGATATAATAGGCCTTTACAGTAACTGTTCCTTCTGTACCTGCAATACCAATGCCGTCAGACGCATAACTTGCAAGATTTGATTCTGCCACAGCACCTGTAAAAGTATAGGTATCGCCATCTTTTGTTTTTGTTTCTAGTTTTGTCTCTCCAGCCCAAGCCGCTCCTGCGGTTAAGGTAACCCAGTTGCTTTGAGCCGCTACTCCTGTTACTTTAAATTTGAGTGCCGTAAACGTATAACCTTTTACATCTGCCTTTGTAAAAATCAATACAGGGTCACCAGTAAGCGTATATTCTTTTGAGAACAATTCTTTGTATTCTTCTGCGGAATACGCGACCGTAACCGTTGTCGTTCCATTAGCAACAAATGCAAAATAGATTTTAGAGCAATCGCCACCAAAGGTTGTGTCCGTAGATGTCAGACCAGTAATCTTGCTCGTTACATCGGTTTCGCCAGCATACGCAGTAATATTTGCGTTGTACCCCCAACTAGATGCGTACTCTTTAGAAAGCGTTAAAGTTGCTGTATTTGATGTTACTGTAACTGTCTCGGTCTTTCCATCCGTGTCTTTCAAATCACTCTTAGAGATGTCAGCAGAATAATACTGCACTTTTACACTTGTTATTCCTGATGACTCAGGGAAATTCAATGTAAGCGTCATAGTTTGTTCTACATATGCTGACACAGTAAATCCTGTAAAGCCTTCTGCGGTATATTTGAACCAGCCCGCGCCATAATTATCTGCCTTATCGCCAGCAGTTGAAGCCAGTTCGGTCTTGACTTCTGCTCCATTAGCGTCAGTAACGACAACCTTTATATTTTCAAAGAATTCATATCCTGCAAGGGCTTTCTTTAATTTTGCCTTCGCAGTTTTTTCGCCAGCAGTATAAATCGCATCTACGGTTTCAGTACTTGTACTCTTATGGCCATAGGTTACTTTGATACTCGCTGCCTTTGCTGCCACCGCATCGTTCAATGTCAGATTCAGCGTGTAATATGGCTGGACAACGTTAATCGTCAACTCAACGTCATATTTTGTTTCATCACCTGCTTCTACAGGATACAGTTTTAACTTAGCATTTGCATCCTCTGAAACACCGGTAATCTTGTATCCAGTAGCCGTTTCTTCCACTTTTAGCGACCCAGATGTTTCATCGGTGCTGATTTTCCATGTACCCGTTTTTTCCTTGACGGTGAGGGTAATTGATTCATCAACATTAACGCTCAGTGCAGAGGTATCTTCTTCAAAACTAATGGAATAATTTACCACCTCTGGAGTCGTATCACTACCATCGTCATCATTAGAACATGACACGAATGAACATGCCAAACCTACCATCAAAAACAGCGAAATCAAAATTCCGCTCAACTTTTTCATAGTTTTCATAAATTCCTCCTACAGATTATGAATTCTACAATAATATGAATACACGCAATATGCCACACTATAGAGTATAACGCATTTTGCGCAAATTCCCAATTATTTCATGGCAAAAACATCTACACTTGGCAGAATTTTGCCGTTCACATCAAACAACGCCTGATTTTCCCATGCGCTGCTCATTTTTAGGCCTGTCTTTGGTTCTATGCCCAAATAACAGCCGCCCCAGTAGAATATTCCGGAACAATTTGTGCCAGCGGTTTCTGCCACATATTTCAGCACACCCGCTTGGTTTTCGACGCTGCCCACAATCTTGCCGTCTTTCACCCCGCTGTAGCCAGAAAGAGATGCTGCACTGTTTGTTTCTTGCGTCGTATAAAACTGATTGTTTGTATTGTCCGTATAAGCATTTATATCATACGAATACGAAATTTCTGCGATAATCGCTTTCTTTCCTTTTGCAACAATCTTGTCCATAAAGCCTGCAAGTTCTGAGTCCAATCCGTGACTTGAATAGTACGGATAGTAAGAAATTGCCACAACATCGGGGTCAACATTAGTAACAAATCCGTTTATAAAACTGTTCAACGTGTTCCTGTTGTTCGTACAGTGCAGGGCGACAAGAATAGAATCGTCTATGTCTTTTACGGCTTTTTTTGCGGCTTTTAAGATAGTATACTGCTGGTCAAAAGTCAACGTTGTTTCGATTCCATCAGAACCTGTCGCACTCGTTGCGTTTGTCCTTGTGCGCGTAAAGATTCCGCCCTGCATCTCGTTTCCCAGTTGAACCATTTCGGGCAAACAGTTTTCTGCCTTCATCGCGTTCAGCACTTCGCTCGTATAATCGGCAACCGCTTTGGAAAGCCCTGTAATATCAATCGCAGAAGACTCCAATGCCGTGCCATTTGATTCAACATATTTTTTCCATGCTTCTGGGATGTACTGCTTACCAGGGTCTGCCCAGTTGTCAGAATAATGAAAATCAAGGAAAATCTTTTGCCCCGCCGCTTTTGCCCGCTTTGCCATAGCGATGGTACGTTTTAGGTTATTGTAGCCATACGGTCCCCAACTGTCGTTCAAGGCAACAGTATAGTCATTCCAAATGCGGATGCGAACCCAGTTTACGCCGTGATTTGCCAAAATCTTGAATACATCTTTTTCAGTATTGTCGCTGTCGTACCATTTTTGCCCTAATTCTTCCAATGCCTCTACTTCGCTTACGTCAACACCTCGCATAAAATCAGAGCCAACTTTGGAAGAATCTATGGGTGTAATCGAATACGAATTGTAATCCGTAAAGGATTTGCCTGTATTGCTTCCCGCTGTTACAGTCTCCGCAGAATATTCAGGCACATCGCAAGAAGAAAAAAGCAGAACTGAACAAATCGCTACGGCAGAAAAATATTTGAACACAGAAGTTTTTTTCATTTTTTCTTCCCCCCTTAATTTGAACTCGGAATTGTATATGAAATTCCGTTTGTAAAATTGTATTTTACATCCAAATGGTCGCTGTCATTGTAAGTGACCGCGCTGCTCGGACAAGCATCGACCACGGCATATCCTTCATCCCAACCAAGACTTGCCGCAACAATAATGTTCACGGTGTCGCCCACGGAAAGCCCTGTTGTTGCATTAAGCGGAATCGCATATTCAAGGAATGAGCCTATCGTTGACTGTGTCCATCCAAAAGGAGCGCACTTTATTGATGAGGTTATGTCCGTATTGGAAGTTACATACGCATACGCCGAACAATATCCTGTTCCGTCATCATTCTTACCCGGCTGATGCGCGATGTACACATTGGGCTGTATCGTTTTTCTTGCCACCGATGTATATGATTCTTTGTCTGCCGCATGAACTGTAGCTTTTGCGCCATCTGCACCAGTCACCTTTCCGTTAGAAACTTGGATGACCAGCGGATTGTTCCATGTCAGTGCCAAAGTTCCGCTTACGCCAATGTACAAATATTCGTTGTCGCTTGTAATGGCAATTTCGCGCAAATCGGTCTGCGTAGAAACATCGTAGCCTAAGCCGGCAAATGCATTTTGGTCTTCTGAATCATCGGTAATAATCGTTGCGCCTTTGTTTGCGGCAAAATTTGCGTCTTTCTTTCCGTCAATAACGATTTTATACTTTGAGAATGAGAGCGTTATATCCTGCGAAACGCTGTGCCCGCATCCCGCGGGAAGAATTCCTTTTAGCGTTACAAGGACTTTTGTTCCGTCAGCAGGAATCGTACTTGTTTTTGGCACGAACGTAATCGTATTTCCTGCCGCGCTTACCGTAAATACATACGAAGACTGTGTTTCCCCTTCTCCTGCGGTAGAAACCTTTGCCGTTACCTCGTGCGTACCATTCTCAAAGGAAACGGCACCATTCAGACCTAATTCGATTTTTGATGTCGTGGAATATCCCTGAATAGAAAAATCGACCGTTGTTTCGTTGAGCAATGGCTTTATTGCGATTCCTTTTGCCTCAAACGGAGTAATCGCCCTGCCACTTTGACTTCCCTCGGCACAAACAAATCCGCTTGCCTTTACGTTCATCACGGCTGTTCCACTGGGAATGGTTACAGTATTAAAATATTTCAGAACATCACTCATATCAATTCTGTAGCCCGTGTAATCGCTCGTAAATGACCCGCTTATCGAAGAGAATGTTTTTGTCGCATCGTTGCCATCCGCATCCGTGTACATAAGTTCGATGCTGCCAGCAAGTCCATTCAGAGCAATCTTTTTGCCAAACGTAAGCAAAAAACTCTGCGGATAGTAGTCATCGCCAAGTTTTATTGCAGAAGTGGACATATCGCTTGTGGCAAGTCCGTTGTAGTACCACTCCTTTACCGATGACGCATAGGTTGCGATTCCCGAATCTTCTTTTACTTTTTGTGTTTGTTCGCTGCTCAACGAGTCTTGCAATGCCTCGCAGGAAGTTGCCCCACAAAGGAGCGCAAGAGTTCCAAAAGCAGTAAACAGTATCTGTGCAATTGTTCTTTTCATGTTCGTCTCCTCGTTACTTTACTGTCGGTACAACTTTAGCGGTGTTAGTGCCATCAATAATAAGGGTCAATTCTCCGGCATTCAAATCCAGACCATCAATATAAAAATTCCAGTACGGAGTTCCCGCGCTGTTTTCATCAATGGCGTTGCCTTTTACGGCGGGATACCATGCGCGTAACCAAGACTTTGGCTTTACTATCGAAAACTTAATGTTTGCGTCTTTGATAGTTATGGCACTTGATGTTCCTTCGCCAGATTTTATGGTAATCGCTGTCGTTTCATTATCCCAACTGTTAAAATTACCGGGTAACGTGTATTCTCCATCTTCAATAGCCGCGAAATTGGTAAAGACAAACGTCACTTTTGCCGCCTGCTGATTATGCAGTCCGTTTATATCGGCGCAAGAGGTCAAAGTCAGTACAAGGGCACATAGGGCGGTAAAAATCAGTCCTTTTATAAAAATTGTTCGTTTCATGCTCTGCCTCCTTACTGAATGTCCCAAATCAGGCCCATGCGGACATAACTTGACGTGTTTTTGTCGCTTGCGCTGTCCGTCAGCTGATTCAACAGATACGTGCGGTGCAAGGGTTTTTTGTAGATGTGGTCGGCACGGTATACGCTGAAATTATCGTCCTCATACGGATCCATGCCATAGACAAAGTGCATCCAGAATTTCGGGTGACCCGGAAGCGGCGTTTTGTTGAAAGCAAATCCAAGCGCAAGTCCATAGGGTTGCTGCTTGTCCTCTTTGTCTACCCAGTAGCGATAGAGCGCACCTCCGTTGATGTTGAAGTTGTCCGTGATGTTTGCACCGAGCATAAGACTGTGGTACATTTCGCCAAGGTCGTAGCTGTCGGTTGTGCTTGCTTCCATTTCCCATTTTGCGTTGGCTTTAACCGCATAGTCAAAGGTGAGTTTTTTAAGGTAGGTCGCCACATCGCCGAATCGCAACTCAATGCCCGCTTCCTTAAATGTAGTTTCCAGCGATTTGTCGGTCTTTGATGCCTCGGCGATTTTGTCGAAGGTCACTACGCCGTACAAGCCGATTGCAATATCTTTGTCCGTTACCGCGCTCAAATCAATGTCCGCATACGGCTGCGTTCGGAATGAAATGAAGTCTTTATACTGGCTATGCTTGCTCGGACTCTCTTCGTCGTTCAGCACAATGCTGATTCCTTGATCAAGCCCGAAACTGAACACGTCTTTTGGAGAAACCGACACATCAATCTGCGTAGTCGCTTTGTTTGCGTTGATGTTGTCATAGGGCTGTCCGTCAGCACCCCACACAGAATGAACATTCTTTGCGGCATAACTTTCCATCACGCTTGCCGACCATTTTTCCGCCTTCCAACCGATTCTTCCGGCAATGGCAACCGCATCACTGTTCAAATCAATGTCCGTGCCGAAAGTTCCAATGCCATGCACCTCAAGTTTAAGCGGCTCAATTGGAGCAATGGCAAGATACGCGCTCATCGCACTTTTGTTTGCCTCATTATAGCGGAACAGTTCGCTTGCCGTGGTATAACTTCCGAATGTGAGCGCACCTTCTACAAGCGGATTGCGTTCGTCTTCGCCATATTTTACATCAAGCAAATCATATAGACCATACGTACCGTGCATTCTGCTGAATGCGGCGGTTGCATCTATAGTCACATTGCCCTGTCTGCGCACATCTTTTCCTAGCCTCAATTCCGTAAAGCCTTTTCCTACATCGTTCCAGCGGTCGATTACGTGGTAGATTCCTTTCCAGTCAAGCATTCCGTTTGCCTTCAGGTTTCCGTAGCCGAATTTTGCCTCTATCCACGGTGTAATAATCGTAAAGCCCATTTTGTTGAACGCACCGATTGCATTATCATTCATTCCAGAAACAAAACTGAACGGCATGGAAGCCAATGTTTGCAAACCATCACCCCAAGTAACATTGGGAACATTGTCCGCGTAACTGTTCGCTTGATACAAGGTCTTGTCGAATTTCCACGCAGAAATTTCCGTATCAAGATGAAATTTTGGTGTGATGTCACCCCAGAACCACCAGTTTGCCTCGCTGATAAGGTGCGAATTGTCGAATTCGTAGCCTTTCTTTTCGCCAGTCGCAATGTCGCGGATAAGCGATTTGTTGCTGCTGGTCAGTTTAATATAGAGGCCCTGCTTTACGTTGCTCATCGGACCTGCTGCTACAGCGGCGGGAGCGGCAATCACTGCCTTTGAAAAATCTTCGTCCAGCGGAACTACAAAGCCGTCATCTGCTTCCTGTGCAAATGTGCTTGCGGCAAGTGCAAGGGAGAGCAACAGGGCGGTCGTTTTTTTCATTCTTTTTTTCATATTAGTCCACCTTTATAAACTCAATGTCGTCAAAGTTGCCCCAACAATCGGGTACGGTATCAAGGAAGATACCGATTGTCGCTTTTCCGTCCGTTACGGGAACTTTGATTTTGTACTGATGCCAATCCTGCCAGCCCGTGTTGGTGATTTTGCTAGTCACTTGTTTTTTCGTGCCGTCAAAATTTGCCGCGAACAGACGGATGTTGTTCTCGCCGCCGCCGCCCATTGCCCAGACGCTCAGCTCGTAGGTGCCGTTGGGAATATCCTTGAACTCCTGTGACAAAATTGACTTGAAGCCAGAACCGAGCCAGTATTTGTATGTCCATTTTCCAATGTGTGCGTTGCTTTTGTTGTTTTCCATAAAGCAGGCGGCTCCAGGGCCGTTCAGTTTCCACTTGCCCATTTTTCCGCTTTCAAATGACGGGTCGGCAATGAGGTTCTGGCGGTCGGTGACAATAACGTGTATCGTCGGCTTAAAGGAAGAACCCGCAATCGTTCCGCCCAGTGCAACCGTGCCATTCTTTTCGTCTGCCCAGTTGTGTGCTTCCCATTTTACGTCTACCAAACCTTCACTGTCGTTGGTAAAAATCACTTTGATTTTTGCGGGAAGAACGGGCGTTGTGCCAGGCTTCGTGGTAATTTTTACGTCTTCTGCGACGGCGTAGGGAACGAAATTGCTTCCCAGTTTTGCCGAGCCACCCCATACATTTTCCACTTCGCCTTTTCCGCCGACAAGATTCCACACAGCAAGCGAGGGGAGTGCCTTTCCGTTAAAATCAAACATCGCTTGATTTTCCCAAGTGTTGCCTTCGGTCGCGGAAAGGTCTGCGCCGTGAGCCAGAATCGAATCTGCTTCCCAGTAGAATACGCCGCAACCACCTTTGACGCTTGCCACCGCAGCAATCACATCACGAACTGCCGTCGCTTGTCCTTGTACGCTTGGAACATAGCCATGCGCCTCGTCACTGTACACCATGAACACGTTGCCCTGGTCATCGCCATCCTCTTCGGTAAAGGCATAAGCGGTTTCCATGACTGCCATCGGCTTTCCGTAGCGTTTGCTAATCATCTCCAAGTTTGCCTTTAAATCCGCGATTGAACCGTGCCAGTACGGATAGAATGAAAGGCCGATGATGTCGTAGTCAACTTTTGCCTTTTTGACTTCATCAAAAATCCATTTGTACAGTTCCTGTCTGCCGCCGTCCGCAAGGTGAATGATGATTTTGATATTTTTTCCATTCTGTGCGGTGCGGACACCATTTGAAGCGCGGGTCAGCAATTTCATAAATTCTTTCATGCCACCGATTTTGATGTCAGGATTGTCCGTCCAAATCTGTCCGATTGGCCACATAAATCCGCTGTTCAATTCGTTACCGATTTGCACGGCATCGGGGGCAGCATTTTCTGCGGTAAAGCGGTCGATTGTCTCGCGAGTAAATTTTTCCACTTCGGCTTCCAATTGCGCGGGTGTTAGATTTTTCCAGTCCTGCGGCATATACTGCTTTCCGGGGTCTGCCCAAAAATCGCTGTAATGAAAATCCAGCATAAATTTCAGCCCCGCAGCCTTGATGCGTTTTGCAATGCGCAGGTCGGTTTCAAAGTCATTGTTGCCGCCGCCCATTTTGTCGCCTTTTTTTGCAATGATTTTGCCGTTCGCATCTTTTTGGTCTTCTGCATACACCGGCTTGTTCCACAGGCGGATGCGAATCCAGTTTACGCCGTTATCTTTAAGAATCTGAAAGATGTCCTGCTCCTGCCCTTGTGCGTTGTAGAATTTTCCGCCTGAGTGTTCAATCTGGTCAATCATACTGATGTCAACACCGCGCATAAAATCATCGGTCAGACCATCGACTTTTTCCACGAAGATTTTCTGTGATGCGGCTTCACTGGCTTTTCCTGACGCAGCGAACAAGGGAGTGAATAAAGCACATGCCGCAATTGCAAACAGCACTTTTTTCATACCAACCATTTTTTACCTCCTAGAGTTCATAACTCCATTCGTATTCATAAGACACGGAATTAAGCACTGCAATGTTGTTTCCTTCGATTTCCGGCCATTTTTCTATATAAATCTTTGCATTTTTTTCCAGCGGAGTGATTTCCAGTTCCAAATCGGCAAAATCAATGTTCTGGTCAACAAAACGTTTCAGTCCGATTTCCCACGGATATGATTCACCCACAAAGAAATTATCCAGAAGCAGCATACGTTTTCCGTCTTTTACGGCATAAATTCTCGCGCTTTCGCCAATATAATTCAAGGTGACAAAACAGTCAGAAATAGCATCTGCCGCACCCGTTTTGAGCGCAGAAATCAGTGCGGACACATCCAATTTATATGTGTTGTTGCCAACAGGTTTTGCTACCATCACGTCCTTTTCGGCTTTTGTTTCGCGCACATATTGCGTAAACAGCACAGGATTTAGGTCAGCATCGATATTTTTATTCACCGTGCCTACAGACTTCCAACCGTTAGGTAGTTTTTCAAATGCTGGATAGACGCAGATTTCCGCCCTTTCTCCTCTTCCACTAACTATCGTTCGTTCGTTTTCATCAACTATAGCAACTGTTTTATTAGTAGCAATTAACAAACGGTCGTTAGTTATTTTCCATGCGTTGAGTGCATCTGCCTTTGTCAGCACCACGAATGACTTTTTGCCCGCCGCTTCCTGCTCATCATCGGCAAACGCAAAGAAATATGCCGTTGCCTTATCAGTCGCCGTCCGATAGAAGAATGTCTTTTCTCCCAGCGTACACAGCGGAGTTGCCGCCGAAGTTTTAATTTTTACGCCGCTATATACCATATTAAATGGCAAAAAGAAAAATTCGCCGTCTTTCAGATTGCCAGAGGGAAATATTGTCTTGCCATCGGGAGATGTCGCCGAAAAACTATCGTGACCTGCCATAGTATGATGGCGCACGTAATTATTGATGAACACATACCCGTGCGAACCTTTTTCATCACAGCGGAATGAATAGCGCGCATGAGCAAAATCTTCTGGGTCGCTCGGATTATCGTTTGGAATAAATGCAGGTAAATCACACAGTTCAGAACCAAAATCCTGCGTAAAGTATGAAATCAGCTTGAGTTCGCGCAAAGTGTCGCTTATCTGACCAAATTCGCGGATTGGCGCACGGAAATCATAAGACTTTACGGGCAAATCATTGAGTGAGCCAGTTTCCCGCGATTCTTCCAACGTGGTCAGTTTGCCATCGGGATTCGTACCACCGCAGTACATATAGTAGCCCAACAGATTTACGCCACTTCCCAGTTTGACTGTGGCGACTGCGGCAATATCTTGTGCGGTTGCAATCGTGCGGCGATGTCTGGTTACTTGCAGACCTCCTCCCAGTTCCGCCGTCAGATACGGGAATTTTTTGATGTCAAAAGTAATACCGTAGCCAAAACCGTGGTCACTTCCGATGTTGTGGTCATTGCGCTCGTGCGTAAAAATATAGTTTCCGCTCGGTTCAATTTCGGTAATACGCTGATCCCACGGTGCGTCACAGTAGCCGCCCATCACAGGAAGCATTCCACCAGTACGTGCGCCGCCCCATCCCGTTGCCGTAAAAAGCGCGACTTTAAATCCTACGTTTTGTGCAATTTTTTGCAGACGGCGCATGTGGTCTTCGCCTGTCTCATCATACAGACCTCCACAATGACCGAATTCATTTTCAATCTGTATGCCAATAATTGGATTTTTTGCTGTGGAAGCGTGTCCAGGCGTACAGATATAATCTTTTACCTGCGCATAAATCGCTTTGTACCATTTTTCTACGGTGGCAAAATATTTCTCATCGTTGGTACGCGGCTCAAAATCTTTGTGCAAAAGCCAGTCAGGAAAGCCACCGTTGCGCACCTCTCCATGACACCACGGACCAATTCTGAGCCACAACTTTACGCCACATTTTTTTGCGGTAGCGGCAAATTCTCGCAGGTTGCGGTCGCCTGTCCAGTCGTATTCGCCTTCAATCTCTTCGTGATGAATCCAGATGACGTAGGTACTCACGATGTCAACGCCGCCCGCCTTCATTTTGTTCAGGCGTTCTGCCCAAAACTGATGCGGCACGCGCGAATAATGAATTTCGCCCATCGTCGGAAACCACCGCTTGCCATTGCGAAGTATACTAATGTTGTCAAAACTATAAATCATCGTTTATTCTCCAATTTGTTGCCCATAAGGATGCGGGCTGCAAAGCCAACGGGAATACGCATTGCGGCTTCCCGCAGAAATCTTCCTCATTCCTTTACTGCCGCACCGCCAAAACTTGTTACCAATGTCTTCTGCGTGAACAGGAAGAAAATCACGAACGGAATGGCGACAATCAGCGCACCCGCCGCAAACACCGTAAACTCATTTTTCTTGTCAGATACAAAGCTGAACAGTCCCAATGCCAAAGTCTGCTTGTCCACGCTGCGCAGAACCATTTTCGGGAAGATAAAATCCATCCACGGCGCAGTAAAACTGGTGATTCCCAAGAACGTAATAATCGGGCGGGCAATCGGCATGATAATCTGGAAGAACGTCCTAAAATGCCCCGCACCGTCAATGCGCGCCGCTTCGTCAAGATTTTTGGAGACCGTGTCCATGTAGTTCTTTACAAGCCATGCATTGTACGGAATGTTTCCCGCCGTGTAGACTAGAACCAGACCCCACAGCGTATCCAGTCCGCCCACGCGGAGCAGAATCACGTAAATGGCAATCATTCCCACGAACGATGGAAAAATCTGAAGAATCAAAAGACTCATCAAGAACGGTTTTTTGAACTTGAACTGGAATCGGCTGAACACGTAGGCAGCAAGTGAAGCGATAATTACAGTTGCAAGACTTGTCTCCACGGAAATAATCAACGTGTTCAGAAACCAGCGTCCATAATCCGTGCGGGTAAAGAGGCGCACAAAGTGTTCCAGCGTAAACCCATCCTTAAACGGCACGATGTTCAGCGAAGCAATGGAGTTTCCCGGAGAGAACGCACCGCTCACTACGTATACCAGCGGATACAACACGAAAAATGAGATAATTGCAAACAGCACATAAATAAAAATCCTGTTGACCTGACTGATTCTTTTTTCCTGTATCATACCGAACCTTCCTTGTAAGCCTTTGTCTGTCTGAACTGCCAGATTGCGAAGGGTGCAAGCACGATGAAAATCATCACCGCAATGACAGACGCATAGTTATACTTCATCAGCGTAATGGTCAGCTTGTAAATCCATGTGACCAAAATATCCGTCGCGCCCGCAAGCGTTGTGGTCGAATCTGCCACCGTGGGTAAGCCGTTGGTCAAAAAGTAGATTGCGCCAAAATTGTTCACATTGTGCGCAAAACTCATAATAATCAGCGGCAGGGTTTGGTACAAAACCAACGGCATCGTGATTTTCATAAGAATCTGCGTCTTGCTCGCACCGTCAATGCGCGCCGCTTCGTTCATATCCTCGCTAATCGCTGTCATCGTTCCCATTGAAAGCAACATAAAATAACCGAAGCCCGCCCACAGGTTGACCATCACACAAGTGAATTGCGCCATGACCGGTGTGCCCATCCAAGGAATCGGGCTTTCGATGAATCCAATCGCCATAAGCGTGCGGTTCACAATGCCGAACGTACCGTTCAAAAGATTTTTCCACACCAGCATGGAAACGACGCTTGGAACGGCATAGGGCAGAATGAAAATGAACCGAAACACGGGCGCAATCTTTATGTTCACCTCTTTTAGAAGGACGGCAATAATCAGCCCGCCAAAATAGCAAGTGAATGTAGAAAGCACTGCCCACACGAGCGTCCATACGGCAACCCGAGCAAACCCCGCCGACCAGTTGTTGTGTCCGCCAATCAATTCCGCAAAGTTCTGAAATCCTACCCAGTCCACGGTGTTGTTCGGCGGAATATGAGCGGGGTCAGAATAATTGGTAAATGCCACGCACACGCTGAACACCAGTGGAATGACCACAAACACAATTACCATAATGAATGCGGGCGCAAGTCCAAACAGTGGAAAGGATTTTCCGAGCGTCGTGTTCAGCAGTTCCTTCTGCGACTTTGTGCGCCCGCCTGTGCGGCAGTATTCTCCGTATCCTTTTTCCGCGCTCTTTACGCTCAGCCAGTACACGATGGCAAAAATCACCACGATTGCCACGAACAGAATACCGTCTATCAACATGAAAATTGAGTTGTCACGCATCTTAATCGGCAGTTCTGGATGCGGCGAGCCAAGCGTAATCATGCCCAGCAGTTTTTTCAGCGTCACGGGAAGACAGGCAAGGAATGCCAGTTCGCAGATTGCAAAGAAAAAGCCTTTTACATAGTCGCGCAGAAAAACAAGATGCGCCAGCCCCATAAAACAAGAAGCGGTGACTTTGATTTTTCGTGCCGCACTTTTATCCGTTGGTAATTGTGCCATAGTTATTTTCCTACGATAGAAGCGTTGCACGCATCCAATTCTGCCTTTACGTCCGCGCCATCCCAAATGTTCTTGCTGGCGTTGTTCATTGCTTCCCAGTACATAGCCATCTCTGGAATGGACGGCATGGGGAAGGCATAGTCCAGTTGCTTTAAGAATCCGTCGATGTAGGGGCTGTCCACTTTGACATTGATACTCGGAAGCGCACCCGTAAGTTCAAAGCGCAATTTCTGCATTTCTTCGCTCATCAAAAAGCGCGCAAAATCATTTGCCTCGTCAGGGTGGTCTGTGTAGGCAGACACAAACATGGCGCGCGTACCGCTGAACGAAGCGGCAGGCTCATTGTTTTCGGGAAGTGCGGGAAGTGGAGCCACGCCAAAGTCAATTCCCGCTTTTTCAAACGGAACCACATTCCACAGGCCGGTGATGTGCATTGCCGCATTGCCCGCCTGAAACGCGCCGTCTACACTTGCAGTGTCCAAGTCTGCCGCAGGAACATTGAGCGCGCCCCGCAACGACTGGAAGAATTTCATGCCTTTGATGGAATCATTTGAGTTTATGTTTGAATGTACGCGGTCAGTGCCGTCCGCACCAAACAGGCGGTTTCCCTTGGCCGTCGTAAAGATGATAGTGTAGTAGCCTTCGCCCACGTTCATCACAAAACCGTATTTACTTGGATTTGCCACATTGAATTTTTTCGCCCACGTGGCTAAATCTGTCCATGTCTTGGGTACTTCGTTTTCTTTGATGTATGCCTTGTTGTAGAAGAGCGCGTATGTTTCCGCAGAAACCGGATAGCCATACATAGTGCCATCAGATGTCAGCGCTTTTACGCAGGCTGCCAGAGCCAATTTTTTCACTTCGTCAGGATTTTTTGTCTGCAGCACATGACCGCCTGTTACCAGTGAACTGAGTCTGTCATTGGGAGCGGCAAAAATGTCCGCACCTTTTCCCGCAGGACCGTCCAACGCAATCTGTCCGACGGCATCACCCAATTCTACGTTCACATATTTAATCGTAATGTTCGGGTGAGACTGCGTGTAGATTTCCCCAGCCTTTTTGATGAATTCATCAGGGCCGTTTGTGGATTCCCAGACGGTCAGCGTGATTTTTCCGTCATTCGCTTTTTTGCTGCATGCAGTGAACGAAAATACCGCTGCAACCAAAACCATTGCCATCGTCAAAATTTTCTTCATACCAAACTCCTTATTTCCCAGTAGAACTGCGCATTTCAAACGAGCAGTCCACATAGTTCATCTTTTCATACTGTATGCCGTCCAGCATTTTGAGTGCAACATCCGTCGATTTTTCGCCCAGCGTAAAGGCATCCACTCTAAGCGCGCTTACAGGAGGCATACTGGTCTCAAACAAAATGCTGTCGTGAAACGAAGCCAAAAGCACATCTTTTCCAATCTGCACTTCCAGTCGCTTTAATGCCTCCATCACCCGAAGACATACCACATCGTCTGAACACAGAATCAAATTCCAGTCTTTGACGGACAAATCGTTTTCTACATCAGCAACATCGGTGCAGATGGCGTACTGAATGCCTTCAAAATGAGAGTTTTCCATTGCCGAAAGAAATCCAGAAAGACGATTGTTATTTGCCTCGACATTCAGCGAACCACATACGAACAGCACGTTACCGCCTGTCTCTAATTTTGAGACACATTGCACCGCAAAAGCCGCGCAACTTTCAATCATTTTTGAATCGACATGGGCAATATTTTCGCCCGCACCCGAACCAATGACTACAAACGGAAAATTTTCTTTTTTAAGAAGAGCAACATTTTTGTCATCGTGCTTAAGCTGCGTCAGAATAACGGCATCTACCTTGCGGTTGCGCACCACATCTTCCAGAGGAACGGTGTCATTATCATCCTGCATACACACCAAAATGTTGTAGCCAGACCGCGCTCCACGAACCACCATGCCCGAAAGACATTCATGGTAAAACATCATCATAGAAGCGGTGGCTTCCTGTGGCATAACCGCCGCAAGATTGAGCGTGCGCTGACCTGCCAACGCCTTTGCAGTCAAATTGGGACGAAACCCCAGCCGCTCGGCACATTCTTTTACCCGCGCAACCGTATCCGCACCGATTCTTCCTGAACCAGACAAAGCCCGTGAAACTGTACTCTTGGAAAGTCCCAGTTCTGCCGCGAGGTCGTCCATTGTGTATGTTTTGTCTTTGCGCAACCGATTGCTCATATATTCATTGTGCAACCGATTGCGCAATTTGTCAAATGAATTTTGCAAAAAATTTTGAAAATTTAGAAAAATTTATTTCCAGTGTGCTACTCCATTGCCCGATTCACACACGAAAAAGCCTGCTTCATAGCCAACGACATTAGTATATTCGCGCTGCACGCTTTCAATAAAGGAATCCAATGTGTCTTTATGCACAAGCGCAATCGCACAGCCGCCAAAGCCCGCTCCCGTCATTCGTGCGCCAAGGCAACCGTTTTGTTTTTGAGCGGTCTCTGCAAGCGTATCAAGCTCAATGCCAGTCACTTCGTAGTCAGTTTTGAGTGAGGCATGAGATTCATTTAAAAGCAAGCCGAGTTTTTTTAGGTCTCCTGCTTTGAGCGCAGTAACGGCATCCAGTACCCGCTGATTCTCGGAAACACAATGATTCACCCGCTTTTGCAAAACTACATCATTTACAAAATGCTTTGCTTTTTCCCATGTTGCAGGAATCATCTCGCATAAAGCCTTTATCTTTACGCCATTATTTTGCAAAAGAGCCAATGCCGACTCACACTGACTGCGCCGCTCGTTGTATTTGGAATCGGAAAGTTTTCGCACTTTGTTTGTATTCATCACCACAAAACGATAGTCGCCCAATTCAAGCGGCGCGTATTCATATTCCAGCGTATTGCAGTCAAGCATTTCCGCCGTATTTTTCTTTCCCGTTGCGATGATGAATTGATCCATAATGCCACAGTTCACATTCATAAATCGATGCTCGCTCATCTGCCCCAGTTTTGCAATCTCAACTCGGTCAATTCCAAAGCCGAATGTCTCGCTTACCGCATAGGCAAAACCACATTCCAGCGCAGAAGAAGAAGAAATGCCACCACCCGCTGGAACGTTGCTCGCCATCAGAATCTCAAATCCACACGGAAACGAAAAACCGCGCTCCTTCATCTGGCTTAGGATTCCGTTCAGGTAGTTGGCGTAGTCGTTCTTTTTGTCATACACAAAATTATCATTCACATCGAATTCATAACTGCCTGGAAAACGCGCGTCATTGTACATAATTTTGGTGTCCGACCGCTTACGGATAGCCACATACAAATACCGATTGATTGCCGCAGGAAATACTTTGCCGCCGTTGTAGTCAATATGTTCACCAATGATATTGATTCTTGCTGGCGCAGAAAAAATTGCCACATCCTTTTCGTTTCCGCCATACAGTTTGACGAACGCCGCTGGTAAATCAGCCGGATTGTATTCTTTTGTCGTTAATGAATTTGCCATAATAAAGTCCTTTTTGTACTTTGAGAGTACCGAATTACAGCCAGTCTTGACAAGTCTTTTTGGGGAATTTTTGTGTGCTGTTGTAAAAGATACGATATTCTATTATACTATTTTATAAAATGGAGTTTTATGTATGGAAAAATTGCGTATTCTGCTGGCAAAGGGCAGAATCTACGAGTCAGTCTATGAACTTTTGAGCGATGTGGGTATTTCTATCAAACTGCCCGACCGCACCTATTTTCCCACAACCAATCAGAAAGATTTGGCCTTTCAGGTGGTAAAACCGCAGATTACCAGTTGGCTTCTGGCGAACAACAAGGCAGATTTGGGCTTTTCCGGCAAGGACTGGGTCTACGAAAACGGCGTAGAAGACAAAGTGGAAGAAATCATGGATTTGGGCTTTGACGGCGTGCGTATTGTTGCCGCTATTCCCAATACCGTAGACTACGATGCCCTGCTCAAGACACCAGTTACCATCGCTACCGAATACCAGAATCTGAGCAAACGCTGGGTAGAAAACAAAAAAATTGACGGCACGATTTTCCGCACCTGGGGAACAAGCGAAGGCTTTGTGCAGGACAGCGAAGATGCGCTCGCACAGATTTTGATTGACAACACTTCCACCGGCTCTTCCCTCAAGGCAAACAATCTCAAAATCGTCGATACGATTATGGAATCTTCCACCAGAATGTATGCCTCAAAGGAAGCCCTCAAAGACCCCGCCAAAAAGCAGAAAATCATGGAACTTAAAATGCTCTTTGAGGCTGTGCTGAATGCCCGCGGTAAAGTAATGCTGGAAATGAATGTGGCAAACGACAAGTTTGACAATCTGGTAAAAGGACTTCCCTCAATGCGCAGTCCTACCGTCAGCAAACTCTTTGGCGACAACGGTTACGCGGTAAAAATCGCCGTGCAGAAGAGTGAAGTTCCCACATTACTTCCAAAACTGCAGCAACTTGGCGCTACCGACATTGTTGAATACGAATTGCGAAAAGTTCTGTAGGAATCCTCACAGAGTTTAGGAGGGCACAGAGAAGTGTTGTTTGACGAAAACGGAGTTGAATGAATTAACGGAGAAAATTATAGGAGTTGCGATTGCAGTTCATAAGGAACTTGGACCAGGACTTCTTGAAAAGGTCTACCAACGTTGCTTAAAAATTGCTCTTGAAGAAAACGGCTTATCTGTTAAATCTGAAGTTCCTGTAGATGTCATATTCCATGGAAAAAAGATTACTGATGAGGCTCTAAGAATTGATTTGCTTGTGGAAAACGGAGTCGTTTTAGAACTAAAATCAGTGACAAAATTAACAGAACTGTTTAGAAAGCAGTTAGGCACATATTTGAAATTGGCGAACAAACCCTGTGGTTTGCTTATAAATTTTAATGAAGTATTGTTAAAAGACGGAATTGCTAGAGTCATGAACGGTTATCCTAAATGATAATCTCTCTGTGAACTCTGTGTACTCTGTGAGGAATTTAAAATGAGGACAGCGACAATCGAACGAAAGACTGGCGAAACACAGATTAGCCTTACGTTAAATCTTGACGGAACAGGAAAATGTTCCGTTAAAAATCCCATCGGTTTTTTTGACCACATGCTTCGCTCATTCTGCAAGCACGGACTGTTTGATTTGAGCGGCGAAATTACGGGCGACCTGAATGTGGACCAGCACCATACCATTGAAGACACTGGCATCGTTCTTGGCTCCTGCTTTGCCAAAGCCTTGGGAGACTGCGCCGGCATTTACCGTAGCGGCAGTTTTTTGTACCCCATGGACGAAGCCCTGCTCCGCGCCGCAGTTGATTTTGGCGGTCGTCCGTTCCTTGTGTGCAATGCTGAACTGACGGGCATACCCCTTGTGTCGGCTGGCGATGACGGCAAAGAGTACAGTTTCCAGACAGACTGCTTTGAGGACTTTTGGAATGGTTTTGTGCAGACCGCAAAATGCAACCTGCACTTAGACACGATTCGTGGAAGAAGCGACCATCACAAAATGGAAGGGCTTTTCAAAGCCGCTGCCCGCGCAATTCGTGCCGCCGTAGAAATTGACCCGCGTCGCAACGGAGATGTTCCCAGCACAAAAGGCGTGATTGTATAATAGAATCCTGTTACACCTCAAATTGGTCAACTTGTTTTCCCATTTTGCCGATTGAATCTTCCATAAGCTTTGAGATTTCAGAAAGAGCCGTTCCTGCGCTGTTGATTTTTGACGCACTCGCACTCATTTCGTTCATTCCCTGCTTCATGCTTGCGGTTTCATTCTGAAGGCGACCGATTTCTTCCATGATTGCGCGGCTGTCCTGAGACATTTCTTTTGAGGCATCCTGAACTTCCTGCGAACTTTCGTTCATTTCGTGAAGTGCATTCGTAATCTGCACAGAGCCTTTTTGCTCCTCTGTCATAGCCTTCTTTATCTGTCGAACAAGATTATCTGTATCATGAATCTCGTTTGCAAGTTGAGAATAGCCCTGCACTCCTCGCTGTGTCGCCTCGACAACGGTGCCAATCGTGGCTTGAATCTGGTTCAATTGGTCGCCAATTGTCTTTGACTGGGTACTTGAAGTCTCGGAAAGTTTTCGGATTTCGTCCGCAACAACGGCAAATCCTTTGCCCGCCTCACCCGCATGAGCCGCCTCAATAGCGGCATTCATAGCAAGCAAATTAGTCTGTTCTGCAATTGATGCGATAACAGCGTTTGCTTCGCTTAGCAGTTTGGACTGATTCTCAATCGCGCTAATTTTTTCTTGAAGTTCGCTCTGAGTCTTTGCTCCGCTTTCGGCATCAGATTCAAGTTTTCCAAAAGACAATGCCATTTTGTCAATCGATTGGTTCACTTCGCCGATGTTCCCAATCATCTGCTCAACTGCGTTTGAAGCCCCCCGAACCGCCTGTGCTTGTGCCGAAACAAGACCTTCAAGCGATGAAATGCTATGCAAAATTTTATTCACACTGTCCGCAGTCTGAGAAACACTTTCCGTCTGAGAACCTAAGTCTTCGTTCATGCTGGAAATACTTGCGCTGATTTGCGTGATTGCCGCCATAGTTTCGTTCGTGGAAGTATTAAGCGTTTCACCCGCTTCGGTAAGCGTTCCTTTTGTCTGCTTCATGCTCCTGATAATTTCCTGCAATTTTTCGGAGAACATATTAAAACTTTCAGCAACATCACCAATCTCGTTTTTTGATTTAACGCTAATTCTTTGAGTAAGGTTTGCCTTTCCTTGTGCAATCTGCGCCGCATTCTCACTGATGTTGTTCCGTATTATTTTTAGAGGAAGAATAACTTTCCGCGTTACCAAGGCTGTTACCAAAGCCACGATAATCGCAAAAATCACACAAATTGTTATCGTGGTCTGGAGCGTATGATAGAATGCCGCAAAAACAGTCACTTTTGGACAGAATGCAACGATTTGATAGCCAGTCTTTTGATTCGTGACTTTTTTAGTAAGATAGGTACTGTAGTTTCCGCCTGGAACATTGATGATGCCGTCACTTTGAGAGGAAGAAAGAAATGTCACAAGGTCAGGAATTTCGACTTCCGAAACATTTTTGAAATTATTTTTACGGATTCCCGTATCAGCAAGAACAATACCGTCCTTCTGAAACATCATAAAAAATGAACCTTCGCCCAGTTTCATTGCCTCAAGGATGGTGTTAAGCGTATCAAGCGATACTTCAATGGAAGAATTTCCGATGAATGTACCTGAATTATCATAAACGCTTTTTGTAATTCCAACGACAGTCGCGCCCACGGTTGAAGCAAATGCGTCAGTAATCATCACCTTGCCATTACCTTTACTTGCAGTTTCATACCAGCCACGCTTGCGCGGGTCATAACCGCCGTTCATTGAACTATCAAAATTTGTAGCATAGCCACCCCATTTTGTGCCGATGTAAATTTCTGCGATGTCTTTGTCACTGTTTGCAAAAGTCTTGCAGATTTTTCGGATTGCTTCTTCCGTAGGACTTTTTTCATATTCCAGAATCTGAATTGTTCCCGTCTCGTTCACAAATGAATGGATAGTATCGTCAGCATTTTTAACCTCAGCAGTATCGGAAAAAACCTGCAACTCCACTTCCTTTGCGCCAAAAAACATTGAGATTGAGTCAGAAAACTCGGAAAGAGCCGTGTCCGCACTCGAATAGAAATTATCAAAACAGTTTTTGAAAAAGAAAATTCCTGTAATTATTGAAGAAATTGCAACCACAGCAAGAATGATAAGCGCAACACCGATAGAAAACTTTGTTGAGATTGATACCCTCTTTCTGTTCATTTAAAACTCCATGGTACTAATTTTATAATAGGTATGGTAAATTTTCAAGTTTTTTTTTATGGCGCACCTGTTGCTTATGGCGCACCTGCTTGTATTTTTCCGCGCTCACTCCGCTAGTCGGTTCAAGTCCGATAACGGTTTAAAACAAAAAAGGAATGAGAAAAAAGCGAGCGCACAGGACGTGCGCTGAAAAGCCATGACAGAAACGAAGTTTCTGTTAAAATAAAAACTGGCACGGATGCCAGTTTTTATTTGGAGACGATCGGACTTGAACCGACTACCTTTTGAATGCCATTCAAACGCTCTAGCCAGGTGAGCTACGCCCCCCGAAGTGATACTATCATAACAAAAAAAGCCGTCCTCCGTCAAGAGAACGACTTATGTATTCATAAACTGCGGCATACATACCGCTACAGATTATGCTGCCTTTTTATTGGCCAACGGATGCTGAATCGTGATTGCAGAATGAATAAGTGCAACAAGAGCAAGTGTCATTCCGGCAAAGGCGATGAAAGAACCGACAAAAAGCCAGCCAAACAATGAATATTCATTATCTGCGCAATACAGCATCATTGAAACTGTAAATGCGATACCAAATGCCGCGCCAATCAGCCATGCCAAAAAGTCACCAACTACAAAATCGGTAACGAAGTATAAAATGATTCCTGCAAGTGCGGCAAGCCAAACGACAACTGCAAATGTAGATATATATGCAATTCCCGGCTGATTAAAGAAAGAGGCCGCGCTAAAAACATTCATCACGCCTTCTTCTTGCTCACGAACAAAAGGAATAAGCAATCCAATAAACGTTGCCACCATTCCAATCAAATACATCATACGGTCTTTTGATTTTTTCAGTTTCATATTAACTCCATATCTAGAATCAAAGATTCTTAAATCTTTAATTCAAAAATTTACCACTTCTATTATATACGATTCTCGCAGAAAGTCCACAAAAAAATATATTTTTTTTTCATTCCTAAATTTGAATTTATCTGTTATACTATTTTGTGTGCATTATCAAAAATAGGACAAGTATACTTTTTTTCTCGTGTCTGCTGATGCTGTCCTTCAATTCGTGTAAATATGGTGCTTTGTTGCATTCTCCGCGGATTGAAGTTGGCAATATGATGTATTATCTTGAGACAACCGCAGAGTCACCTTTGTCCGATGCACAAAAACATTATGCTGACTTTAAAAAATTAGATGACAAATCCACGCAGAATCTTCGTCATGTTTTGGGAGAAGGCAAACATTATGTGTGGATTCGCATAGAATTTGAGATTCCCCCTGAATTTAGAAATCAGTCGCTTTCTATGGTTATTCCTCACCTAAAATTTGCCGAGCGTCTCTATTGCAATAATATGCTTATTTCCCAGCAGGGCAATTTTCCGCCCAACGAAATGTCCACGTTGTTTCAAGCGCATTTTTTCAGTTTTCCTAGAGGAGTTCTTCGTCAGGAAGGAATAAATACCATCTATATAAAAATTTTCGCGCTCGGAAAAGCAGGCATATCATCTCATTCATTTATTCAGCCGGTTAATTTTGGCTTTGCAAATTATGACGCAATCAATTTTCATCATACGCGCATCTATATGCTTTTGGTGGGAATCCTGTTTTTTACGTTCCTGCTGTATATGAGTTTCTACTTGAATCTGCCGACTTTTAAGGAATTCAGGGATTTTGCCATCGTCAATATTTGTACGTCCATTTTTATCATTCCGTTTTTTGCCACGGAACTTCCGATGTATACAAACAACGACATACCGTTCCTGCCGTTCATAAAAAGTACGCTCTGTATTCAGCCATATTTTATCATCTATTTTGCCGCGCTGTTTGCGATGGATTTTCAGCAGATAAAATTTTCTCCACAGATAGAACTTATCCGCCGTCTTATCCTTGCCTTTCAAGTAATTGTGACCGCCTGTATGCCGACATTTGAAGGATTGGTAAAAATTGCGCCGCTTATGCTGACTCTGCTTCTTGTACAGGGATGTTTTGCGGCGTTCTATGTGATACGAAATTTTCTGCACAAAAAAACAAGACGACTTGCCGTTCAGTTTTCGTTAGGATTTTTGCCGCTAGCCTTGACAGTAACTCTTGATTTGATTCTTCGCGCATACGATAATACGCAGACCTACCCATATTTTTCCATTTTCGGCTGGCTGTTTGTGATTACGACGTTCATCCTGATTCTTTCTACAAAATTTGCGCATATTTATAGAAAAAGCGAGCAGTTATCTGACCATTTGCAGGAAGAGGTGGATATTCGTACCCGAGATTTGCAGGGCGCAAACTATGAGCTTTCCATTCTGAATGAACGGCTTGAAAAAGAAAAGTTCCGCGCGGACTTGGATTTGCAGATGGCTTCCATCGTGCAGCAACGATTTTTTCCCCAGCCAAACAAACGATTCAGAGGTTGGGAACTTTCTATCTATTATAATCAGCAAGCGATTGTTTCCGGCGACCTGTACGATTATTACGCAGAAAAAGGTATCTTAAATGGTCTTTCTCTCTTTGATGTGTCCGGGCATGGTCTTTCCGCAGGACTGGTGACAATGCTTTCAAAAAATATCATCGGTCACGCATTTCAGAAAGGCTTTAGCGAAAAAGAGCCGATTGATAAAATCCTCACCAGAATCAACAACATCATCCTGTACGAAAAGGGAGAGATTGACAATTATCTTACCGGACTTCTGTGCCGTTTTGAAGAGGACGAAAAATCGGGCAACATCAAAGTGGAACTCGGAAACGCCGGTCATCCGTACCCGCTCAAATACAGTGCGCAAGACAATCAGATTTACGAGATTACAGGAAACGATGGAAAGCAACATTACGGTGCAATCGGCATGGAAGGAATTGAGATTTCTTTTGCAAAGTCAGATTTCGTTATGGCAGAAGGCGATATTTTGGTCTGCTATACTGACGGACTGAAAGAAGCATCTAACGCACAGTACGAACAATTTGGTCTGGAAAATATCAAACGAATTATCAAGGCGAACAGCGAAAAATCTGCGAATGAAATACTTGACCTGCTGACCAAACAACTGTTTGCCTTTATAGGAAAAAAGCCGCTCGAAGACGACATTACGATTATCATTGCAAAACGCATTAGTTCCGTTGATTTTGTTCCCGAAGATGATGAAGACCACATCGCATCCACAGGAATTATCAATGAACTTCTTCCAGTAGACGAATAATTTTGCTATACTTTTTGATATGAGTACAATTTACGAAAAAGCATTGGAAAAACATAGTGAATGGCAGGGCAAAATTTCTACTGAATTGAAAATGCCCCTTGAAACTCGTGATGATTTGTCTACAGCATACACTCCGGGCGTTGCCGAGCCTTGCCGACAGATTCATAAAAATCCTGATGATGTGTACAAATACACTTGGAAAGGAAACACAATCGCCGTTGTTTCGGACGGAACGGCTGTTTTGGGATTGGGCGACATCGGTCCTGCGGCGGGGCTTCCTGTAATGGAAGGAAAATGCGTTCTTTTTAAGAAATTCGCCGGCGTTGATGCCGTTCCGCTTTGCATCGACACGAAGGACCCGAAAAAAATTATCGAATTCTGCAAGCAGATTGCACCGACTTTCGGCGGCATCAATCTGGAAGACATTTCCGCGCCCCGCTGCGTAGAAATTGAGCGCACACTTATTAAAGAATTGGACATTCCTGTTTTCCACGATGACCAGCACGGAACTGCAATTGTCGTTACGGCGGCAATCATGAACGCGCTCAAAGTGGCTGGCAAAAAAGCTGAGGACTGTACACTGGTCGTTTCTGGAGCAGGAGCGGCGGGTTCTTCTATCATCCGTATGCTGCACAAATTCGGAATCGGAAAGATTTACGCCTTCAACATCAATGGAATCATTATAAAGGAAGATTACGACAAATATGACTTTTTGACCAAGGAACTCACCGAAATCACCAATCCTGACAACCGCCGCATGACGATGAAAGAAGCGATGGTGGGTGCGGATATTTTTGTGGGTGTCTCAGCTCCAAATCTCGTGAGCGAAGAAATGGTCAAATCAATGGCACCAAAGTCAATTGTCTTTGCAATGGCAAACCCGGAGCCTGAAATCACTTACGAAAAGGCAAAAGCTGCCGGTGCCTACATCATCGGAACAGGCAGAAGCGACTATCCGAACCAAATCAACAACATCCTTGCTTTCCCAGGACTTTTCCGTGGCGCGCTTGACTGCCGAGCAAGCAAAATCACCGAAGAAATGAAAATCGCCGCTTCCCGTGGATTGGCTTCCCTCATTTCCGATGAAGAACTTGGCCCTGACATGATTATTCCTGGTGCTTTTGACGAGCGGGTTGCAAAAACTGTCGCAAAAGCCGTCGCCGATGAGGCAAGAAAAGCAGGACTGGCAAGAGCGTAAGGGCAAGATGCATGGGATGAGCAAATTACAGTTTTATCGCCCCATGCGGACAAGCCGCTTTGCACTCTCCGCAGCGGATGCAGTCCATTGAGTTGGGCTTTTGCCACACGGGAATGTCGAGCTTGCAGATTTTCTGGCATGCGCCACATTGAGTGCATTTTGTTATGTCGATTTTGAAACGGTAGAAGGAGATTTTGTTGAATATGCCGTAAATTGCACCGAGCGGGCAGACATAGCGGCAGAACGGGCGGTAGATTATTATTGAAGAAAGCAGCGTGACGGCGAGAATCGCAATTTTCCAGCGGAAGATGAAGCCCGCCGCCCCGCGCATGGCAGAATTGAGCAATACGAGCGGAATTCCGCCTTCAAGAGTTCCGACCGGGCAGACCCACTTGCAGAACCACGGCTCGCCAAGCCCTGTGAAATCAGCCACGAATGCGGGAAGCAGAATCACGAACACGGCGAGAAACACGAAACGAAGATGTCGCAAGGCTTTTTCGCCCGGAAGACGGCGGATTTTTTTGACGAATGGGATTTTATAAAGCAAATCCTGAATCAGCCCGAACGGACACAAAAATCCGCAGACAAAGCGGCCGAGTGCCGTTCCGAAAATCACGAGCAACCCCACGACATACATAGAAATGCGATACTCTCGTGCGTTAAGCGTTGCCTGAAGCGAGCCAATCGGACATGCGCCTAACGCACCGGGACAGGAATAGCAGTTCATGCCCGGAACGCATACAAGTTTTGTGCTGCCAGTGAAAATCTCGCCGTGAGCAAAGCCCTTGATGTAGCCGTTCGAGAGCGCGGCAAAACAGGCTTGGATTATGAGACGGATTTTTCTGTGTTTTGAAAGCGCGTTTTTCATTTCAGCCTATCCCTATGCACTCCATGCAGATTCTCGTGGCCTTGTTGAAGACCGTGACCGCCTCGCCACGGAAGATGCCTGCGATAACGAGGGCGATTCCGATGATGAGCGAGATGATTGCGATGATTCTGGGGCGTTTTGTGCTGGACACTTGATTTGGGCTGTGTTCAACTCGCTGTGGATTTATCGTGTTTTTATAGTGCTTTTGCAATTTCATGAGTTACCTACTCTTCCTCATAAGTTTTATAATTCTCCACCTGTTCCATTACCTGATTAAACACTTCCTGAGAATAAATCGGTGGGTATCCATTATCAAACAAACAGAATTTAATATCTGACTTGAGTTGATTGCGGACATTTGTATTGTTCAGCCAATCGGTGAAACTTGATTTCAAATCAATCAGTTCTTTTATTTTCTTTGCAAGCTTCTGAATTTTCTTGTTCACCATAATGCCGACATCAGCATCAAAAACATCTTCACCATACTCGAAATCTTTTTCATTGCGCATTTTTATCAAAATGTCATAGAAAGCCATTTCTTCAAATGTAAGACCAAGTTTTCTAAAGCGTTCTTTATCTTCATTTAATTCTTTAAGAATTGATTCTGCTTGATATGTTGCATTTGCAATAATCTGGTCTGCTGTAACATCCTGAGTGTCTCCTGCTTCCTGTGCGGAAAGAGCTTTTCTCCTGTCGTGATACTGAGCGATTGTTTCATCCAGCATGTCTTTATACTTCTTTGCAGAAGCTTTATTTACTTTTCCATATTCAGTAATTTTCTTGCGAAGAAGCTTCATCAAGACTTCAAGCCGTGTTGCAGGCATTTTAACATCAGCGAGTCGTTCCAGGAATTCTGGGCCAAGAATATCTACCTGGTCTCCTTCCTGAAGGATGTTTTCCACATTGCTGTATTTAAGAGCCTCTTCAACCATTTTTGCCACATACTTATTCATTGAATCTGTGTCTAAATCTGTTGTACCGCTCATCTTGCGGACAAATCCCGCGATTGCCATAAAGCTCTGAGCCAATGCAGACTCTTCTTCTGAAAGCTCTCCTGAAGGCTGGCAAATATCGTAAGCGGCTCTAAGTCTTTTTACGATTTTCAAGAAATATGTTTTGAAAGAAACTTTCTTTGCTGCCTTTGTTCCCTTGTTTTCAAGGTTCAATTCTTCTGTAGATTTATAAACATACTCTGCGGCTAAATTCAAGAGTTTGTATCGCTGAATGTCACTTGTGTTTGCATCGATAAAAGGACTCAAATCAAATTCCTTGAAAAGCGCTTTTATGATTTCAAGATTTTCGCGGAAGATTTCGGTAGCCTGTTCAATGTCATCGGTAGAAGGTCCTTTTCCGCCTTGCCCTCCACCGTACACTTTCATTGCTTCAAGCATATTATCGCGAATACCGATATAGTCGATGATAAGGCCGAATTCTTTTCCCGGGTATTTTCTGTTTACACGACTGATTGTCTGAATAAGTCCGTGCTTCTGAAGAGGCTTATCGTTATACATATAAGTCAAAGTATCAACGCTAAAACCAGTAATCCACATATCAACTACAATAACAAGACGAAGGTTTGATTCCGGCTGCTTGAATGCAACGTCAAGTTTATCACTGCGTTCATCATTCTTTACGCCGCCAAGATAGTTGTACATTTCTTCTTTGTCATTTGAACCGACGCTTGCAACCATCGCAATATATGGCAGTTCTTTTAGCTCAGAAAGTTTTTCTGCATCCACTTTCATTCCATCAGGATGCTTTTTCTCCACAAACCATTCGGGATATTTTTCCTTGAACTGGCACAAAAGGTCGTAGGCAATCTTTCTGTTTGCGCAGACAATCATGGCTTTTTGAACGCGGTCCGGGTCTTTTTCGCAGCGACTGGTAAAATCATCATGAATATCAATTGCAAGTTTTGAAAGTCTTCCCGGCTCGCCAAGAATTATTTCCATAGAACTCATGGCTTCTTTGCTTGCTTTTATATCTTCTGCAGTTGCTCCTTCATCTGCACACTTTTTGTAATAAGCTTCAATCTGAGCGACAGTTTTTTGGTCTGCCAGAACTTTTGCAATGCGTGGATGGTATTTGATTGGAACTGTTAACCCGTCTGCCACTGCCTGATCCATTGTGTAGCGATCAATTTCTTCGCCAAAAGTCTGATATGTCTCGTCGATTGGAGTGCCTGTAAAACCGACAAAAGTTGCATTTGGAAGAGCTTCTCTTAGTACTTTTGCATATGGTTTTGAGACAAGAGCTTTCATATTCTGGTCTGCATCTTTGGAAAACTTTATCTGCTTGGCGTTTTCAAGCTGAGTGCGATGGGCTTCATCACTAAAACAGATAATGTTGTTTCGCTCGTTGATTAAGCCAATCGGGTCGTCTTTTCTGTCACAGAATTTTTGAATTGTCGTGATATAAAACCCACCGGATTCGCGAATCTTTAATTCGTCTCGAAGCTCTTTTCTGGTCTTTACAACTTTTACTTCGCCAAGACTCAAGAATTCTTTTGATTTTCCAAAAAGCTTAATGCTTTGTTTTTGTAAGTCATCACGATCTACAATCATTAAAACGGTAGGAGAACCAAGTTCTTTTGTACAACGGAGACTGAGCTGACGAGCCAAAAATGCCATTGTATAAGTCTTTCCACAGCCGGTCGCGCCAAAATAAGTTCCGCCTTTTCCACTATGAGTGATAACTGATTTTTTTATGCTTTCTCTTAAAAGCCTTGTAGCAAAAAACTGAGGATAACGGCAGACAATTTCAACTTCGTCAGCATCAAAGATTTTGTCCTGAAAATATACATAGTCTCTAAATATTTCAAGAAATCGAGCAGGTGCATAAACGCCATATACGAGACATTCAAATTCGTCTAAAGAAGAATCTGCAATTGGCTCATCATCGTTTATTCGTCGCCATGTATAAAAATGCTCATAAGGTGTTTTTACAGTGCCAAGCCTTGTTTTTATTCCATCACTGATACATGCCAGAGGACAGTAATGAAGAAGATGCGGAATATCTCTCCAGTAACGGACGGTAATCTGCTCAAAAGCATCGTGGATTGTTGCCTTGTCATCAGCTGGATTTTTTAATTCTATAATACAAAGAGGGAATCCATTAACATAAAGGAGAACATCAGGACGGCGATTTTTCTTTTCGTTGTTATTTATGTATTCTACAGTGAACTGATTTACAACCTTAAAAATATTTTTGTCCGCATCGTCAAAATTGATAAACTTTATTGTGCGAGGAATTCCATCACTGCCAGTAAATTGGAGACCATCAATAAAATGATTATAAGCTTTGTGCAAAGTTTCAAATTCAGTCTGACCACCAAGAAGACGCATTGTGTCGCAGATTTGAGCAATGTCATCGGCTGAAAGGTCGGAATTCGTATCTTTCAGAAACGATTTCAAATCTTCCAAAATAAGAGTTTCATCCAGTTTTGAGCGAGCAATATCGTCTCCGGCTTGATAGGTCCAGCCAGCGTCTTCAAGATACTGGATGAAGACATTCTCAAAATCGTATTCACAAAATCTGCCGTTGAATTGTTTTAGGTTTGACATGGCCTTATTCCTCAAAATAATAAACAGTATTTTTTCCTGTTCCAGACTTTTTTATTTTTGAATCAGAAAGCATCTTTGTCAGAATACGCTGAACTGATGTTCGGCTCTTAAATCCTAATTCCTTCTGGATTTGGGCTGCAGAAATTGTTTTGTTATTTTTAATAAGTTTCAGAATTTTATCTTCGGTAGTATCTGAATCTTCTTTTGTCACATCAGACGCACCATCAGCAATAAGCGGAATTGTTGTTTTAAATATATCCCCTTCTTCCAAAACAGGATTAGAATCAGAATAAATTTTTGTAAATTTGTACAAATTGCGAACTCCCGACCCCAAAGTGTCAGCTCGTCCGATTTGCATAAAAAATTTAGCTATAATCGGATTTTTAGGGTATGGGGTAAAATTTTCTGGAGTAAGGCGACCAAATGTTGTAGCCCTGTTCCAGTTTTCTGCATAAAGAGATTCTTTTGTTATAACCAGTTTTGCAGGAAAAGCACTTGCATATTCCCGGTGAACAAGCGTATTCGTAACAACCTCGCGGGCAATGGCATCGCGAACGCTCACAGAAACATTGTCCAAAAGAAAAAATCTGTCGTCCGTGTGCTTTTGTATAAACTGAACAAGCTGATCATAAGATTCAATAAGATTTGTGTCAGCAATAAGACGGTCATCATAGCGATCTTGATTTTTATCACGATATACCGCGTCCGTGCGATATGCGGGAAGGCAAGATTGGATAGTGGTATCTTTGCCGAACAAAAGCACAGCTGCAAGATTAAAGCCTTTTTCTCCCGTAAGAAGATTTTCCTCGTAAAGACCAGCACTTTTAAACAATTCCATTGCTTCCATATCTTTCCACGGATGTTGTTCATTTTTTAAGAGCGCCAGTTTTTTCACAAAGGGTATCAAATCTAGGCGCAGATGTTCTGTCGTAACATAAGGAAAAATCTGCCTTTCATAGAATGTGTGGGATTTCCTGTTAAAAAGATTTGCGACCAAATCCACGGACTTTGTAATATCCTGATCTGCGTCTCCGTTACGGTCGTAAATTTTATTGTCGCAATACTGCACTTCTGAACTGACAGGAACATAGACCCACAAAATGAGTTTTCCGTCATATTCAGCCTCTTCAAGATTGAGGAACAAAGACGGGCGGATTTTTGTCGGATTATTGAGCGTGTTGATAAAATCTTTTTTTATTTTAGAGACAGCTTCTTTTTGAACGCCAAGTACCGTACCATTATCATCAACGCCCAGCAAAATAAAGCCTCCGTAGCGATTGGAAAAAGAACATACAGTCTCAAACACAGAATTGCTTAATGACGTGCTGCATTTTTTGTATTCTACAGAAAAACTTTCACCTTTTAACAGTTTCTTAAAATCCATTCCAACACTTCCTAACACACTTTCTGACACATTCTAACACATATTCTAACACAAGTAAAATATTTTTATCTTCATATTGCCACACGGATTTTAGAAAATCTAACGATTTTCCTGTTACATTGGGTCATGCTGAACTTGTTTCAGCATCTCTTTGCTTTCAGATTCCGAAACAAGTTCGGAATGACCGTTTCTTGTCAATTCGGACTTTTTTTTGTCATGCTGAACTCGTTTCAGAATCCCTTTTTTACAGATTCCGAAACAAGCTCGGAATGACATTATCTTGTTCTGCATGGTCGTTGTTCGTCATGCTGAACTCGTTTCAGCATCTCATTCAGATAAATCCTTCCACTCTGGATTTATTTGATTAACAAGATTATTTTTCCACTCTCTATGCCAATTCTTTAATTGTTTTTCTCTTGCAATTGCTACATTTATATCATTACATTCTTCAAAATACACCAACTTCGTGCAATTATATTTGTCTGTAAAGCCTTCATAAACATGATTTTTATGCTGGCTGACTCGTTTTTGCAAATCAGATGTAACACCAATATACAATACTGCATTCGTCTTGTTTGTCATAAAATACACATACGCTTTTTCAGACATTTATCCTCCTAACGGATTCCGAAACAAGTTCGGAATGACAATCTTTTGTTCGGAATGGCAATTCTTCTCTACCTGCTATGCGCTGCCTTCTGTACCAAAGCCGGGCAGAGGTTGCTTATTTTTTCTCTTGCTTCGTTTGCTATGCGCTTGCATTCTTCGTAGCAGTTGTAGAAGTCTACGATTTTTTGCTGAATTTGGATTGGCGGAAGTGGGATTTGAACACGGCACATTTCCGACCAGTCAAAAGTTTCTCTTGCACTTCCCCATGAATTAAATCTTGAATAGCGGTCGAATTCAGTTCTGCTTAATAAAAGATACAAATATGCTGGACGGAGAATATTTTCATTCTTGCTTTTAAATGTTGTATAAATTGATGAAACCAAATAAGAATCATTTGAGCCATTCAGTGCCAATGCAATCTTTTCACCACGTCTTGAAGTATCTGCAACATACACAAATTCATTTGGCTTTACAATTTTATAAGATGTAAGAGAAACCCCACTCATATCAGCTTTTGTGTTTATAAAAGTTTTTTCTGTAGAAATACCACGTACACTTTCGATTCCTAGTTTTGTCACACGGATTGGCTCAGACCTAACGGTCTTCGCTTCTTTTTCGTAAGTGCCGTTACTCGCAACGAAGTTTCCAGCGGGCACGAACAAATCCGTGTGATAATTTCTCTCATCTACCTGCTCAATCATATCTCCCAAGCGTTTTGCTGGATACTTCTTCTTGCAATCAACAATGAATGCTTCGCAGCTTTTTGAAAGCGGCTCAAGGAGCTTTTCGTTTTCTTCGGCGAGTTCTTTTAGGCCGTTGTAAACTGCAACAAGTTCTCTTTGTGTCTCGATTGAAGGAAGCGGGATTTCAATGTCACAAAATCTGTCCCAATCAAGATTTGAACGAATGCTTGAGTCGCTTAAAAACCAGCCTCTTCTATCACTTTCAAATCTATTAAAATTCATAAAAAGATAAGTGGGTTCAACTTTTTCCTCATCAATTATCTTAAAAGTATTATATGCTGGTGATATAAGAACTGGAAAATCCTTATTGTATAAACCAATACGGATGCAAATATCACGACCTGTCTGCATTCCAGAAAACACAAACATTCCTTTTTCAAGTTTTGTATATTTTGATGAATCTAATCCATCTGTATTAGCTACAGTAGGCATAAATTCCTTATCTTTATTAATTCCATAATATGGATATTCGATACCTTCCGTATTTTTATTATCAAATAGTTTAATTAATGTTCCTATTTTTACTTTTTGTGCATTTTCAATCTTATTTTCAGCCATAATCTTATTCCATCATGTCGTCTTTGCCTTCTAAATTTTTGTCAAAATATCGGAAATAAAACTTGAATCAAATGTTTCAAACGCAAAACACTTTTTGCCCAAGTCTTTGAGTGAAGCTCCGATGTGATAGAGCGTTTTTCCGTCAATGATTAAAAATCTGTCGTGCATTTTTGTAGTATGCCTTACTGCAAGCGTGGGATATTGCGTATTGAATTTCTGAATGTCCTGCGCTGTGAGCGGAGTTTTTGGGTCTGTGTAAATCGTTACGCTAACGCCTTTTTTCTTCTTCGTGAGCCGCTCTAAAACCGAAAGGTCAATATAACCATCTATCAAGACAATCTCTTTTTTTGCCTGAGCGATAAAACTTTCAAATTTTGCGTAAGCATCGAAAATCTGACCTTGAAAGAAAATGCCCTGTTTTTCTTGCACATTGTATTTGTCCATAAGCGTAAAAAGCTCGTCAATCCGCTTGTCCGCTTCTTTTTGATGAATGTTCGTGTCGAGCAGATTCTGCTTTATCGTGTTGATTTCGGCAAAAATATTTGCATTATTCTGAATGAAACGCTTCATTTCCCTGAACATTCTGATTAGCATTTTGCTTTGAGCAACGGCAAGTTCTCCTTTCAGAACTGTCATCAACATATAAATGCCCTGCTCTGTAAATGCATAAGGTTTGTATCTTGTTCCGCCCCAACTTGAGGTCGAATTTTTCGACCTCAAGATTGCATTGAATTCATCTTCTGTCAATTGAAATCTAAAATCATCATCGAAGCGTTCAATATTATTCTTTACTTGCTCATTAAACCGTTTGGTTTCATATCCATAAATTTCCGCCAACTCAAAGTCCAGCATCACCTGCTCGCCACGAATCGTGTAGATTTTGTCTTTTATCCATTCGCTGTTGTGTATTGCGATTTCGTTTTTCATTTTTGATTCTCCAGTTTGTAGTCTTTACCGTCAGTGGCAGACATTTTCTGTTGACTACAATTTGTAGTCAACAGTCTAGTTTCTTTTCCAAAGTGGTCGAATTCGACCCCTTTGAAGTCAGGACTATAATTTTTTTTATGATTTTCTCACAAAACTCACTTGCACTCATACCCCAGTCCTTCAAATGCTTCTTTGATTTTTGCAGTATTGGATTCGTGTGCTTTTAGAAGTTCACTTACAGCTTTGCTTGTTTCTTTGAGGGTTGCATCATAGTCAATGTTTGTGTCACGGTCTACAAATTCAATATAGCGGCTTGGAACAAGAGAAAAGTTATTATCTTTGATTGTTTCAAAATCTACGCTTCTGTAAAGCTCTGGCTCTGCGTAGTTTTTACCGTCAGTTCCTTCTTCCTGCCATTTGCGGTAAATCTCTGTTGCTTTTGAAATCTGTTCTGATGTAAGAGCATATTTCTTTTTCTGCATATTCTTTACGGCGTTGTTCCATTCATCTCCAGTCCAGCTTCTTAAATCCATAAAGAGAATTTC
The DNA here is from genome assembly GCA_017449285.1 of Treponema sp. GTDB lineage: Bacteria > Spirochaetota > Spirochaetia > Treponematales > Treponemataceae > Treponema_D. Next base: position 35,363 of record JAFSJX010000098.1, read on the forward strand.
TTTTGAACGGTCGCGAAGATTTCTGTCCTTTGATTTTCCGCCTTTTTTATTGTTGTTCAAAATCCACAAAGTTACGCTGATGTCAGTGGTGATGAATAATTCTCTTGGAAGTACAATAATTGCTTCAACTTTGTCATTTTCAATTAGCTTTTGTCGGATAATTGGTGCTGTTCCGTCTGCATCGCCTAAGGCTCCGTTTGCAAGAAGGAATCCTGCTATGCCCTTGTTCGGCTTCAAGTGACTGAGAATATGCAAAATCCAGGCGTAGTTTGCATTGCTTTCTGGAGGCAGTGCGTAATCAACCCAACGGCTGTCATTCTTTTTCATCGTGTCGGGATCAAACCAGCCTTTAAGATTAAACGGTGGATTTGCCATGATGTAATCAAAAGGAATTCCTTTATGCAAATCAAGACGAAATGTATTTTCTGCTTCTGTTCCAAGGTTATGGCTTATTCCACGAAGCGCAAGATTCATTTTTGCAAGACGATAGGTAGCAGGCTCTTTTTCCTGGCCATAAACATTTATTCGTGAGATATCACCTTTCTTGGCTTCAATTAAAGCGGCACTCTGGACGAACATTCCGCCAGAACCACAGCAAGGATCATACAAAGTACCGTCAAAGGGCTGGATAAAGCTTGCAATCAATTCAACTACATCATGCGGGGTATAGAATTCGCCGTCTTCTTTTGTAGCGTTTACAGCGAACTCTTTAAGGAAGTATTCGTAAACATAGCCGATTAAATCTCTTTGCGTTCCGAACTGCTTGTGGGTAATCTTTGTCACTTCATCCACAATCTGCTTGATGTCATTCGGGGCAAGATTTCTTGTTGTAAAAGTGCCCTCAACAAAACAGCCTTTTAGCTGTTCGCTTGTGTTAGAAAGACTGCGGAGAGCCGTATCAAGAGCAACATTCAGCCCGCTTGCAGATGTATTGATTATTGTGCTCCAGCGGGATTCTTCTGGAAGAAAGAAAGTGCCGTCAGTAAAAGTCGGGTCATCAATGAATGCCGCCTTAACATTCGGGTCGTTTATATCCATTCCACGTTCAACGAGCTGGGTTTTAAGCTTTTCTATTCCGTCATCAAATTTTTCTCCGATAAAACGAAGAAAAACAAGAGTGAGCATCATGTCACGCTTTTCAAAGAATGAACCTGAGTTTTTTGCGTTGCGTAGAATGTCACGGCACTTAAAAAGAATGTCGTCTATGTTAAGCGGTTTGTCTGATTTTGTTTTTGATTTTGCCATACCGTAATTATACCACAAATCAGACATTTTGAGCGGAAGAATCTTCCTATTTCTGCTTCTCCAGCAATCCGTCGATAATCTTCTGCCAGTCTGTCTGGCTTCTGGCTCCGAGGTACATTTCGCCTACCTGCTTGCCGTCTTTGTCCACGAAAATCGTCGCGGGAACTGCCTGAATGTTCCGCAAAAGACCGTTCATCATTTCCTTGTTCGGAACGATGTGCGTGTAGGCCGCCCCGGTCTGCTTGATGATTGCTTCTCCGTCGGCTTTTGTGCGTGAAAGGATATTTCCCGTGCGGTCAACGATGTCAATCGGGATTCCGACCACTTCAACGCCCTTCGCCTTGTTCGCTTCGTTGAGCTTTGCGAGGTCGGGCATTTCTCGGATGCACGGCGGGCAGAATGTTCCCCAGATGTTCAGCATGGTGAGAGAGTTCTTGGCGAAAATGTCACTGGTAACGGCCTTTCCGTTCAAGTCGGTGGAAGCGAATGTGATTTTGTCTCCCGCTTTCTGCGCGAATGTGAGCGTGGCGGCTGCGAGAAGTGCGATTACTGCGAAAAGTTTTTTCATGGTTGTCTCCTATTGTTTGGTTTTCACCGGTAACAAGGTATTCCACGCTCACGCCCAGAACGGAAGCGATTTTTATTACCAAATCTACCTGAGAATAACTTTTTCTGGAAATTCCTTTTGAATCGAGTTTTAACAAATAGACATATACTAACTACCGATAGTTTTGAAACTATCGGTAGTTAGTAAGTTTAAAACATACCCAGCAATTCGTCTGCAAGTTTTTCAAGTTGTGTCACGGTGTCTGCTGTCATTGCAATCTTCACGGTCACTTTGGTGTCGCAAATCGTGATGTCCTTGCTTCCCTCAAACATTGCGGTCATCCCCTTGATTGCCATGGGAGCCCAACTGCCGTTTTCGATGAAGGCAATTTTTCGGTTCTGGTAGTTGCGCTCTGTCAGATGCTCAATAAATTCACGCATGGTGGGGAATACACCGCCGTTATAGGTTGTGGTGGCAAGAACAAGTTTTCCGTAGCGGAAGGCATCTTCCACACATTCGTAGGTGTCCTCGCGGGCAAGGTCAGAAATCGCCACTTTGGGACAGCCTTTTGCCTTGAGGATTTCGGCAAGTTTTTCTGCCACCTGCTTGGTGTTTCCGTAGACTGAGGTGTACAAAAGGCACACGCCTTCGCTTTCCACACCATAACTTGACCAAGTGTTGTAGGTGTCAAGATAATAGTTGATGTTGTCATTCAGAACAGGGCCGTGGAGGGGGGCAATTGTCTTGATTTCAAGCCCAGCCGCTTTTTTCAGAACGGCCTGCACGTTCGCGCCAAATTTCCCCACAATGCCAAAATAGTAGCGGCGAGCCTCACAAGCCCAACCCTCTGGGTCATCGTAATCGTTCGCACCGAATTTGCCGAATGCGTCCGCGCTGAAAAGCACTTTGTCCTTTGTGTCATAGGTGAACAACACTTCCGGCCAATGCACGCTGGGCGCACCGATGAACTGCAAGACATGTTTTCCCAGTTCAAGGGTTGCGCCCTCTGCCACAACCACCTGTTTTTCGGCAAAATCCGTGCCAAAATAATTCTTCATCAGGTTGAATGCCATTTTTGAAGAAACGATTTTTGCATTGGGATATGCTTCAACAAAACGCTTGATGTTTGCGCTGTGATCCATTTCCATGTGCTGAACGACAAGATAATCTGGCGTACGTCCACCCAAAGCCGCCTTGATGTTTGCCAGCCATGCGTCTCCAAAATGCGCGTCAACGCTGTCCATAATTGCAATTTTGTCATCAAGAATTGCGTATGAATTGTAGGCCATGCCGTTGGGCACATCAAACTGTCCTTCAAAAAGGTCGATTTCGTGGTCATCTACACCAACATATTTAATTGAATCAGTAATCTGCATAAGTTGCTCCTTAAACGAATGTATTTATTAAGATTATAACATAGGCAGAAATTTTTTCATATACTTTTTTTCTGTTCTATTATATAATAGTAGCAACACTTTTTGAATGAGGTATAAAATGAGCAAAATCGCAATCAGAATAAACAAGGCGGATGTTGTAGCAGTTGCACTCCAGCCCCTTACCAAAGGAACATCCGTTACACTTGAAGCAATGGACAACGTTCCCGAAGTCACGGTCACTTTGCAGGAAGACATAACTGCGGGGCATAAATTCGCAATCAGAGAAATCAAAAAAGACGAGCCTGTCATCAAGTACGGCTATCCGATTGGCGCGGCAACCGAAGACATCGCCGTTGGAAAACACGTTCACACGCACAATATCCACACGCTGCTTTCCGGCGAATTGGAATACACCTACGACGAAGCAAAGGCAAAAGCCGCTTATGACGCATGGTACAAGGACACCGAAAACTTGCGCGCCAATGTTCCGACCGTCAATGTCTACAAGCGTGCTGACGGCCGTGTGGGAAGCCGCAACGAAATCTGGATTGTGCCTCTCGTAGGCTGCGTGAACAAGATTTCAGAAAACCTAGCCATGTGGGCAAACGCCAAATTCTGCGGCGGAGAACCCAAGCCGAGCGAAAAGGGCGGACTGGAAGGATTCTTCACATGGACTCATCCTTACGGCTGTTCACAGATGGGCGGCGACAAGGAGACAACGGCAAAAATCCTTGCTGACTTGGTTCATCATCCGAATGCGGGCGGCGTTCTGGTCGTTTCACTCGGCTGCGAAGAAAACAATGTGCCGTATTTCAAGGAATTTTTGGGAGAATACGATGAAAACCGCGTAAAATTCATGGTCACGCAGCAGTTTGAAGACGAAATGGAAGAAGGAAAGAAACTGCTCACCGAACTTGCTGAATACGCCGGCAAATTCAAGCGCGAAGAAGCCCCGCTCACCGACATCGTTTTAGGCATGAAGTGCGGCGGCTCTGACGGCATGAGCGGAATCACTGCAAACGCATTGATTGGTCGAATTTGTGACGCAATGACTGGCATGGGCGGAAGGGTCATGCTCACCGAAGTGCCTGAAATGTTCGGTGCGGAGCAAATGCTCATGAACCGCTGCGTGGACAAAGACCGCTTTGACAAGACCGTAAACCTCATTAACGGATTCAAAGGCTACTACTCACGCCACAATCAGGTCTGCTACGAAAACCCCTCTCCGGGAAACAAGGCCGGCGGTATCACGACTCTGGAAGATAAATCACTCGGTTGTGTTCAGAAGGGCGGAAAGGCTCCTGTCACTGGCGTTTTGAAATACGGCGAACGGCTTCCTCAGAATGTAACAGGACTTACGCTGCTTGAAGGCCCCGGCAACGACATCGTTTCCACCACCGACATGACGGCGGCCGGCGCAAACATCATCCTCTTCTCAACAGGACGAGGTACGCCGCTTGGTGCTCCAGTGCCCACAGTCAAAATCGCGACAAACCACCCGCTCGCCCAGAACAAGCATGGCTGGATTGACTTTGATGCAGCCCGCCTTTTAGACGAGCCGAGCGATTCTGTCCGTGATGCCCTCTTGCAGCAGATTATCGACATCGTTTCAGGACGCGCCGTAACCAAAAACGAAAAGAACGGCTACCGTGAAATAGCGATTTTCAAAGACGGAGTAACACTTTAAGCTAAAAGAAATGCTCCGCATGGATGCGGAGTTTTGGGGACGCCGGCTTTCCTGTTTGGGAGGCCGGCGTGTTTTTGTTTCTATCGCAGCCCCGCTCCGCTGTGCAGCCTCGCCCATTCACCAGCACTCATGCCGTTTATTTCGCGAAAAGTTTTCATAAAGTGTTTTACATCTTTGAAACCTGATTTTTCGGCGACCTCATAGACTTTGTACGTGCCTTTTTCCAAAAGATGTTTTGCCTGCTCCATGCGAAATCGTTTGAGATAATCGTTAAAATTTACGCCTACCTGCTCTTTAAACTTTTCGCTAAACCAAGTATAATTCATGCTCACATAATTTGCCACGGTTGCCATAGTGATGTCTTCTTTGTAATGCTGAGTTATGTAAGCAAGTGCCTTAGTAATGTACGCATATTTTCCCTGCTGATTTCGTAGAAGTTCCAGAAGATACAGTACATAATCCAACACATAGGTTTTCCATTCAGCAAGGTTCGCAACTTGAATGATATTCTCTATCATCAAACCTTTCAAATAGAGATACGTATCCGCAGGATTGAATTTAGGATAGCGTTTGAACAAACCATTGATGATTTTGTTGTACGCATAAAACAAACTTTCCGCATAACTGATGTTTTCCAGCGAATCAAAATCAAGAAATTTTTTTACCGCTTTACGTACTTCTTCTTCGTTGAGCAAATCAAGATTTGCGATGATTTTATCATAATTGCTGTCAAGTTCCGTAAAATCAGGAACAGGTCTGTTTTCGGGAAATCTGAACACACCTTTTCCTTCAGGTGAGAAAAATTTTTGCAACAATGCGATAAAGGCTTCTTCCGAAATATGACGAAGATCAGAAATAGTGGTGGAAAACTGACTGATTCCCATAGAACAATCTGCCAAAGACGGATGAGAAATTACGCGCTCCAAAGAATACTGCGAAACAAGAAACGTCATGTAACCTCGTTTTTGCTCAATACTGTAATGCGAAACTCCCTGTAAAAATTCCGCATCAGAACGGTTGCACAAAGGCGAACAAAGCGTAATGCAATACATTCCATCTTTTGCAAATTGTGTGGCATCAAAAGCAACATCTTCTGAAAGATGCCCTTCGCTGATAAAAGAACGCAATTTTTCTTCATTCTCTTTTTGAATGTCGCGGCGAACAGCACTCAATGCTTTTTCCATAACTTGCAGCAATTCTTTTTCATCAACAGGTTTAAGAATATATGCGATAACACCGTTTTCAATCGCCGCTTTGGCATACGAAAAATCATCAAATCCAGAAAGCACAATTATCGCAGGCTTTTGCGGCAAATCAGAAACCGCGCGCATAAGTTCAATTCCGTCCATGCCTGGCATACGAATATCCGTTATCATCACATCGGGAAGTTCGTTCTTGCATAATTCATACGCTTCCGTACCATTTTTTGCTTCTAAAAAATTGACCGTTTCACCAAGAGCATCTGAAAGAATTTTTCGTATACCGGCACGAATTAGTTTTTCGTCATCTGCAATCAGAATTGTGGTCATCATCTGTCTCCTTCAATTGGCAATGGTACTCGGATTAGCGTTCCTTTGCCAAGTTCAGATTGAATTTCAAGCTTGTAATCCTCTCCGTAAAACAGAAATAGTCTCTGCTGGATATTTTTTATTCCTATGCTGCCCGTACTGTCACGCTCATATTTTTCATCGGCAAGATAGCCCAGAATTTCTTCAATTTTTGACGGACTCATTCCTGCCCCATAATCTTGCACACAAAGCCAAATTTTTTTATGTGCTTCGTCCAATTCCGTATAAATGCGTATCACCGTGTTTTTTGCGAGTGGCTCAATGCCATGTACAAACGCATTCTCCACAAACGGCTGAATTATCATCTTTGGAATTTTAAGTTCCTGTAATGTTTCCGGAATATCAAGTTCCAACAAAATTTCATAGTCATTACGGATATTTAGAATACTTACATACGACTGAATATATTCCATTTCTTTTTCCAGCGTGACCGTATGAATCCGCCATCGCAGACAATACCGCATCATTTTTCCCAGCATGAGAATACTCTGAGAAATATCGTCATTTCCTGCAAGAACCGCCTGCATGTGAATCGTCTCCAGCACATTGTACAAAAAATGCGCGTTAATCTGGTTCTGCATAGCCTTCATTTCGGTATCGGCGATAAGTTGTTGCTCGGTTTTAATCTGCTCAATCTGAGAGGAAAGTTGTGCGGTCATAGCATTAAAAGTCTGCTGGGTTTCGCGTACTTCGTTTGAGGCATCCACAGGAATCTGCACATCTAAATTTCCCGCGCTCACCTGACGCATTCCCGCCATCACAGAATACACGCCATTGAACATTCTGTTTGCCGTATGTCGCACAATCAAAAAGAATCCCACGCCAACCAATATTAGGCCGACCAACGTAAGCAGAACGATGGCAAGCACATAACCCCGCACCATAGCCATCTCACACGTATGCATGATTACAATGCCCAGTTCAGGAAGATACCGCCATGCAATCACGGTACTTTTTCCACCTAATTGCAGGTGAAAAATCTCTTTCTGTGTGTTTTTTATGTCAGAAGAAAATCGCTTGTTAAGTCGGTCAATGTCTTTCTCTGAAAGCAAAATATCCGTTCCCTCAACACCACCCTGACAGCGAAGTTGCGAAATTTGGAATTCTTCGTTTGATTTGGAGACAGAAAGAACCAAATCATGCTGACGAGGAGATGGAATTCGATGCAAAAAAGGAAAAAAGTCTTCCATGCGCATCGAAACCTGTATCCACCCCACAGACCGTTTTCCGTTCATCAGCTCACGGGTCAAACAAGCAGACGGCATTTTTTGCATATCCATAAACTCAAGATATTTTGCCTGATAATTAAATTCCCACTCGGAAAGAGCCGTCAAGTTTTCACGGGAACTATGCATGATAACTGGAAATCGTTCAGGTACGAAACTGCTGTTCGCAAAAACGCGGATAGCATACAATGACGGCTCTACAGAAAGAATCCGTTCCAATGTAAGACTTTCTTCTTTAACGGTACGAATTATTTCCTGTTCTTCACGACTTTCGGGCGAAGTAATAAACAGCACAAGTTCCCCGTTCGCGCGAATCATTTTTTGGATAAGTTCAAAAGATTGCATATTCTCATAGATTTTTTCTTCATTCATGTGAACTTCTAAACTGCACAAGGCTTCCAATCCGCTAACAGCCTGAACATACATCAGCACAAGGATTACCCCGTACAGAAATAAAAGCGGTGCAAGCACAATCAAAGAAAACACCAGCACAACCTTGCGAGAAAAATGCATGTTGTTTTTTACAAAGTTCATTTCTTTTATTATAACACCAATTTGCAGATATCATCAAAAGAAATTCACCCATAAACCGAAAAAAAGAGATATGCGAAACTCTTTGCTCTGAAACTATACTGTGATACCATAAGAGAAGCGATTTAAACTGCATACCTCTGTTGCAAGAATAATTCTGCGTGAAAGCAAAACTGAGGGGAAAGGAGTCTCCATGACATTCGCACAAAAAATTTGCCAGGTTGCCGAAGAAGGTGCTGTCCTTCTGAAAAACGAACAGAATCTGTTGCCGCTTGTTTCATCGGACTCCGTGGCGGTCTTTGGTCGATGCCAGTTTGACTACTACAGAAGCGGAACTGGCTCTGGCGGCTCGGTACACGTGAGTTACAATACAACGCTTACCGATTCTCTTTTTGAACTCGCAAAAGAAAACAGTTCCTGTCCTCGTATTGATGAATCGCTTGCAGAAGAATACAAAAAATGGATTGCGAAAAATCCGTTCGACAACGGAAACGGAGGATGGGCAAGCGAACCGTGGCATCAAAAAGAAATGCCGCTGACTGATGAACTTGTCGCACAAGCCGCAGACCGTTGCAACAAGACCATTTTTGTTATCGGCCGCACAGCAGGAGAAGACAAGGACAACCGCGCAGAAAAAGGCAGCTGGTATCTAACTGACGAAGAACATGCCACCCTCAAAAAAATTTGCGCGGCATTCGAGAATGTGTGCGTCGTGCTGAACGTCTCCAACATCATGGACATGGAATGGATTGACGATGCTGATTTTGGTGGGCACATCAAGGCTCTTTTTCTTGCATGGCAGGGCGGTCAGGAAGGCGGCAGGGCAGCAGCTCGACTTTTGTGCGGACTGGCAAACCCATGCGGCAGACTGACAGACACCATTGCCCGCCACATAGATTTCTATCCGTCAACAAAAACATTTGGCACGGAAGGCGATGTCATCTATGAGGAAGACATTTATGTGGGCTACCGATATTTTTCGACCTTTGCGCCGGAACACGTGCGCTATCCGTTTGGTTTTGGTTTGAGTTACACGCAGTTTTCCGTCAAAACGAACAAGGCGTGGTTTTCCGATGGAATTGTTCACGTTGTAGCAGAAGTGACAAACATTGGCTCGTGTGCAGGAAAAGAAGTTGTGCAAGTGTACGCCGAATGTCCGCAAGGCGCATTGGGAAAACCCACCCGTATTCTTGCGGCATTCAAAAAAACGCGGCTCTTGCAACCGAATGAAACCGAAGCATTGAGCCTTGATTTTGCACTCTCTGATCTTGCCAGCTACGATGATTCCGGCGCGACAGGGAATGCTTTTTCTTTTGTCCTTGAAGCGGGAATGTACATCGTGTATGTGGGAACTGACGTGCAGAGCGCACAGCCAGCTTTGATTGACGGGGAAAAGGGAATTGCGCTTTCCGAAACACACGTCACCAAAAGACTTTCGCAGGCAGTCGCGCCCACTGTTCCGTTCAAAAGAATTCATTCCGTTGCGGAACAAAATGGAAAATTTTCACCCGTGATGGAAGCCGTACCCTGCTCCAGAACAAACCTTGCAGAGCGCATACAAGAATCCCTCCCCAAGGAAATTCCCTTTACCGGCGACAAAGGCATTCGTTTTTCCGATGTGCTTTCTGGTTCTGCAACGATGGATTCTTTCATCGCACAGATTGACGACACCCAACTTGCCGCCATGGTTCGTGCCGAAGGCATGATGAGCCAAAAAGTGACCATCGGAATTGCGGCGGCGTATGGAGGCATAACGCAAACGCTCCGGGATTTTGGCATTCCGGCGGCGGGTTGTTCAGACGGTCCCAGCGGAATTAGAATTGACACGGGAAAAGAAACAAACCTCATGCCCATTGGAACGCTTCTTGCCTGCACATGGAATCCCGCACTTGTAGAAGAATTGTATGTCTACGAGGGAAAAGAACTCTTCCAGTACGAAATCGACTCACTTTTGGGGCCAGGAATCAACATCCACCGCAACCCCCTCAACGGACGCAATTTTGAGTATTACTCCGAAGACCCGCTCCTTACCGGCAGAATCGCAACTGCCGTACTCTGCGGACTGAACAAGGGCGGTTCCAGTGGAACGATAAAGCATTTTGCCGCCAACAACCAAGAATTGTGCAGGAGAAGCGGCAACTCCGTCATAAGCGAGCGGGCATTGCGGGAAATATATCTGCGCGCGTTTGAAATCGCCGTACACAGCGGAGAAGTCAAATCGCTTATGACCAGCTACAATGCCGTAAACGGTCACTGGGCGGCCAGCAATTTTGATTTGGTCACGACAATCCTGCGCAGGGAATGGGGCTACAGCGGTCTTGTGATGACAGACTGGTGGGCAACCATGAACGACTGTGTGCGCGGTGGAAAAGAAAGCATTAGGAACACCGCAAGCATGGTTCGCTCTGGAAACGATGTATACATGGTCGTGGATAATGACGGCGCAGAAATAAATTGCTACGGCGATGACATTGCGCAAAGTCTTGCAGACGGTACGCTCACCCGCGCTGAACTCCAGCAGTCCGCCCGCCATATCCTGCACTTCCTCGCCATTTCTCCCGTGGCAAAACGCCCGCTCCGTGCGCTCAAAATATTCAAGTCATTTACGACCGAAAGAGTGCAGCAACCCATGGATGCCATCGTCATCGAGGAAGGCACACCGTTCCTTCCCACGCAGGCCAAACCCGTCTACCTTCATGCCGCACACGATGCCATGTACAATGTCAGCGGCACATACAGCAAGGCGGGCGATGATGTTTCCCAGTCCGTAAGCAACATCTTCATCGATGGTGAGCCAGCCGCAAGCCTTGAGTGCCGCAGTACCGCTGGTCTTGAGACAACCGTAAATGCCGCCCAGATACATTTGACCCCCGGCTATTACCGCATCGACCTCATTCCAACCAAACCCGGAATCATCACCAAACACCTTGTCTTTTCATCCGAAGTAATCAACCCCGTTTCTCTTGGCATCTGCCCGATGTAGGTCTTTTGTTTAATTCTGACAAAAATTTGTATTATACTGCTCTTTTTCTAGTTTTTTGACTGATTTTGCATTTTAAAGCCTATATATAAGGTGTAGAACGAAAAATCTACATGGAGGCTCTCGATGATGGAAAGAACAACCCTGCGCCCATCTCCCACCGCACTTATCAACCCACGGTGCGACCCGATGTTCAAGGCAATCTTCACCCAAAACACGGCGGAATCCAACTTCGCCCTCAAAGACTTCCTTTCCGCCATACTCGACAGGGAAATCCGCGAGCTTGCGCTCCAGCCGAACGAGCCGCCCGTTGACAGTCTCTCCGAAATGCAGATGAGTTTCGACGTGAGCGTGGTCTTTGACGATGGGGAACGGGCGGACATCGAATTGCAGGGGCGCAACCATGACTACGACTATGCCGCCCGTGCTGAGATTCAGGCCGCCCGCATACTGAACATCGCGGCGGGAAAGGGCGGCAACTGGAATGCGCCCAAATGCTACCAGATTTCCGTGCTGAATTTCGAGTACGACAAAGATGACAAATCGCCGCTGTCGTGGTATACTATGCGCAGCAAATCCAGCAAGGCACTTGCAGGCCGCCTGAACGTAATTTTCTTCGACTTAGTAAAAATCCGAAAGTTGCGGAACACAGATGCGGACAGGCTGACCAAGCTGGAGAAATGGGGCATGTTTTTTGCCTATGCCGATGACGCGAGGCATCAGGACTACATAGCGCAGATTGCAAGGAGCGAGGAAGGGATTATGGCGGCAGATTTCATCGTAAAGACAATGAGCGCAGACGAAGCAAACTGGTGGCGGCAGAATTCCTACTGGATAGCCGAGCGCGACCGCAATGCAGAGCGTGAGAACGCAATCAAACGAGGACTCGCTGAGGGGCGTGAAAAAGGTCTTGCTGAAGGACGTAAACGAGGACTCGCTGAGGGGCGTGCTGAAGGTGAGCAACGCGGTGCACATAGCAATGCCGTGGAAACTGCGTGTCGTATGTTGGCTTTAAACAAAAATTCCCTGGAAGAAATAGCATCATGCACGGGTCTTTCCCTTGATGAAGTAAAGACTCTTTCCCCGTCTACAGAAGCATAATTTTTCGATGAAACACAAAAACAGCGCGTCCGCAATTTGCAGACGCGCTGTTTTTTTAAACTACAATGAGATTATTCTGCTATAACAACAGAACTTGACTTCAATGCATTGCCCTCGAACACTGCATTTACCGTAACATTGTCCCTTTTAATCACGAAGGTTTCTGTAATTGCCTTGCCATCGGGGAAACCTGCCGGTTGTGTGAAATAAATGCGGGATTGCGTTCCCTGATCATTTGTTTCGACCACATTCAATGTAAGATTGTCAGAAACATAAGATTGAAAATCTTTCTCTGTTGTTTCCAATTTGCCGGAAACTGTTATATCTTCTTTTGCCGGAGTTGTTGCAACTACATCTTTTGAAATGTAAATCTGTACTCCCGCTCCTTCAATCTTTGAAGTAGACATAATTGTCGGCAGGGCAGCGGCACTGACTGTAATATTGATGTTCTTTGAAAGCTCACCATAGCTTGCAGTTACGGTCAAAGTGCCATTTGTTGAGCCCGCTGTCAAGGTCTTTCCGTTGATTGAAGAACCAGTCGTATCTCCCAGAAGGATTAGAAATTCACACTTGTCGGTAATGTCGATGTCATACGGAGTTCCCTTTACGGTGAATGTTACCGTGTCACCAGGCTTTACTTCTGTCGCTGAAGCAGAAAGCGTAATGTCTGTCGGCTTATAGTCAAACTGATACACACCGCTTACAAAACTCGCTGTTCCAATGTAGGTTTTTGTACCGATTTTAAGCGAAATATCAACATCAATTGTTGTATGGCTTGCATCTGGCATGGTTGCGTACAGACGAACCGTGCTTGGATTCGTTCCATAATCATCAAAATTCCATGAAGAAAGCGTCACCGCTGAACCAGTATCATGATCCTTGATGGAAACAGTTGATGCCTCTATAATCTCTGCCGCATTTGCGCCAGTAATTCCAAGGTTCGTGTTGTCAAGATAAATCCAGATTCCAGCACCCTCAATCTTTGCAAGGTTGTTTCCCATCGGGATAAGTGGCAGTTCATCACCTGCAGGAGTCGGAGTGGCTTCCGTCACACTAACCGTAATTGCATTTGTACACACCAATCCATCTGTTGCGATAAGACCAAGACCACCAGCTTTTATTTTTGCAAGGTTATCGCCTGTAATTTCAGCTTTGTAACCTACTCCATCAGTCCATACAACATTGGCAATCCAAGCCGTATCGCCATAGCAGAACCACCAGTCGCCACTACCGGCACACTTAGTATTATCAATCACAATGGTAACCGCAGTTGCATCGCTCGGAATATCTGATGCCTTTACGATTGTCGTATAGCCATTGTCACCTTTGCCGGTAAATGACGGCACGGTGTATGGGAAAGTCACGGGTGTAGCAGGCTCTGCATCCGGGTCATTCTTTGCCGCGATGTAGAATTCTTTTACGACAAGAGTACCTTTTCCGCCAGCAATGAGTGCAACTTGTGTAGCAAGGCTGACTGTTGAAGAATAATCGGCCAATGCCGCATAGTAAGTACGTGTTCCGTCAGCATTTTTCACCCAGTTATTTGCAATTGAAAGCTGTCCAACGTTATTATCATTAGGATGAGGAACTTTTACATTAATACCATCATTGTTGCCGTCACCGCTTGAAATTTCATAAGAAGCCACATCAAGGGTAAGAACTACATAGTCATATTTTGCAAGCGTTCCCGCAACAAATCCAGAACCTTCCTTGCCAGAGAATGCCAAGACACATCCACCAACACCGCCCCACATAGCGTCTGCGGAAGTTAGTTTGTATGTTCCATCTGTATTTCTTTCAGCTGTTGATCCACAATCCCAAGTATCAGCATTTGCATCAATCTTTGTTGCAGTTGTATCTGCCGTTACAAAATATTTCTTGTAGTATCCTGTCAAATCCGGTGCATCATAAGTCGGTGCGGCTGTTACTGTAATTTCTACAGCGTCTGATGTTTTTCCTTCATACGTTGCGGTTACAGAAACCGTTCCTGCGCCAGTTCCTACAGTAAGAACGCTACTATCAATTGCGCTGCCCGTAACGCCTGTGCCGTCTGTTAATGCAAAAGTTGCGCCAGACACCGCATATTCATTGTTGACCGTGGCAGAAAGATTTACTTTTCCACCAGCAACAACAGATGTCGCTGACGGAACAACCTGTACAGATGAAACCGTAACAGTGTTTGCATCAACTACCTTAAAGTCGCTGAGGGTGAATGTACCAGCAGGAAGAATTTCGCTTTCGGAAGCACCAAGATTGACTTGCATCAACTTGCCATTGTCTGTAGCGACTTCTGCAATAAATTTAATTTCTTTTTCTGTATCTGCTGCCAAGTCTACGACAGTCTTAATACTTGCATTCGCTGAAGGAAGCACTGCGATTTTTCCTGCCGCAGTGGACTTTACCTTGAAAGATACCGCATATTTTCCCGGTGCTGTTCTATAAGAAATCTGTGTAGACCAGTCTTTGTCACCTGTTGTAGTTCTTGTAAGGCTGTATTCTGTTGCAGAGGCCGTTACATTAGATATCTCAACAACAGGTCCACAATTCCAACTAGTATCAGCTACATACCACAATGCCATATAATCATTTGCACTCTTTGGGTCGTCACCATACTGTTTTCCAACCTGGAAATACTTTCCGTAGTCTTTTTCCGCAGTAACGGTAATAGTGGTCGTGTCGGTCAGTTCACCATATGTAGCCTGTAAAGTAACAGTTTCTGCCGTAGTGCCAGCAGTAAGCGTATTGCCTGTCAGAGTAGATGTTGCGCCAGAAGAAGTAATAGTGTAGGTTACGCCTTCAACAGCAAATCCATATTGGTCTTTTGTTGTAAGCGTAACATTTTCGCCAGTACTTACTGACGCGCTGCTTACTTCAACTGTTATTGCCGAAACTGTATAATCAGTCATTTTCTCGACTTTAACATCGCTCAGTTCAAGTTTTGTACCCGCTTCGTTTCCGCGCAAGTCGATTACAAATTTTGACTCTGCTTCATTATAGTCTCCTGCTACCACTCCATACAAATCAAATGTCTTTGCAACACCCGCTTCAAGACCTGGAATGTTTTCTCCTTCTCCTACATCAATTCCTGAATAACTAGGAGCCCCATTGAACTGGTCTTTAAAGAAGAACTTTGTAATCGCCTTGTCAGACTTTACCGTAATCGTTGCATGGACTTTATCTCCTGCGGCAACCCCCGCCTTTTTGTTCGGGTTTGAAATGAAAATCTGATTTGCCCATTGAACACTGGCTTCTGTCGCAGTGCCAATATTCAGCGTGTAAACACCGTCCGCATACGTAGATGAATTTCCTTCTGTTTGGAACGTAACCGTAAGTTCATCTGTAGTAATAACAGAAGCCTTAAAAGTATTAACAGCCGCTACCAAATCCGTACGAGCCTTATCAACTTGCGTTTGAGTAGCATCAGTTTTATCTGCAACAGACTGTGCGGTTGCGATTGCAGCGTTTAGCGTATCAACCGCCTCTTGCGGATAATTTCCAATTGCTGTGCCGATAACTGCCGCATTTGCGAGTTGCTTAGCAGAAGCAATGTCTGTTTTGAGCGCAGTATAATCAACCGGATTCGGGTCGGAAGAATCATCATCTCCCGCACACGAGGTGAACATACTTGCTGCCAGCAGTAAAATTACGCTGACAAGTGCCAATGCCTTTGAAATTTTTTTCATAATTTTCTCCTTGATGATTTATTATGACTTTTTGAGCAGGCGCATTCCTACGGAAATTTTATCGACACTGCCCTTTTTTACATTTTATTTTCACATGGGTTGAGCAAAATTGGTAGGCAGACGGTTTTCAGAAAGGTTTCTTTTTTTCGGGGAACAGAAAAAATTGCACTACGGTCGATTTTGATGCGCTTGCGGTCAGATTTTTCGAGCATAAAAAAGACCGCCCAAAAGGAGGATTGGGCAGTCTGAAAAAATTGGGCTTCTAGTGTAATTTATTTTAATGTAAGCGTAACGGAATTGCCTTCAGAATCAAGCCAGTCAAGATTTCTGATGTCAAAATAATCATTTTCTGCAAAAGAACCACCCCAATCTGCGGCAGCAATAATCATAAAGGCATTGATTATTGTATCTGACTTCGCCCCAGAAACATCAAACGTTACTGTCTTCCATTCATCTTTTTTTAATTCCGTAATAGACGCTGAACTTGTCAACGCTGTTTTTGAAGGATAAATTTTTGCACTTGCACCACCGTTGTTCTGAACACCGATGCACAAGGCTTTCGGATTGATTGTTCCACGAATTTCAAAAGTCATTTTTGCAACTTTTGAAAAATCAAATGTCTTCGATGTGTCAGAAGCAATCAATCCGCCTCCAACCCAGCCACCACCTTTTGTCAAAATCGTAAATGTTGAATATCCCTCTTTGTTTGCAAAATCAAATGTTCCTGCGCCATCGCCCCATACTTGTACATCAAAAATATCATACCCAGATTTCTTACACAATGCCCAACCTGTGCCACCGCCACCAGAACCGCTATCGTCCGAACCGGTGTCAACCTTGCTGTAATCACGAATATTTGTTCCGTCATCGGCAACGGCATCATTCTGACAGCCCGCGGCAAAAAACATACAGGCGACCGTCATAAGTATTGTTGCTAGCAGATTTTCTTTTTTCATTTTGCTTCTCCTATTTTCTTACAATTTTATTCTTGCACGACCCAAATCAGAATACCAGCCCCGCAGTTTTCTGAAAGGTGGTATCTTTTCGGGAAGTGAAGTTATTGGTACACGCGAACGTAGTCGATTTGGAATTCTGCGCCCGTTCCTTGCAATGCTGATGCGTTACCGCCAAGAGTTCCGCCAATCGCAAGGTTTAAAATGATATAAAAATCTTGGTTATACGGCCAGTTTTTTGTCGTTCCGTCATTCTGATAACTGCCCATCGTTTCGCCATCATATATCGCGCTAATTGTTTGAGCATCCCATTTAAGACCGATAACATGCCATTCACTGGAAAGGCTTTCGCTATATGTTTTGCTTCCGATGCTTACAGGATTTTCACCGCCGTGACCTTCTGCGTGGAGAGAACTGAACACTCGATGATTTCCAATTGCTGGTGCATTCTCCATAATGTCAATTTCACCGCTCTTTGGCCAATCGCCATACACACTGTTCTGCGGCATCATCCAAAATGCTGGCCACGCACCAGTTTTGTCGGTAATCTTCAAGCGAGCTTCAATGTAGCCGTATTTCCAGCTTTCTTTGGAATTCATACGCGCACTTTTCCATTCGCCATCTTTGTAATACGCCTTTATGGTAAGCACACCGTTTGCAACAGAAGCCGTATCAGCAGTCGTTATGTTATCCAAATAATTCTGCAATTCGTTGTTGCCCCAGCCACCAACACCGTGTCCTGTCTGATACTTCCACTTCGTTGTATCAGGAACGCCTGTGTAATCAAATTCATCGCTCCACACAAGCGTCATTCCGTCTTTCGTCACTTTTTCCTCGTCCTCTGGCAAAAATCCGCAGGAACTTACCGTAAAAAGAATAGTTCCAAAACAGAGCAATAACGTAATAAGTCCTTTGTGCCGTTTGTTTTTCATGTCTTGTTCTCCTTGCAGGAAGATGCCCCGGACAAGCCGGGGAAAAATGTTACAGACCAATGCTAAAGTATGTGGTCAACTCCAGATAATGTGCGCCGTCTATCGTTGCGTCTTTGGGCAATGCATGATATGCATCGGAACTGTTTTTACCAAATGTGCGTCCAAGGATTTTCAGACCAATGCGGTTCGTCTTATCCAAGAAACTCGGCTTTTTGAATCCGTATGCCACATCAAACATATACTGCAATGGGAACGTCTGGTTAAAGTTGCGCCACCAGTTTTCTACGCCCCAGTCGTTTGCAGATACACTTCCCTGAATCATCCAATTCTTATAGCGGGCGGCAAGACTTGCACGGATAAAATTAACAAATTCTTCTGTATTTGCATCTTTGTAAGCACCTGTCGTCGCCCCAAGCCGTCCGCCTGTAATCGTTCCAACCAAGCGCAAATTCGGAGCGGGATTGGTGACTACGCGCGTTCCCACCGTCCACAGATTATACTGCAAGGGCAGATTGCCACCGTTATACCATTCAAAATTGTAAATCGATGTGCCGTCATTATTTTTTCCTGTCGTTTTATCTGCGCTCTTGTAAGGAATGTTGTCCGTCTTTCCTGCATACACTTGACAGAATCCCGTAAGAGAGACTGCAAAATTTGCGCCCTCAATGTCACTGGAATTCCATTCGTGAAACCATGTTGCGCCTTCGGGGTCATAAGTCAGCACGGCTTCGATTTCCATTGAGCGGCGGTTACCCATCTCAACAATAAATGGAGAACCAGAAAGCAAATTGCGTCCGCAAGAATCTTCAATCGGCATGCGCATACGGAACACAGGTTTTGCCACAAAATTGCCGTACACAAAATCAGCACCAGCCTGCACTTCAATTCGGTTTCCTGTTCCGCTGTCGCCGTTAAAGAAACTTCCGCGCACAGTGGCGGCATTTGTACTTGCCACAAGACCACGATAAATGCCGTTCACATACAGATAGGTGTGCTGGAACATATTCGTACCCAACTGGCCGAACGCACCCAACGTATCTTTGAATTCGATTTTTCCTGTGCCGCCCGCTTTTTTAATGTAGGTCGCACCAATTTTTTCTGAGCCAGCATGAAGTGCACCCAGTTTAAGCGTGACCCACGGACCTGCGTACAATTCGGTGTATACAGATGCCTTGCGCCCAGAGCCAAATCCGTTGTAGGGGTCATATTTTACATTCTTTGACGCACCAAATTCTTCGGTATAAGTCGCGTTCAACACAATGCCGTCAAGTATTCCTACGTTCGGAATCCATTTGTAGTAGTTTGCAAGCACTTGTGGCTTTGCATAGCCCCATACTTCCGGTCCGCCGATAATTTCCAGTCCATCCAGAATGCCCTTTCCCTTGAACTGAAGCGCAATCGGAGCGGCAGAATTGTTCATGTCGTAACCAATGATGTCGTAGGCTTCTTTGCTGATGCAGAACGGGTCTCCGTAGCCTTCAAAACTGGCATGCCCTACGTGGTAGTAGCCATTCACATCAAACGCTTTTCCTGTGTAAGAAAAATCCGCAGAATAGACAGCGGCATATTTTAAGTTTTCGTCCGTAGCATCCGCATCTTTTGTGTAGTACATTTGCCAATGGTCAGCAAGATTGGTGTACGGCTCTGCGTTCCATGCCTTAAAAGTCACATCGCCCTTAAAATTTTCCCACGGCTTAATCGTCAGACCCAGCGTTGCCTCTGCGGCTACTTTTGGCTCAACCGTTCCTGTCGAACCATCCTTCTTTTTATAAGGATACTTAAAATTGCGTTTCCAGTTGTCACCATTTTTCAGGTCATCAACTAAACCTGTCACATACACAGGCGTTGTTGCCTGAACCGTCGCATCCAGTTGCGTAATGCGCACAAATTCCTGTTCGTTCAGCCGCTGCTTGATTGTTTTTTCGTTTCCTCTGGCAACATACATCGAATACGAAAGCCCCGCAAACGTTGTGTTCACCTGCGCCATCGTTGAATCATACAGGCTCAGTTTCCATGCGTCTTTCAACATATAATATGCCGCACGGGGCGTACGCACATTGATTCCGTCCTGCTTGACAGGGCTTTGCGCACACAGACCGAACCATTCCTCGCTCATGTTATTCTTGCCGTCAGCGTAGTCCACTTCGTAGCCCGCGTTTGCCCAAGAAGCATCGTCATGCACATCAAGATTTTTGTTCTGATAGCGTTTCCACCATTCGTCCATCCATTCAAACACAAAGCCGCCAATGATGTTCTGGCTCTTTCCCTTGCCGTAAGACTGCTGGTAGATTTCTTCCCACTGGCTTTTCAGGTAATTCATCTGAGCCAGTTGGTCTTCCTGTCCGATTAAATCATTATATGCATCCGCACCGCTTTCAGTCAGCATAACAGGCTTGTCCACCACGTCGGCGATATTCTCATAGAAGCTGTCGTAGAATTTGTAGCCGCGGTATGCGTTCACGCCAAGCACCTCCAGCGACGGACAGAGTTTGTGAATCAAGTCCAGATACTGCGTGTCGCCGTTTACGATTCCCACGGGGCGGTCGGGGTCAATCTCTTTACAGGCTGCCATCGCCTTTTCCAGCAAATCATACAGGTAGCCCGCTTTGACTACGTTCTGTTCGCCAGTTGGCAGATTTTCAATTTCGGTAGAAGACCACACAAGACCGTAGTTGCTTTCGTTTCCGAACAAATACATCAGAACGCCCTTTACGCCCTTGAACATTTCTGCCGTCTTCTTTGCCTGTTCAATCAGCACTTCGCGGGTGTAGGCATCTGAATAATCGGTTTGCGGATACCACGTTCCACGGACACTTACACCGTACCGACCAAGCAAATCATTCACCACGGTGTAAATGCCATATTTGGTGTAGATGTATTCAACCCATTTCGGCGGAATTGTTGAGAAGCAGCGGATAACGTTTACGCCCATCGCCTTCAAAAGCGGCATATCGGTATCAATCATCTTGCGGATAAACGCCTCGTCCATGCTGAACAAATCGTAGTTGAACGTCTCTCCAATCGGTGTATACGACCAGACAACGCCTTTTACTTCAATAGGCTTAGAGCCGTCAAAGAGCCGCCAACCGCCAGCATCTTTCTGTACAGTAATTTTTGCGCTTGCTCCCAACACGAACACAAAAGCCATCAAAAGCAGCGTAATCAATTTCTTTTTCATCATACTATTCTCCATTTAAAATCTTTTTTACTCTGGAAGCGAAACCACTTTTGCATTGCCCCAAGAAGCGGGATCTGCATACGTGTTGTCGTTGGGACTGTTCCAATGCAAGAGTCCCGTGCGCTCTTTTCCGCCGTCTGCATCGTTTACCTGATAGTCAATGCGCAAATTCTGTCCGTTTTTCAGGCTCTTGTTGTTCAGAAGCGAAAGCGGGAATTTGCTTTCCACTTGATACCCCTTGTCGTTGTAGACTACCGCCACCTTGATGTCATCGCTCTGCACTTCCATATCGTTAATACCTACCGTAACGGCAAACATATCGTCCCTGCTGCGGGGAATAATTCTTACGCGCACATCGCTGTCTTTAAACGTGTTGTGCTTTGAAGTGTCCGTTCCAAAGAAGAATTCAACGGAATCCCCGCGCCATGCTTGGGGAACTTCATAGGTATTCATGCCAGCGTCATCATCGGTCACGTTCGCATAAATGTACAGATTTTCGCCATCGGTACGCGCCACAAAGAAGCCGTCCGCATTATTCGGATTGAACAAACCACCGTATACTTGCTCATGCGTATGCACACCCTCAAGATTTTTCCATTCATCAAACACACCGTCTATGCGCACAAAATTTGACGTAGAGAAATACACTTTGGAAAGCGATTCTTTTTCTCCCGTCGCTACATTTTCTGTTTTAGGCGGCGTATACGGCGGGTCAATCGGTTTTTTTGCATTTACCGTAAGACATGATGTCAACGCAAGCAAAAAACTTATCCCTGCCGTAAAAATCAATTCTTTTTTCATACTGCTCTCCTCGTTTTATTTTGCAAGTTTTGCCTTGTTCCTGTTCATCAGTTCCGTCTGAACTTTCTGCACCTTATCAATGCCTTTGTCCTTTTTAAATTTATTGTATTCCGCAAGGATAGCGTCAAATTCCTCATCGCTTCCTGCACGAATAAGGCTAGAAAGCACTTTGCCCCATTTGCGCTGAATCTCCTGATAAATCAAATCTTCATCAGAGCCAACGGGAAGCGTCAGTCCGTCATACACCGCATACGAACGAACATACGGACGAGTCCACAACTGCGGCTGTTCCAAAGACGGCGCATATTCTACGCCCCATTGCGCTTGCCATGCCGTATCCATGAGCATCCAGTATGTGTACAAAACGCCTATCTCCGTTTCTTGCTTGTTCTTGTCTTTTGAATCCAATTCCTTGATTTCCGGGGTAAGCGTAGGAATGCCGTTTACCATCGTGTACGTCACATCGGGAATCCCGAAGTTTGTGTCCATCTGACCTTCCTCGCTGATAAGATACGTAAGGAATTGCATAGCACGGGCTTTGTCCTTGCACTTTTTGCTAATGAGCGTGACCGTCCAGCCCGCAATACTTCCGCCCGCAAGTTGGGGTGCATCGCCGTTGGAATTTTTCGGACCATCTACCGCAATGTAAATGCTGTTCGGATCGCGGGCATAGAGCGCGTTCTGCGGAGCCTGCATATCCCAGTTCTGATACAGCATACAGAAGTAACGACCCTGCGCCGCTTTTTCTTCTATCTGACTGCGTTTATCCACAAAAATATCTGTCGGAATCAGTCCGTCTTGATGCGCCCTGCGGAGCATTTTAAGCCAACTGATATATTCCGGATTATCGGTAAGACCAAGCGCGGCATCCTCAAACTTGCCGTCTTTTTCCGGGCTAAGCGCAAGGAAATGTTCCAAAACCCCCTGCAACTGATTGTTTCCCACGTCCGTAAATTCTGCCGTACCAAACGGAATCAGCGGCAATCCATTTACCGTGGGGAACTTTTTCTTTGCCGCGCGCAACGTGTTCAAAAAGTTTTTCGGAGTAGACATATCAGGTCTGCCAAGGGCTTCGTACAAATCCTTCCGCACCAAGAAAGTTTCGTTTGAGGTCAGTTTTCCCGCATATTTTTCGTAGTCAGCGGGCGTATAACTTGCGTTGGGATAGCCGTACACATGACCATCTTCTTGACGATACCAGCCCAGTTTGTCGGCATTCGCTACCTTAAAGAAATACGGGTCATATTTTTCCGCCAGTTCGTCCAGCGCATACACCAACCCGGAGTCAATCATCATCGGAACTTGCCCTTCGTACCAGCCAAGCGTAATCAAATCGGGAAGCGCGTCGCCCGCAATCATCGTGTTCAGTTTTTCGGCCTCGTTTCCAGCAGGCACAATAAAATTCACGTTCACGCCTGTTTTTTCTGTGATGTACTTTGACACTTTGCTGTCGCCCCAATGCCGCGCAAACCAAGAAAAATTGATGTACCAATCAAAAGTAATCGGTTTTTCCGCGTTCAGTTTCCAGCCAGGTTCATCTGCCGTACCAGAAACTGTTCCGTTACTTCCACCTCCGCTTTTTGAGCAAGACAGCAATCCCAATGCCGCAACAAAAGTCATACAGAGCAGAGCCGTAACCATAAGCCGTTTGATTTTTTTCATAATATCCTCCGTAAAATTAATTCCCTTATTCTTATGTTTATGCCATCAGCCCTTGATTGAGCCAATCAACATTCCCTTTACAAAGTATTTCTGCAAGAACGGGTAGACACACACAATCGGCAACGTCGTCACTACCATCGTCGCAAGCCGCACTGACTGCGAACTAACCTGCTGAGCCGAAATTCCCGCCGGCAGACTGACCACCGCCTTTGATGCGCTCGCACTGGCAATGATGCGGTACAAAAATGTTTGAATCGGCTGTAAATCCGCATTGTTAATGTACATAACGCCTGTAAAATAATCATTCCATTGCCACACACCGTTGAACAGCGCAATCGTCGCCACCACCGGCATTGAAAGCGGCAAGATTATCCGCAAAAAGATAACCATATCATTCGCGCCGTCCAGTTTTGCTGATTCTTCCAATCCCACGGGCAATTCACGGAAGAACGACACAAAAATAATCATGTTGTAAAAATTGAACAGACTCGGAATCACGTACACCAAAAAATTATCGTACAAGCCGATATTCTTGAACAAAATAAACGTAGGAATCAATCCGCCGCCAAAAAACATCGTTATCGTACCGATAATCATATACACCCGGTTTCCCCAAATATGTTTTTTGGAGAACGCATATCCGACCATTGAGGTGAACAAAACGCTTGCCACCGTACCGATTACCGTCCGCAAAATCGTTACGCCAAACGCATTGATGATAGATTTGTCCTGAAAGACCGTCTTGTAACTTTGCAACGTAAACTGCCTCGGCCAAAAATACACGCCGCCCCGCAACGTATCCTCAGAATTATTGAACGAAACGACAATTGTATACCAAACGGGATAAAGCGCAATAAAGCACACAAGAATCATAAATACCGTGATAAAAGTATCGCTCATCGTTTTGTTATGAAGTCTTTTTTTCATTTTCTTTCCCCCTGCCTAGAACAATGATGTGTCGTTCACTTTTTTGGTGAATTGGTTGGCAAAGAACAACAGAATGAATGCCACCACCGACTTGAACAAACCGATTGCAGACGCATACGAATACCGCATACTGCGCATAGCCGTCGTATACGTGTAAATATCAATTACGTTGGAACGCTCCGCATTCAGCGGGTTCCACAGAACGAAAATCTGGTCAAAGTTTGAGTTCAGCAAACCGCCCACCGCCAGAATGAACATGATGATTATCGTTCCCTTGATTGACGGAAGCGTTATTGAAAAAATCTGCCGCAAATGGCTTGCACCGTCCACTTCAGCGGCCTCATACATTTCCTGGTCAATGCCACTGATTGCCGCAAGATAGATAATGGCAGACCAGCCCATTTCTTTCCAAAGGTCAGAGAACACGACTATCGCCCAAAAGTATTTCGGATAGGCCAAAAACGAAATCGGCTTTTCCAAAAGACCAATCTTCACGAACAACTGGTTGAAAAGGCCGCTCTCGTCCATCCAGGAAGTCAGGATTCCTCCCAGCACGACCCATGAAAGGAAGTGCGGCAGATAAGAAATCGTCTGGATATTTTTCTTGAACCGCGCGTTGTGAACTTCATTCAACAGGATGGCAAACGCAATTGGAATCGGAAAACAAATCAACAGTTTGAGCAAACTGATGCCCAGTGTGTTCACCATAATGTTTACAAATTCCTCGTCCTTAAAGAAATTGATAAAATGCTGGAATCCCCCATACGCCGCCCACGGGGATTTCAAGAATTCAAGGCTGAACAAAGGCGTTGTAATACGATAATTTTTCTTAAATGCAATCAAAAGACCGTACATGGGAGCATAATTGAACACGAGCATCCAAATTAAACCGAGCCATGCCATCAACTGAAGCCATCGTTCTTCTTTTATCCGCTGCCAGAACGTCTTTTTGTTCAAAGTTGTAGTCGGCAACGGTTGTACCATTTTTTTATCCATACCTTCGCTCCTTGTAATCGAGTATAGACTAGCGTTTTTGAAAATGGTAGGAAGTGGCTTTTCAGAAAGGTTTCTATCTTTCGGTTTATCGTGATTTTAAAATTGACAGGTGCAAGTTCATACTTTATTGTGCAAGTATATACTTCAATTTAGGAGCGATTTATGAAAAAAACAGTAAACGGAATTTTTACCCCGCTTGACGGCGAAATTTTTTACAAGATTGAAAACTACGACTGCATGGAAGATTTTTTTATGACCATCACCAGTTCTTCCGATGTATGGAATTTCTGCTGGTCTCAGGGAGGCATTACCGCCGGAAGAATAAACTGCGACTACGCCATCTTCCCATATTACACCGCCGACAAAGTAAGCGATTCCAAATTGACCACAGGCCACTATGCCGCCATCGCCGTAAAAAATGCTGACGGCAGTACCGAAATCTGGGAACCATTCGCCTCACTCCTCTGCAACACCGGCGCACGTTTCCGTCAAGAAGATTACATTACCCGCAACATCTACAAGAATGCCAACGGCACAAAAGTCTGGTTTGAAGAAATCAATTCAAAGCTGAACCTCGCTTTCCGCTACGGATGGACTTCTTCCGCCGAATTCGGACTTGTGCGCCTAACTCGCATTGAAAATTTGGGCGGCACTCCGCGCAATCTTGTTGTCCTTGACGGCTGCCGCAACATCATGCCCGCCTGCACCGACGCCAGTTTTCAAAACGGCAATTCCGTCCTGCTCGACGCATACAAAAAGACCGACCTTGATGCAAAAGCAAACCTCGCACTCTTTTCTGTCTCATCCGTCGTCACCGACAAAGCCGAGCCGAGCGAAGGACTGCTTGCAAACGTCAGCTGGTTCACTACGGACGACGGATTGTTTCTTTCCCCCGACACTCCCGCGCAATTTTTTGCCGCAGACGGTGACGCATCAAAACTCCAGCCGGCAGCCGTGGTCAAAGGCGAGCGTCCTTCCTGCTTCATCGCACGTACGGTCACGCTTGGCGCACAGCAATGCGATTTGTGGGAGCAAGTGTTTGACACCTCTCTCACCGCAAGCCGCATCGTAGCCCTCCAGCACACGCTCGCCGACAGAGCCGCCGCCCGCAAATCACTGCTTGCCGACATCGCCGCCACCGAAAACCTGATGACCCAATACCTCAAGGAAGCGGACGGTCTTCAAAAAACAGCCGCCACCATGACCGGCGTACACCATCAGGCAAATGTGATGTTCAACATCATGCGCGGCGGATTTTTTGCAGACAACGGCAAAATCAATGCCCCCGACCTGCTCTCATTCATCAAGAGCCGCAACGCCACCAAGCACGATGCGGCAAAAACGGCTCTCGGCGACCTTGCCGAAAAATGCTCCATCCCCAAAGACGACATCTTGCAGAAAATCACCAAGGCAAACGACCCGCAGCTTATCCGCCTTACGCTGGAATACATGCCGCTCATTTTCAGCCGCCGCCACGGAGACCCCAGCCGTCCGTGGAATCGCTTCAACATTCGCCTTGTAGACGCGGAGAAAAATCCCATCCTCAACTACGAAGGCAACTGGCGCGACATTTTCCAAAACTGGGAAGCGCTCGCCATGAGTTACCCCGCATACATCCCCAACATGACCGCAAAATTCCTGAACGCGATGACTGCTGACGGCTTTAATCCCTACCGCATTTCCCGCGCCGGAATCGACTGGGAATGTCCTGACCCAACAAATCCGTGGGCGCAGTACGGCTACTGGGGCGACCATCAGGTAATTTACCTGCAAAAATTCCTTGAACTGTGGAACAAGGCTGATTCCGCCGCATTCTACGGAAGCCTGAACAATGTGCTGTACACCAGCACAAACATTCCCTACCGCCTCAAATCTTACGCCGAAATTCTCTCTGCACCGCATTCCTCCATTGCCTTCGACAAGCCGCTGAGCGATTCCCTTATCGAAAAAAGCAAGGATTATGGAAGCGACGCAAAACTGATTATGGGCGCAGACAGTCAGCCCGCTCTGGTTTCGTTCACTGCAAAACTCCTGCAAATCGTCATCGCAAAGGCAGCAAACCTTGTTCCCGGCGGCGGTATCTGGATGAATACACAACGCCCCGAATGGAACGATGCAAACAACGCGCTCGCGGGCTGGGGTCTTTCTGTGGTCACGCTTTGCTACCTGCACCGAATGCTCTGCTTCCTGATTGACGTATACACAAAAGCCGCGCAAAAATCTTTTGCCATCCCCAAAGCCGTTGCGGACTGCTTCACCTCGCTTTCCGCACTCTACAAAAATGCTGACATCGCGCAGGCAATCGCCAACGACAAAGCCCGCAAAACCTTTACCGACAGCGCGGGAAAAATCTTTGAGGCAGAGCGCAACGAACTCTACGCAAACGGCTACGCCTCTGGCACAACCGAACTTTCCGCAGAGCAAATTGTTTCTTCGCTCAAAGCAATTCTCGCCATGGTCAAGGAAAGCATCATGGCAAACAAGCGCGAAGACGGACTGTACCACACCTACAACACGATGATTGCCACAGCCGACAGCATGAAAATCGTCCGTCTGCAGGAAATGCTCGAAGGACAGGTTGCCATTCTTTCCGCTGGTCTGCTTTCCAGCACCGAAGCCCTGCAACTCTTGTCTGCACTCAAAAAAAGCCCGCTTTTTGAACAGCGACAGAATTCGTACATCCTCTACCCCAACAAGGAACTTCCCGCGTTCACCGCAAAGAACAATATCAATGCAGAAAGAATTGCGCCGCTTGCAGACCTCATTTCCCGCACAGGCAACGCCATTCTGGAAAAAGACTGCGACGGCATCTATCACTTCAACGCCACTTTCCACAACGCGCGGATTATGGAAAACACCGTCACCGCTTTTGCCCCTGAAGTCCGCCCCAACGCAGAAGAACTTACCGCGCTTCACACGCTATACGAAGAAACTTTTAACCACCAGAATTTTACAGGCAGAAGCGGCACGTTCTACGCCTACGAAGGACTGGGAAGCATCTACTGGCACATGGTCAGTAAACTCCTTCTCGCCGTCCAAGAACACGCACTCAAAGCCTACGCTAATGGCGACAAAAATGCCCCCGCCCTTTGCAAAGCCTACTACGAAGTGCGCAAGGGACTCAGTTTCAACAAGACCCCGGAACTGTACGGCGCGTTCCCATCCGACCCGTATTCCCACACACCAAGCGGAAAAGGCGCAAAACAACCGGGCATGACCGGCCAAGTGAAAGAAGAAGTGCTTACCCGCTGGGGAGAACTCGGCGTTGGCATCGCAGACGGCAAGGCATACTTTGACCCGCAGATTCTCGATGACTCAGAATTTTTTGCCGATGGAACGCTATCTTTCAGCTGGTGTGCAGTTCCTATCCACTATGCAAAGGCAAAAGCCGCCTCGATTACCATTCAATTTGCTGATGGCACAACCACAACCCACATCGGCAACGAGTTGACCGAAGCCGAAACAAAGCAACTCTTCGCCCGCACAGGTGTCATCTCAAACATTGATGTAACCGTCTCTGCCTAACAAAACCACCGCAATGTGAACCTATTATACATCCTCTCTTTCCCTGATATACAAATCCGTTTTTCCGTGCTAAAATTATGGGAAAAGAGGATGTATGATTTCAATCAAGAAAAAATTAGTTTCGCTTACAGGTCTAGGAATTCTTCTGACCGCTATCTTACTGGGAAGCCTTGCCATTTGGCATTTGACTCATATCGCTAAACTAAATGCGCATAATTCTTTGCGCTTGATTTGTGTCGCAGAAAAAGAACATCTTGATATTACGATGGGAAAAATTCAGCAGGCCGTAAGCAGTATGAAAGATGTCGTTCTAAGCAATATTGGCGATGCAAAATCATTCGCAAAGAACGAAGCGCTACGAGAAAAGCTGACCAGAGAATTTGAGGAATTATATTATACCATCGCCTACCATACATCGGGAGCAGTCGCCTATTATCTCCGCTATAATCCAGAGTTAGTCACTACAGGCGCAAAAGGATTCCTTTGGACAAAACGAAACCGCTTTTCCTCTTTTTCTGAATCGGAATTAACCGTCATTGAACAATATGACCCCAACGACATAGAACACGTTGGCTGGTATTATATTCCCGTACAAAATGGAAAATCTACCTGGATGACCCCTTATCTGAATAAAAATATGGGCATTTATATGATTTCCTACGTCATTCCACTGTATATCCGCGGACAGTTGATTGGCGTTGTCGGAATGGACGTTGACTTTTCGCTAATCATTGACAAGATTGATGAACTGAATCTTTATGAAAACGGATATGCATATTTAACCGATGAAGACGATTCCGTCATTTATCATAAAGGCTATCATCCTGGCGAAAAAAACATCGCAATAGAAAGAAATATGCAATCGACTTCATTTAAACTGAATAATGACTGGAATTTGGTTGTTGTCGCCCCCAACAAAGAATTGAATGCCGAACGCAATCGTCTGATAAACAGTTCACTATGTGCCGTATTAATTATAACCTTTGTCCTCTTTTTGATAACGACCCTTCTTATCAGAAAAATAATCAAACCGCTTCTGGAACTGACCGAAATAACCAAAAAAGTTGCGCAAGGCAATCTAAACGTACAATTTCCTATAACTTCTAATGATGAAATAGGAATTCTTGCCGATTCTTTCAAAAAAACCGTACAGCACCTGCCTGAATTTATGTATCGTGATGCGCTGACAGGTCTGCGGAATGCATCTGCTTACGAACGATTGTTAGCCAATTTTGAAGAACGTATTCAGAACGAAAATAACTTACAGTTCGGCATCCTCAGACTGAATATGTATACATTAAAACAAACTAACGATAGTTATGGTAAAGAAATAGGTGATGAACTGCTCGTCACCATTTCAAAATCAATTTGTACCACATTCTCTCACAGTCCTGTATTCCGTACCGCCGAAGATGAATTTGTCGTCATTTTGGAGAAATTTGACTTTGAAAACCGTGAATTCCTGTTACATCTTTTTGACAGCAACACCAAAACAGTCACCGTACAAGGCAAGACCTTTAATGTCGCCATCGCTCACGGACTTGGCTTATATGACCAAAACTACGACTTTTCTTATGCTGATGTCAATAAAAAAGCAGAAGAAGAACTAGAAAAAAGAAAACAGACCCTTCAAAATCAACTTTCTTTCTAAACTAACGATAGTTAGTTTTTGTCGCCGTGGAACATTAAATAACTATCGTTAGTTCGTTTTGCCTTTATAAATAACTACCGTTAGTTTATCCTTTTTACAAGAAAACTATCGTTAGTTATTTTCTTTAACAAATATGCCCGGTATCTTTACCGTAACAAATTCCACTACATTATCCCATGCTGTATGTACATTCCAGCCACTTTTGGCAACAACAATAATCACCGCAACGATAATCGCCAGCAGAATTACGCACAGCATCAGCCGTTTCCACGGAAAGTTTTTCTGTCGATAGGGGTCGTATGGATTAAGTTTAGAGCCTTTTGGACGAACACCTGTCTTGGTCAGCACCCGTCCCAGCGGAATATTGATTTTAACATTACCGTTAATTGCCCATCCGCTCGCGTCCAAAATCGGCGCAATGTTCCGCTGACGTAGTTTTAACCATGCCAACAGCATAGATGGGAACGAAATCAAGAACAAAAGTCCAATAATGAATACAGGCGGCATCCACCATTTTTGTGTGATAATTCCCAAAACAGAACCAATCACTGCCGCAAAACCAGAAACGGCAACACCCAAAGCCGCTATCGTTCCCACATCGAATTTCTTTGCGTTTGCCTTCGCTTCTTCGGTTACGTTGCTCGGTTTATCCACGGTGGCGGCCATCTTTGCGTTTACGTTTTTTTCTGCCTCTGCCGCGCTCTTCGCAATACGCTCCTGAATCATGCGGGCAAGTTTTTTGTACGGGCTAAAGAACGCTTCTTTTATGCTGATAGGATTTTCAATAATCTTGGTAATCGTCGCATCCCAGTCATTGCCATCGCGGTCGTAGAACAAACCATTGCGACCCACAATCAGATTGTCACAACTGCCCGCACTGACCAACGCCGCAATCTGCAATGTCTTGTTTTCGCTCGGACGTTTACAGTCACAGTACAGCAAATAGCACTGCGAAAGCGGACTCATCGTAGCGTGTTTTGCGCCATCCAGCACACGGAAACACAAATCGCAGGAACGTCCGTCAATATATAACGTACCACACTGGAACGTTGCCTTATCCTCAAAAGAATAAAAATCTTCAAAAGAAACATAGTTGCGCAGAAGTTCAACAAAATCGCGGCGATATAAAAGCATTTTACGCAAATCAACCGTTGCCAGCGCAATCGGCGGATGTTTTTCTTCTTCGTCCAAACGAGCGGCAATAATCTGCTCCGCATCAGAGGCAAGAATTTCATCCACCCGCTCAAAAGAAAGCGTTGCAACGCCGTTAGCCGGACGTGCCGCATACCATGCCATATATGCGCCAAAGTTGGTCTCAATTTTTTTCCATTCGGCTTCGGTCAAGTTTGTTTTTGTCTCATCAAACAACGGCACAATCACATTCTTGCGGAATGTTTCCATATCAGCCGCCCATGCAGGGTTAATCTCACAGCCAAACGGAAGGGCTTTTCCAGCCTCAATCAATGCAAGCGGAAGAGCGGCAAGTTGCTCCTGTGTCAAATCTGCGGCGGTACACGCTTCCTCTTCTTTTTTACGCAATGCAAGCGAAACATCACCGTTGTACGACGCCAATGAACAGCGCAAAAAGTATTCGTCAATCTTATCTTTGACCTTCATGTAAATACTTGCCGCCGCATCCGTCCCCAGTTTTAAGAAGAAAATATCGGGAGCGTCTTTCTGAGCGCTTTCCCGCCAGTCACGGATTGAGCGCAAATCAGCAAAAAACGATGTATACTGCTCGCGGGTAATGCCTTTTACGCCGCTGATGTCGTCTGTTCCGCCCGTACACGCGATAATATCTTTTACCACGGCGGCAGTTGCCTCATCTTTTACGGCTTCGGGCGGAAGAACACCATCGCCATTTATCACGTTCGGGGCAAACAATTTGTCGTTCACCGAAACATCGTCAAGACTGATTTCTTTTGCGCTGTCTTTTCCCAAAATATGCAAAACGGCTTTTGCAGAATCAATCGGTGAATGACCACAGGCAAACGGCTCTGTACTCAGCGAATCCAGCGGAATAGAAATTCCGGGCTTCATAATCACTTCTGGCTTGGTAATGTATTTTCTGATGAATTCAACTGCATCCAGAATCTCTGGCACACGCACGCGTCCATTGTGGTCAGTATCGAGCAAAGAAAGCGTTTCCTCGCTGAATTCAAGTCCTTTAACCGGGCAGGCAAGTGCAACCCACAATTTTTGGTCAAGTTCTTTTAGGTTCAGCACATCTTCAATTGAGTTGATTTTCAGTTGAACTAAACCACCAGTTTGTACAAAGTGCCATGTATGATTTGATTTTGCCATGTTGTACCTCCAGTTTAGTCATCACGTTCTGTCAGATAAATCAGCCAGTAACCCATACCGACCATCACAGAACCGCCGATAATGTTTCCAATCGTAACGGGTAAAAGATTCCTCAGCAAAAATGAGCCCCAATGTAATGCCTCGCTTGGGATATGATACACATGCTGCGCAAAAATACCTGACGGTACAAAATACATATTCGCCACCGAGTGTTCAAATCCACACACGATAAACAGCAGAATCGGCAGATACAAGCCAAGGATTTTTCCCATAATGTCGTCAGACGCGAACGAAATCCACACGGCAATACACACCATAAAGTTACAAAGCACGCCTTTTATCAGCGCGTCTGTAAACGATATGTGAACTTTCGCCGTTGCCGTTGCCACAATCGACCGGGCAAGCTCACCGTCAAACAACGTCAGCACATGACCAAAATTAACCATTGCAGAAATAAAAACCGCACCGGCAAAGTTGCCCAAATAAACCACCAACCAAGTACGCAACATCGCCGAAAGATATGTGTTTTTTGACAGCACTGAAATAAAAATCAAACAGTCGCCCGTAAAAAGTTCGCCGCCAGCAATAATAATCATTACCAAGCCAATAGGAAACACAAGCGCGCTCATCAGACGACCGACCGCAGGCGTTTCTACTCCGCAAGACACAATCTGACTTGCCAACGCACCCAACGCAATGTATGCGCCTGCAAGAAAAGCAAGCAGGAACATTTTCCATGTTCGCTGGGTCGTTTTGCCGTCGCCGACCATGATGTAAATGTCAGCAATTTCCAAAGGTGTATTCATCTGTCACTTCCCCGCAGCCCTATTTGTCTGCTTTGTTGATTTTATGGTAGACGCAAAATATGAGATTGCGTCGATTGCCTGTGTGGTAGGCTTGTAGTCTTTGTAGTAATCGTGATTGTTGATAAGACGCACAAATTCATCAAAAAGAAAACTTGTATCCAGCGGACCGCACGCCGCCTCTGGGTGAAATTGTACGCTGAATGCGGGCGTATCTGTGTAAACAATGCCTTCGCACGTGCCGTCATTTGTGTTTACAAAACTCAATTCCGCGCCCGCAGGAATCGTATCGTTTTCTACCGCATAACCGTGGTTTTGGCTGGAAATATATACGCGCCCGCTTTTCAGTTCTTTTACCGGTTGGTTTGCACCACGATGCCCATATTTTAATTTTGTTGTGTTCGCGCCCTTCGCCAGTGCCAAAAGCTGATGCCCTAAGCAAATACCAAAAATGGGAATGTTTTTTGTCAAAAGTTTACGGATTCCCGCGATGATAGCGGTGTTTTCCTGAGGGTCGCCAGGACCATTGCTCAACATAATGCCGTCTGGATGCATGTCCAAAATTTGCTGAACAGAAGCCGTTGCGGGTAGCGTAACCACATCAAGCCCGCGCTTGAGCAACTCACGGCGAATATTTGCCTTTGCGCCAAAATCCCACAGAACGACTTTTTTGCCTTTGCCGTCTTTCATTGCAACAGCAGGGTCGTTTACCTTTGTGCCGTCAGCGCGAACAGGAACGGCTCGATAGGCAGCACTTTCTGCAAACACGGTCTGCGCATCTTTTTCCACTTTTGTCGCGCTACACGTTACAGATTCCACCGCATTTTCTATTTTATATGCCTTGATTTTTTCCAAAAGCACCTGCTTTTTTGCAAAATCAGAAAGCGCGGCAACTGCTTCGGCGGCTTCCTTGCTGTCTCCGCTAATCAACATACCGTTCATCACGCCCGCTTCCCGAAGCACTTTGGTCAACGCCCGCGTGTCTATGTCGTACAAGCCGATAACATTTTGACTTTTTAGATATGAATCCAAATCACCGCCACAACGGAAATTGGACGGGTCTTCGCACCAACTCCGCACAATATAACCGCGCACGTGTACGCCGTCACTTTCAAAATCAGGGGAAATAACACCGTAATTACCAATTAGAGGAAACGTCTGTGTGACAATCTGTCCATAAAAACTTGGATCTGTGAGCGTTTCAAGATAACCGTTCATACCCGTGGTAAAAACGGTTTCGCCGATGATACAGCCCGAAGCACCAAAACTTTTTCCCTCAAAAACCTGTCCGTTCGCAAGAACTAGATACGCTTTAGCATTCATACTAAAGCCATATTATACCATAGAATA
Source organism: Treponema sp. (assembly GCA_017449285.1). Classification (GTDB taxonomy): domain Bacteria; phylum Spirochaetota; class Spirochaetia; order Treponematales; family Treponemataceae; genus Treponema_D. Next base: position 70,389 of record JAFSJX010000098.1, read on the forward strand.
ATTCAATTGACTAGTACAGATTTATTCCTCTTCTTCATCGGTGTTCTCATCAATTCCCGACTCGCTACGGTTAAATTCAAACAGCGAAATACCACGCGTATTTACTTTGCGTATCAGCGCAAGTTCTTTATTGCCAGGAGAACATTCTTCCGCCTTGTCCAAAAATTCGGCACATTTTTCCATATCTTTTTTTTCAAACCAATACTGCGAAAGATACAGATTAGCGATATATTTTGCCTTGTCGGTTTTTGCGCCTTTTGCCGCAGCCTCATAATGCTTCAAGGCTTTTTTTGCTCCGCCGCCAAAAATACCGGGAGCATAATATTTCCAAATTCCCAGATTGATATGTCCATAAGCAAAAGAAGGGTCAACTTTGATTGCATTCTCATATAGCCGCTTAACGCCCAGTCCGTAATATAGCGTCGCCGGAATTGAGCGCATCATATAACACGAAGTCATATCTCCAGTAAAAAGATACAGCCAGCGGTTTATGCCTTCTTTTTCATGCTCGCTTATCCACTGGTCATTTTTCTTGAACTGTTCCTTCAATTTTTTATACATTTCGGGAGACTTCGGATCATACTGATAATGCCGCTTTTCCATCAAAAAAAGGCTCTCAAAGATAAGACGTTCCTGCTCCAAATCAATTGCGGCGGACGGTAAATCATGCTCCACTTCTGCTTCCCATGCCATAAGCCGCTGTAAAGGGGATTCTTCCGTAGCCTTCAGCCCGAACACCACATAAGGATTAAGAATTTGCAGAATTTTTTGCTCAGCATAATCAGAAATTTTTTCCGAGCAGAACAACGGCGCGGCAATAAAAAATATTCCAAGAAAAATTGCTATCTTTCGCATATCCATCTAACCTCATCATAAGCAAAAAGTTACGCTTGACACGCCAACCTATTTCTCAAACAATAATACCGTATGAAATCTCCACTGACTACCCTTTGTTATATTGAAAAAGACAACTGCTACCTGATGCTGCACCGCGTAACCAAAAAAAATGACATTAATCACGACAAATGGATTGGTGTAGGCGGACATTTTGAGGCAGGGGAAAGCCCCGAAGACTGCCTTTTGCGCGAAGTAAAAGAAGAAACAGGTCTTACGCTGACCGAATATCGCTTTAGAGGAATCGTCACTTTTCTTTCTGATGATGACCCCGCTGAATATATGTGCCTGTACACCGCGACAAATTTTACCGGAGAACTGACCGCTTGTGACGAAGGCACACTCGAATGGTTTCCAATTGCTAAAATTGATGACCTGAACTTATGGGAAGGTGACAAAATCTTTTTCCGTCTGCTCCGAGAAAATGCCCCGTTTTTTTCACTTAAATTAGTGTATCGCCACGGAACATTGGTAGAAAAAGTTTTGGACGGAATGCCCCTATAAAAAACGGTCACCAAGCATCGCCAAAAAGACCAGCCCAGTGACCGCATATAAAATTCCGCTCTCTCAAAAACGATTATTTTGCGTCGGAGGTTGCACCAATCGAGGTATTTACCGAAGCAACATTTAGCAAGAAACTTCCAGAGCCTTTCGCAACTGCTGATCCATTTTTTATAGAACCAGAAATTGTTACTGTTCGAATAATCCCATTACCATCGGTCAACACTACATCGCCGTTTTCCCACGGATTTCCTGTGTATGTTCCAGATTGGACTTGCTCGATAACCTTGCCGTTGACTTCACGAGTATACAGATACCACTTCTTCTTGCTATAAGAGAACTGAATCTGGTACTGACAATGGTCATAATTGCCATATTTGAATGTTCCCGTATCTGACACGTCAGAACCGCTACCAGCCGTAGATGAATAATACAAGAAACTAATCTTATCATCATCAGCCCCAAATTTAAATGTACCCGGCAAATCATTTACATCTGTATCAGTGCTTCCTGACCCAGAACCTGAATCTGCTTTGATTGTATAGCGTGCTACACATTTTGCACCCATACCTTTTTCAGATGTCTTTACTGCGCGTGCCGTAACAGTAATTGTTGAACCTGCCGTATCTGTAATATTTAAGACACCACCATATAATTTTGCCGTTGAACCTGCACTAAATTTTGGCACATAAGATCCGTTTTCTAAAGATTGACTTATTGGTGCAGGGTCAGTGCCATCTAACGTATAATAAATTTCAGTAGTAACATCTTTTCCAAATGTATCTTTAGAATCAGAAGCCGTTAAGTAAATACGTGTTCCCGAAGACACCGTACTGTTAGTTGCAGGACTAAAACTTACCGTTAAGTCCTCGTCCTCTTCTACTTTACAAGAAAAGAACGCGAATGCCATTGCAACGACAAATAGCCCTGCAAAAATTTTCTTATATGCTTTCATAGAAAATCCTCCTAATGATTCAATTATAAGCCAAGTATTCGTATTTAGCAAGAAATTCAAAACGCAAATTACGCGCAAAAAATCACGCTTTTTTCAGAGCCTTTTCGTACTGGCGGTCTTCCACCTTCTCCGCTGGGCGATACAGAATCGCCACATTGCCGATAATCCGCACCAAAGACGCATCTGTTTTTTGAACTAATTCTGCGGTCAGTTCCTTTTTGTCTTCTTTAAATTCGTTGAATTTAATTTTAATCAATTCGTGGTCGCCCAAGCATCGATCTATCTGAGCCACCTGCTGTTCCGTCAGCCCCGCACCACCAATCTGCACGATAGCACTCATTGGCTGCGCATATTTTTCCAGCACCTTTCGCTGTTTACTAGAAAGTTCTATCATACCTAAAGTATAAAACGTTCTATCGTTTTTTTCAATATTTGGGCACATTCATACACGCTGAGAGTAGACACATCCGCAGTAGTCCTGTCGCCACAAACCGTATTCCGCGCTCAACTGAGTGCTGCGCAAAAAGCCGCCTTTTTTCTTAAAGTTTGCGGGAAGATACTTTGTGCCAGCATCAGTAAGAGCTGCGGCAGAAACAAAACTATCGTTAGTTTGTTGATTTTCTTGCGGATGTGCAATCAAAGAGGATATCGCATTAACTTCCGACCGTTCGTTTGTTGCAACCGATTCCAGCGCATACCCAATCGTATTAATTTTTTCTGCGTCTTTGTGCGGACTGATGCTTAAAGTTGTCGTAAACCAATCAAATTTGTGTGCGCAAGCGTATTCCCATGCCTTTTTCATACGAAATTCATAACAACGGCGGCATCGTTCTCCCTTTTCCGGCTCAGTTTGTAATTCCGTTTCCGAACGAACGTTAGTTGCCAAAAAATAATCTTCGGGGTCATAGTCGCTAACTACCAGTCGTATGTTATTTTGCACTGCCAGCGGAAACTGCGTCAAAAACTTCTTCAACTCATTCAGCCGCCGTTCATATTCCGTCTGCGGATGAATGTTCGGGTTGTAATAAAAAATCGTAATCTCAAAAAAACCAGAAAGATACTCAATCACATAAGAACTGCACGGCGCACAACACGCATGCAATAACAATCTTGGCTTACGACCGATAGTTTGTTTTTCCACCACGAGTCTTTTGAGGATTTCCTCTAGTTGATGTTGATAGTCTTTAGGCTGCATCTTTGATGTCCTTTTATAAAATATAGAAAACAAATCAAGTACGTTGACTCATCACATAAAAAATAGGCTGCCAGTAAAACTTACCGACAGCCTTCACAGATGCAAGGGGTTTCTAGAAAAACGTCAGTCTTTTTGTGGTACAGACTTACGAATCCTTCTCCTGCATCTATTTAAATTATATACCAGTTTAGCAAAACCGCAAGTGTTTTCCAAAGAATTAAACTTGCTAGAATTCAACCGGCTTACATCAACTCTTCAAGGTTCAGTTCGCCAGCAACACAGGGAACAGAAATCTGCCAGTTTTCCAGCACTTGCGGATGTACTTCGCCAAAGATGCCCACCTGCTTGCCGTTCACAAGAATTGCCGCCTGACGACCAGAGATAAAGCGCGGGTCAGCGACTTCTTTTACCTCGTATTTGTGGTCAAGGAAATAGAGAAGAGAAGACACCTCGCTTGCCATGTCGTTGAAGTTCGCGTTGTTGGCGGCCGTCATAAAGCCCAAAGACTGAATCGTTTTTGTGCCAGTGTTTTCGCTCGGCTCAAGGAAGGCTACCTTGCCAATCTCAAAAATCTTGTGCGGGAAGATTGCATTTGCCGCCGCGCTTTCTGCCCTAAGCAGAGACGCAATAATTGACGGACGCACATACTGATAGTTTTCGCTCATCGGATTTGCAATCTCAATGACGTTCTTTGCGTCAATGTTCATGCGGTCAATGTAGTCACGCTTGCTTCCCAAGTAATTGAAAATCATTTCCTGATAGCCTAAGCCTACCATCAGTTCCTTTGCCTTGCGGCTGAAAATCGTTACATCAGAAAGTTTGCCTACCGTAAAGTCATTCGGACGCTGGGGCTTAAAGGTGTCCAGACCCAGACCAATCATCACATCTTCAATTACGTCAACTTCATGCAAAAAGTCGTTGCGGTAAGGCGGTGGCGTAATAGTAAATTCCACATCGTCCTTTACGTCTTTTGCCGTCACCGTGTCGTCCATACGGCTCAAGGCATCAAGCACCTGCGCCTTGGTTAAGGTTTCGCCGAGCAGTTTATTGATTGCAGAAAGTTTTGCCTTTGTATCCTGCTGGAAGAAAAAAGGAACGGTTATCTCCTTTCCAAAGCCAGTATCATACGGATGCACCACCTTTACTGGAAGAATATCGTAGCCTGCATCAGCAAAGTCACAGGCAACGATATTCGCAGAAAGTATCAGACCTTCCATTTCTGAGCCTGTCAGTTCGACCATCAGCCCCGTGTCGCCGACTTTCACCGCACCCAGCGTCGCACTGTTGATAATCGGTGCCATACTCATCACTTCGCCCTTGTCGTCCTTGAGCAGCGGAAATTTCTTTGCCCCTTCAAGAATCCAGCCAAAATCTTTTCCCTTGGGGTGGTCAGTCAAAATCTGACGGCAAGTCATGGGCTCCGTACAGGCAAGCGGAACAAAAGAAGTCTTGTCTGGGTCAACCGCTGTATAATGCACCGGCCATTTGATGTCGCCCACACGGTATACACCCATAGAAATTGTCTTGCGTTTGCGGCCAAAGTTCCAGCAGAGTTTTTCCTGCGTCTGAATAATGTCCTTCAGCATGGGGTCGTCAATCGCCTTGCCGCTGATGACAAAACTGACCATGTAGGGACGCACATCTTTTACATCAGGCTCTACGTAAGCAATACGCTCACCACAATCCTTGATGTCGCCCTTGCGTGAAAGGAAGTGTGAATAGTCAGAATGTTTTCCGCCATTGTGCATACGAAGCTGACGAGCCACGCCACCCGTAGACCACAAATCAGGGCGGTTCGTGTCGTTTAATTCAATTTTGATGACACGCTCATCCGCGCTCTGATTCATATCAGGCTTCTCGTCCAGTTCCGCCTTGCCGCAGACCAGTTTGCGTTCCAGCGTGTCGTAATCGTATTTTGTTCCCAGCAGGTTAAAAAACAGTTTTTCGTTTACTTCAATTTTTGGCATTTTTTAGACTCCATTCTATATAGGAAGAACTTATTCTCTTAGTATAGCAAATTGGCGAGGCGGTGTCTATGTACAGTGCTAAAGTGTCGTACAAACAACGGTTATCTTATTTTTTAAGAAAATGTGCAGATGAATTAGAAGAAAAGTTTAAAAATCGTCATTTTTAATTAGGCAGAACTGCATTTATGGTTTATAATATAATGAAAAATTATGCTTCTATTTGTGTTATATTTTGGGGAGAATTTATGAAGAAAATATTTGGATTGCTTTTATTACTGAGTCCTCTTTTTTTGTATGCGGAAAATTGGATTGAAGTGGAAAGAAGTCCTGCACGCTCACTTGTCGGTCCAATTCATTACAAATATGTTCCTGCGCGCTACGAAGATGAGATAGAAAACGGAGAGACTAAGCAGGTCTTTATTGCTCCAGAGTATATTACTTCCATTCCCATTTACAACAAAGAATACGAAATAACACAGTGGCATACCGATTATTCTGAAACCATTTACCGCAGGCTGAACAAACGACCGAGCATCGAAGTGACTTATGACGTGGTTACGTATATCGGACAGGAAAGCAACGACTTTAAGATTGAATTTGAGAATGTAGAAATTCTGGTGAATTGACTATTCTCTCCGCAGAGTTTTCTTAACGCTCCCTGCCGTCAGAGAATAAAACCGCAGGACGCTGTTTTATTCTCGCCCATTCCAACAGTAGGTGCAGAGTTTACAGTGGTCTAGGCCGGTGCTGTCAAGCATATCGTCAAGACGATGGAAACGAAGCGTGGTAAAATGTAACTGCTTACGGATTTCTTCCTGCATTTTGGCGTATTCGAGAGTGTCGGGGTCGCAGTATTTTGCCAACACTTCGTCGCTTACGTTCTCGCCCTCAAACTGTTTGACTACGCGGCGGGCAATCAAATCTAACTCGCTTTTTGAGCGGCTAAAATTAAGATACTTACAACCAAACATAATCGGCGGACAGGCGGGACGAACATGTACTTCTTTTGCGCCAGACTGATACAAAAAGTCGGTCGTCTCACGCAATTGTGTGCCGCGTACAATGGAATCGTCTATCAGCAGAATACTCTTGTCTTTGATAAGTTGCGGCACAGGAATCAGTTTCATGTGGGCAATCAAATTACGTTGCTCCTGATTGGTGGGCATAAAACTGCGCGGCCAAGTGGGAGTATATTTGATGAACGGACGCGTAAACGGAATGCCCGCTTCGTTCGCATAGCCAACCGCGTGTGCCGTGCCTGAATCGGGAACGCCCGCCGCACAATCGGGGTGGATATTGTCGTCATGGTCGCGTCGGGCAAGAAATTTGCCGCAGTTGTAGCGCATTGCCTCTACGTTTACACCCTCATAACATGCCGTGGGATAGCCATAATAAATCCACAGGAAGGTACAGATTTTCATTTCTTTTTGCGGCTTTTGCAAAATTTCATAGCGGTCGCTGGTCACATACACGATTTCCGCAGGACCAAGTTCATGCTCATCACTGTAACCTAAATTCAAGTAGGCAAAACTTTCAAAACTCAGGCAGTGTGCAAGAATAGAGCCTTTCGCATCTTTTTTCTTTCCGATTTGAAGCGGCGTTCTTCCCCATTTATCACGCGCACCGTAAATGCCTTCGGGAGTAGCGACCAGCATGGTGATAGACCCCTGTATTTTTGACTGCACATATTGGATTCCTTCAAGAATTGTCTTCTGCGTGTTAATCATCGCCAGAATCAGTTCAGTCTGGTTGATTTCTCCGCCGCTCATCTCCAAAAATGCGTTGCCGTTATCCATCAACTCTTTTACAAGTTCATCCTTGTTGGTAACAATTCCCACGGTAGTCACCGCAAAACGTCCCAAATGCGAGCGGGCAATAAGCGGTTGCGGCTCATAATCACTGATACAGCCGATTCCGATATGACCTTTCATCTCCTCCACATCGGTCTCAAATTTAGTGCGGAACGGCGAATTCTGAATATTGTGAATTGCCCGCTGAAAACGATTATCATCCCTGTACACCGCCATACCGCCACGGCGCGTTCCCAAATGCGAATGGTAGTCCACGCCAAAAAACAAATCCAAAGAGCAATCGTCCTGAGAAACGACACCAAATATTCCGCCCATTTTGTACCTCTTTATTCCATTATATAAGGGAAAGACAGATTGTTGCAAGATTGCCTTTCTTGCTTGCCGAAATGCAGGGAAAACAGTATCTTTTAGGTATGACAATTTCAACAAACAAAGTGGTAAAAATTCATTACACGCTTACAGGCGATGACGGCAAAGTAATTGATTCTTCTGACGGCAAAGAGCCGCTGGAATATATGCATGGCTACGGAAATTTGATTCCAGGCTTGGAGCGTGAACTTGAAGGCAAAAGCGCGGGAGATAAATTGCACGCTGATATTGCCCCGCGCGACGCTTACGGCGAATATGACGAAAAATTGGTAGCGGAAGTGCCACGCAGTCAGTTTGATGTAAGCATGCCGATTGAGGTAGGACAACAATTTCAGGCAGAAACCGCAACGGGTATGGCTGTCGTTACCGTAACCAAAGTGACCGACGACAAAATCACCGTGGACGCAAACCATGAACTTGCAGGAAAAACTTTGCATTTTGATGTGGAAATCGTAGACATCCGCGATGCATTCCCAGAGGAACTGCCCCAAGAGCCAAGTGGATGCAGCGGAAATTGTTCCAGTTGCGGCGTAGGCTGTTCTGGTTGCGGGGTTGACTAACGAAAGGTCGTATGTTTGCAAACTAACGATAGTTAATAAATACTATCGGCATTTTATAACTAACGATAGTTTGTTATTTTGTCTGTACCGCCTTTATAATTGATACCATATTTTCTTCGGGAGAAACAGGCTTCATTGTTATCTGCACGGAACAGATTTCCGCATATTTTTTGGTACGCTCAATGTAAAACCGATGAAATGACGAGCGAACATCTTCTAGCGTCTGCGGGTTTTCTTTTGCGATGTATGCGGGAAGATTTGTTAGCACACCGTCAGAATCAGTTTTAACTTCGCGCACAATACGATCGGCGGCAATTTTTTCGTCCGCATTTAAAAAAACAAGCGTTCCCAGTTTCCGCAAGGTCGCAATGGCTTTATCATTCTTGCAGATGCCACCGCCTGTCGCAATTACGGCAGAATATGGCTCTGCGGGTCGCTTACGGGTAGCAATTTTTTTGGCAAGCGCGACACAAGCCTTTTTTTCAGTGGTGATAAATCCCGATTCTCCTTGCTCCGAATAGATAAGACGTGGAGATTTTCCTGTCATCTCCTGAATGATGTCGTCAGTGTCATAAAAAGGACAGGCAAAATGTTTGGAAAGCAATCTGCCCTGCGTGGATTTTCCGCAATGCTTTATTCCCATCAAAACTAACGCTTTGCTCATAAGGAAATCATACCGCAAAACTCTGTCGTTTACAACGCATTGATTTTTTAGTATGCTAAGACAAATGAGTTTGTACGCTTTTTTGGCTTTGTGTTTTATTCCGCTTGTGTCGGGCTTTGTCGTTCTTATGCTGGTCGTTCCGCACCTGAAAATTCGCTATTGTTTGTGGGCATGCGTACTGAGTATTACCGCTGTTCTGCCGATTGCGTTTATTCAGTATTTTGTGCTGGGGCTTCCTGTGTTCAACACGAATACGTTTATCTCCCTGCTGATTACAACCATCATTTTTAACGGACTGATTGAAGAGACCGTCAAGATGTTCTTCCTTGCGCTGATTCCACAAAAAAAAGTAACCCTCTCCTGTTTTTTGGCATGTTGCTTTTTGTTCGGACTAACGCTTGGTAGTTTTGAATCCGTCATTTACTTGGTCAAGCGAATGCAGGAAATCGGTCTGCCAAATGAACTGCCCGATGTGTTTCAATTGATTATTATGCGAATGTTTACCGCCGTGTTGATTCACACGTTCTGCGCGGGATTAAGCGGCTTATATTTATGGCTTTTTCGGCACAAGCAGAACAAAATTCTTCCCTTCGTATATGCGGTTCTTCTGCACGGAATCTATAATTTTTTTGCCGCGTTCAGCACTGGTTACCGCTGGTTCAGCCTTGTGACAATCGTATTCGCTATGCTGGAATGTAGAATTTGGTACAAATATATTAAAAATCCTAAATCGGAAGAATCTGCATAGTTTCCCAATATACAAATGCTCTATTTCGTGCTATAATAAAACCGATATTTCGTGCGAAATCGTATTGGAAGTGTCAGTCTTTCGCCGAAATTTCAGACTTTCTGAAACATATGGAGCATATATGAAGAAATTTATGGACAAAGATTTCCTTTTGGAAACAAAAACCGCACAGAAACTGTTTGAAGCCTGTAAAGACGAGCCGTTGTGGGATTACCACTGCCACTTGATTCCTGAGCAGATTGCAGAGAACAAAAAGTTTGATTCAATCACGGACATCTGGCTGGGCGGTGACCATTACAAGTGGCGGCAGATGAGAACCTACGGCATCGACGAAAAATTCATCACGGGCAACGCTGATCCCTACGACAAATTCGTGCGCTGGGCAGAGACAATCGAACACCTGATTGGAAACCCGCTCTATCACTGGACACATCTGGAACTCCAGCGGTACTTCGGCATCTATGAGCCGCTCACAGTCAAATCTGCGCCCGCAATCTACAAGAAGGCAAACGAAATGCTCAAGAGCGATGAACTGAGCGTAAAGGGCATCTTCAAGAATTTCCATGTCTATGCAGTCGGCACGACAGACGACCCCGCAGACACGCTTGAATTCCACAAGGCAATCGCGGCGGGAACAGCACCCATCGGCAAGATTGAAACAAAAGTCCGCCCGTCATATCGCCCGGACAAGGCAATCAACATCAACCTGCCCACATACAAGGACTACATTGCAAAACTGAGCGAAGTAAGCGGTATCTCCATCAAGACATCAGATGACGTAATCGCAGCCCTCATCAAACGCCTTGACTTCTTCATCGAAAACGGATGCCGCGCATCAGACCACGCGCTTGAATATCCGCCGTTTAAAATCGACACCGATGCAAACATCGATGCAGTTGTCACCCGCGCACTCAACGGCGAGACCATCAGCGAAGCCGAAGCCGAAGCCTACAAGACAAAAGTCCTTCTCGCACTCGGCAAGGCATACAAGCAGAAGAACATCGTCATGCAGTGGCACATGAACGCCATCCGCGACAACAACAAGGCAATGTTCAAGAAACTCGGCCCTGACACCGGCTTTGACGGAAGCCACGACAAACCCATGGCAGAAAACCTCGCCGCACTTCTCAACATCATCGAAGAAAACGGTGGACTCCCCAAGACAATCCTGTACACCCTCAACCCCAAGGACTACTACTCAATCGGCACGATTATGGGCTGTTTCCAGGGTGGCGGCATCAAGGGACGCGTACAGCTCGGTTCAGGCTGGTGGTTCTGTGACCATCGCGACGGCATGGAGCAGCAGATTAAAGTCCTCGGCAACCTCGGCATGATTCCCGCATTCGTAGGCATGCTCACCGACAGCCGCAGTTTCCTGTCATACTCACGCCACGAATACTTCCGCCGCATCCTTTGCAACGTGATTGGCGGCTGGGTAGAAAACGGCGAGTACCCCGACGACATGGAACAACTCACCAAGATGGTCAAAGACATCAGTTTCGGTAATGCACTGAAGTACTTTGGTGAATAAGAGATAAACATATTTACTCTGTCATCAAAAACTACCGTTAGTTAGCAAACTAACGGTAGTTTTTTTTGTGATAATGCGTACTATATGCTTTCTGCCATTGATGAAGTATGCAAGATGATATAATGAACAACCGTTAGTTAGGTGGTTTCGCCGCAAACAAGAAAAATCTTGCTTTCAATCAAAAATGGTAAAAAAGCAAAAAATCTCTCGCCAACCCGCCTGAATTGATATATAATAGTAAAGTATGGATGATTTATTTGAACGAACGATTCTTATTGTAGACGACGAAGTTGTAAACCGCGAGATTCTTGGCACCATAATTCAGTCCGAGTATAAGGTTATATACGCAGAAAATGGAAAAGAGGCGCTCGATAAAATTCATGCAAACGGCAGGGCAATTTCTTTAGTCCTGCTTGATTTGCTCATGCCTGTCATGGACGGAAACGAAGTTCTTAAAACTTTGGGCGAAGAGGGAATCATCAACGACATTCCCGTAATCGTTTTGACTTCTGATAAATCAAGCGAAATTGAAAGCCTTAAATTTGGGGCAGCTGATTTTCTTACAAAGCCCTATGACTTTCCAGAAGTAATTCTTGCCCGTGTTCGTCATTCAATCCAGTTGTTTGAAAATTCAAAAATAATCCACGCGACGGAGTTCGACAAGCTCACGCATCTTTACAGTCCGGAATTCTTCTTTGAATATGCCTCGCAATTTGACCAGCGTTTTTCTGATAAGGCGATGGATGCGGTGGCGGTAAACTTTACGCGCTTTCATCTTTTGAACCAACTAAAAGGTCGTGGTTTTGGAAACGAGGTCTTGGAGAAAATAGCCGACGGAATCCGAAATGCACTTCTTAAAACAGGGGGAATTGCAGGACGAAACGAAGCTGACTCTTTCTATCTTTATGTTCCTCATCAGGACGATTATAAAATCATTGTTCAGGAAATAAATAATTCTCTTTCTTCCATATTGAAACCTTCCGAAATCAGATTGAGGCTCGGAGTTTTCTCTGACACGGAGAGTGCTTTCCCAATGGTTCAGCGTTTTGACCATGCCCTTCAGGCATGCAATTCACTTCGCGCAAATACTTTGGGTTCAAGCGACATCTGCATTTACGACGACAAGATGGCAGAAAAAGAAGTTTTTGACGCTCATCTTTTGCAGGATTTTGAAACTGCAATCGAACAAAAGCAGTTCAAAGTCGTCTATCAGCCAAAGTTCAACATCAAGGGCGAAAAACCTGTTTTGTGCAGTGCCGAAGCCCTCGTAAGATGGGAACACCCGGAGCTTGGTTTCGTGCGCCCGGATTTATTCATTCCGCTTTTTGAGGAGAACGGTCTTGTAACAAAACTTGACTGCTATGTTTGGGAAGAGAGCGCAAGGCAAATCCGAAAGTGGAAAGAAGAGCTTGGAAGAACGATTCCTGTTTCTGTGAATATTTCCCGCGTTGACATTGCCGCTCCCGACATGACTGATTTCATCACAAAAATCGTAAAGGAAAACGCTCTTACGCCTGGTGAATATCATCTTGAAATTACTGAATCAGCCTACACTTCTGACTCAAAGCACATCATCGAAGTCGTAAAAAATCTCCGCTCGCTCGGTCACAAGGTTGAAATGGACGACTTTGGATCGGGTTATTCTTCGCTCAATATGCTCACTTCCATGCCGATTGACGTTCTTAAAATGGACAAGGCTTTTATCAGAAACATTCAGCCCGGAAACAAAGACATGAAGTTAGTTGAGCTTGTCCTTGACATTGCAAAAAATCTTAATCTCCAGGTCGTTGCGGAAGGCGTTGAAACAGAAGAAGAATACAAAATGCTGAAAGAAGCCGGCTGCGACATAATTCAGGGCTACTATTTTTCTAAGCCGATTCCACCAAATGAATTTTCGAGGTTCGTATGATTACAATAGAAGAATTGAAGAACAATGGTGCCGATGTAAATACAGGGCTATCCCGTTGTGTCGGAAAAGAAGATTTGTATCTCAAACTTGTGAACATGGGTCTCGGGGATGCAAAATTTGAAGAACTTGGAGTCGCCTTGCAGTCCGGCGATTTACAAAAGGCCTTTGAACTCTGCCACGCGCTCAAAGGCGTCATCGGAAACCTTGCCCTCACGCCGCTTTTTGATTCTCTCTCGGCTCTGACAGAAAAGTTGCGTGCCAAAGAAGAAGCCGATTACCCTGCCCTGTATGCAGAAATTCTTTCCCTCCGCTCACAATTTTCGGGCAGCTAGCGGATAACTGACGGATACCTTACATGAAAAAAGTTCTTACAATATTCACAAACATTCTCTTCGTGCTCTTTACGATTTTCTTTGTCTTGCTGTATGTCAGAAAACAGAGCGCGTCAATGCAGTCCTACAACACCGAAAACTTCATGACCATGTCAGTCGGCATGGAACAGGTGACGACAAATTACCTTGAGGGTGAGCAGCGTCTCTGCGATTCCTGGGCTGCCTGCATAAACCGCCGAAAAATGAACATGAGCGAAGCGATGTCCTATCTGAATGTCGCCCAGAGAATCCCGAACAATTCCGCGCACATCATCAGGCTTGATTCTTTAGAAGGATATTCCAACAGACCAAAAATCGACAATCCCGATGAATATGCCGTTTCATACAAAGAAATAGACATTTTTTCTTCCCTTAACGAACTGCTCGGTCAGCAAAATCAAGTCCGTGTCACCCGCTCCTACACAAATCCCATGAATGGCGTCCAGTCCATCGCTTTCTGCAACCTTCTGGAACTCAGGGTGGACGAAACAAACGCCTCAACTGCCGCCGCCAGCGAGACGAGCACAAGCAAAAGCAGCGACTCCCGGTTTGAAAAGGCCGTGCTGATGAGAATCGTCCCCGTGGAGACGCTTTCGAGCAAATGGGCCTTTCCGTCAGAAAAATACAGCGACGCACAGATTTCCTTGATCGACTCCGAGGGAAACTACATCATAAAAGGAAAATCCTTCAAAAACTCAAATTTCTTTGAATTCTACAAATCCTACAATCAGATAAAAAAAGACGATTTTGAGCAGTTGCAGGAAAAAATTCATGAGACGGGCATGCTCACCATGCAAAATTCAAAAGCGCAGAGCTGCCTTATCGCTCATATTCCTGTAAGCACATCGTATAACTGGACACTCCTCACCTATTCTCCCATGGACGACATCGCCAAAAGCAACATCGACTGGCCTTTGGTAATCGTCGTTTCGATTTGTCTGCTTCTTCTTTTGATTTTTGACCTTCTGGTAATCATGAGTTTCAACAGAAAACTTGCCGCCGCCGCACAGGACGCGGAATTTGCGAACAGGGCAAAGACTGACTTCCTTTCCACGATGTCGCACGACATACGCACCCCGATGAACGCGATTATCGGGCTTACCACGATTGCAGAAAAAAATGTGACTGACTCGCAGTCCGTTTCAGACAACCTCAGAAAAATCAAACTGGCGAGCAACCACCTGCTTACGCTTATCAACGACATTCTTGACATCTCCAAGGTTGAGCGTGGAAACATCAGCCTTTCTCCGGTCACCTTCTCCATCGTTGATTCCGCCGAAAACTTGGTGAACATCTCCCAGCCGATGGTTCGCCAGAAAAACATTGATTTCAGGTTCAGAAGCAAAAACATCAGGCACGAATATCTTTTTTCAGACCAGCTCCGCATCAATCAGATTTTCATAAACATTCTTTCAAATGCGCTAAAATACACGCCCGAGGGAAAACAGGTGTATGTGGATTTGACCGAATCCCCAAGCCAAAAGGAAGGCTTTATAAAACTGGAGTACAAGGTTTCTGACACGGGAATCGGAATGTCACCAAGTTTTATGAAAGTCATGTACGAGCCTTTTATGCGGCAGACCGACAGCAGGATTAACGCCATTCAGGGAACGGGACTCGGACTTTCAATCACCAAAAAGCTGGTTGACATTATGGGCGGCACGATTGAATGCGAAAGCGCCGAAGGAGCCGGAACCACCTTTACCGTCACCCTCGATATAGAAATTTCTTCAAAGGCCGAAAACGAGCAGAAACTTCCTCCGATTGAAGTCCTTGTCATTGACGATGACGAGGTGCTTCTTGAGACTTCGAGCGACACTCTTTCCGCGCTCGGAGCAAAGTCTGAGATTGCTGGATCGGGCGAGGAAGCCCTTGAAAAACTCCTTTCAAAAAAGGAGGCGGGAAAATCGTACGATGTCATTATCCTTGACTGGAAAATGCCCGGCATGAACGGAGTTGAGCTTACCAAAAAAATCCGTGAGATTGCAGGAAACGACATTTCGATTCTTTTGGTTTCTGCCTACGACTGGACACAGATTGAAGAGGATGCAAAACTCGCAGGCGTAAACGGATTTATCTCAAAGCCCCTCTTCCGCTCTTCGCTCTTCAAAAAAATCACGGAAGTGCTCGGTCTTGGCGACGATTCGACCAGCCAGGAAGAAAACAATTCCGATTTGGCAGACATGAAGGTGCTGGTTGCCGAGGACATGGATGTAAACTGGGAAGTCATTTCCACCCTGCTTGACATGTACGGCATAAAATCCGTGCGCGCAGAAAACGGCAAGATTGCAGTCGACATGCTCAAAAATATCCAGCCCACGGATTACGACGTCGTGTTTATGGACATTCAGATGCCGGTCATGAACGGACTTGAGGCAACGCGCGAAATTCGGAAACTTGAAAATCCCTATGCCGCAGGAATCCCGATTATCGCAATGACGGCCGACGCTTTTTCCGAGAATGTGGCGGAATGTCTTGAAGCCGGCATGAACGGACACATCGCAAAGCCGATTGACATCAACAACGTACTTAAAGAACTTAAAAAAATCCGTCAGGCAAACCCTGATTTTACAAAACGAGGTGACTATGAACCGTAAACTGACCAAAACCGCCCTTACGCTTACCTGTGCCGGCGCACTTCTGTCCCTGAGTTCCTGCAAAAAGAACAACGAGGCCGCCTTTGCCCCGCGCTTCGACACCGCAACAAAATGCAAGATTGAGATTGCAGGCCGCTACCAGAACTTTGAGGCGCTTGAAGCCGAGTTCGACCGCTTCAATGAATTTTATCCGAACGCAGAGCTTTCCTACACCTATCTGGACGACTACAAACATTCGATTTCCACTGCCCTTGCCGGTGAGAACGCCCCCGACATTTTCATGACTTTTCCGTGGATGCTCGACAAATCAAACTACAACCCGCTTTTGGACACCGCAGAAAATCTTGCCGACTCAAAAACCACTGGCTTTGAACTTTCTGCAATAAACCAGAAACTCCTGTATTCAGCCCCCGACGGCTCCGTTCCCATGGTGCCCGTCCTCTGCGCCGCAAACGGAATGCTCGTAAACGAAGACCTGTTCAAAAAAGAAGGAATCGCCATTCCCACGAACTACGCACAGCTGCTCGAAGCCTGCCGTGCATTCAAAGAAGCAGGCTACAAAAGCCCGGTTCTTTCGCATAATTTAGACAATTCAATCATGCCTTCCTTGATTTATCCGTATTTTACAAAAGAAGTCATGAACGCCCCCGAGGCAATTATAAAGCTGAATAAACTTGAGGCCGAAGCCGGAAAATACATGAGGACAACGCTTGAATGGGTGGAAGAATTCAAAAAACACGGCTTTATGGATTTGGAAGAATGCAGCGCCATCAAAAACAACTATTCGGCAATAATCATGCGTTTTTTTGAAGGCGACGTTCCGATGATGCTTGCCTCCGCCGATGTCGTCTCGGGCACTAAAAAACGCGAGGCACTGTCAGAAAATTTTACCAAAAACCCTTTCAAATACAGTTTTTACTCCGTGCCGGTTATGGAAAAAGGAGGAGCCGTCCTGCAAGTTCCGTCAGTCGAGTTCTCCGTGAACAAAAACAGCAAAAATCTTGCAATGACGAATGAATTCATGCGATTTCTTTTAAGGACAGAAGAACTCAACAATCTCGCAAAGATAAAGCGGCTCATAACCTGCTCGACAGTCTATTCCTTTGACGATGTATATGCCCCACTTGAAAACGCCGAACACCTTTATCCGCTCGAAATCGGCATCATGGACAACGCCTACAGCCAATTAAGGCTCGCGGCCTATCAGGTGCTTTTGGGAAATCAAACGGTAGATGAAGCAATCCAACGCTACGGAACGTATTAGCACAGCGCAGGACAACACGGCACAGGTCAGTTTGCCGCTCCCCATAAAGGAAGCGGCTTCCATTGGCTTTAGCTTACTTACTCAGCAGAGCATTCATCGCCTTCACAAACTCAGTCGGATTCTTCAACTCCGCGCCGCTCACCAGCAAGGCCTGGTCAAGCAGGACTTCTGCCACGTTCGCAATGTAGGCTTCATCGCTCGTGCTTTCCAGTGCCTTTACAATCGCATGGTCGCCGTTCACTTCCAGAATCGGCTTTACCTCGCTCATGCCGGCCTGTCCCATGGCGCGCATCATGCGTTCCATCTGCAGACTGGGGTCATTTTCATCCACCACGATGCAGGAGGGGCTGTCGCTCAATCGTTTTGAAAGCGTTACATCCTTAACACGGTCGCCCAGTGCCTTCTTGATTTTTTCCTGCACGGGCTTGAAGGCTTCTTCCTTCTTCTTTGCCTCGTCCTTGTCCACGCCCAACTCTTCGTCGCTTCCAGCACGGTTTACGGCTTTAAGGTCGAATTCCTTGTATTTCATCAGGCTGGGGATAACAATGTCGTCAATGTCGTCCGCCATAATCAGCACTTCAAAGCCCTTCTTCTTGTAAGCCTCAAGGAGCGGACTTGCGCGCAGGTTCTTCTCATCACTTCCTGTGATGTAGTAGATTGCCTTCTGGTCGGTCTTCATGCGCTGCACGTAGTCGGCAAAACTCGTCCAGTTGCCGTCTCCAGTTCCCGCCTCGTCGGTGCTCTTAAAACGCACAATTTCTGAGATTTCCTCACGGTTTGCGTAGTCACCGTACAGGCCTTCCTTCATCGGACGGTTGAACTGGCTGACAAATTTATTCCATTTTTCGATTGCCTTCTTTTCGTCATCGCTACGCTTTGATTCTTCGGTCTTGCGCGCCTTGTCTGCCGCCTCACCCATTTTTCTGAATTCGCCGAGCAGTTTTTTGACTGACTGCGTTTTAATCGTCTCCAGAATTCTGTTCTGCTGCAAAATCTCGCGGCTTACGTTGAGCGGCAAATCCTCGCTGTCAATAATACCGCGTACAAAGCGCAGATAGGCCGGCAAAAGTTCGCGGTCATCGTCAGTGATGAACACGCGCTTTACATAGAGTTTTACGCCGCTCTTGTAATCCGCCTGATACATGTCAAAGGGCGCGTTCTGCGGAATATAAAAGAGCGTGGTATATTCCTGCGTTCCCTCGGCGTGCGTATGCAGATAGGTGAGCGGGTCTTGCGTATCATGTGTTGTGGTCTTGTAGAATTCGTTGTAGTCCTCTGCTTTCAGTTCACTCTTGGCGCGTTTCCACAAGGCACTTGCGCTGTTCACCTGGTCAATTTTGTTGTCGCTTCCAGTAATATTGCCCTTGTCATCGTACTTGTTCTGCACATAATGCAGGTAAATGGGGAATGCGATGTGGTCACTGTAGCGTTTAATCAGTTCCTCAATCTTCCAACGGCTTGCATAGTCCTTGCTGTCGTCGTTCAAATGCATTTCGATTGCAGAGCCACAGGTTTCCGCCTTGTCAAAGCCGTATTTCTTTGCAAGGTCGCTGTCTGATTTGATTTCTTCAATTGAATAGGAATTTGTGCCGTCGCTAGTCCACTTCCAGATTTTACCGCTCTTGTCGCCAGCCTTGCGCGTAATCACGTTGATTTCCTTTGCCGCCATAAACGCGCTGTAAAATCCCACGCCGAACTGACCGATAAGGTTTGACTCTCCGGCGTTCTTGTCTTGGGAAATCTTTTCGATGAATGCCTTGGTGCCGCTCCGTGCAATCGTTCCCAGGTTTGCCGTCAAATCCTCTTCGTTCATGCCGATGCCACTGTCCTGCACCGTGAGGACTTTTGTGGGGTCGTCAAAACTGATGTCAATTCTGGGTTCTGTTGTAATGTCCTTGTAGTTGTCATCAGAAACAGTCAGGTACTTGAGTTTGTCCAGTGCGTCCGATGCATTGGAAACAATTTCCCGCAGGAAAATATCTTTGTTTGAATACATTGAGTGAATAATCAGTTTGAGCAACTGATTTACTTCTGTTTGAAACTGATAGGTTGCCATTTTATGCCTCTTGCTTGAAAGATACTAACAAAATGGTAAATTCGGCAAGGGAAATTTCTTCTCCGCCCTCAAAAATTTTTTTCTTGACCAATGCAAGCGTATATGCTATCATTCTACTATGAGACTAGTTCTAGACACATGCGTTATCTTTCAGGCGTTATACTCCAAAAGCGGGGCTTCACATGCCATTCTGCAACTCGTCCGTAATGGTGATTTGGAAATGGTTGTGTCCACTCCTGTATTCGATGAATATTGCGATGTGTGTCTGCGAAAAACATCTCTCAGGCTTTTTGGCTTAACAGAAGCGGATGTGTGGGCGGTGCTGGATTTTATCGCGTACATCAGCGTTAAAATCGACATCAAATACCTGCTGCGCCCCAATCTAAAAGATGAAGGCGACAATCTTATGATGGAACTGGCGGTTGCGTCAAATTCGCGCTACATTATCACCAAAAATGTGCGTGATTTTAAATATAATGCGGATTTGCGGTTTGATGACATTGCAATCATAACACCCGCAGATTTTATGCAGAAAGTTGTCCGTACGGGCAAACTAAAAAAAGGAGGTTCACCATGGCAGTAAAATTCGCACCAACAGAAGAAAAGACAAGCGTCCTCACCATACGTGTACCGCACCAACTCAAAGAGCGCATCGAATTTGCCGCAGAACAACAGGGAGTCTCCATAAATCAGTTTGCACTGTATGCGTTCACCAAGCAACTTTCCGAACTGGAAGACTCAGCCTACTATCAGCAGTTTATCCGCAACAAAACGCGGCAAGACTTGCTCGCTGGCTTTGACGCTGCCATGAACAAAGTGCAGTATCGCATTCCGTCAGAAGAAGATGGCTGGGACGCGCTCAAAGTGGCAGAACCCGATATGCTTTCAGAATTCGGTAAGGAATTCCAAAAGAAAAAATAACATATTTTTTGTAAAATAGCGTTATTATTTGTCGTCACCAACAGTAAAGGTTATCGCTTCGTCTGCGGGAATCGGCTTAGAGAAATAGTAGCCCTGAATAATGTCCGCACCAAATTCTCGCAGACGCTCAAACTGCCACTTTTCTTCCACGCCTTCGATAACCATTTCTTTGTTCAGGTCGTGCATCAAATGAATGATATTCTTGATAAAAGAATCCTTGCCATCCACAAGATATGTGTCTACCAAAGACTTATCCAATTTTATCACATCAATGGGAATATACGTTAAATACCCCAGCGAAGAATAGCCTGTACCAAAGTCGTCCATCAGCAGACGAATACCCATCTCTTTGAACCGTTTGAAAATCTGGTCAGCAAGCGCACTTTTTTCCAAAAACAAACCTTCGGTAATTTCAATTTCAAGAAAACAGGCCGGCACACTATATTTATCCAAAAGTTCTTTTACAAAATCAATATACCCGTGGTCGTTCAACTGACTGCTGGAATAATTAACCGAAACAGGATGAATCTCATGCCCTGCATCGCGCCATGCGGCAATCTGTTTTATAGCCAGTTCCGTTGTAATACGTCCAATTTTCCATACCCATCCATTACGCTCTGCCACAGGAATAAATTGCCCTGGATAAATACCAGGTTCTTTCATACGAACCAATGCTTCGTAGCCACATACTTGTTTTGTTCGTGTGCTAATCTGAGGCTGATACACCATAAAGAAACCTTCGTTCTCAAAAGCCGTCTGCAATTTTTCTTTGATGCGGTTTTCTTCGCGGGCTTTCTTTTTCATCTCATCATCATACACCGCTACACCGTTGCGTCCGTGGGCTTTTGCCTCATACATGGCAATTTCTGCATTAATAATATGCTGCTCTGGCAACGTAATACCATCAGAATTAGAAATACCCAAACTAGCAGTAATAGCCAAAGTTTCATCGCCCAGCGGAATTGGCGCACGAATTCCCGATAAAATTTCTTGTACCGCAGGATGCTTTTCCGTCAATTCTTCATTCGGAACAAACAGAAGAAATTCATCGCCGCCAAAACGAGCTATCTTCCACTTTCCATTTTTCGCCATTTCTTTAAAAAGGGCCACCAAATATTGCAGGATGCTATCCGCCAAAGAATGACCATAGTTTTCGTTCAGAGCCTTAAATCCGTCTATATCAATAATGACTATAGAATAGGTATCTTTTTCGGTCATTGTTGTACGCAACCACTCTGTTATGGTTCGACGATTCAGAATGTCCAGCACCTCATCATATTCCGCCTGATAGCGCATCTGTTTTTCAGATTCCGCAAGATTGTCACGCGAAATGCGCAATTCTTCATTTGATATATGCGCCGTTACAGAACTAAGGTTTGCCGCAATTATCAGCAAAAGTAATGATAAGACAATCAGACTGACAACTGGCAAGATTTTTTTATAATGCTGAAAAAATGTATCTGGCTGATTGTACAAAACGGCATCTTTTGGAATTAACGAAAAATCCAAATTATATTGCTTCATCAACTGATAATCAAAAAAACTATGGCTCGGTGTATCCATAACAAGCGGAAAACGAGAAACATCCGCTCCTGCCAAAATGCTCGAAAGCATTTCTCCCGCCATAGTACATTGCGCTTCAAAATCAAGATAAATACCACCCAAAACGCCTATGCCATCACCGCTAACATAATTGCGAAAAATTGGAACATTCGTATGATGAACAATTGTATTTGTCCGCGCCAGCATAGAATAACCTTTATTGTTCTTGTCGGTATAACACGTCATATAAAACAAAATTGAATCTTTTGGCAGCGACTCCAACAAGGAAATCAATTCATCTTGCGAAAGCACGGTTGAATCCAAATCGATAAACGCATAGTCGGGATTTTTTTCACAAAATGACAAAAAAATTGAAATATCAGATTTTCCTGCCGCAGACTGGTCATGAAGTGCAACCAAGGTCTTTCGCTTGGGAAATAATTTTATTGCTATTGATACCGTGGGCTCAAGATAATTTCTTTCGTAAAAGCCTGTTACCAGCGGATTTTCTGCGGCACGTTTTGCAAGTTCCAAATCATTTATGCCAAAGAATACCATTGGTAAACCAGAAAACAATTCATCCTGATAGGCAAGCGCAAATCGAAGGGCATCATCATCCGCCAAAAGAACAGCCTCATAATCAAAATAGGTTTCCAGCCGCTTCTTTAAATAGTCATGAAAATTCTGAATACTCTCTGGAGAATCATGTCCTTTGGCATCCATATAACATACATCATATTCAACACCTTCGGGATAGAGACTTTTATTTAAACCTTTTATCTGAGACTCATACGTAAAATAAAGTGGATTATAAGAACTTAAAAACAATACACGATGGTTTACTTCAACTAACTCATCTTTCTCTTTTTTGCTATTGCCGATAGAAGCATATTTGACAAGAAGAATAACCGCAATGAGCAAACAAATAATACTTATTCCTATAACAGTGTTCCTTACTGTACGGAAGAAATTCTTCTTATCCATAAAACAATCTACCTTAATTACATTATAGCACAAGATAGAATTATTGCAAATTTCCAGTGAGTTCTATTATCTGTTTTTCTGGTAATCCTTTTCGGGCGGTAACTGCGTATGAATATTTTCCGACTGTCCAACTTGCCACATGAAAATTATTTGCCTCACCACGAAGCAACACGCTTTTTCTGCCGACACTAAGTTTCTTATTCACGGGATATGAATGATAATCGCCACTCACATCATCAAGGGCGAACCCTTTCCGCAACCGAACTTCATCGCCAGTGTCTTTTGCATTAGGATAGATTACTTCAATGAAATTACCGTTAATCGCGCGGATAATGCGCGAATTATACACTGAATCAATTTTTTCTGGAGCTGTCATTGTAAAGCCTGCAAGATTATATGCTTTTTGCATAGTGTCACATTCTACAAATGGGTTAGGCATTCCGACAAGTTTTTCTTTTTCATTTGAAGATTTACAACTGAAAAATAAGAATGGCAAAGCAAATAAAACAGAAAAAATTTTCTTCATAGAGCAAGCATATCAGTTTTCTAGGATTTTCTTCAAGTGTTCCTTTCTCATTTCTCGTTTTTATACCGTAGACTTTTCCCAATCCGCTTTATATAATTCTTTTATTATGGAAGAAGATGCAATTTTTACACGGGCAGAACATATCCGTGATGTAATTCGATATATCGGTCGGTTTAAGGATGCGGCCGTAGTTATCTATCTTGATGACCATATTATTGATTCTCCTTTGTGGGTAAATCATATCCGCGACATCTCTCTGATTCACGAAGCAGGACTACGAGTTATCTTAGTTCCAGGAGCATATAAACATATTGATAAAATCTTGGCAGACAACAACATCCCATGGGAACGCAAAAACGGATGTCGTATTACAACAGAAGAAGCCATGCCTCTTATCAAAACCGCCGCATTTGATGTGTCAAATATCGTGATGACCAGCCTTGCAGGAGAACATCTGACCGCCGTCATCGGAAACTGGGTACGCGCACGGGCAAAAGGCGTGATTGATGGTGTTGACTACGGCACATCAGGAGAAATTGATAAAATTGATGACGACACAATTCGCACGGTACTTTCAAACGGATTTATTCCGATTTTCCCGTGTATTGGCTGGAGTTTGTCAGGAAAGCCATATAATATTTCTTCCATACAGTTGGCTTCTCAAATTGCCGTTCATATACAAGCAGACAAACTGTTCTTCCTTGTTCCCGATGCTGAACTTTCCGCAAAATATTTTACGCTTCCCAAAGGAATTGGTCTTTCTCCCGAAGGCTGCATTCCAGCGATGAATCTTGAAGAAGTAGACGAATTTTTGAACGCAAACAAAGACAAAAAAACTGCCGACCAGTCGTTAGTTAAAATAAGTTCATCAGATGAAAAAAAGACTACTGACCGTTCGTTAGACGAAACTCAAACCGCCTTAAAAGAACACATCCTATCTATCGTTCGTTTGGGAAAGACTGCATGTACCCAAGGAGTAACGCGCGTTCATGTACTGAACAGTTCGCTCAACGGAACGCTGCCGTGTGAAATTTTCAGTGATTTAGGCTCTGGAACAATGATTTATGCCAGCAATTATGGCAAACTACGTCCTATGGAACGAAGCGATATTGCCGCCGTTCTTACACTCATACAACCGTTCGTTAGGAAAGGTCTTTTGCTTCCACGCACGGAAGAACAATTGGAAAATCAACTACATGATTTTGTCGTCTACGAATTAGACGGCGGCATCCGTGCTTGCTCAGCATTACACATTTATGACAACAAACAAGCAGAAATCGCCGCCGTAGCCGTTGATGAAACCTGCGCACATATCGGAATCGGTCCAAAAATTATGGATTATCTTATTACGCGTGCAAAACAACTATCGTTAGATAGTGTCTTTGTCCTGACGACCCAAACGACCGATTGGTTTGAAAATCTTGGCTTTAAAAGTAACGACATCAACACACTGCCCGAAAAACGCAAAGCATTGTGGTCGCCCAATCGCGGCTCAAAACTATTGCGGCTAAAACTGAAATAACAAACGGTTGTTAGACAAAACAATACGCTTATTTCATTAAACGCCTTACTATCGGTTGGCAGTTAAAACGATTGAACTTTTCATTCATCTATAAAATGTCAAAAACTTCTGACGTTGTTAAATGTCACAATGCTAAAACTACCGTCCGTTCGTCAGTTTAAAATACTACCGAACAATCGTTTGTTTAAACCAATTGTCGCGCAAGCGATTGTGACAAACACACTGTTTCACGTGAAACAAATTTAACCAGCAAATATAATGTGTACGCCATTCTGTAGTGTTTACACAAAACACTTGCAATCTACGGCAAAATATACATCAATAATCAGGCTGTTTCACGTGAAACAAATAGTATTTAGCTTTGGCAACAATACGATAACTGGAAAATATGCTCAAAATTTGTTCACAAGTTTTCCACAAAGGTGATTTTTTATCTGTCTTCGTCAAATTCGGCTAAATTCTTGTATATTAAGAATTTACAAATTTTCTTTTGATTTTGAGAAATTTTGGCTGAATTTTCCCAAAGTTTTCCACAGGTTATGCAATTTAAGGGAAATAAGGCTGACAAAAAGTATCGCCCTGCGTAAAATTCAATCGCTTTTATTGCGCAATTGCTTTTAGGGCTACACACAGAAGTGCTGATAAACGTATCCGTCGATAAAAAAACCGAAGAAACATCCTTGTTTCTCCGGCTACCTGATGGTTAGAAAGCACTTTTGTGTGCCTTAATAAAATTCCCACTTGACTGTATTATATGAAATTTGAATTTCTTTGTCAGTAGGGAATTGTTATTTTTCTCCAGTTTTTTCGTTTTTTTCTTCTTCTTTTGCAACCCTATCCAAGCCCACAACATAATCTGGCGCATCGATGTTGATGACGCGAGTTCCAGATGCGCTTCTGCCCTGCTTAGAAATCGTATCTGCCTGTATGCGCAAGGTCTTTCCTTGGCTAGTCATACAAACCACTTCATCAGAATCGGCTACGGCAAGCGCACCGATGATTTCACCTTTGTCTTCAACATTGCCAAAGATTTTCTGTCCGCCTGTTCCGCGTCCGTGCGCACTGTACTCGTTAAAGTCTACGCGCTTGCCAAATCCTTTTTCAGTAATAACCAATGCGCTCATGCTCGGCTTGATGCAAATAGCAGCGGCTAACTCATCACCACCGCTCAGACGGATTCCCGTAACGCCACGGCTTGCCCTGCCCATCGGACGCACATCTTCTTCGGTAATGCGCAAAGCTTGTCCTCTGCGGGTAACTAACATTAGTTCGTCTTTTCCACTGGTCATAATGGAGGACACAAGTTTGTCGCCCTCCTCCAGTTTGATAGCGATAACGCCGCGTGTCTTGGCATTTGCAAATTCGGTAATCGGTGTCTTTTTCACAACACCGTTTGCCGTGGCCATAAAGATGTTCAGGTCTGCGTTAAATTCCTTCATTGTTACAATGGTTGTAATCTCTTCGTTTGCAGAAACCGCAAGCAACGACTTGATATGTGAGCCACGACTACCACGGCTTGCTTCGGGAATTTCATGCACTTTGACCCAATATGCCTTGCCTTCGTTTGTAATAAAAGTGATATACGAATGTGTAGTGGCTATAAATATCTGATTTATATAGTCGTCTTCCACAAGGTTTGCACTCATGCTGCCCTTTCCGCCACGGCTTTGGCTCTTGTACGAAGTGAGCGGCACGCGCTTTATGTAGCCCAGTTTAGAAATCATCACGACGACTTCTTCTTCCTTAATCATATCCTCCATGTTGATTTCTTCAACTTCGTCAGCAACGATGTCGGTACGGCGGTCATCTCCATATTTTGCGGCAAGTTCATTTGTCTCGTCTTTGATAAGCGCAAGAATTTTTTCGTGATGTGCAAGCAAATCTTCCAAGTGGTCAATCAAGGCCTGCAACTCGCGGATTTCTTTCTGCAAGTCTTCAATCTGCAAATGGGTCAGACGCTTTAACTGCATGTCCACAATTGCCTGTGCCTGCTCATCGTCAAAGTCAAACCGTTTTTCCAGTTTAAGTTTTGCTTCCTCAGTGTTCAGACTTTCGCGGATAATCTTGATTACTTCGTCAATATTGTTGATTGCTGTAATCAACGCCTGCAAGATGTGCATGCGGTGCTTGGCAACTTTAAGGTCGTAAATTGTGCGGCGGGTAATTACCTCATCACGGTGATTCACAAAGTGCTGGATAAGTTGCTTTAAGTTCAGTACTTCTGGCTTGAGGTAGTTAGGCGCGAGTGTCAGCATACCCGGTTCATCATAGCGGGGTGCGCCCTCTTTATCCTGCGGAACAAGAGCAAGGTTGATAACGCCAAAATTTGACTGCAAATCGGTTTTGGCAAACAGGTGGTTTAAGACGACTTTGGTAATCGCGCCTTTTTTCAAATCCACCACAATGCGCATACCTGAACGGTCAGAAGATTCGTCATTGGCATTGGTTACGCCTTCAATCTGCTTATCGCGGATAAGTTCTTTGATTCTGCGGATAATGTTGGTTGTGTTTACGCCATAGGGAACTTCGGTAAAGACAATGCTTTCACGTCCGTGGCGGTCTGTTTCTATAGTAAACTTTGAGCGGATTGTAATTTTACCCCGCCCTGTTTTGTATGCCTTTTTAATGCCGTCGCGCCCATAGATGATACCACCTGTCGGAAAATCCGGACCTTTGATGTAGTGCATCAAGTCATCAATGGAAATGTCGTTGTTGTCAATGTATGCGGCAATTGCGGCGGCAACTTCGCGCAAGTTGTGCGTGGGCATATTGGTCGCCATACCGACGGCAATACCTGTTGTACCGTTACACAGCAAGAACGGAAATTTTGACGGAAGGACTGCCGGTTCATCGGTAGTGTCGTCAAAGTTCCGCACCATGTCCACGGTGTTCTTGGAAATATCGGAAACCATTTCTTCCGTAACACGAGACATTTTTGCCTCAGTGTATCGGTAAGCGGCAGGAGGGTCACCCGCAATCGTACCAAAGTTTCCCTGCGGAGTTACCGTTGTATATCTCTGAGCAAAATCCTGTCCCAAACGAACCAGGGCATCATACACAGAAGCGTCACCATGCGGATGGTAGTGACCCAAAACTTCACCAACGATGGTCGCACATTTTTTTGTCTTTCCGCCGCTCGCCAGATGAAGAGTGTCCATGGCGTACATGATTCTGCGGTGAACTGGCTTCAATCCGTCACGAACATCGGGCAAAGCGCGCTGCACAATGACAGACATAGAATAGTCAATGTAGGCCTGCTTGACTTCGGTTTCAATCGGGATTTTTATTACTGTTCCGCCTTCCGGGGTTTTGGTTTCTTCTAGCATTGTTTTATATCAACTCCTAAAAATTGTTTTCAGTTTTATCTATCTAGTTTTTCTATATCATTCAAAAGCCAAATCAAACTATGCCCCATCGCTTTTGCAAGATTCACGGGAACGGCGTTTCCAATCTGCTTGTATTGATTCAGTTCGCTCCCTGCAAATTCCCACGAGTCGGGAAAAGTCTGAATGCGGGCATATTCGCGCACGGTGAGCGGGCGGGTCTCAATCGGGTGGCATCGTTCCGTCTGTTTTTGGGCGGGCGCACAAGTGAGCGTTAAGGACGGCTCATCGAGGGAAAGCCTGCGAGCCATGCCTGTTTTTCCGCCGCCAAGATAGAAACTTCCCTTCATGTATTCTTTCTGTAAATCTTCGGGCAAATCGCGCCAGTCGCCGCCCTGCGGAACTTTTGAAAGAATTTCCGCTTTCCGCTTCGGGTATTTCTGCCCGATGCTTTCGGGAACATCGCAATCGTACAACTCGCCCTTGTAAAAGGCATCTCGAAGCGTCATCACGCGAGTGTAGGGGCTGGGCCAGTGGAATGTAACTTTGTCTGCCAAATCTTTTCGGATTCCGACCAAGAAAATCCGCTCCCTTTTTTGCGGAACTTTGTACATCACGGCTTTTAAAACGCGCGGCGGAACAAGGTAATAGCCCAGTTCGTCGATAATCTGAGATATCACTTTGAAAGTCTTTCCGCCGTCATGGGAAACAAGACCTTTCACATTCTCGCCAAGAAAGACCTTCGGCTGAGTTTCTTTTATTGCGCGGGCAAGCTCAAAAAAGAGCGTTCCCCGAGCATCGTCAAAGCCTTTCTGATTTCCCGCATACGAAAAAGCCTGGCACGGAAAACCGCCCGAAAGAAAATCAATTTTTCCTTTGTACGGCGAAAAATCGATGTCGTGAACATCGCCCTCGACAATTTCAGCATCTTTAAAATTCTTCCGCAAGGTCTCACACGCATCGTGGTCAAACTCATTCATCAGAATTTGATTGAACCCCGCTTCATGCAAGCCAAGTGCAAGTCCGCCTGCGCCCGCAAACAATTCAATCGAATTGAATTTCCGAACAGGCGTTATTTTTTCTTCTGCTTCCCATGAAGATTCGCTCATCTGCTTTAGCTCAGGGAACGGCAAAATCGCAGGGTCAAAATATGAATACGAACTGTCTTTTTTGACGGGCGAAATTTTTCCGCATGAAATCCAACTTCGCACCGTTGCATTTGAAACCCCGAGAACGCTTGCAAGATTTGTGGAATTTATCAGTGCGTTCGTCATAGGCTTTTAAATCCCTCGTAGGTTCGGAACGAAAGCAGATACAGGCTTTTGAGAATGTCGGAAGAAATCGCGTTCAGTTCCTCAAAAACGGTGTTCGTGCTTGGCTCAATATTTCCTTCGGCAATCACATCGTCAAGGATTGTCGGAAGCGCCTTGCACAATTTGTAGAATGCGTCTTTCTGCCCAAAAACAATTTCGTAGAATTTATCCATTGAGATTCGGTGAATTCGGTCGTGCTTGAAATTCTTTCCGTCAACCTTCGTCGCCCACGGAATATCCTGCGATTTTGCGGCAATTGCCTCAACAAGATAGCAGGTCGCCTTGTCGTCCTCAAGGATTTTGCTCTGCATTTTGATGTAAGTCTTTTGAGATGAAGCGGAATTCATCGTATTGTGCTTGTTTTTTATCTCGCAGAAAATATGTTTTTCGTGGTTCGTGACATCAAATCCGCCGTCCGCGCCGTTTTTGGGAACTTCCCAGCCGTTTCCCGCCAATTTGAACATATTTTGATGGAAATAGCCGATAT
This sequence comes from Treponema sp., assembly GCA_017449285.1. Lineage (GTDB taxonomy): Bacteria > Spirochaetota > Spirochaetia > Treponematales > Treponemataceae > Treponema_D. The sequence continues at coordinate 100,399 of JAFSJX010000098.1, forward strand.
GATTCGTGTTCGTCTTGTCAATCTGGCGGATGCACTCCGCTTCAATCGTCTGCTGAACTGACTGTTTGTAGACTTTTGAATCGAAAGTAAGTTTTATGGGGTCGATAAGATTTTTATTGAATTCGGCAAGGTCGATGTGATAGCGGTATTTTTCAACCGTTTCTTTTACATGAGAAAAAATCTGCTCATCGGTCACAAAACCAAGATTGTATTTGTGCATACCTCTTATTTCTCCTCTCTCGTGCTGGTCAACGCTTTGCGGTTCCAGTAGTACGGACACCATTTTTTAATGCTGTCCTTTTTTATTTTAAACTGTTTTTTCTTACCGCCTAAATATCCAGATTTGCGTAGCTTGAATTTTCTTCAATAAATTGACGGCGGGGTTCTACTTCTTCGCCCATGCAGACGGTGAAGATTTTGTCGGCGGCCATGGCATCGGGAATGGTGACAACGCGCATCTTTCTGTGGGCGGGATCCATTGTAGTTTCCCACAGTTGCTTGCCATCCATTTCACCCAGACCTTTGTAACGCTGTACGTCAGCTTTGTCGCGCTGTTCACCCAATGCTTCCAATGCGCTGTCACGTTCCGCATCTGAATAACAATAGACCGGCTCTTTCTTTCCTAACTGCACGCGGAAAAGCGGAGGCATGGCAAGATACACATAGCCGTTTTCAATAAGCTGCGGCATATAACGGAAGAAAAATGTAAGGAGCAGCGTGCGGATATGAGAGCCGTCCACATCAGCATCGGCCATGATGATGATTTTGTGGTAGCGCAGTTTGTCTATGTTGAAGTCTTTTCCAAAGCCTGCACCGAGAGAAGCGATGACCGGCTCCAATTTGTCGTTGTTCATAACTTTTTCTGGGCGGACTTTTTCAACGTTGAGCATCTTGCCCCACAGCGGAAGAATTGCCTGTGTTTTGGGGTCACGTCCCTTTTTGGCAGAACCGCCCGCAGAGTCACCCTCAACGATGTAGACTTCGCATTGCTCTGGGTCTTTAAGTGAGCAATCCGCCAGTTTTTCTGGAAGACCAAATCCATCGGATAGCGTCTTTTTGCGGCTGGCATCTTTTGCCTTACGTGCGGCAATTCGTGCGGACGCTTCGGCAATTGCCTTTTCCAATACTTTTTCAAGCACTGCCGGATTCTGCTCAAAGAAAATAGTCAACTTGTCTTTTACAAGAGCGTCTACAATTGTACGTACCTCGGTATTTCCCAGTTTTTCTTTTGTCTGTCCTTCAAACTCAGGCTCGGGAACTTTCATGGAAAGAACAGTGACAATACCTGCACGGACATCATCACCTGTCAGTTTTTCATCTTTGTCCAAGCGTTTTTTGAGTTTTTCGTTTGCATCCAATGCCTTGTTCAAAACAAAAGTAAGCGCGGACTTAAATCCTTCCAGATGAGTACCACCATCACGCGTATTGATATCATTTACGTAAGTATTGATACTTTCGTCAAATCCTGAATTGTACTGGAATGCAAGTTCCGTAATGACATCATCTTTTTCGCCTGTAATGTAAATGGGTTCAGCGGGCAGATAGAATTTGCTCTGCTTGTGGCTGTTCATTTCCTTGACGTATTGGACAATACCGCCTTCAAATTTCAAGATTTCTTCTTTGGGCGTTTCAAGGCGTTCATCACGGAAAATAATCGTAATGCCGCTGTTCAAAAAAGCAAGTTCCCGAAGACGTGTTTTGAGTACGTCAAAATCGTATGTCGTTGTTTCAGTAAAAATGGAACTGTCTGCCTTCCAGCGGATGGTCGTTCCGTGGCGGTCGCTTGTGCCTATTTCCTCTACTTTTGACTTTGGCACACCAATTGCATATTTTTGGGCATAGCGTTTGCCATCGCGGTCTACAGTTGCCTCTAGCCAGACCGAAAGCGCGTTTACACAGGAAACACCAACACCATGCAGACCGCCTGACACTTTGTAGGAACCTTTGTCAAATTTGCCGCCAGCGTGCAGACGGGTAAGAACAAGTTCCAAGGCACTGACATGTTCCGTAGGATGCATGTCTACCGGAATACCACGACCATTGTCTTCTACACGTACGATGTCATCTTTTTCAAGAGCAACAGTAATCGTGTCACAAAATCCTGCCATGGCTTCATCAATAGAATTGTCCACGACTTCGTATACCAGATGATGTAATCCACGCGGACCTGTTGAACCAATGTACATGCCAGGGCGTTTACGAACGGCTTCAAGCCCTTTTAAAACCTGAATATTTCCTGCTGAATAGGATGCTGACACTTTTTTTTCCTTAAAGATAAGATAACGAGAACATTTCCGAACAATCGGATTTTTCTTTTTCTTCTGATACTTTATTATAAGAAGATATAAAGATATTTCAGTATATCCTTATTGAAAAAAAAAGTAAAGGTGAGATATAATTAAGATATGTCAGAACAGAATTATCGTGCGTTTTTTGCTGAAGCAATGAACCAAATCCACATAGAATTAAAAAATGAAGGAAAAGAAAACGAATTTACGCTTTGGTTTAATGTACATTATGTGGAAGATACGATTTCTGAAATTACTTTGTCCGTAGCATCAGAATTTATGCGGCAGCAGATGGATTTACGTGGAACAACATCAAAAATTCAGCAAAAAATTCAAGAATTGACAGGTCAACAGATTACCATAAAATATATCGTAAAAAATGAACCTGCAAAACCAACAGAATCAATTGTACAAGATGTATATACTGAACAAAAAGCAATCATAAAAGATGATATTGATAAGACAAAACGGACTAAAAAACATCCTCAATTGCGTGAAGATTATACATTTGATTATTTTGTTCCTGGAGAAAACAGCATATATGCTTTCAATGCATCATTAGCGGCGGCAAAAAATCCGGGCAAGGCATATAATCCTATTCTAATTTACGGTGGCGTAGGCTTAGGAAAAACACATTTGATGCAGTCAATCGGAAATTATATTTATGCTGAAAAAGGCGACAAATGTAAAATCTGCTATATCAGCGCAGAAACATTTACAAATGAATTCATTACCTCTGTACGAAATCGAACGACTGAAACATTCAAAAACAAATATAGAAAACTTGATGTACTTCTTTTGGATGATATTCATTTTTTAAAAGATAAGGATTCAACGCAGGAAGAATTATTTTATACGTTTAATGCTTTGTATGATAGAAAATGTCAGATGGTTTTTACTTGTGACCGTCCGATAAATGAACTAAAATTTATTGAAGAACGTCTGCGCACACGGTTTTCTCGAGGTTTGAATATCGATTTACAGCCACCAAACTATGAGACTCGTCGTGCCATTCTTGAAAAGAAAAAAGAAATTCTTTTGGAAACAAATCAATTTTCTCCTTCATTAGTCAATCTCATTCCAAAAGATGTTATTGATTACATTGCAAAAAATGTACAAACAAATGTACGTGACTTGGAAGGATGTCTTACAAAAATGATTGGCTATGCGGAACTCGTTGGTAAAACGGTAACCATAGAGATTGCACAACAACAATTGAGAGATACTTTCAGTTCTTCGGATAATATTTCTATAGATACCATTCAGAAAGTTGTGGCTAATCATTACAACATTTCTATAGCAGATATCAAAAGTAAAAAACGCTCAACAAAATTTGTTATTCCTCGTCAAATTGCCATTTATATTTCACGTAATCTGACAGAATATTCATATCCAGAACTCGGTGGTGATTTTGGCGGCCGCGATCATACCACGATGATGCATTCATACGAAAAAATTGCTGAAACCATAAAAATAGATTCATCATTGGACACAACCATTCAGCAACTGATACGAGAAATAAAAGATTATAAGAAATAATATCCATAACAAACTGTATAAATTATGTGATAATACTGATGATAAATTGTGGATAACTTATATTTCTGTGGAAAAGTTGAAAACCTGTGGATTATAAAACAATAGTTTTCCAGTCTATAACTATTTATTTTATAAAAAAATATATATGTTTTCCACAAATTCACAGAATCTATTATTACTATTACTAAAATTTATAAATTTATTAAATTTAGAGATTGTGTAAAGACAAAATTCAAAAGATATGTTATAATAATGTCACTCATATAAAAATGAAAACTGTAAAAGTACAGTTTCAGGGAGAAAAAAATGAAATTTACGTTTGACAGAGACGCGATGATTAGTGAAATTGCAATCGCACAGGAAATTATTTCTACAAAAAGTGCGTTATCTATTCTTTCCAATGTACTTTTCAATGCACAAAATAATACGCTTGTCATAAAAGCGACTGATATAAAAGTAAATTTTGAAACTAAAATTCCTGTAGACATTCAAGAAGAAGGTTCAATAACAATTTTCTGTGACAAATTTATGGGAATTCTTGCTTCTCTTCCTGCAGGTGAAATAGAATTCAATCTTGAACAAAAAGATACGCAGACAATTGCAATTATTCGTCATACAGCAAAAAAGATTAAGTTCCAGCTTAAATGTATGTCTCAGGATAAATTTCCTGAATTTCCAGAGATACAGGAAGTGCCATTCTTTGAAGTGCCAGGAAAAAAACTTAAAGCAATGATTGCACAAACTTCATTTGCAGTAAGCGAAGATGAAACACGTTACTTTATGAACGGCGTTTATTTTGAAAAGAAAGAAAACAATCTTGTGCTGGTTGCAACTGATGGTCGTCGTCTTGCATACGCGTCAAAAGAAGTGCTGAATGGTGCGATGGATTTTCCGTCTGCAATCGTACATCCAAAAGTGCTGAACATCGTTGCAAAACACGCATCTGACGAAGGAAATGTTTCGGTTGCTATTGTAGATAAGATGATTTTCTTCCGATTTGCAAATTATGAACTTTCATCAACATTGCTTGATGGTCAGTTTCCAAATTATCAGCGCGTTATTCCGGAGCATCAGCCTAATAGTTTTCAAGTGCAAAAAAGTGACTTGGTGGACGCGCTCAAACGTACATCTCTTATGGTGGACAAAAAAGCCGGTCGTATTTTTCTTACGGCAATTCCAGGTGCGCTGACTGTCACTTCTCAAGAATCGGATTTGGGAGATGCAAAAGAAGAATTCCCCTGCCAATACAACGGACAGGAAATCACGATTGCGATGAACTATCATTATGTAGAAGAGCCACTAAAAGTAATTGGCAGTGACCGCATTACATTTGAATTCTCCGAGGCGATGAAAGCGGTAACATTGCGTCCTGAACCTGCGGAAGATTATTTCCACATCATTATGCCGATGCAGATGGCGTAAGATTGGTAGATGCCCGTCCTTTCCGCTTCGTATTATAATTATCGTAATCTCACAAACGAAACAATAAGTTTGCTTTCAAAAGAAATTTTTTTTGTGGGTGAAAACGGACAGGGAAAAAGTAATCTTCTGGAATCTATTTATTACTCGGCATACGGTTCATCATTCAGAACTCACACAGACGCAGAAATTGTCAAAAAAGGTGAAAATTCATTTAGTGTGCGGACAATGTACAAAGATGAGGCAGAAAGTACAAATACAATTTCAGTTATTTTTGAAAATGGAAAAAAAAGAATTGAAAAAAACGGAAAACGTATTCAAGACAGAAAAGAACTTGTAAATACAATGCCTTGTGTTCTATTCTGCCATGATGATTTGGATTTCGTGGTGGGAGAACCAGAACGGCGTCGTTTTTTTATTGACCAATCACTTTCTATGTACGACGTAATGTACATCGATGTGATGCGCCGTTACAAACGCATTTTGAAAAGTCGGAATATATCTCTTAAAGAACAACACTATGAAATGCTGGATGCGTATGATTTGCAACTGGCACAAAATGGCATAGAAATAGAACGTAAAAGGCGCGATGCGATTTTTCAGTTCAATCAGATTTTTGGAAAATTGTACGAAGAAATTACGGGCATTGACGGACTTGCAATCAAATATGAGCCATCATGGAAAATAAACGAAAGTCTGATTCCAAATATGGACGAAATTCTTTCTGTATTGCAGTCAAAACGTGAGATGGATAAAGTAATCGGTACAACAATGAGTGGACCTCACCGAGACAGAATACGTTTTATTCGCCATGACGAAAATTTTATTCCTGAAGCGTCTACAGGGCAGCGGCGGTTAATTGCTATTTTATTGAGAATGGCACAGGCTCTTTTTTATACGCAGGCAGTCGGAAAGAAACCGATTCTCTTGATGGACGATGTTCTTCTAGAACTTGACCCTGACAAACGCCAAAACGTCACTTTGCACCTGCCCGAATACGACCAGTTATTCTGCACATTTCTTCCTGGAGAGCCTTACGAGCGATATCAGCACAGTACGACCAAAGTATTTGAAATTGCAAATGGTAAATGGAAATTAAAAGAGGCAATAAAATGAATCATGCACAATTTCAAGCTTTTTCAGAATTCAGAGAAGATTTTAGGTCAAAATGTGCCGAATGGAATTTAAATTTTTCCGAGATACTTCAACCGCTACAAAAAAATGTCGCACAAAAAGATACGCCCGTATATCCGCTTGAAACTGCCGTGGTATACAATCGTGCTTTTGATGAGGTGACGGAACAAGATACTATCCGCTATTTTGTGATTGGAGATAACCCTGGAAAAGACGAGCAACTTGCAAAAAATAATCGCTATCTTGTAGGACAAAGCGGAAAAATTGCGGCAGGATTTTTTGCACGAAATCCAGAATTTAAGACGGATTTTAGAAAAAATGTACTGATTTTGAACAAAACTCCCGTTCATACGGCAAAAACAACGCATCTTAAATATCTTTCTAAAGAGGGTGGAAAAGTCATACAAGATTTGATTTATACAAGTCAGACATGGATGGCAGAACAGACCGCCAAATTGCACACTGCTCTTGTTAGTTCTGCTGATAATATGAATCCTGCGCCAGAATTGTGGCTGGTAGGATATGCCGAATTAAGAGAAAAAGGAATTTTTTTGCCGTATCGTGATATTTTGCGCGCATCTTATGACGATGAAATATGGCAGTATGTCTACGTATTTCAGCATTTTTCGATGAACCGTTTCTTGATTGATTTGAAAGATTATTGCGCCACACATACGGATTTAGATTTGCAAGAAGCCGTTCACTCGCTTGGAAAACAACATCGCCGTGAAATCTTCGGTAACTGACAGCAAATAACAGGATATTATTCGAGAATCGTAATTTCAACACGACGGTTTTGGGCGCGTCCTTCATCAGTGTTGTTGTCTGCAACGGGTTTTGTGCCGCCCCAGCCACGACAAATAAATGCGGCAGAATTGACTCCGCGTTTTGCTAATTCTTCGGCGATTTTATGGGCGCGTTCCACAGAAAGTTTTTGTTCTCCTTCTGCACGACCAACTGCCGCCGTATGTCCTTCCACCAAAAATTGTGATTGGGGTGCTAGTTTAAGGACTTCAGCAATTTCATCAAGACGACCGCTTTCAGTGGGTAAAATTTCGCTTGAATCGGGCTTAAAACGAATGTCGCGCACACTTAAACGCAAACCAGCGGGCGTTTTTTCTACGACCATATTGTTCTTATTTTTTGTTGCTTCTGTAACGGCGGTACTTGTTTTTTTCGGTGGCGGATTTGGTTTTGCGGCAGGTTTTGTCTTTGGTTCAGTGGTTGCTACCCAAGAAGATGTATTCACTGCGCCAGGATAATCATTTGGGTCAATACGATGCTTATTACCATTACTGTTCAGAGTGACTGTGCCTGATTTTTTTCCTGCGCCGCCGACACTCACATCGGGAGAAACGCTTGCAATTCGTTTGAGGGAAAGCAGCAATTTTTCTGTGTCGATTGCGGGGGGAAATTCGGTAAAGAGCGTAATCGTTCCTTTAAAATTCACTTGCTGCCCATCGGCATAAATGAACGTTTCGTCCACCGTGTCTACGATTAAAATAGCCTCTCCTGTCGCTTTTAAAATCAGAATATCGGCTTTGTGTCCGCCGATTGCCTTTTGCAAATCTTTATCGCCATCATAATCCCGATAATTTACGCCGTAATTGGTCTGCCACATTGCTTTTAGACGATACACATCTTTTTCGTGATATTTTTCCTCTTGAATGAACGTGTAGGCAACTTCCATCGGCATCTTGGTAAAAATGCCTTTGTTCAAAGGGTCAACACTTCGTTCCGCAGAAGCCGACCATGAATCTCCAGATTTCACTTTGTCCGTAGTAAACGCGGGAAAACTTCTGAACGATGGATAACCGTTATCTGTAAACATCGTCACTTTTCCTTTGGAAGAAATGTGGAATACAGACGGAATGGAATCATGAATTCCTGCCGCCACATTCGCCATATTGCGTTTTGTTTCTTCAATCACATAAAAACTGCCGTCATACCATTGGTCACCATAAAACTGATGCTTCGGGTTTTCAAAAGACGGGTCGGGAGCAAGAGATGGACTGATAAAGGAACGCACTTCACGGCTGGTCAGACCAACATATTTTCCGTTTACGTAGCGGCGCAAATTGGTTCGTTCCACTAGAGAATAACCACCCATTCCGCGATATTTGAGCGCGACCGTTTGATTTACTGGCGAATTCTGTGCAAAAGCAAAAACTGTAATTGCACCGAGTACAATCCCTGTAACAAAAAATCTGAATCCTTTCATGCTCATAGTATCGGCAACGCTATCGGCAGATTTTAGCAAAAGTTTAGGAATTTTTAGACGTATGCTTATCAATACGTGGACATTTACAGGCGGCGCACACGGACTTAGCTCGCTGAGTTCTTCTCTTTGTGATGGTGCGACACTGACGATATATTTTGACCCAAATCAAGTTGCGCCCTATTCAGAAGGCATACAAAAAGTTTCCTTGCCGTTACCGTAAAAAGATTCTGAGACAAGTTCAAAATGACAATTGTTACAAGTAGAAAATTATTTTTTGCTGAGTTCTACCGAGCGGTTGTAAGCGGCGGTTACTGCAGAAATAATACTATTGCGAAAATTATTTTGTTCAAGTGCGGCAACGCCTTCAATTGTTGTGCCAGCGGGTGAGCAAACACTGTCTTTAAGGGCAGCGGGATGTCTGCCAGTTTCCAGTGCCATTGCCGCGCTTCCTTTGACCGTTTGCGCCGCATACGTGTACGCCTGGGCGCGGGGCATTCCCAATTTGACGGCGGCATCTGCCATTGCTTCTATGAACATAAAGACAAATGCTGGTCCAGAGCCACTTACTGCCGTTACGCAATCCATCAGTTTTTCGTCAACAATTTCCACTTTTCCTGCGGCTTCCAGAAGTGTTTTTACAACGACAACATCTTCTGATTTTGCATCGATATTCGTACTTAGAGCAATCATCGCTTCGCCAACAGCCGCGGGCATATTCGGCATAATGCGGATTAGTGTGTGCTTTCTGTTAATCAATGCACCTGCAATGGCTTCCAGTTTGATTCCTGCCGCCATAGAAATTACTACTGCATCATCGGAAAGCGCGGGTTCAATTTCACGTAACACTTCATCAACAAAAGCGGGTTTTACAGCGATAAAAACAAATTTTGCGCCTTTTACGGCTTCGGTATTTGAAACGACGGCATTGCATTTTGTCTGCTCAGAAAAAGCCTTTGCTTCGTCAAAACTTTTTGCGCTGACCGTAATATATTTTGGCTCGACAATTTTGGTCATTCCACGGATAAGTGCGCCACCCATAACGCCACAACCAATAAAAGCGATGTTCACTTCAATTTTGCTCATACGTTTATTGTAGTGAAAAATATGTTTCAGCACAAGCGAAAGAGAATGCTTTAATTTTTGTTGATTTGCCATTGCGTCCGCTAGAAAAAATTTAAAAGAGGGTATAAAATAAAAAAGATATGGATAACTCCTTATTCGACATGATACAAAATAAGTTTGATTCTCTAACAGGGGTTTATGAACGCTCCGCCATAGAAAATTTTGCCTGGCAATTGGTGCAAGGAAAAAAGCCTTTTTCATTACTACTAATTGACGGTGATAATTTTAAAAATGTAAATGATGGTTACGGTCATAAAGTTGGCGACCTTGTTATCATGATTATCGCAGAAAAAATAAAAAATGCTTTTGCGGATATAGGAATTGTCGGTCGTTTTGGTGGCGATGAATTTATCGTGATTCTGCCAGACATTATTGAATATGATGCTGTGTGGCATGCTTGCCGAAATGTTCACGCATTGTTTGAAAGTTTTTCTGTTCCTGAATATCCCTCTCTTTTTATGACCATAACAACAGGGCTTTCTCGTTTTCCGAAAGACGGCAATTCGTATGAAGAATTATTTGAGAAAGCGGATAAGGCTTTGTATCGTGGTAAGCAAAAAGGACGGAGTTGCTTTATCATCTATCTGGACGAAAAACACAAGAACATAAAAGTTCATTCCAGTGAAGCTCCAAATTCCAATTCCATGCAGTTGCACAATACGATTTTTACGATGCTGGCAAAATCTGACAACTTGAAAAAATCTATTCCGTATGTGCTGCAATTTTTCTGTACGAATCTGATGATTGACCATGTTGGAATTCAGAACGAACATGAATTGCTTTTTTCGGAAATCTATTCACTTTCACGGGGAAAAGAATTTGCTTATATTGATGATGCGCTTATTTCGCTGAACGTAAACAAAGCAACAGGCATTTTTTATATTAACGATATAAAGCAGCTTTCGTTCAGTCATCAAGGGACATTGCTTCAAAAATGTACAGAACAGCAGATTATGTCTACGTTTTTTGCGGAAATTTCGTATGGCAAAACAACATACGGCTATCTGCGGGCGGATTCAACTTCGCTTGCCCGAATCTGGCAGCACAATGATATGGATTTGTTGTTGACTGCGGCAAAAGCAATCGGTATGGCTCTGCATTATCAGAAGAAAACGCTAAAAGATATCCTGTAAATATTTATGTTTTATTTTTAGAAAACAGGTGTTATTCATTTGCAGAATTCAAAGATATGGTTTAAAATTACAATGTATGACAGTAAACCGCTTTAATTATTACGGTTATGACAGAGATACCTATTACGACTGCGTTGATTTAATACATACGACCAACCGCAAACTTATGCTTATTCTGAATTCTTGGTTTTTGCTGGTTAATCTATTGTATCTTGTTTTTTCCGGGTTGAATCTGTTCGGCGTTACACAGGAAAGAATTCCCTTTTATACCATATATGTGGTACTGGCAATCGTGTATGATTTGATTGTCCTGTTGTTTTCTGCGTTTGTAGAAAAATACAATACGCTGATGGTCTATGTGAACATCGCAATAATGTTGTCTTACGGAATTCTTACTTCGATGGCTCAACCATATATGCCGGCAACAATGTTTCTTGTATTGCTGACAATTTTTTCTTTGTCGTATATCGGAAAAATGTACCAAATGCTTTTTTTGTCAATTGTTTCATGCAGCATCTTCTTGCTTACATCTTTTTTATATAAAACATTTTCTATCGCCTATCACGATATGTATAATGTCTGTATTGTTTTGATTCTTGCGATTGGATTGCATTACACGTTTCAGCGCACAAGAATGCAGCAATTTATTTTGTATCAGCGCGACTTGCAGATTCAGCGGGAACTTGAAGTAAAATCCAGTTTTGATGCGCTTACCTCTCTTTTAAATCGCGGACGTTTTTTTTCCATTGCGGAAGAAGTTCTTTCTTATGCAGATGATGAATATATGGTTATCTGTCTTTTGGATTTGGACGGCTTTAAAGAGATAAATGACAATCTTGGTCACCAAATGGGCGACAAAGCAATTCAGATTGCAGGAAAAACCATTTTAGAGACGCTTGGTATTGATTTATCAGAAAAATGGTCATTCACCGAAAAAGCGATTAAAGAGAATGTCAGTTTTGCCGGCCGTCTGGGCGGAGATGAATTTATCGCGCTTATTCGTGGCAAAAGCGGACAAGATGAGATAATTCCTCTTCTTAAAGAAATGCTCGCCTCTCTTAACAGTGTGCGCTTTGACGGTTTGGACGGTATTCATGCATCGTTTGGAGTGACACAACTTTCAGCAAAAGACAAGGATATTGACAGCGCATATAAACGGGCGGATGAAGCATTGTATGCCTCAAAGCGGGCAGGAAAAAATCAGATTCATTTTAGCGAGGAGCTGCAGGCGGTATGATAGGAACATGGGAATTTTCAGAATATATGCTTGTACTCGGTTTTATCTTAATGACCGTCAGCATTGTAATATATGTATATCGCGTGTTCATCTGTAAAGACGTGTTGCTTAAAACGGAAGGCAGACGGACGCTTGCTTCATTTGTTCTGCTGGGAATTTTTCTGTTGATTTTTGTTATGTTTGTTCGCGCGATAACGGATGAAATTACAACGATTTGGCTTGGGTTTCCGTTGTTTTTAATCAGTCTTCTGGTGACGTTGCTGCTGCTATGGGCCTTTGGCGAGTTACGGACTGCGGAAGAACGGGCAATGTCTCTTTTGGAAGCGATGGTCGGTGTGATTGAGGCGGGCGATCCAAATTTGGAAGGACATTCGATACATGTACGCAATTTGACAATGTTGCTGTACGATTCTTTGCCGCTGGGTTTGCGTTTAAAAATAAATCCACATAATCTGGAAATGGCAGCCTTGCTTCTTGACGTAGGAAAACTTGGCGTTCCTCGGAGCATTATCAACAAAGCAGGAAAATTAGAGCCGGAAGAATGGGATTTTATTCGTCGCCATCCGGAAATCGCCGTAAAGATTTTGCAGTCCATAAAATCATTTGATACCATTTCTCTTTGGATAAAATATCACCATGAGCGCGTGGACGGAAGCGGCTATTATCATTTAAGGAACGAACAGATTCCTTTGGCTTCCCGATTGATTGCGGTTGCGGACACTTATTCTGCAATAACAATGGAACGGTCTTACAAAGCCACAATGCCTCATGAAGATGCGCTTGCTGAATTGCGACAAGCCGCAGGAAGTCAGTTGGATAGCATGATTGTTGAAATATTCTGTCATATTCCTTACAAAAAAATTGAGCAAAGTTTGATTGACGTAAAGCAGAGAATGCAGCGATATGATGAAGAAAATTTCCGCTAGGTTATGGGAATTTTGGGTCACGAAAAAAACGGAGAGAAATAATGAGAAAACGACTGTTCCTGCTTGCGATGATTTGTCTTGCGTTGGGATTGTGCGCCTGTAAAAGACAAATTTCTCGTCCGAAAAATCCCGACGCAACATTGACGCTGGCTCTTCGCGCGGGAACGTATGCCGAAGTCATAAAAAAATGTCTTCCCGCATTTGAGGCAGAGCATAATGTGCTGTGCAATGTGCTTGAACTTAGTGAGGACGCGCTTCATTCTCTTGTGGCAAAAGATGCACTTCAGAAAGAAGGCGCGTATGATTTTTGCATGGTGGACGGCTCCTGGATGGCGGAGTATACGGCGAAAGGCGTTCTGAGCAATCTGTCCGAACTTGGCTATGCGCTTGATGATGACATTATTCCTGCGACAAAAGCAATCTGTTATTATGACGGCGGACTGTATCTTGCTCCTTACTACGGCAACGTGACGGTTTTGCTGTACAATAAATTGATGGTCAAAGAAGCCGGACTTCAGCCCGAAGACATAAAATCATTGGAAGATATTCAAAAGATTTGTTTGGTTGCGAAAAAACGACACAATCTAGGATTTATGTATCGCGGAGACACGGCGAATAATATTGTGGTTGATTTTCTGCCGATTCTGCTTTCGTATGGCGGTTGGGTTGTGGACGAACAGAATAAACCTACAATCAATACGCCAGAATTCCACAAGGCGATGTACACATATCTTTCGCTTATCGGAACAGGTCGGGCGGCAAAAAAAGATGACTTAATTGCGGCAATCGCCAATAAATCCGCCGCTATGGGAATCGGCTGGCCAGGCTGGTACACGCCCACACGCAATTCTTCAATGGATTATCTGGCTTTGTCGGGAAGATACCGACGGGAAAGTGCGATTAAAAACGCGAACATTTATGGCATTTGGGCGGTGGGAATTCCTGCCAATAGCAGACACAAGGAATATGCGGCGGCTCTCCTTTCTTATCTGATGAATGCCAATGTGCAGAAAGAAACGGTCATGTATGGCGGTGTTCCCTGTCGGTATTCCAGTCTGCGTGATGAAGAAATTCTTAAAAAATTTCCGCAATATAAAGTGGTCTGCAAGGCATTGGAGGGCGGAGTGTATCGCCCTGTAATGGAAAAATGGACGGAGTTCTATACAATTTTAGGTAAAGAGATGAAACTGATTATTGACGGCGAAAAAGCAGTTTTGGGTGGCCTTGCCGATGCACAAAAACAACTGGAAAAAATGCTTGCAGAATAAATTATTTACCGAGGATTTCCGCGATTTTATTTTCAAACTGCTCAATATTTTCGCATTTTAGGTCGCGGGCTTTTTTTAGCGCGTCATCACTTTTTTCTGCGTTACCAATCATTGCGTATGCCACGGAAAGATTTGCCCGAATAACGGCAATTTTTGGTTCAAGGAAAGCGGCTTTTTCCAGCATCGGGATTGCCTGTGCCGCATCGTTCTGACCAAGATACAATGCGCCAAGACTTGCATACGCCTCCGCTTTTTTTTCGTCCAGAGAGATGGCTTTTTGGTAAGTTAAGATAGCAGTCTGGTCATCTTTTACGATGTGATACAACATTCCCAGCGTTACATAGCCACGATAGTCTTCGCGTACTTCCAAAGATTTTTTTTGCGCTTCGATTGCTTTTTCGTATTCACCTTGATTTGCGTAGGTGTTGGCGATGAACGTATACAAAATTTCTGGTGAATAATTGGTGTCTTCATCTAAAGCCTGCACAAAAAATTGCAGCGCGGTATCGTACTGACCTGCTCCATACGCTTGGATTGCCTGCCGAACCGTATTGTCACCCGCTTTTGCGCAACTGGTTATGGTCATCAGCACACAAAACAGCATCGCAAAAAGAAAAAATGCTCGCTTCATATCCAAAAGATACCGCTTTATCGGCAAAATGGCAATTCACTAGGAAAATGTCAGCGGAAAAAACGATGGGAAAGCCCTTTGCATAAAAAGAGTATGTCAGATATAATGCTTTCACTTATATGACAAAACGAACGATATATCTTTTTTCTGCAATCGGATTATTGCTTGCGGCGGCTATTTGGGGATTTGCATTTGTCGTTGTTAAAGACAGTCTGGATTACATTGGCGCGGTGTGGATGATGGCGTTCCGCTTTACGATTGCGGCGATTGCCCTTGCGCTGATTTATTGTGCAAAACTAAAAAATCTTACTCGGCGTGCGTGGATGCATGGGGCGATTCTTGGTGCGTATCTGTTCGGGGCATATTTGTTTCAGACAATCGGATGTGGCTACACGACTGCGGGAAAAAATGCATTTCTGACGACAATTTATGTGTTTCTTGTGCCACTTTTTTTGTGGATTTTGGTCAAAAAGAGACCTTCATGGTATGTGTTTGTCTGCGCGATTATGTCGGTTGTTGGAATCGGCTTACTGGCACTGGGTACGGGCGATACAGGTACAATCAACGTGGGAGACGTGCTTACCCTTGTCTGTGGAATTTTCTACGCTATTCATATTATTTTTACCGCGAAATATGACCATGAGCATGACCCGATTTTGCTGACCGTGCTGCAATTTTTGTTTGCCGCACTTTTTTCGTGGATTGTCGCACCGTTTATTGATGGGGCTTTTCCGCTTGACCAAGTGACAAATCCGCGCGTTATCATTTCAATGTTGTATTTGGGATTGCTTTCTACAATGGTCGCCTTTGTACTGCAGAATGTGGGGTTGAAATATCTGCCTTCTGCTTTGGCGGCATTGTTGCTTTCGTTTGAGAGCGTGTTTGGCGTTCTGTTCAGCACATTGTTTTTGCGTGAGCGGATTACCCTGCGAATGGGCTTTGGGTGCGTGCTGATTTTTCTTGCGGTCTTACTTGCGCAGACTTTGCCAGAATTATTGAAGAAAAAAGAGGAATGATTTTTTGTCATTTTCCGTACTGCAAATGTTTTTTGCTAACGAATCTGTCCGTCGCCGTCAATCAGAAATTTTGTCGTGGTAAGGGCTTTGATTCCCATTGGACCGCGCGCGTGCAGTTTTTGCGTACTGATTCCTAATTCTGCGCCAAAACCGAATTCACCACCATCGGTAAAACGAGTGCTGGCATTCACGTACACACACGCACTGTCGACTTGTGCCTGAAACATTCTGGCGTGAGCGCGGTCGTTGGTACAGATTGATTCGCTGTGTTTGGTGCTGTGGCTGTTGATGTAGGAAATTGCTTCCCGCACGTCCGAGACAATTTTGACCGCACAAATCAAATCCAAAAATTCAAAGCCAAAGTCGCTGTCTTTTGCAAGAACAAAATTTCGGTCTTTTTCGGCTATTTTGTCAGCAGGATGTAATGGAATCGCAGTAAAAATATCGTATGCTTTTTGGTCGGCGCGGATTTCAACTCTGCCAGCGAAGGCTTTTGCCAATTTGGGCAAGAATTGCGCGGCAATATTTTCGTGAACCAAAATACATTCAATTGCGTTGCAAGCCCCAGGTCGCTGGATTTTTGCGTTCTCCGCAATTTTTGCCGCCGCATCCAAATCCGCGCTTTCGTCTACAAACAGATGACAAATACCTGCTCCTGTCTCAATCACCGGGATTTTTGCGTTTTGCACCACATTTTGAATCAGTTTTGCGCCGCCACGGGGAAGTACGCAGTCTATCAATCCTACCGCTTTTAAAATGTGGTCTACATCGCTGTGGTCTTTTTGTGGCTCAGCAAGTGCCAACGCTCCTACAACACCGTCTTCGCCAGCGTCTTTTAATCCTTGCTGAATCGCTTTTACCAACGCACGATTTGAATTAAGAGCCGAAGATGACCCGCGGAGCAGAATCGCATTTCCGCTTTTGTAGGCAAGACAGAATGCGTCTACGGTAACATTGGGGCGGCTTTCGTAGATGATTGCGACTACACCCAGCGGAACACGCACTTGTTTAATGGAAAGTCCTGTGGGAGTGTTCCAGCCGCCCGTCACTTCGCCGATGGGGTCAGACTGCGAAATCACCACACCCATACTTGCCACAATGCCGTCAATTCGTTTGCCGTCCAGCATAAGCCGTTCCAACAGAGCCTCGCTCATACCATTTTTGCGGGCGGTATCCAAATCAATTTTGTTTGCGGCAATAATTTCGTCACGATTTTTGCTGATAGCGGCGGCAACACACGTAAGCGCGTGATTTTTTTGTGCGGCAGTGTGCAGAGCCAAAGTTGCCTGTGCTGTATGTAAATTTGAACAAATTTCAGAGATAAGTGTGGTATTCATAGGATAATTTTGGCAAAAAGCGGCAGACGGGTCAAGATAGTGCGCATTTTACGCGAATTCTACGTCAAATTTCATTTGGACGGACGAGTTTTTACTCCCCTTGCATAAACTGCGGTTTTGTTCTAATCTTACGCTATGGGTCGTGATTTAATAACAGATTTTGTAGAAAAAAAAGTAATTGATGCGATGGATGCAATGCTGTCGTCCAACGATACAAAAAAAGTCCGGGAATGTGCCATTACCGTTGCGGGTGCATTCTTAGGTGGCGGTGAATTTTCTGGTCATCGTGACGACCCCAAGGAATGTGAACAGCATCTTTTGCAAAGTTTTCAAAAAAATACTATTCTCCTCGTCCAAAAAACGTGGGTTGAAAAAGATGATGTTTCCCTTAAAGAGCAAGTGCTGTACAAACTTGACCAATTCTGCACGGCGATGAAAGATAAAAACTGGACGAAACTCTATCCCTCTTTCCGCGAGATTATCACCGACATCGTATATCTTATGTTTGGAAGTCAGGCAAAAAGCAAGGATTTTGATGAATATGCCCTGCGTATTGACCCCGAATTCGGCATTTTCTGGTGGTATTTTGCTCAACTTCCCGCTACGGTTGACTGGTCTGATGACAAAAGTTTTTACGTTCTGCTGGTGGGAATGTTCTTTTTGGCGAACTACTAATCCCTTTCTTATTCCTTATACTTCCTTATTTTTGCCTTGCGCAACAACTCGCTATCGTAAATCTTGCTTGACAACAAAGTAAGATGCCATTAAAATAGAGGTGCTTTACAATGAATCAGGAGGTTTATATGATTCACAATTACCCCCCCACGTGTATACTAAACACACGTTTAGTATGATAAAATTTTCTTTGTTTTTCTTTTCTGTCTTGTTCCTTGCTTTTCTATCTTTTTCTTGTTCTGATGACAGCGACAACAGTGATCCAGAACCAGTAAAGTACACCGTTACATTCAATACCAACGGTGGTAGTGCAATTTCTTCCCAAATAGTAGAGAGTGGCAAAACGGTAGCAGAACCGACTGCACCTATCAAAGACAGCAGTATTTTTGCCGGATGGTACAGTGATAGCGCATTGACAACAAAATTTTCGTTCAGCACAAAGATTACGGCGGACACTACTTTGTATGCAAAATGGACTGAAATTCCTTCGGGAAGTTTTGCCGTCATCTTCAATAGTAACGGTGGCTCTTCCGCAGAAACACAAATTGTAGCAGATGGAAATGCAGCAACAGAACCTAGCGTTATTTGGGCTATGCACAGTTTTGATGGATGGTTTACCGATTCTGACTTAACACAGCAATTCGATTTTTCCACACCAATCACCCAAACAATCACACTGTATGCAAAATGGACAAGTACGGCAACGAATTTTACCTTTAATTTGACAAATAAAGGCGGATATAAAGATGTTATCGCCGCCATATCAGGCATTAATGATGATGCTGTAACGATTGCAAAAAATACGACCATCATCAATGACACAGAAAGCGGAGTAGTCGTTACTTTGCTCGCAGATGCAAACAGCAATTTGGGCTCGACTATCAATGCTAAAGATATGATAAAGCAACCTCAGTTCAAATACAAAACTCAAACAGCGGGTCTTGGTGTGCGTTACTGCGGCGTTGAAGTTTCTGGCGTTCAAGGCAAAGTAAAAGTTACCCTTGACTGGTGCGTAAGAAGCGCGATACCCAAAGATGCCGAATATATGGCAATAAAAGTGGGAAACAATGCTGTTAAATCTGTAGGAAACGCCGACACCACAAGTGCGTCTACTCCTCGTGAAGTAGCACAAACAGCACTTACCGACACCTATGACTTTGGTGATACCGCTGGCAAAATCTATATTGGCTCAACCATTACAGAATTTTGCATAAGGTCTGTTACCATTGAACCCGCTGATTAATCACCAATAAGGTAATACAATTCTAATTTATGATTCCCGATGCTTTTCTCATCGGGAATTTTTTATGCGTACACTTCCCAAATCTTCTATAATAATCTAAAATAAAAAAACGAGGTGCGTTATGAACGACAAAGAAGAAATCCTTGACCTGCTGAGGGAGAACGCGCGGCTTCCCATCGATGACATTGCCGCAATGACAAAGAAAACCCCTGAAGAAGTGCAGGGCATTATCAGGCAACTTGAAAATGAAGGCGTTATCCTTGGCTATAAGGCTGTAGTCAATCCCGAAAAAGATGGAGCCGCCAAGGAAAAAGTCCGCGCCGAAATCGAAATCCAAGTTACGCCCGAACGCGAGCATGGCTTTGACGGCATCGCAGACCGCATCTACCGTTATCCGCAGGTAAAATCCTTGTATCTGATGAGCGGCGGCTACGATTTAAAAGTGGTAATCGAAGGCGACAGCCTACAGGAAGTGGCGTTCTTCGTTGCCCGCAAACTCTCCACGTTGGAAGGAGTCCGCTCTACCAAGACGCATTTTTTGCTCAAGACCTACAAGGAAAACGATGTGCTGTACGTTGAGGACGAAAGCGACCGCCGCGAAGGTGTGATGGCGTAGGAAAGTCGCGTATTCTCACAGAGGCACAGAAGATTCTATGCTTCTGAAAACCAATCAAGCAACGCAAGCGTACTGCAATTTTTAAGCGCGGCAAAATCTTTTGTGTTCCGCGTAACCAAAATCATTCCGTTTGAAATTGCCGTGGAAGCGATTTTCAAGTCGGCATCGGGCACGGGAGTTCCGCCCTGTTCAAGGCGGATTTTTAGGTCGGTATAAATCCATGCGCAGTTCTGGTCAAACGGCAGAATTGAAAAATACGGTTGCATCTGATTCAAAAGAAAATCTTCAAGACGTTCTTTTTTTGCACCTTCGCCTAGACGTTTTACCCCGTACAGCGATTCAGTCCATGAAACCACAGAAATTGCAGAGCGTTTTTGATTTTGAATGACTTTCTGAACAACCGTTGCATTCGGCTCAGGCTTTGCAAGTTCCGAGTAGATGTTTGTGTCGAGCAGGTAAATCGGTTTCATTTTTTATCCCAAAGAGCGGCAACCTGTTCCATTTCGTCAGCGCGAGTTGTATTTTCAATAGTTCGCTTTGTGCTAAAAATACGGTCTATTTCATCGTTCGTAAATTCTGCCTGCGAAAGAACCGAAACAGATTTTTTACGCCACAAACGCAAGCCCTCTGCAAAAGACGAATTTTGCGCGGTTTCATTAAAACTACCCACCGAACTCAAAACAGCAACCACTTTGCCATGCCGAGAAATTTGCACTGGCTCATCATTTTCAACAAGATGAAGAAGGTGAGTAAACCTGTTTTTTGCCTCTTTGACCGCCACGCAATTCATTTTTAGCCCCTCAAATAAGATACCATAAAATGGCTACTTTGTCAAATTTTTGGCTACCAAAATACAAGCACAAACACCTTTGGAAAAAGCGGGGTTATAGGGGAGAAGAAAGCCTTTTTGTGAAAGGTTGCGTCTCCCCTATTTTGCGATAAAACCATACTTCCCAAATCTTCCATAATATTCTAAAATAATATCCGTAGGGGGAAGTCTCCCCCTCGCTCCAAAGCGTTGCTTTTCCGCTACCCCCTCTGCGGGTGTGCCCGCAACGCCCCTAATTTGCATGAGGAATGTATGAACACACGAACCGATAAATTTTCACGCGCGATGATGGACACACCGCCGAGCGGCATACGCAAATTCTTTGAGATGCTCATCGGGCATGACGACGTGATTTCGCTGTCTGTCGGCGAGCCGGATTTTCCGACACCGTGGGTGATTCGTGAGGAAGCCTATTATCATCTGGAAAAAGGTCACACCTCGTACACGTCAAACTGGGGTCTGATTGAACTGCGTGAAGAAATTGCCAAGTACATGGAGCGGTACAACTTGTACTACAACCCCAAGAACGAAATTCTTGTTACGGTGGGCGCAAGCGAGGGCGTGGATGCGGTTCTACGTGCGATTCTAAATCCCGATGACGAGATTATCGTTGTTCAGCCCTGCTATGTAAACTATACGCCGCTTGCAGTTCTTACCGGCGCAAAAGTGGTGGAAATTGACACGAGTGTAAACGGCTTTTATCCCACGGCGGCGCAAATTGAAAAGGCCATCACGCCAAAAACCAAGGCCGTAATGATTTGCTCACCGAACAACCCAACTGGCACGATGATTCCCGCCGCCGAATTGGAAAAAATTGCCGCCGTGATTGTCAAAAACCAATTGTGGTGCATCAGCGATGAGATTTACTGCGAGTTGGCTTACGATGGCGCAAAACACACGTCAATCGGCTCCTTCCCCGGCATGAAAGACTATGCGATTATCTTAAATGGCTTCTCAAAATCATTCGCCATGACCGGCTGGCGTATCGGGTACATCGCCGCGCCCTCAGAATTGCTGGGGCAGATTGTAAAATTGCATGGCTACAACACCATTTGCGCGCCGATTTTCAGCCAGTATGCGGCGGCAGAAGGTTTGCGACACAGTTGGAGCGAAGTGGAAAAAATGCGCATCTCGTACCAACAACGCCGCAACCTAATGTACAAGGCATTCTGCGACATGGGCTTACCCGTTCCAGAGCCGACTGGTGCATTCTACATGTTCCCCGACATCACTTCAACCGGGCTTACGAGCGAAGAATTTGCCACGCAGCTGTTCCAGAAGCATAATGTTGCCGTCGTTCCGGGAAGCGTATTCGGCGCGGGCGGTGAAGGTCATATTCGTTGTTGCTATGCTACGGCAATCGACAAAATAAAAATTGCATTGGACAGGATTCACGAATTCGTAGAAGAATGCCGATAATAGTAAAGAATCTATGGAATTGCTCATAGCAGCGGTTGTCGTTTTTGGTATTATTGCATTCGTTTTATCATTTGCAACAAGAAAAAAAAGCGGCAAAAAAGGAAAACAAAAAACTCGTTCTCAAATCGTAAAGGAAGCAAGCAAAAAACTTGCCCAAGACCCGCACAGCCCCGAAGGTCTTATTCCGCTGGGTGACTTGTATTATACGGAGCATAACTGGGAAAAAGCTTTTCAGATTTACGAAACGCAGATGAATGTTGCGCCCGCTCACAAAGAAATCGACCCGTTTGTTGCGGGGCTTCGCTACGGCATTTGTGCAATCCGCATGGAGAAGATTGAAGAATCATTTAAAGGACTGACGATTGCCTATAATGTGCGTCCGAATGATTTTGAGGTCAATTATTATTTGGGGCAGGCTTGTTACGCAAAGGAAGAATACGATAAAGCAATTCCTTGTTTTAAGAAAGCGTTAGTTATCAAACCAGAAGCGGCAAACATCAACGCAAAACTTGGTCTTTCGCTGTATAAAGGCAAGCATTTTCGGGATAGCCTGCCCTATCTGAAACACGCGCTGGACGAAAGTCCCGATAATAAGGAAGTTCTATTTTCTATGGCAGATGCCATGCAGGAATGTGGCTACGGAGATAAGGCAATCAAAGTGTTTTTGCATCTTCGGCCTGACCCTGAATTTGGCGCACGTTCTTGTCTGAATGCCGGAATATATCATGCTCGGTCACAACAATTAGATAAAGCCGTGCAGGATTTTCAGATTGGTTTAAAGCATCAAGGAACGCCAGATGATGTTCGGTTGGAAATTTTGTATCGCCTGGCAAACGTACATTTTGAGATGAAAGCTATTTCAAACGGTATAAACTGTCTGCGGGAAATTCAACAGGTCAATCAGACATATAAAGATGTGCCTCAGTTAATGCAACGGTATATGGAATTAAATCAGAACAAAAATCTGCAAATTTATCTGATGTCGCCGACTAGCGATTTTGTTGCGATGTGCCGAAAAATCGTGGAGACATACTATAAAAATTCTTACGTAAAAATAAATGATATTTCGGTTAAGCCCGATTCCGTAGAGATTATTTTTGAAGTGGAGACACCTAAGTGGGAAGACAATGAAATTTTCCGCTTCTATCGTTCAAGCGGTTCCACTGGAGAATTTATGGTGCGTGATTTTCAGGCGAAAGTTTCAGATACCAAAGCAGACCGAGGCGTGTGTTTTACTGCGGGAACATATACGGAAGAGGCAAAAAAATATGCTGAAGGTCGCCCGATTGATTTAGTGGAAAAACTTGACCTTGTGAAAATCCTTAAGCAAATTCACATGGGCTAAAATCTATTAGTTCGCCTTGTTGATGACCACCAAATTTCGTTCGCGTTCTTCTTCTGATTTTTCTCCGCTGGCAGAAAGCACATTTTCTGTAAGAAACGGCACAGAGAGCGGAATTACTTCGTAGTTTGGAATGACAGGAAGCGCGTTCATTTCGGCGGTAATTTTTTCGCGCTTTGCCTTGTATGCCGCAAGGTAGCCTCCGTCTTTGAGAATTCGGAGCAGCACTTTTGTCATTTTCTTTTCCAGTGGACGGAACGCGCGGAAGGCGGCGATGTCAAATCGTTTTTGCGCTAACCGCTCCGCCTGATTTTCTTCCACCGTTACGTTTTTCAGTTGCAAGACTTCGGCACAATGACGTAAAAAATCAACGCGTTTGGTCATACGTTCAACCAGCACAAACGGATATTCGGGGAAAGCCGCCGCCAAGGGAATACCGGGAAGCCCTGCGCCAGAACCAATATCCGCAAGCAGGATATTTTTTTCTCTGGCAAAAACACGTTTTTGCACCAGCCGATGAATTTCGGAAACCCCGCTCAGACTGTCTAAAATGTGGCGGATTGCAATCTGGTCATAGTCATCGGTATTGATAAGGTCAAATTTGGCATTGTATTCTTGCAGGGTGCGGATGTATGCGTCCATTTTTTCTTCAAGGACTGCATTTTCCAAGCCTAGCTGAACCAATCCTTCGTGCAAAATGCTCATGTCCGCTCCGCCTGTTACTGCATTGAAAGGAGAAAATCCATTTTCCAGTCAAGCTCATTTACCCGCATGGAAATAAAATTGCCTGTGCGCTGGGCGACTAGATTGGATTTTTGCGAAAGTTGATACAAGAATGAATAGGTGTTCGTGTAATCCTGCGTTACCTGTGGTGTAACCGTGTAATTGGTGATTCCTTCTTTTGCACCGTTTGCATGGAACAAAAAGTAGAAAGTTTCTCTGCGGTTTTCGCCGTCACTCGTATATTTTCGGTCGCCCGTCAGCAAGAATGAGCCGTCCGCTTCTTGCGTGGAAAAATAAATGTCGCGGCAGGTGGAAAGCACGTCGTAGCCGTTTACGATAAAGCGCAAGATTTTTGAGCCTTCTTTGCCTTCCTGCGTGTAATTTTCTGTTACGGTTGGCAAAGAAGTGGTGGTTGAATTTGCCGAAACATTTTCCGTGCTGTGTGTTAGTGTGTTTTGCTTTGCAATTTGTACTTTTAGTTCATTTAGTTCGGTTAGAATTTGTTGAAGCAAAATAGAATCCGCAGAACTGTTTCCCGTTGAGGCAGAAAGCGAATGCGCCGTTGCCAGTGAACTTAAATTTTTTCCGTCAAGCAAGCCAGAAAACTGTCCCAACAACCCCATACTGTCCATTGAATTTAAATCCGAGGCGGTCAATCCCGTAAAGGCAGAATGGGTCTTGTTTACTGTTGCCAAAGTATTTGCGGTGTCCGAGGCAGTTGCATTTACCGCATCCGCAGAAGTTGTTGCCTGCGAATGAGACTTGTTTTCCGTCGCAACATTTTGGCGCATTTGGCTTGCTACGCCGTTTCGGATACCTGGGTAAAAATTTTTTGAGCCAGGAATATAATAATCGTTTCCGATGGACGGTGCGGTGACCGTTGGCATATTTGGTGCAGAAATGCTCGGCATAGAAAGCGAAGAACTGCCAGAGGAAACAGACTGTGCAAAAACGGCTGGGCCAGCAAATACAATCGCCGCCGTGCCGCACAAAAAACTACAGATTTTCAAGGCTTTCCTCTACATATTGCAGACGCTGCTGCAGTGCTTCTATCGTCTTTTCAAGGCGGTTCTTTTCTTTTTCCAGTTTGGTGCGCGGGTCGTCTTTGTTTGCTTTTTTCTTCATCAGTTCGCGCACCGTGTCGGGAGCCTTGCCCGCAAGAATCTGTTCTTCGGCAGACTGGCGTTCATCCGCTTTTTTAAGGGCGGCAACTTTTTTCATGTTGTCAAAACCCAGCGCAGGATTTACCGGCACCATGCCCACGCGGGTAATGTCGCGGGCTGAAGTTCGGGGAAGGCACAGTACGCGGTCAAGATAATCCTCGTAGCGGATATTTTCTTTTTCGCAGAGCGCATGAGCCTGAGAAAGGAGTTTGCCGAATTCCTGCATGAGTTTTCCGTCCACTTCAATGTAGTCGCGGCGGATTTTTTCGGTCAGTTCTTTCAGTTCGGGGTAGTCGTCAATGTTCAGCGTATAGATTCCCATTTCTTCGGCCTTCTGCAAAAGTTCATGGAATCGTCCCCAGAATTCCGCATTATGCACACGCCCCGCCTTAAAGGGAACGCCTGCGCTCTCCGCAATTTTCTCTTCGTTAATCAGATGATGGGTATATTCGTGAATCGCTGTATAAATCAACTGGTTGTCAGTCTTAAAATTCTTGTTGTGCAGGAGGATTTCGCGGGTCTCCGGCTTGTAGAGACCATTTACGCGGGTGCTTTCTTTTCCAGTCATCACCACCGTAAAATCCAACTCCGTATTTTCGATTTTCAGGAGCATCTCTTTAATCTGTTCGTTGTCCATAGGGCTAGTATAGCAGATAAGACAATGTTGTGCTATAATGATATTATGATTATGGAGGGCTAACATGCTGGCTTCCTGAATACCGTTGGGAAGATATATATGGCTTTTCAGAATCTGAAATGTCATATTTAAAAGAATTTGTCGAAAGTACAGCAAGCGTCATCATCAAATTTGCCCGACAGGGAGGATTTGGAAATGCCGCAGGTTTTATTGTTAGCCCAATTTTCCCATCGCGTCCAGAATGATTGAGCCAGAGACTGTGGCGGCGGTCTCGGTACGCAACACACGCAAGCCCATACCGCAGCGGACAAAGCCTGTCTGCTCCAAAAGAGCCCGTTCCCTATCCGTCCAGCCGCGCTCACTGCCGATTGCCGCAAGCACATGTGCATTCCCGCTCCCGCCCGCATGTTCACGGTAGAGAAAGTCATGCAGACTCATTGCGGGGCGGATATTGTCCAGTGCTATCCGCAATATTTCTTTCTGCGGGGCTTCTGAATCGTGCGCAACAGCATTGTCGGTTTTAGCGGGTAACGTTTTTTCGATTGCTGCAAGACATTCCCGCAAAGTCGTGTGCATAAACAGTTCCGGCACATGGGTACTCGCCGCCTGCGCCGTGCCGTCAAGAAGCATTTTATACGCTGCGCCTTTTTCTACCAGCGTCGATTTCATGTAGGATTTGTCGCCTAGTTCCGTTCCTGTTAGATGAATCGCTTGTACACCCAGCCCCGCTACATCTCGCAAAAGGCGGCGCAACTGAATCGGACGCGGAAATCCCACAATCATCGTAAGCGGGTACAGCGGTTTTCCTTCAGCAATTGGCACAAAATTAAAATACAACGAACCTTCATCTTCCGCGCCCTTTTCTCCGATGCGCGTAATCATTGCCACACCCGCCGCGCCGCCGATAATCCCCGCGTCAAAAGAATCGCCTGCGCCTTTGTGCAGTACCTTTACGATGTGTTCCGTGCGCTCATCATGCTTGGGCAAGGGCTGGGTGATTTCGGATTCGGAAAAAAGACAGATGTTCATGTAAAAATCCTACAATTAAATTTCCCAAATTGCAATAAAATTGTGCCAATTCCTTTGTTTCTTCATTTAAAAATTGTTGTTTATGAGTTATAATAATAGGAAGATTTTTGCGAGGTTTTTATGAGGCGGATTGTTTTTTCTGTGATTGCGGCAACTGCGGGATTGTTTCTTTTTGCTGGATGCGACTGGTTGCTGCAAGATTATGCAAGTGAGGAAGGAGATAGCGTAAGCGGGACTCTCATTGCGGCAAGCGGAACAGATTCTTGGTCATATTCATCTTCAAATGATACACACGAAGTGTCAACAGCAAATGCAAAACTAACCATCAGCGGGGCAAATGGTAGAACCCTTTACATGATGAAGACGAATCCGACAAAGACAAGAATTTCAAGCACATACACGCGATATGTTGAAAGCGCAACGGGATTCTCAAATCTTGATAGCGGAGATGTTGCCGCCCCTACTTCGGGAACCGCACCGTCAAAACCCGGTGGGATTTCAATTCCGTGGATTTTTGGATTCGATGTGCAATCAAACGGCACTTGTCTTTCTACGGAACTAAACGCAAAACTTAATCTAAATGCAATGACGGTTAGTGGCGCACGAGCAGCAACGCTTCCCGATTTAGAGCCATCTTTGGCACAAACTTTTTCTGTTGGCGATACAAAGACAATTTATGTTGACAATAATTCGAGTATCTCCAGTTTTGTTCAAAAAAGTGCAACGCTCCGCGCAACAGGCACAAATTGTTATGTTTGGGTTGTCGAAGGCTATTACGGAAATGTTACCTCTGGTGGTCAAAAAATCAACACATCTATTGCTCAAAGCATTGCCGATAATTTTGACAAAATCTACCCGATGGTAAAAAAGGTTTTTGGAGATGAATCGGACAAACTTATATACACAACGGACGGCAGTACGGTTACATCTTATCCAGCGATGGAATCTTCCAGCGAGACTGGCACAAAGGTTAATATCGTCATTTATGATATTGGTAATGACTATAAGAGCGCGTCAAATCCGAGTGGCGGCACGGTCGGTTATTTCTATTCAAAAGACTATATTACGGGATATACGGCTAACACGAACAGTGTACTTGCAAAATCAAACCAAGGCAAATACTTCTATGTTGATGCCTATTATGCGGCAAATCAAACGGCAATGGTTTATTCCACGCTCGCGCATGAATTTCAGCACATGGTCAATTTTGGCGTAAAAGTCATAAACAGCAATATGAAATTATCTCCAGAAACATGGTACAACGAAATGCTTTCTATGCTCTGCGAAGACATGATGAAAGATTATTTGGAGAAAAATAATTCAAATTTTACTGACTGTGATAGCCCGTTTGACCGTCTGCCCATGTTTTGCCGCCATTATTATGACACGGGGCTTGAATACAGAACGAGCGGTGTTACGAATGCTGTAATTTATTCGTATGCAAACAATTATGCCTTTGGCGCATGGCTTTTGCGCAATTATGGTGGAATCAGTTTGTTGAATCATATTTCTACAAATAATTATGTTGATATAGCTTCAATTACTAACGCTACTAACGTTTCTATTGAAACTTTGCTCAAAGATTATACAAAGGCATGTCTTATTAATAAAAGCGATTATGGATTTAATAAATCGGTAACGCAGACTGCTTTCGTAGCGAATAGTTATTATTACCCGTTGGATGCAGTCAATTTGTGGAAATTGAGCAGCATTTTGGGAGCATCATATACCGAGTATCTAAACAATCAGAAAACGTACAGCTCATATTATTCTTATAATGGTCCGGTTTGTTTTGGCTACAATGCTCAGGTTGAATTGCGCCCGTATGGATTTACGTTAGTGCGGGTTGGCACGATAAATTCTAATTCTGCTACGGTGCAATTCAACACGACAAATATTGACAACGCGCAGAAAACATATCTGCTGATACAATAAGGAGTCTGTACGATGAAAAAATCTTTGTTTATGCTGTCGGTGCTTTCGGTTTTTGCGATGGGATTTTTGTTCACTTCGGGGGCAAAGAATAAAATGGTTTCGGTAAAAGGGTATATCAATTATTACGGAAACGAGCCGTTTGCGACTCCCGCATTTAAAACAGATGAGGGGCAGATTTTTTCTATGTCTATAGAAGAAGGCGCGAAGTTTGCACTGGATGAAATTCTTGCCTTGCAAGGAAATTATCTTGAACTGACGGGCATTATCGAAGAAAATGAAGAACCAAGCCTTATTCCCACCAACGGCACGATAACGATTCATTCATACAAGCAGGCAAAACAAAAGAAAAAATAGGAGGCAGCCAATGCAGTTTTCTTCACTGACAGATTCTTACATGCTCGCAAACGGGGTACAAATTCCGTGCATCGGATTTGGTACGTGGCAATCTGAAGACGGCGATGAGGCATACAATGCCGTAAAAACCGCGCTTCAAAACGGCTACCGCCACATCGACACGGCGACCGCCTACGGCAACGAAAAAAGTGTTGGCGCGGCAATCAAAGATTTTTGCAAAGAAAACAATGTGCGCCGCGAAGATTTGTTCATCACCACTAAACTGTGGAACGATGACCACGGTTACGAGGCAACACAGGCGGCCATCAAAAAATCATTGCAGTTACTCGGCGTTTCTTATGTTGACTTGTATCTGATTCATTGGCCGAACCCGATTAAATTTAGAGATTGTTGGGCGCAGAAAAATGCGGAAAGTTGGAAAGCGATGGAAGAAGCATACAAGGCGGGGCAATTGCGGGCCATCGGCATCAGCAATTTTTACGGTCGCCACATCACCGAACTAATGAAAACGGCAACCATCGCGCCTATGGTCAATCAGATTAAACTTTGTCCCGGTCAGACGCAGGACGCGCTTGTGGATTATTGCCGCCGTGCGAATATGGTTTTGGAAGCCTACAGTCCTTTGGGAACAGGCGGCATTTTTTCCAATCCGTTTATGCGTGAACTTGCCCAAAAATACGACCGCTCCATCGCACAAATCTGCATCCGCTGGAGTTTGCAACAAGGCTATCTTCCTTTGCCCAAAAGCGTTACGCCGAAGCGCATTGCCGAAAACACGCGCGTTTTTGATTTTGAATTGGAAGAAGCGGACTGCAAAGCAATCGGCGAACTTGAAGGTGCGGAAATTAGACTTGCCCGCAATCCCGATGAGGCGGAATTCTAGTTTCATGGTCTTCTTTGCGCTTAAAAGTGATATTTTAACGCCAGTTCAAAATGGAAATTATGCGCGTATGAATAACCACGCCATTTTCGCGTGTCTTCATTGTAACTTGGCTCATACGTGGGATTGATAATCAGGTTGTACAAAAATCCGTACTGAACGGAAAAATTTTTGAACACATAGCGCAGATTCTCAAAGCCCACGTAAAAATTCGCCTTAAACGCGGTAAAATAGCGCGCACCGTTGTATACGGTTTGTTCTGAATCCGCGTCCACGCTTTTGTAATACACATAATTGTTATCGGGATTGTTTCGCGCGATAAAGAATTTTTCGTACCCATGCGGACTGAACACAGTAAAAGAAAGGTACTGACTGTTCCCGCCGTAACCGATTCCGCTACCCAGCCATTGTCCGCGATTTGTATAGCCTTGCGTAATCTGCCCGTGAAAGCCGAAATTGTAACCAGAACCAGACCACATCTGATAATCCTGCGAACCTTCGGTATTGTTCCATTCAAACTGTAAAAGTCCGCGTATTTTTTTTGCCTTGGAAAGTTCCAGAGATTTTTTTAGACCAACGGTATAGGTGATTGTATGCAGCGGATAACGCAGATATTCGTACAGTTTTAACCCAGATGCAAGAAAATCATCTACACCAATTTCGCCGTACAAATCAAAACCGATTTTGGGAAATAGCCAATCCAACGTGAAAGAGGCTTTCTGGTCTTCACCTTCGCGCTTTGAAGTATCAACTGTGTTGCCGCTAAAGCCAGGATACGCATACGTCCAAAACGCATCACCCCATTTGCTCAACGTTACTTTTGTAAAACCAACCGTCAGCCCTGGCAAAAATGACGGCGAATAAGCGAAGGTAAATCCGGAGAACTGGTTGTGGTCATTTGAGTCATCGTTATCAAAATAGTCGGATTCTGAAAGATACCCTACCCATAGGCGCGTCTCAATGTCGCCGATATACCAGCCAAAGTGAGGAATGATGATTTTTGTTCGCCGCAGACCAATGTCAAGTTTGGGAAACGTGGGCGCGTTGTTTGACAAGAGCAATGGATTTTGTGCGGCAGAGCCAAGCCAAATTGCTTCCGTACCGAAGCCGATGGTAAATTTGCGCCATGACCAGCGGATTTCCGTGTCGCCCCAATCAAAATTCCAGAATGACGAATCACCAAACCGCTGAACCGCATCACATTGCCCCCACAAATAGCCGTAATCGGATGCTTTTCCTGCGTAGGTTTTTGTTTTGTATCCGTCAATCAGATAATCGTAATCTTGATTCTGACTAAAGCTTATCTGCGGTCGGAATGAGAGCGTAAAGCCAAATCCTTCAATTCTTGCGCCCGCAGAAAGAGCCGTGTTGAAGCCTGTTCCTTGCCACAAGCCGCCGTCCATTTGCCCAAAGGGAGCCGTGGTATTATAACTGGAAAACCAATCTGTAGAGTATATTTTGTAGGAAAACGCATTGTCAAATCCTTTGGTAAACCAGTTCCGCTCTTCTGTCGGGCGTTCCCAAATAAGTCTCCGTTTGCCAAGATTTTTATCCGACCACACATCTTTTGTGCCTTCTTCGTCAGTTACCGTCCAGCGGCTTTCTTCTAGCGTGCGATAATGTAAAAAATTGCGCTCAGTGTTGCCCGTCAGAGAAAGAAAATCGTAATACTTTTCCTCAACGGAATTCAGTGCTTCCTGCGCAAAAAAAGGCAATGCCGTCACAAAAAAAGCGGCGCATATCGCAAACGGTTTTTTCATTTTGATTCTCCTGCAGAATTCCTTGGTCCTAACAAGTCGCTCATTTCTTTTAAATGAGTGCGTGTATATTCTTCTCCGCTTTTAAGCATACTCGCAGGAACGCCATACGCCTTTTCCAAATCTTCGTTAGTCAGCACTTCGTCCGGCGTTCCTAAATCCATGTCGTGATTGGGGTACATCAACAAAACGAGTTCCGCATATTTGCGTGTCAAATCAAGTTCGTGCATAGAAATGTAAATCGTTGTTCCCGTTTTTTTGACAAAATCCCGCAGATATGCAAGGCATTTTTCTTTCTGCGGCAGTTCCATTGCAAACATCGGTTCGTCCATAAAAATTGACTTGCTTCCATACAAAATGCTGAATGCCAGAAGGACGCGCTGAATTTCACCCTTGCTCAATCCCGTCAGCGGATGGTTTAAGACATCACCCAATTCAAAAAGGTCGGTCACTTCCGAAAGCAAATTAGTATGCCCCTCTCGGATTGCAGGGGCATTTCCTTTGAGCGCGCCATTTTGATACACGTGATGCAAAAGTGATTCCACTTTTTCGTCAGTCTCAAATTCCATATTCTGATAGATGAACGATGCCAAAAGATTGCGCTGCTCTTCTTCCATTGCGTTTGGATTTTGCCCCAACAGCAGAACGCTTCCTGTTGTAGGCATAAGCCGGCCGCTCGCCAAAAGCAAAAAAGTGGATTTACCGCAGCCGTTTGGTCCAACTAAATGCACAAAACCGCCTGGCAGCGCAAAAGAAATATGTTCCCACATTATCGGTGGCACAATTTGTTTGCCATTTTCGTCAACATCACCTTCTACTGGCGGATATGCAAAAGAAAGATTTTTCAGTTCCAAAAAATTCATACGAACAGTGTACTGGAGATTAAAGGAAAATGCAAATATACGGTAGGACTTTGCAAATACTGACTTTCGTGTTCTCCTGTAATCTTTCGGTAGTATCTTTTTTTATAATATGATATATTCAAGGTGGTTATGGAAATGGGTATAAAAAGACTGTGCGTGCTGGGGGTAATGATGTTGTTTTCTGCGGGATTTGCACAGGAAGTAAATAACATTATTTCTCCTGAACACTTGGCGGAAGTGAGTCAAAAGGGTGTGTTGCATCGGGAAACAACGGAATTTTCTCTTTATCCAGACACTGAACTGGGAAAAAAAGCGATTATCACATGGGAAAAAGACGAAGAGCCTAACTATTCTGCGGAAAATCTGTATTACCTTAAAAAAGAAACGCTCAAAGAAAACAGCGCGGACAAACCGAATGCCGACACTTCGCTGGAAACAGTTGCCAAAGTTATTCGCTCCATCACAAAGATGAAAGGAATGCAGTATTATTCCAACGGTGACAAAAAATGGGAAACACTGTATCACAAGGCATATATGGTGGAAGGCGAAAAATCCAAAAAACCGATTGCTGACCAGACGGAAGGCAATGCTGACGGAAAAACCTATTATTGCCTTTTAGATGATAATTCTTTTGGCGATGGAATTTATCAGTTAGATTATCGGCAGTGCGAAAAAGAAGTGTCTCTGTGCCTGACCAATGTGGAAGCATTAAAAGTGGCAATGTTCAAGGGCGTAAAGCCGCGCTATATGAAAATCAATTTGGTCGTAACGGATATAGGCAATGCGTATTTGGTCTATATGGTGGTGCAGGCAAAATACGCACAGATTTCATTTTTGGAAAGCAGAATACGCCGTTCACTCGCCGCCCGTGTAGACGCGATTTATAATTGGTTCAAGTTTCAGTTTTAATGGCGGCAAAAAACAGACAGGAAGAGAACTGCATCGGTTTTTGGAGGACTGCATTTGGAAACACAAACAAATTCATTTAAGTGTCACTTTTGTCCGCTGTGTGATGGAACGGGTTGCATTGGGGAAATGCCTGGTATGGGCGGCGTTCGTCGCAACGAGAATTTTCGTCTGAATTGCGATGGCTGGGAAGTGTGTCGTAAGGCGGATTTTACACTGATTGAACGATTTTTGAATGATACTCCTTTTGAACCAAAAATTCGGCTTGCGCCAGTGACGGGTGCGGTGGAAAATGTCGGCTTTGAGGATGAGCAAAGTTTTTACTACAGTCTGCTTTTTTCTGCATACAAAGCGGGAATCGGTCTTTCTGTGGGAGACGGAACGCCAGATATAAAACTTCAGTCGGGAATCGGTGCGGTCAAATGGTTGCAAAAACAGGAAGAAAATATACAGGCGGCAGTATTTATTAAGCCCTACAACAATGACCGTATTTTTGAGCGCATCGAATGGGCAAAGCCAGTGGCAGAATTTATAGGCGTAGATATTGATTCTTACAATATCGTTACGATGCGGAATTTGGTCAGCCTTGAAAAAAAGACCGCCACACAACTCAAAGAAATCAAAAAACGTATTGCTGTACCGTTTGTCATTAAAGGTGTTTTTACCGATGAGGACATTAATTTGATAAAAGAAGTGCATCCCGACATCGTGTACGTTTCCAATCATGGCGGTCGGGTGGAAACGCGTACAGGAAGCACGGCAGAATTCTTGATGCAGCACACGCACGAATTGCAAAATCATTGCGGACAAATTTGGGTGGACGGTGGTATTCGTACCGCAGAAGATGTGTTGACGGCAATGGCTTTGGGCGCAAAAGAAGTGCTTGTTGGCAGGCCGATTATCTCTGCACTTTGCAAAGGCGGCACTGAAGAAGTTTGTTCTGTGGCGGAAGAATTGCGCCATTTTTCACACTGATGATAGATTTCGCCAAAGAACAGGCTGAAAAAATCCGTGCGCTTTTAGTTGGCGCGCCTAAAGCCGATATTTCTGAACTGAAAGGGCTGACGGACACATTGGGCTATGAAATTGTCCGCACACATATTCTTTTGCGGCTTGAAGAAAATCCCGTGTACGGCTTGGGAAAAGGCAAGGCTTCTGAAATTGCCGCGCTTGCTACAGAATTGAACGCGGACATCATTATTTTTGATTTTGAGCTTTCCCCACGCAAACAGCGCAACTGGGAAAAACTGGCAAAAATTCCCGTGATTGACCGGCAGGAAGTGATTCTGCGCATTTTTGCTGACCGCGCACAGACCAAAGAAGCCGTGTTGCAGGTTCAGTTGGCGCGGCTGGAATATTCGCTTCCTCGGCTGGCACATTCCTACGGAGATATGGCGCGGCAACGAGGTGGTAATTTTGGCGCAAAAGGTTCTGGAGAAACGCAACTGGAACTAGATATGCGCCATGTCCGTGAAAAAATCGGTCAGGTTAAACGGCAGTTGGAGCAAGTAGTTCGCAACCGCGAAACTCAGCGCAAAAAACGCGAACGGAATGCCCTGCCCGTCTGTGCGCTTGCTGGCTATACAAACGCGGGAAAATCATCACTTTTAAATGCGCTTACGGGCGCAGATGTGCTTGTTGAAGACAAATTATTTGCTACGCTTGACCCTACTACACGAAAATTGCGCCTTATGACACAAGCGGAAAATACTACCACTGGTACGACAAGTGAAAACGATAATGTGCAAAGGTACGGCCGCCCTGCGGAAATTCTTTTGACAGATACCGTTGGATTTATTTCAAATTTGCCGCACTCGTTAGTCAATGCGTTTAAATCCACGTTGGAAGAAGCGCAGCATGCCCAGTTAATTTTGGTTGTGCTTGATGCAAGCGATGAAAAAGCCGAATCGCAGTATACAACCGTGGTCAAAGTATTGGAAGAAATTAGAGCGAATCATACTCCGCGCATTATCGTGCTGAACAAAATTGACGCGCTTTCAGACGATACAACACCCCTTGCCCGACTGACCGCGCTCTTTCCCGATGCCGTACAAGTAAGCGCAAAAACGCACGCAGGATTTGACTTATTATTTGCGCGTATAAACAAAGAATTAGGAAAAATCCGCCGAAATACAGCATCAATTTCTGCGCGGTCTATACAAAAGGATATAGTTTCGTTATACTGAAATAGTCAGTGGGGACAATGCTTTTTTGCGTTGTTCCCATTTTTTTGAGGTAGTAGATGAGCGATAAAAAGATATTTCATAAAAATCCTGGTTACAAGATGGTCGATACCTGTGCGGGAGAATTCAGCGCAGAAACACCGTATTTTTATGCGTCTTATGACAGCGAAAATGAGGCAGAGGCATTTCTGCAAGAGCGATACGGGGTTTTAGGGGCGCAGTCCCTAGGCGAAGGGGGTGTCGGCGCAACAACGTGCGACGCAGGGGGAAGGCTTTCCCCCTCAAAAGGAACGATAATCGTACTTGGTTCAGGACCGATTCGCATTGGACAGGGAATTGAATTTGATTATGCCAGCGTGCAATGTGTGTGGGCTCTAAAAAAACTAGGCTACGATGTAGTGACGATAAACAACAATCCAGAGACGGTTTCTACAGATTTTGACACGAGCGACAGGCTGTATTTTGAGCCGCTGACTCCCGAAGATGTGATGGGCGTGATTGCCACGGAAAAGCCAATTGGAGTGGTGGTTGCGTTTGGTGGTGGAACGGCGATTAAACTGGCGAAATTTTTGGATAGTCAGGGTGTGCGCATTTTAGGGACGAGTGCGGATGCGATTGACCTTGCCGAAGACCGAGAGCGATTTGAGGAATTGTGTGAACGGCTGCATATCAACCGACCGAAAGGGCTGACGGTGTTTACAGAAAGCGAAGCATTGGAAGCGACAAAAAAA
Source organism: Treponema sp. (assembly GCA_017449285.1). Taxonomy (GTDB): domain Bacteria; phylum Spirochaetota; class Spirochaetia; order Treponematales; family Treponemataceae; genus Treponema_D. The sequence continues at coordinate 136,955 of JAFSJX010000098.1, forward strand.
TTGGGCTATCCCGTGCTACTGCGACCGAGTTATGTGCTTGGCGGGCAGAATATGATTGTAGCCTTTAATGATGACGATGTGCGCGAATATATGAAAATTATTCTGGCGCAGGGAATTGAAAATCCCGTCTTGATTGACCAATATATGATGGGCATTGAACTTGAAGTGGACGGCATTTGTGATGGTGAGGATGTGCTGATTCCGGGAATTATGGAGCATATTGAGCGCACGGGAATTCATTCTGGCGACAGCATTGCAGTGTACCCTGCGTGGAATCTGAACGACATTATGCGCGAAAAAATTATTTCGCAGAGCCGGGAACTTGCGCTTGCCTTGGGAACAAAAGGCTTGGTGAATATTCAGTACCTTATCTACAACAATGATTTGTATATTATAGAAGTAAATCCGCGTTCCAGTCGAACGGTGCCGTATATCTCAAAAGTTTCGGGCGTGCCGATGGTGGAACTTGCGGTTCGCGCGATGCTGGGAGAAAAACTCCACGATATGGGATATGGCACGGGCTTGTATCGCTTGCCACCGTATTTTGCGGTAAAAGTGCCTGTGTTCAGTTTTGAAAAATTGATGGACGTGGACACGCATCTTGGACCTGAGATGAAATCAACGGGCGAAGTGCTGGGCATTGCGGCAACACGTGAAGAGGCAATTTTTAAGGGCTTGATTGCGGCGGGGTATTCGATGAAGCGAAGCGGTGGTGTTCTGTTCAGCGTTCGGAAAACTGACCGCTACGAACTGCCCGATTTGGCGCGAAAATTCTACGATATGGGATTCAAGTTGTATGCCACCGAGGGAAATGCAGAAACCCTGCGTGACTTTGGCATGGATGTGGAAGTGGTGAACAAAATCCACGAAAATCCCGATGATAATCTTCTGACGCTTCTTGACAGCGGAAAAATTGACTATGTGATTTCTACTTCAGCAAAAGGGCGGAATCCTGCGGCCGACAGCGTAAAAATGCGCCGCCATGCCGTTGAGCGAGATATTCCGTGTCTGACGGCGATTGATACCGCCAATGCGATTGCCAACTGTCTGAAAAGCAAATACAATGCGGAAAATGTGGAACTGGTAGACATCAATCAACTGCGAACGACCAAGCAGAAAATTCGTTTTGCCAAGATGGATTCTACGGGAAATGATTTTATCGTGATTGACGCGATGAGTCAGACGGTGAACAATCCTGCTGGTCTTGCGGTGCGCCTATGTGACAGGACGAACGGCGGAATCGGTGCGGACAGTCTGGTGGTGATTGAAAAAAGTTCCGTTGCTGATGCCAAAATGCGGTTTTTCAATCAGGACGGAAGCGAAGGCAAGATGGCAGGAAACGCAATCCGCTGTGTGGGCAAATATCTGTACGACAACGACATTGACGGCATTACCGAAAAGCACGGACGAAAAAGCGATGCCACGGAAAAAATTACGATTGAAACAGAGTCTGGCGTAAAGACGCTTATTTTGTACAAGCAGAACGGCAAAGTGACGAGCGTAACGGTTGATATGGGCACGCCGTATTTTGAGGCAGAAAAATTGCCCACGCTACTCAAAGCTCATCCGATTTTGCCGTTGAATTTGGTTGCGGGAAGTGGCGCAGAAGCGGTACAGTCTGCCGTAAATGCAGGGCTTTTGCCAGAAAATGCCGTGGTGAATGTACCGTTTACAGTCGGGCAGAACGAATATCACGTAACTTGTGTTGGCGTAGGAAATCCGCATTGTGTTGTGTTCAGTCATTTTGTGGACAAAGAGCCGTTGGGTGAAATTGGCCCGCAGTTTGAGCATCACGAGGCATTTCCTATGCGCACCAACACGGAATTTGTTCGCGTGGTCGGACCTAATGAACTGAAAATGCGCACGTGGGAACGCGGAAACGGCGAAACACTTGCCTGTGGTACAGGTGCGTGTGCGGCTGCGGTGGCTGCAGTGCTGAACGGATATTGCCCACTCAGCGAGGATATTACCGTGCGTGTGCGGGGCGGAATTCTGCACGTGCGCTACACTGGGGAAACAGTGTTATTGACAGGTGAAACAAAACTGTGCTTTGAAGGAACGGTAGAAGTATAATATACCTTAATTTTACTACTTCACTTTTTACTTTTTGGGATAGATTCCTTTTTCTGTTCTGAATGTCTTTAGCACCCTTTTTTATGTCACCGTTCTTTTGAGTTTTAAGAAGAATACCGATTTTTACATTATTTTTACCTATTTTGAAATCATCAGTTTTTCGTTGATAAGCGAAATTTTTTCTAGCGGGGCGTTCTGCTACATTTTTTATGTGGTCGGAATGATTTCCGTAGTATTCTACCTTCTTCCGCCCAAAAGACGCATGAAGCATATTTTTCAGGGAATCGGAATTATCTATGCAATCGCCATTTATATTGTTTAAATGAACATGGCAAGAGAAAAACTTACATATCTTAGCAACCACGATTTGATGACGGGTCTTTTTAACCGCCGTTTTTTTGAGCATATCATGCAGCGCAATAAATTTGAGTAAAATCAGTTTTTCCAAATTCCACGCCACATTCGCAGGACTTGTAGCCAAAAAAATTTGCAAACTCCATCGATATAAAGTAAAATATTCCGTATGCGTTTTATTCATACAGCAGACTGGCATTTGGGAAATCAGATGCACGACATAGACCGCCACACGGAGGCACAAACATTTTTCCGCTGGCTTAAAGAGCAGATTATCGAAAAACAGGCGGACACGCTGATTGTAGCGGGAGATGTATTTGATACGGCAAATCCTTCGGTTGAGGCACGGCGGCTGTACTACACGTTTTTGGCTTCCTTGGTGGATTCGTGCTGTAAAAACGTTATTATCGTTGGCGGAAATCATGATTCTGCAATTATGCTGGACTCGGCAAAAGAACTGCTTGAAGTACTGAATATTCGCGTGGTCGGCTCAATCAATAATCTTGCTCCAGAGGATATGTGCTTTGAATTGCGGGGCGCAGATGACACAATAAACGGAATTTGTATGGCAGTTCCCTTTATGCGCGAAGTTGAGCTGCGGAATGTACTTTCCTCACGGTCATCGGATACAGACTGCACGTTGAATGAAGTCAAAACGACGGACGGCGATTTATATTCCCTTGCGTATAAAAAAGTATACACAGACATTTTTTCGGCGGCGAAACGGTTACGCTCAAAAAGAAATATTCCGATTATTGCTACGGGTCATCTGTATGCGGCGGAACTGGAAGGGCGGCTGAACGGTGTGGCAAGCAATGTTAAAACCGATGACGGCGTAAAAGTGCTTGATGTTCTAGGAACGCTTGGAAATGTGCCGCCCGCAGTCTTTCCCCCTGCGGATTATGTTGCGCTGGGGCATATTCATTATACGACGATGGTGGCAAAAAATCCTGCAGTGCGCTATTCTGGCTCTCCGTTTGTAATGGGATTTGACGAGGCGGCTTTGGCGCATTATGTGCTGTGCGTGGATATTGCGGAATCGGGCGGCACGGTATTGGTAGAAAAATTGGAAACACCCCAGCCTTTTGTGTACCGCCGACTTTCGGGAACGCTTGCGGAAATCAAAGCGGAACTGCAACGGCTTTTGGTGCTTGGCGGCGCAGTAAAGCCCATTTATCTTGAATTGTGCTATCAGCGAGAATTTGGTGTGAATGCGCAGGATTTTTTGGACGATACGATTCGCGCCCTTCCCGAACATATTACGGTGGTCAGCTGGAAAATTACGGAACAGGAAAAGGTCTTTTCGGCGGCAAACGGATTCGAGCAGTTTGAGGCGGCAGAAATCAAAAATCTGGACGATAAGGAAATCTTTACCCAACTTATTCTGACCAAAAGCGGGCTAGACGGCGCAAGCGAAGAAGGTAAACGTGCGGTGGAAACTTTTTTGCCCTTGCTCATGCAGATAGCGGGAGAAGTATAATGCGCATTCTTTCTTTGGAATTTGAAAATCTGAACTCCCTTAAAGGCTCGTGGACGATTGACTTTACGCATCCTGATTATGCCAAAAACCACGACATTTTTGTGATTTACGGGCCAACGGGGGCGGGAAAAACGACGCTTTTGGATGCAGTTACACTGGCTTTGTATGGGCGAACGCCACGTTTGGAAGCGATTAACAATGGCGAAAGCGGAAACGAATTGATGACGCGCGGAACGGGATTTTGCTGGGCAAAAGTAGTTTATTCGTGCAAAAAAGGCATTTTTTCATCGGAATTTCAGCAAAATCGTGCGAACGGTAAGACAACGGGCAAATTACAGAAAGCATCGTACAAAATTACAAAACTTACGAACGATAGTTTTGCGCAAGCGGACAGCAACAGTCTGACTAACGAACGAAAGTTAGTCAACAACGCAGAAGAAGTGATTTCCTCTGGAACGGCATCAAACCTTGAAAAAGAAACGCAGAAAATCATTCAGCTGGATTACAAGCAGTTTTGCCGTTCAATTATGCTGGCTCAGGGCGAATTCAGCGCATTTTTGGAAAGTGATGCGCGGGAACGGGCGGCAATCCTTGAAAAACTGACGGGAACAGAGCGATACCGCGCGATTGGTAAAAAAATTGCGGAGACATTCAGCGAAGTCAAAAGATTGTTTCACGACAAAAAATTACGCAAAGAAGAAATCGAAAAACAGATTTTAAGCGAAGAAGATGAATCTCAAGCAAAGCAAACGGCAGAAAAAATTGAGAAATGGTTTTTAGAAACAGAAAAAAAACAGGCTCATCTTCAAACCATGCTTTCTCTTTTTAAAGAGACTGAGCAATTCAGGACAGAAATCACACAGCTAAAACAAACTATCGTTCGTTCGGAAGCAGAATTTGCCGCCGCAAAAAAAAATGCAGAATCAGCAAAAGAGCAACTTTCTGTTGAAGAAAAAGAATTGTCGCAGCGAATGCCATTGTGGAAAAAAGTGCGGGAACTTGACGTAAAAATCACCGTGCAGCGGCAAAAACTTTCTGAAAGCGAAAACCGTAAAAATGCGGCGGAAAAGGCTCTTTCTGAAAGCAAAAAAAAGAGTGCGTTCCTCAAAGAAAAAATCGAAACCCTTGAAAAAAAATGTGACGCACTTACCGCATACAAAGAGCAGAACAAAAACGATGAGCAATTGGCAGAGAAAATCGCAAAAGCCGAAACGCTTGCCGCTTCTTTTGCACAAGAAACAAAAGCGGAGCAATCGTATCAAAAACAGCAGACAATGCTTGCTTCCCAACTGGCGGCACAACAAACGCGGATGAACGACCTTACTGCCAACCTAAAAGCAATTGAGGAGCGCATTCAAAGTTTTGTTTCTGCGGATGCGGTGTTCATCGCAAAAATCTTGCAACTACAATTAAAAGACGGAAATCCTTGCCCCGTTTGTGGCTCGGTGTATCATACTTCACATGGGGAAAATGTGGCTTTATCTGAAGGCGAGTTCGACACACAAAAAGCGATGGCGGTTGCGGAAGATAGTTCTCATCTTACGGCGGAACGCGAAAAAATCGTTTCCGACATGAATGCGCTTTTGGCAAAGATTGAGGCGACAAAATCAGACATAAAAAATGCGGAATCAAATAACGCACAGGCTCACAAAAATGCCGATGAATATCTTTTACAAATGAATACGTTGTTTTCCGCATGGCAAAAAAAGGCTGATGCTGAAAATCTTTCCTCCGTTTTAGAGGAGTTGCGTCTTCGTGCAAAAGAGTGGAAACAGAAAACAGAGCAACTGACAGATTTTACCAAAGAGGTATCGGCAAAAATGGCAGAACTGAAAACAACGGACGAAAATCTGATTGCTCAAAAAAATCAGTTTGAAACGGCTCATACACAATTTGAGGCAGACTGTCTTGCTATGCAAAATCTTGATGATGAACGGCACGCGCTTTTTGGCGAAAAAAATGTTGATGATGAAGAACGACACAAGAATCAGCTGATAGAAAGTTTGAAACAAAAATTTGAAGAAGCGCAACAAATTCAGAATCAACTAAAAGAAGAAAAAGCAAAACAAGAGGCACGGAAATTACAACTTGAACAAATGCTTGCCGAAAAGCAGGACGAATTAAAGGCAATGCAGGCAGATACAAAACGTGACAAAACCAAAGAGGAGATTCTTTCTGAAAGTAATGCTCTTTCTGACGAAAAACAAATGAAGCAAAATCAGTTGATTGCAGTAAGGACAATGCTGGAAAGGAATAATCAGAATAAAGCGGATATGGAAAAAATTCTTTCTGAATACACCGCTTTGCAGACAGATTACGCGCTTTGGGAGCAGATGAACAAATGGGCAGGTCAGCGTGAGGGAGCGGATTTGTCGGTGTTCGTGCAGAGCCTTGCATTCAGTTCATTGCTGCGGCTGACCAACAAAAATTTATTCGGTATAACCAACCGTTACAAAGTAGTACAAAAATCGCCCGCTTCGCTGGATTTTGAGATGCAGGACATATTTTTTGACGAGCCGCGTTCCATTGCAAACCTGAGCGGCGGAGAAAAATTTTTGGTCAGCCTGTCGTTCGCCCTAGGAATCTCCGAATTTGCCAGCCGCAATGTGCGCGTGGATTCACTTTTCTTGGACGAAGGATTTGGTACGTTGAGCGGCGAACTTTTGACGGAAGCAATCAACGCGCTCAAAAATTTGCAGAAAGACGGAAAAATGCTCGGAATCATCACGCATGTGCAGGACGTTATCAATGAAATTGACCAGCGCATCGAGGTAAAGCCTGTTTCTGGTGGACACAGCATTTTAATTGGTTCTGGAATATCAAACGAAGAGTGACAAAGACGCAAATTTTTGCTAAAATTGATGGCATATAATAAAAATTAGGAGAAAAAATGATTTCTGAAAAAAATAGAAAAATTGCGATTACAGGTGCGTTCAGCGCGCTGGTTGTAGTGATGTATCTGACTGGTTTGGGCTATATTCGCATCAATCCGCAGATTTCTTATACGATTCTGCAAGTACCCGTTATTCTGGCAACGATTTTGGGCGGTCTTGTGCCAGGACTGATTACAGGATTTGTGTTCGGGCTGACCAGTCTGATTAAGTCTGCCGTTATGCCGCTCAGTATGCTTGACCCCTATTTTTTAAATCCGCTCTGCTCGATTTTCCCTCGTGTGATGATTGCGGTGGTTACGTGGCTGGTGTTTACGGCTCTGAAAAAGATTCCACATCTGCCTGTGGTGGTAAGCGGCATTGTGGCGGCGGTGCTTGGTTCGCTGACCAATACAATTATGGTGTTTGCAATGCTTTGTTTGATTTACTTTAGCGAAATTGCGCCGATTGTACAGAAGGCGGTGGAAAAATTTCCTTATCTTGGGAATGCCGCTTATTTTGCCATTTTGCTTATGTTTGCACCTGCCGCTTTGGTTGAAGGAGCAATCAGTGGTGCGGTAAGCGGAGCGGTTCTGACTTCAATGGGAATTGCATCTCGTGGCAAAGCAAAATTGAATAAAGACAGCGAGGAATAAACAGTGAAAATCGTAATTATCGGTGCGGGCTTTACGGGCATTCAGCTGGCAAAGCGGCTTATCAATGGTAAAAATGATGTGGTTCTTATCGATAATAACGAAGAAATTGTGCGTCACGCGTCCAATCGGCTTGATTGCGATGTTATTCTTGCGGACGGAAATAATTTGGCTACTTTGGAAGAGGCAGGTCTGGCTAAGGCAGATGCGCTTGTGTGTGTAACAAGTAGCGATGAGGTAAATATGATTACCTGTTCGCTTGTGGATTCTGTTTATCCTAATCTGCTTAAAATTGCGCGTGTACGAAACTATGCATATTATGTGAATACGGCAGATGCGGCTCAGAAACACGCTGGTGATTTGAGCGGTAACCATCGTCCGCTGTACGGTATTGACTACATGATTCATCCGGACGTTGAGGCGGCAGAAGCGATTGTAAATGCGGTTGAGCATGGTGCGCTTACAGATTCTATTCCGTTTGGCGATGATTACGAACTGGTACGCATTCAAGTAGAGGCTGGAAGTCCTGTGGACGGACAGATTCTGCAAAATATTCGCACGTTGACACAAAAACCGATTCTGATTGCTTACATCGAAAGCGCAGGAGAAACTTCACTTCCGAGCGGGTCAACAATTATAAAAGCAAACGATTATTTAGGAATTCTTGCGCGAAAAACAGATATCCTTGATTTTTTGCAGTTATGCGGCTCGAAGATTAAAAAATTAAATAAAATTGCGCTGATTGGCGCAGGCAGAATTGGAACGATTGTTGCTGAGCGATTGATTCAACGGAAACGGAGTGTATTTGCCCGATTGTTCGGTCTTCAGAAAAAAGTTTCGCAGGATTTTGTGATTATTGACAGTGATGAGGCACAGACAAAAGCGGCATCGGAACGATTTCCTGATGTAAAAGTTTTCCGCGCCGATGCTACGGACGAAGCGTTTTTGCGGGAAGAAGGCATAGACAAATTTGATTTGGTTATCTGCGCGACGCACAACCATGAACTGAATATTATCGTGGCGGCTTATATTGAATCTCTTGGAGTAAAAAATAGTATTTGTCTGGTAGCGTCATCTGCATTTGCGGAAATTGCCCGGAAAATTGAAATTGAAGTTGCTGTTCCACTGAGAGACACGGTAGTAGACAGTATAATGAGTCATCTACGGGGTTCTAATGTGACGGGCATTCATACGGTGACGGACGGCACGTTGGAAATTCTTGAAATTACGATTTCCGAGAATTCGCAGGTGAACGAAAAAATGCTTAAAGACATTGCGGAAAATGGTAAATTCTTGATTCTGATGGTGCAAAAGCCAGGGGAACCGAATTTTACAATTCCAACGGGAAATACGGTGTTGGCGAATGGCGATAACCTTGTGCTGATTACGACAACAAAAGACAGTCAGCATGTTTTGGAAAAGTTTGAGGCAGAAAGCTGATGAGCATAGTCACTTTTGTTAGAATAATTTGTATTATTCTTTCGATAATCGGTATTTCATTTGTCTTTCCGATTACCACGGCTTTGGTTTGTGGTGAATATCAAGTGCTTTTTGCATTTGTACTTCCGCTGGTAGTTTCGATTGCGCTGGGAATATTCGGATTCTTTTTTGGTAGAAAAAAACAGATTCAAATTTCAACGCGGAGTGTGTTTCTTCTAGTGTCGCTCGTATGGATTATGATTAGTTTGTACGGCGCAATTCCTCTGGTGCTGAGTGGCTATATTCCGAGCGTAACAAATGCCGTGTTTGAGAGCGTGAGCGGATTTTCGACCACGGGAGCGACCATTTTGAATTCGGTGGAGCATTTGCCACGCAGCATCAATTTGTGGCGATGTGAAATGCATTGGTTAGGTGGCATGGGAATTATTGCGCTGACAGTAGCCCTGCTCCCTTTGCTTGGTGTGGGCGGATTTCAATTGATTAAGGCGGAATCTACGGGCGTGGAAAAAGGAAAAATCACACCAAAAATGGCGAATACGGCAAAAACACTATGGGGATTGTATATAGGTTTTACCGTAGTGATGGGTATTTTGCTCAGGATTTTTGGCATGGATACAATCGATTCGATTACCTATGCTTTTTCTACACTGGGAACAGGCGGTTTTGCCAGCAGAAACAACAGCATCGCCTCGTACAATTCCGCTTCGATTGAAATCATCTGCACGATTTTTATGTTTTTGGCAGGAATCAACTTTAGCCTGTATTTTTATGTGCTTACGCGGAAAACAAGCGAAGTCAAAAAAAATACGGAATTCAAGGCGTATCTTATCATTTTCGGGCTTGCGGTGGTGTGCATTACGCTTGCGCTGATTCCCTATTACGGTACGATTACAAAATCATTACGCTACGCCGCGTTCCAAGTGGGCGCAATTATGACCACCAGCGGCTATTCTACAGCGGATTATACGCTTTGGCCGTCTAGCGCACAATTCTTTATTTTCCTGCTCTTTTTTATGGGAGGCTGCGCTGGTTCTACCTCGGGCGGATTTAAGGTTGTGCGCTGGGTTGTGCTTGCAAAACAGGCTCACAACGAAATGCTTCGTATGCTTCATCCGCATGGTGTTTTTACAGTCCGCTTGAATGATAAGCCAGGGCGCAAGGATTTGGTTTTTAATGTGGCGGCTTTTACGTTTGTGTATTTTGCGCTTACTTTTGTTACAACGCTTATCGGCTCGCTACACGGACTGGATATTCTGACCGCATTTACGGCTTCCCTTTCGATGGTAGGCAATGTTGGTCCTGCGTTTGGTGCGCTTGGTCCTTCGGCAAACTGTGGCTGGCTTGCCCCTTCGCTCAAATGGTGGTACTGCTTTGCGATGATTGCAGGTCGTTTGGAGTTGTACAATCTGATTATTTTCTTTTTGCCAGATTACTGGAAGAAATAAGAGAAAAGTAACAGCGTTTCCGAATAAGTTTAATATCTCTGGCGAAAATTTACCGCAGTTCTTCCAAGACGAATTTCCACGCAGGAATGACGCGGATTTGCGTTTCTCCGTCGGTAATCGTGGTTTCTTCGTTGTATGTTACAATGCATAGGTCTTTGCAGTCAAAGCGGGCAGACAGTTTTTTGAGGGCTTTAATCTCCCGCTTTTTCGTCTCTTCATCGGCAAGGGAATAGCACACTTGCAGGGCGCGGTTCGGTTTGGGAATGTAGAAATCCACCTCAATCGTATCGTGGTAAAAAAACACCGCGTCCTCTCGTCCGTACTTACGCAAAAGCACATCGGCGACAAGGTTTTCCAAAAGGCTTGTTTCTCCGTCAGCCAGAAAAATGTTGAGCAGCCCATTGTCTGTAAAGTAATATTTGGGATTTGATTCTTTTTCCGCAATTTTTGCCGCATAGTTTTGCAGACGGAGCAACAGCCAACTTTCTTCGGCATACTTTACATAATTGATGACCGTACTTACGCCGATTTTTATGCCTATGTTCGCAAGGATGTTTGCAATGCGGTTGTAAGAAATGGGCTGCTTTACGCTTTCTGCAATCTTTTTAATCATAATGCGAAGCGAATAATTGTTCGTAATGCCATAGCGTCCGCAGATGTCGCCCAAGTAGATTTTTTGGAACAGACCCGTCAGATAATCGCGCTTGTTTACCATTAAGAGACTTTCTGGAAAACCACCAAAGTAAAAATACTCGCCAAAGTGGTTCAAAAGTTCGCCTTTTTGCATTGTAGAAAGCGCGTTCAACTGGTTTGCGCGGATATTATTAGCTTGCAAAAATTCTTCAAACGAATACGGGTACACGTCTTTTATCAGAAACCGTCCGCCAAGCGTCGTTGCCACATCGCCAGAAAGCATTTTTGCGTTGCTGCCCGTAATGTATACCCGCCGTTTTGAATCCGCCATACGCCGCGCAAATTTTTCCCAGCCAGGAATATTTTGTATCTCGTCCAAAAAAAGAATAGGCTCGCAGTTGTACAATTCGTAATGCAATTCCAAAAGAGTGTTCAAATCTTCCACCATCATTTCGGAAAGGCGTTCGTCCTCAAAATTGACGTACAGAATTTCGTCCCATGAATGTCCCTGCACAATCAGTTCATGCATGCGCTGATACATCAGGTATGACTTTCCTGCCCGCCGAATGCCCACAAAAACGTAGTTTCCGAATTCCTCAAAGGCAAAACTGCGTTCCGCAAAAGAGATTTTTTGAGCGAGTTGTTTTGCGTCAGCCATAGCCACAATAATCTTGTTTTTATCCTGCATATAAGATAATTATAGGGCATTTTTATCTTGTAAGCAAGATAATTTTATATTATTTTTATCTTATATATAAGACAAAATGATGTAGTTTTATCCTATGTATAAGATAAAATCGACTATTCTTGTTCTGCTTTGTTTTTTTCCACCCTTTAACAAATCCACAATCTTCGCTATACTGTTTTTCATGGCAAAGACATTCGACGATAAGAAAATCATTTATACGATGGATCGCGTTTCGCGCGCGTATGGAACGAAAGTTGTTTTAAAAGATATTTCCATTTCCTATTACTATGGCGCAAAAATTGGCGTGATTGGCGAGAACGGCGCGGGAAAGTCTTCGCTCTTCAAGATTTTCGCGGGAATCGACAGGGACTACACGGGAGAAACGAAACTGCTCCCGGGCTACAGTATGGGCTATCTGGAGCAGGAGCCGTACCTTGAGCCAGGAAAAACCGTTCTGGAAATCGTCAAGGAAGGCGTTAAGCCGATTACGGATTTGCTGGAAGAATTTGACAAGGTGAACGAAGCCTTTGGCGACCCCGACGCAGACTTTGACAAACTGTGTGCGCGCCAGGCAGACTTGCAGGAAAAACTGGATGCGGCGGATGCATGGAATCTGGACGCAAATCTGGAACTGGCAATGGACGCACTGCGCTGTCCGCCCGCCGACCAGGTGGTAGACGTGCTTTCTGGTGGTGAACGCCGCCGTGTTGCATTGTGCCGCCTGCTTTTGCAGAAGCCCGACATCCTGCTTCTTGACGAACCGACCAACCATTTGGACGCAGAGACGGTGGCTTGGCTGGAGCGGCACTTGCAGAACTATGCGGGAACGATTATCGCGATTACGCACGACCGCTACTTTTTGGACAATGTTGCGGGCTGGATTCTGGAAATGGACAGGGGCGAAGGCTATCCGTTTAAGGGAAACTACAGCGCATGGCTTGAGGCAAAGGAAAAACGCCTTGCCCTCGAAGAAAAACAGGCTTCCGTGCGCCGCCGTGAAATGCAGGAAGAATTGGAATGGATTCATGCGGGGGCAAAAGGCAGACAGGCAAAGCACAAGGAGCATATTACCAAGTACGAAGCCCTGCTGGCGGAAGAATCAAAGCGCGTGCAGCTCAAGGACAGTCAGATTTCCATTCCCGCAGGTCCGCGCCTTGGCAATGTGGTTATTGATGCGGAAAAACTCACCAAATCATTTGACGACCGCGTGCTGTTTGAAAATCTTGACTTCCATGTGCCAGCGGGTGCCGTCGTGGGCATTGTCGGGCCGAACGGTGCGGGTAAGACAACGCTTTTCAAGATGATTGCGACGGCGGCAGGTCAGCAGGTGGAAATGCCCGATGGCAGCATGGGAAGCGAAAAGCCTGACAGCGGAAACATTAAGGTGGGCGAGACGGTCAAACTGGTGTACGTAGACCAGATGCGCAGCAGACTTGACCCCAACAAGACTATTTACGAAACTTTGTCTGGTGGCAGCGATTTAATCAAGTTGGGTGCGGTGGATGAAAAAGGTCGCCCGGTAAACGGTGCAATCCGCGAAATCAACGCCCATGCCTACTGCTCTTGGTTCAATTTCAGTTCCGCCGAACAGAACAAAAAAATCAGCGTCCTCTCTGGTGGCGAAAAGAACCGCCTGAACATGGGCATGATGTTCAAGGAAGCGGGCAACGTGCTATTGCTCGACGAACCGACAAACGATTTGGACATCACCACAACGCGTTCGCTGGAAGAGGCAATCAATGCGTTCGCAGGCGTTGTGCTTGTCATCAGCCACGACCGTTACTTCCTTGACCGTATTTGTACGCACATCCTCGCCTTTGAAAACAACAGCGAAGTGCATTTTGTGGAAGGCAGTTGGAGCGACTACGTGGAATGGCGCAAGAGTGTACTGGGCATTACGGACGACATTCCCCATAAGACGGTGTACAGAAAAATCACGCGCTAATTCTGCAAGATGACTGATATATCGAATTTTTTCTCATTTTAGGGTGGTAAAAGTGACCATTTTGCGTTATAGTAATACTAGGAAATTATTTATATCGAGGTATATAGTATGAAAAAACTCTTATTTGCACTAGCGGCTTTAAGCCTTTTTGCAATAATCGGCTGTTCAAATGACGATTCTTCTGGCTCTCAACCTGAACAGAATACCAGTGAAAAAACTGAAGACCAGGTTACTGGAGTTGTAACGCTAAAGATTCAGGAAAATGGAACGGGGTTTGTAAGTTCAACAGGCGTTGTAAAAACTGAATTTGCAGGTTGGACAGGGGGGGGGTATCTTGATGGTCTTGTAGACGGTGGCAATGTTGTATACACTGTTTCTGCAAAAGAGGCTATTACAGATGCAAAAATTGCTATTCATTATTTAGCTACGGAAACCTCTGGTCGTGACCGAGCGGCATTGGTTTCTGTAAACGGAAAGGTCATCAATGCAGACAGTCCGCTTGCGATGACGACTGACCATAAGGTAAAAAAAGATAAGTCTTCGGCAAGTGACTATAAAGACACTGTGTATCTTGAAAATGTTTCGCTCAAAAAAGGTTCAAATTCTATTATTCTTACAGGCGCGCCCGCTGGAACATATACGGTTGCGGGGGGGGGTACATTAACAATTACAGAGGGTCAAGCGGGTTATCTAAATTATATTGATTATCTTATCGTAGTCGGCAAAGGAATTGACTACGGAACTGACACCACAAAGTATGTTACGCTCTCTTATGCGTCAGAAAATACGACGGCGGGTTCTGTTACGAGTGAAACCCCAACTGGTTCTGTAGCCGAACAGACTTCTGTAAAACTCAGCGCAACGGCAAACACAGGCTGGCAGTTCGAGTGCTGGTCAAATGGTAAAACTGAAAATCCATACACGTTTACAATTACAGACAACACATACATTTTTGCGCACTTTATTCCGACTGGCGCAACTATACCGACAGGTCTTGTTGGCTATGCTACGCTAACTGCTGACAATAAAGACGCAAAATATACGATTACTGGCGGTGCGGGGGCAAGCGCGGCAAACACGGTTACAATTTCAAGTTATGCTGAATTGGTTGCAAAAAAGGATTTGCTTTCTTCTGACGAGCCAAAAATCATCACTATCAGCGGAACAATTTCTACGGCACAGAACGAAAATCCGCTTTTGAGTGAAAAATACACGATTGGTTCAAATTCAACCGTTTACGGCGACACTGCGAACCAAGGTCGCTTGCGCAATATTGAATTTATCGTAGAGGGCGAAAACGTCATTATCCGCAATATGATGTTCGGCGAAGTGATTAGTTGGGATGGCGCAAAAATTGATGACGCAACAGTAAAGAGTGGCGCAGATGACGCATTTAGTCTGAACGGTGCAACACATGTGTGGGTTGACCACTGTGAATTCCAGTCTCACTTGACACCGCAGGATTTGAACGGAAACGAAATTACATCATCTAATCCGTATTACGCAACTGATACATCAGAAGATGGTATAAAAAAATGGCAGAAAGATTTCTATGATGGTTTGCTTGACATCAAGAACGGCTCAACATGGATTACGATTTCTAACTGCTACTTCCATGACCATTGGAAGGCTTGTCTTTGTGCTTCTGGAGATGCTGCGCCAAACAAAAACACCACAACTGGCGCAACAGACACAGACATGAGAATTACGTTCTACAACAACTACTGGAAAGATATTAACGCTCGGCAGCCGATGTTGCGTTGGGGCAAGGCTCATATCTTTAACAGTTATTTCTATTCAGAGGCAACTGATATGAATGGAGAATCTACTGGCATCAACTGTC
This sequence comes from Treponema sp., assembly GCA_017449285.1. Taxonomy (GTDB): domain Bacteria; phylum Spirochaetota; class Spirochaetia; order Treponematales; family Treponemataceae; genus Treponema_D. The sequence continues at coordinate 152,379 of JAFSJX010000098.1, forward strand.
GTGCAGGAAGCGAGTTCTATATTGACCATAACACGTTCCAAAATATCAAGACACCTATCGGTTACTACAACGATACAAGTGCAAGCAATACTGGCTATTGGAGAAACGTGGAGAATGAATTCCCCAATTGTACTAATCCGGTTGACACATCTCTGACAGGATATGTTCCGCCGTACACATGGAATCCAAAAACTGCAAAAGAAACTGTAGAGTATGTAAAGGAAAATGCTGGTGTAGGAAAACTGGCTGCCACTGATTTACAGTAAGTATTCATAAGCAAAAAAAGGGCTGTCCAATAAGAACTTTTTGGCAGCCCCTATTTTTTTAGTCTACCAAGCCAATTGATTTCATTGTTTTGGCTACATCGTTGTAGTTTTGTTTAAGAAACGCAGCAAAATCTGTAGGACTTTGGTAGGCAAGCGCAAAATTCAGGCGGGCGGCGTTCTCCAAAAATTCAGGGTCATTTTCGGCTTTGGTGAAAGCGTCTACTAAAATGGTTTTAATTGCAGGATTCACTTTTTTGGGAAGAGCCAGCCCGCGCCATGTTGCGTATTCAATGTTGAAGCCTTGCTCTTTGAATGTTTTGATGTTCGGATATGATTTGGAACGCTCGGCTGCCATAATACCGAGAACCTTTAGTTTGCCAGAATCAAGTTGAGATTTTACTTCGGTAAGGGAAACGGTAACGGCATCAATTTGTCCTGCAGTAACGGCGGCAACGGCTCCAGCTGCGCCCTCAAAAGAAATATGATTTACTTTGATGTTCGTTGAATCTGCGAGCAAGCCTGCCCCGATATGCCAAACAGAACCAGGTGCAGAATTGCCAATGGAAACTGTTTCAGGATTGTTTTTGCAGTAGTCCACAAATTCTTGGACGCTGTTGTAGGGTGCATCCACTCTTACGGTAAGCGTTGCGGCATCAGAATTGACGCGGATAAGCGGGTCGTAATCAGCATAGGTAAAATTGACAAGTCCTTGTGTCGGCAATGAGTTTAATTCAAAGGTAATCATTCCGAACGTATAGCCATCGGGTTTTGCGTCTTTGATTGCGGCATGACCAATTGCACCTGCGCCACCAGTTCTATTCTCTACGGTAATTTTTACACCAAGGTATTTTTCTGCCGTTTTGCAAAGAGCGCGTAAGATTGCATCAGTTCCTCCTCCTTCAGTCCACGGACAAATCGCCGTTAAACTATGTTGTGGAAAATCAACTTGCTTTATGCGTCTATTTTTTTTACAAGAACTGAAGACACCTAGAACAAGTATTGTGCAAAACAGGATGGTAAAAATACGTCTCATTTATTGACTCCCAATACGAGTTATATTTTACCCCCCCCCTTGACAAAAGTCAAGGAGTTTTTATCACATTGGGTCAACTCGTAGCCTATATATACCCATTATAAATCTATTGTTCAAATAAAGCAAAAATTTTTTTGTATTGCCGTGCTGACGTAGAAAGCGAAAGTAAATTCCCCCTTGCAAGCATTAAAAAAATCAGAAATAATAGAACAAAATAGGAGAAAAAGTATGTCTTCAACAACTATTGCTTTGATTGTGGCTTTTATTTTGTACTTGGGATTCATGGTGTATATTGGAATGCGCAACATGAAGAAAAATGCAAGTGCAAGCGATTTCTTTTTGGGCGGACGGAATGTTGGTCCGTGGATGACGGCTTTGAGTGCAGAAGCATCCGATATGAGCGGCTGGCTTTTAATGGGTCTTCCGGGACTTGCGTATCTTGGTGGTATGAAAGAGGCATTCTGGACGGCGGTTGGTCTTGCGGTCGGTACGTATCTAAGCTGGCTGATTGTGGCAAAGCCTTTGCGCAAGTGTACGGTGACGTTTGGAAATTCGATTACGATTCCTGAATTTTTGACAAATCGTTTTAACGACAAGCAGCATTTGATTTCTACAATTATGGTCATCTTCAATCTGCTGTTTTTCACGATTTACGTTGCTTCGGGTCTTGTGGCGTGTGCAAAATTGTTCAACTCGGTGTTTGGTCTGCCGTATCATGCGGGACTGGTAATCGGGCTGGTGGTCATTCTTGCGTACACGATTATGGGCGGCTATCTTGCGGTTTGCTCGACGGATTTTGTGCAAGGAACGCTGATGTTCATCGCGCTTCTGATTGCTGGTACGGTGATGGTAGTGACTTTGGGCGGACCTGCCGAAGCGTTTGCAAAAGTGCAGGATTTTAGCCAGCGGGCTATGTCTGGTGAATTCAACAGTCTGAGTGAAAAAATGCAGGATGCCTTTACGCGCAACCAAAATTTCAGCGTGACGGCGATTATTTCTTCTGTTGTGTGGGGATTGGGCTATTTTGGAATGCCGCATTTTATCGTGCGCTTTATGGGAATTCGTTCCGCAAATGAAGTAAAACTTTCGCGCCGCATTGCGATTGTGTGGGTTATCGTTGCGCTGGGTGTTGCGGTTCTCGTTGGTTCTTTGGGAACGGTCTATCTGCCAAAGATTCTGAATACGTCTGCCGCAGAAACGGTTTTCAGCGAATCAATCAAACTGATGTTCCCTGCGTTTGTGGCGGGTATTTTCCTGTGTGCGATTCTTGCGGCGGCGATGAGTACGGCAGACAGTCAGCTTTTGGTCGCCTCTTCCTCTTTTAGCCAGGATATTTACAAAGGGCTGATTAAGAAAAATGCGTCTGACAAAGACGTGCTTACCGTAAGCCGTATTACTGTGTTTGTGGTGGCGGCAATTGCGTTCTGTATCTCGCTGAATCAGAACAGTTCAATTTTCAGTCTGGTCAGTTACGCATGGGCAGGATTTGGCTCAACGATTGGTCCGCTGATTCTGCTTGCTCTGTTCTGGAAAGGCACGACTCGCAACGGTGCATTGGTTGGTCTGATTGTGGGTGCGGTAACGGTCATCACATGGCATTCGATCCACGGCGGTATTTTTGACGTGTATGAGATTCTGCCGGGATTTATGTTCTGTCTGCTGGCGACTGTTGTGGTTAGTTTGGTTGACAGAAATGTTGATGCTGACGTGCTGAAAAAATTCGATGAATACAGAGCGTTGAAAGACTGATGGCTTGCCCGTGTTATACAGAAGATGACAACGCTGGCGTAAACATTGTCAATGACATTAAACAGCTTTGCAAAAAAATGATGGGGCTGTTTAAGAAAAAACGCACTGACACGGCTACGCCAGCCGCCTCAATTCCAACCATTTCCGAATTAAAAGCGGAACCTCATACAGCATCATAACGAGCCACCCGATTCCGCAGGCAAATGCCACTCCAGCAATGCCGTACCGAGGGGCAAGCAACAGGGCAAATCCTGCGCGAGTAATCATCTGTACGCTGGTGGCAATAACAGTGACGCGCATAATGCCACAACCACGGAAGAATCCTTGGATTCCGTTGGTTATCGCGGGCATGGTATACAAACACGCCATGATGAAGAGATACTGCCGACCGAGGCGCAAAACTTCTACCTCATCATCACCTGCAAAAAGCCACATCAACTGACTGCGGAACGCAAACACAGACGCACCAATTAAAATGCCGTAAACAAATTCAATGACCAGCCCTTTTCGTAAGCCCTGCCTCATTCGCAAAGGATTTTCTGCGCCGTGATTCTGAGCGGTAAAGGTAGTCATCGCCTGTCCGATGCTTTGTTCCGGCTGAAAGCAAAAATCATCTACTTTTGTGCCCGCATTGAACGTGGCGATGGAATCTACACCCAGCGGATTGACCGCGCTCTGTACGACCAGTTTGCCAACATACAGAACGGTTTGTTGCATGGCAGTGGCAAGGCTATAACTGATGGTTTTTCCCATAAGCGCGGTTTCTATTTTGAATTCATGCGGACGAACGGCAATAAGCGGCTCTTTCAGATATACATAGCCGATGCACAAAAGACAGGAGATTGCCTGAGAAGCAACGGTTGCAATTGCCGCGCCAGTCATTCCTAACTGAAAAATCGCCACCAGAACAAAATCAAGCGCACCGTTGATGATTGCACTGATTGCTACACAGATAATCGGAGTTTTGCTGTCTCCCACGGCGCGTAACGTGGCGGCACTTATATTATAGAAAAAAGTAAAAAGCAGTCCGCAAAAAACGATGCGCAGATAGTGTGCAGACGGCGCAATCAGTTCTTCGGGGGAACGCACCAAACGCAAAAGAGGAACGGCACAGACAAAACAAATCGTGCTGACGCAGACGGTGAACACAAATCCAATCGTTACGGTCGTGCTGATTTCCGCTTTAAGTTTTTCAAAATTCTTCGCGCCGTAAAATTCGCTTATCAATACACCCGCACCCCAGCTGATTCCCACGATAAAAAAAATCGTGATGTTCATAATAGGATTGGCAATTCCTGCGGCAGCAAGGCTTACTTTTCCTGCAAACCGACCGAGGATAATGGAATCTACCGCATTGTAAGTGAGTTGGAAAAAATTACCGAGGATGAGCGGAACGGCAAACCCAATCAAGTGATTTACGATGTTCCCCTGGGTCATATCTTTCATAGCAAAAACTATAGCACAACGCATAAATAAGGTACAGAAGACTGACATGTGCAAAAAAGACGAAAATTTCTGAAAAAACTAGAGCCAATGCTATTGATTGTTAGCGCATACTAATATATATTATTCATTGGTAATTTAGAGGAATCAAATGATACCCTTAGTTTTTGCAGAACGAGAAGAAGAGCAGATTATTAAAAAAATTGGTGGTAACGAAGAAATCAAACACCATTTGGCAGACCTTGGTTTTACCGTGGGCGGAACAGTTACGGTGGTCAATTCGCTCAACGGAAATGTCATCGTCAAAGTAAAAGAATCCCGTATCGCCATCAACGAAGACATGGCGCGGCGGATTATGGTGTAAATGCGTGTAAATAAAATGGAGGTACATAGATGAAAACATTACGTGAAGCCAAAATTGGCGAAACGGTTAAAGTGGTCAAGCTGCATGGCGAAGGCGCGGTCAAACGACGCATTATGGACATGGGCGTGACAAAAGGTGTGGAAGTGTTCGTGCGCAAGGTTGCGCCGCTGGGAGATCCGATTGAAGTCACTGTTCGTGGCTATGAACTTTCTTTGCGCAAGGCTGACGCAGAAATGATTGAGGTGGAATAAAATGGATATACGAATCGCACTTGCAGGAAACCCCAATGCGGGAAAAACGACGCTCTTTAACGCGCTGACCGGTTCAAACCAATTTGTTGGAAACTGGCCAGGCGTTACGGTGGAGAAAAAAGAGGGCAAACTCAAAAAGCATGACGGCGTTACCATTACGGACTTGCCCGGCATCTATTCGCTTTCGCCCTACACGCTTGAAGAAGTGGTGGCGCGCAACTATCTGGTTGGAGAACGCCCCGACGCAATCCTGAACATCGTGGACGGCACGAATTTGGAGCGCAATCTGTACCTCACTACGCAACTGGTTGAGCTGGGCATTCCCGTGGTCATTGCGCTCAACATGATGGATTTGGTAAAAAAGGCGGGCGACAAGATTGACACGGCAGAACTTTCCCGCCAGCTCGGGTGCAAAATCGTGGAAATTTCCGCACTCAAGGGCACGAACGTCATGGAAGCGGCAGAAGAGGCAATCAAGGCGGCGCAGGAGACAAAGACTGTTCCACAGCATTCTTTCTCTGGCCCGGTGGAACACGCGCTGGCGCACATTGAGGAAGCCGTCGTTCATTCGCTTCCCGAGGAGCAGCAGCGATGGTACGCAATCAAGGTGTTTGAGCGTGACGACAAAGTGCTGGAATCGCTCAAGGTTGAAAAATCTACGCTGGAGCATATTGAAAACGACATCAAGGCGGCAGAAAAAGAATTGGACGATGACGCGGAAAGTATCATCACCAACGAACGCTACATTTACATTGCGAACATTTTGAAGTCCAGCTACAAAAAACGCAATGCGGGAAGCCTTACTACCTCAGACAAAATTGACCGCGTGGTGACGAACCGTTGGTTGGGTCTTCCGATTTTCGCCGTGATTATGTTCCTTGTGTACTGGATTGCAATGGTCGGCGTGGGAGCGTCGGCAACGGACTGGGCAAATGACGGCTTGTTTGGTGACGGCTGGCATCTGTTTGGGATTGGAACAAGCGCGTATGAGGAAGAAGCGGAAAACTACGGCGCGGCAGTGACGGCGGCAGACGCATTCGCAGGGCTTGACGTGGAGGCAGAAGATTTTGACGCAGACGCAACACTTGCCTCGTTGAACAATTATGTCCCCGAAAGCGAGAGCGTGCAGTACGCCACCGTGGACGAAGAGACGCTTGAAGACGGCGAAGTGACCGTATACTTTAACACCGTTCCTGGAGACGCAGACGATGATGTAAATCCGCTGTCATACAAGGATGCGGTCGCGTACTTCAGCGAAAAAGGCTTTGACGAGCCAGATCCGGCTGATTTTGGCGTATGGGTTCCTGGTGTTCCCGTGGTGGTTGGCAATCTTCTTGAAAAAATCGGCTGTGCGGAATGGCTTTCTGGGCTGATTTTGGACGGTATCGTTGCTGGTGTTGGCGCAGTCCTCGGATTTGTTCCGCAGATGCTCGTGCTGTTCCTTATGCTGGCATTTTTGGAAGCGTGCGGCTACATGGCTCGCATTGCGTTCGTGCTGGACCGCATTTTCCGCAAGTTCGGGCTTTCCGGGAAATCATTCATTCCGATGCTCGTGGGAACGGGCTGTGGCATTCCGGGAATCATGGCAAGCCGCACGATTGAAAACGAGCGCGACCGCCGTATGACCATTATGACCACGACATTCATTCCGTGCGGTGCAAAAGTGCCGTTCATTGCCATGGTTGCGGGCGCGATTTTTGCCGGTTCTGCGTGGGTTGCCACGAGCGCGTATTTCATCGGCATGGCGGCAATCGTCATTTCCGGCATCATGCTTAAAAAGACCAAGATGTTCGCTGGAAATCCCGCTCCGTTCGTCATGGAACTTCCCGCATACCATCTGCCCACGCTTGGAAACGTCCTGCGCTCCATGTGGGAACGCGGCTGGTCATTCATCAAGAAAGCGGGAACAATCATCTTGCTTTCAACGATTATCGTCTGGTTCACCTCGTTCTTCGGCTGGGCAGATGACGGATTTAGGATGCTGGCGGAAGATGAACTTGACCGCTCAATCCTTGCCAAAATCGGCGGCGCAATCGCATGGATTTTCAGCCCGCTCGGCTGGGGCAACTGGCAAGCGACTGTGGCTTCCATCACGGGCTTGGTTGCAAAGGAAAACATTGTCGGCACGATGGGCATTCTGTACGGTGCAGGCGACGTAACGGCATTCCAGGCAATCGGACAGGCGTTCAACGGCTTGACGGGCTATTCGTTCCTCGTGTTCAATTTGCTGTGTGCGCCGTGCTTTGCGGCAATCGGTGCTATCCGCCGCGAGATGAACAGCGCAAAGTGGACATGGTTCGCCATCGGCTACCAGTGCGGCTTTGCCTACACCATCGCGCTGATGATACATCACTTTGGCCGCCTGTTTACGGGCAATGTGAGCGTCATCGGGCTGATTGCTTCTGTCGTGCTTCTTGCTGGAATTGTTTATATGTTGTTCTTCAAGAAATACAGCGAGGCGACTACACTCACTGCAAATGTGGACGTAGGTAAATAATGGGAACGCTCATTGTGGGCATCATTTTGGTGGCTGTTGTTGCGGCCATCATTATGAGTTTGTTTAAAAACAAAAAAAACGGAAAATCTTCGTGCGGAAATAACTGCGCCCACTGTGCCATGTCGGGAAGTTGTCATAAGAAGGGGGAAGTCTCCCCCTCGCTCCAACCGCCTGAGGCGTTTTCCGCTACCCCTTCTCCTAAGGGGCAAAGCCCCTTAAAATCCCCTGTCGTCACCGTACTCCATATTGACGGCATGATGTGCGCCATGTGCGAGTCCCACATACATGATGCAATCCGCAATAATTTTGCCGTGCAGTCAGTAAAAGCATCACACAAAACAGGCATCTGTGAAATCAAAAGCAATGCCCCGCTGGACGAAGAAAAAGTACAGAAAGTGATTGCGGAAACAGGGTATACGCTCAAAAACAGTCTTTCATAACGGAGGACTGTTTTTTTTGCGATTTACACAAAATGGAAAAACTGTGGTATAATGACCTTGCGTTTTTTGGAGGAGTTTTATGTACACAGCGAACAGTACACGATATGAAAAAATGATTTACCGCCAGTGCGGAAAGAGCGGGCTCAAACTTCCGGCGATTTCGCTTGGGTTGTGGCAGAATTTTGGATTTGGCTCTGTGTTTGAGAATGCGGAGAAGATGTGCCACACGGCGTTTGACCTGGGAATCACGCATTTTGACCTTGCGAACAACTACGGGCATCCATTCAACGGCTCTGCGGAAGAAAATTTCAAGAAAATCCTTGACCGAGGACTTCGCTCTTATCGTGACGAACTGTGCATTTCGACCAAAGCGGGCTACGAGATGTGGGATGGACCTTACGGAGACAGGAACGGCAGCCGAAAGTATCTGATTTCCTCGCTTGACCAGAGCCTGAAGCGCATGGGCTTGGATTATGTGGATATTTTTTACCACCATGTTTTTGACCCAAACACGCCGCTTGAAGAAACCGCGCTTGCCCTTGACCAGATTGTTCGGAGCGGAAAAGCGTTGTATGTCGGCGTTTCAAATTACAACCGCGCACAGACAGCAGAAATTTCCGTAATTTTTAAGGAACTTCACACGCCGTTCATCGTAAACCAGCCGTCTTATTCTATGTTGAACCGCTGGGTGGAAGAGGACGGGCTTGACGCATGGACAAAAGAAAACGGCGTTGGACTTTCGCTCTTTTCGCCATTGTTTCAGGGGGTGCTTACTGACCGTTATCTGAACGGTGTTCCCGAAGATTCGCGGCTTGCAAAAGGAAATACTTCTCTGGTACAGAAATACAACCCAAAAGTGCTTGAAAAAGCAAAGAAACTGAACACAATCGCACAAAAACGCGGGCAAAAACTTTCGCAGATGGCGATTGCATGGCTTCTACACAACGATGCTGTCACCACGGTTCTGATTGGTGCAAGCCGCCCCAGCCAAATTGAAGAGAATGTAAAGGCGTTGGAAAACCTTGTTTTTTCGGAAGCAGAACTGGCTGAGATTGAGGCTGTGTTGCGGGGATAATAACACAATAGATAGTTCGAATGTCGATATTTAATTCCGTATATCTGTACAAATCCTTAAACTTTGATATAATTACATTAAAGATTCCTTAATTTTAATATAAATGGCTTTGAAGTTAAGGAAGAAATGATAAACTGCGACGGCTGCCGCATGGACGGGCGGGCTTAAAAAGGAGATTAAATCATGAAAAAAGCAGGAAAGGTTTTTGCGGTAGTTTTTATTTCGGTTGCGATGTTCTCATTTTTGGGCTGCGCAAAGAAAAGCACACAGTATTTCAAATCGTGGAACGAATGCGATTCATTGAACGCCTTGATTGAATATGTTGAGGATGTAACGAATAAAAAATCGCCGAACTTTATTCCTGTTGAAGACAGAATCGCCACCTTTGACATGGACGGAACTTTTATCGGCGAGTTGTATCCCTCATATTTTGAATACAATATGCTGGAATACCGCGTTCTTGATGACCCTGATTATAAGGACAAGGCTTCTGAAAGCGAAATTTCTGCGGCAAATGCAATCAGGGATTTTGTGCGGAACGGAAAGCCTCTTCCAGCTCATTTTGATTTGATTCACGGTCGTGCGGCTGCAAAAGCTTATGCTGGTCTTACAATTCCTGAGTTCGATGCGTATGTCAAGAATTTTGCAAAAAAAACGCCGAACGGTTTTGAAGGCATGACCTATGCAGAATCTTTTTATAAACCGATGCTTGAAGTTTTTGATTATCTGACTGCCAACGGTTTTACATTCTATGTGGTTTCTGGCTCTGACCGATTCATTTGTCGGGCACTCGTCGAGTCTATTGGCATTAAGCCGAACCGCGTTATCGGAATGGATGTGCTTTTAAAATCTGACAATCAAGGAGATGAAGAGGGCGTAAACTACACATTTAAGATCAGCGACACGCTTCTCAGAACGGATGTCCTTCTTATCAAAAACCTTAAAACAAACAAAGTAAAGAATATTGCGCAGGAAATCGGAAAAGTTCCCGTTCTTTCGTTTGGAAACAGCGGCGGAGACTCGGCGATGCATAATTACTGCCTTGCAAACACAAAATACAAGACCCGTGCCTTTATGCTGATTGCCGATGACGACGAAGACGACCACGCCAACCGCGAAAAGGCTCTTAAACTCGGCGAAAACTGGAAAGAAGCCGGTTATGTCGTAATTTCCATGCGTGATGACTTCAAGACAATTTACGGCGAAAATGTAAAGAAAGTGGATTTTAAGTTTTAGGAGAAACGCTCTGTGTTGCTTTACATAAATGCCTGTGTGCGAAAGAATTCGCGCACAGACGAACTTGCCCGTTTTGTGCTTTCCAAGTCTAGCGATTCGGACACTCAGGAAGTGAATCTTCAAAAAGAGCGGATTCTGCCGCTTGACGAAGAAACACTTTCTCGCCGTGACAATTGTATTGCAAGCGGAAATTTTTCAGACGCAGTTTTTTCTTATGCACGACAATTTGCGCAGGCGGACGAAATCGTCATTTCCGCTCCGTACTGGGATTTGCTTTTTCCTTCCTCGGTCCGCGCGTACTTTGAGCGCGTGTGTGCAGTCGGCGTGACTTTTGCCTACACGGAATCTGGCGAGCCAAAATCTCTTTGCAAGGCAAAACGACTTACATACATAACGACAGCGGGCGGCTTCATCGGAGAGCAGCATCTTGGATTTGAATATGTGCGTTCAATTGCGACACAGTTTTTTGGTATATGCGACATCCGAATGGTAAAGGCAGAAGGTTTGGACATTGTTGGTGCGGATGTGCGGAAAATCATCGAAAAAGCAAAACAGGATTATCAAAGGAACAATAAGCAATAAGATTTTTCATTGTAATCTGGTTCCGTTGTTTCCTTTTTGATTGACAAAATATGGTTTTCAACTTGTACCTCCCATTCTGAAAATTTTTTCATCTTCATTTCAGTTCCTTTTCATGTCCTAAAGAACTCGTCCGTCTATACTTATATTTATATGGGCGCACCCGCCTTACGGCAGGCCGGGCTTTTCGCACTTCGCCGTCTTGCGCGGCTTATTCCTTCGGTCGCTTTGCTCCCTACGGAACGCCTTCGGCGGTGCTACAATCCCTTGCGCGTGTGCTTTTGGAGGACTTTATGAAAAAATCACACAAACTTCTTCTCGCTGGAACGGCTCTCGTGTTTCTTACCACATCGCTCTTCGCCACGACAAAATACTCAACCAATCCCGACGAGTGCGTTGACGGCGTGTGCTTTGTGCCGCAATATGCCGACGACGGAAGCCAAAACTACGCGATTGTGTCTCCTGTGGGCTACCACGATGTCCCGATGATAACGCAGGCAAAACGGCTCGACAGCATAAAAGGAAAGACGATTGCCCTTGTGGGCGGCTCTTTCATGGCTGTCACCACCCACAACGAACTGAAGAAGTGCATCGAAAAGGAATTCCCTACATGCAAAATCTACATGTTCGACGACATCGGACAGGCCGGCCCTTATTCGGTCTTCGGCACAACAGAAAAGACAAAGGCCTTTCAGGCACGGCTCAAAGAACTCAAAGTTGATGCGGTAATCGTGGGTAACTGCGGCTGCGGACTTTGCACCACCAAGGAAACGGGCGACTCAATCGCTGCGGAATACATCGGAATTCCTACGGTCACGGTCGCAGCTCCCACTTTTGTGGCTCAGGTTCATTCGACTGGCGTGAATCGTGGCGTTCCCGTTTTGCGCACGGCAGAATATCCGGGGGCGTTCGCCTCACATTCAACAGACGAGCTCAAGAAAAACGCCCGCGAAGTTCTCTGGCCGCAAATCAAAACCGCGCTCACCACGCAGATTACCAAAGAAGAAATCGCTCAATATGCTCCGGGCGGAAAACGCCCCGCCGATGAAATCATCTATTACGGAAACTTTGACGAGATTCAGGAGTATATGGCGGTGAACGGCTGGACGGACGGACTTCCTGTCGTTCCTCCGACCGACGAGAAAATTCAGGAATATTTGAAGTTCACAGGATTTAGGGGAAGCGATGTCTTAGGCACTTTCGCGCTCGCCTACCGGGAATGCAGCGTCTACACCGTGGCGGCAAATGCGGTAATGGCCGGCGTTCCGCCTGAATTCCTGCCGATTTGCATTGCGTACGTACAGGGAATGAATGACGGCGAATGGAGAAAACCGCTTGCCTCAACGCACGGCTGGACTCCGTTCGCGTTTCTCAACGGCCCGCTTGCCCGTCAGCTCGGAATCGACAATCAGCAGGGAATGATCAGCGAAAAAGCGAACAAGGCTTTGGGAAGATTCATCGATCTTGCCATGCTCAACATCGGCGGCTACTATGTGAAGGAAAACCGCATGGGTTCTTTCGGCTACCTCACGCCTTTTACATTCAGCGAGGACGACGAGGCGTGCGTAAGAATCGGCTGGAAACCGTATCATGTTCAGCAGGGCTACGATTTGAACGCAAACACGATTACCGCTGGAAGCACGCTCGCATGGGGCAACAATGTCACGCCCGCCACCGACGACGCGGAAAAAATCATGCAGATTATGGCGTTCGATATCACCGAAAAACAGCAGAACGGACTCGGCAACACGAAGCCGCAGGTTCCGCGCACCGTTTTCATCACCGAATATGTGGCGAAGGACTTGGCGAAGGAATACAAAACGAAGAGCGACCTGGAAGACGCGCTCATAGAAACTGCCCGCCGCCCGCTCGCGCTCCGCACCTACGCCCACTACTGGGCAAACACGGGAAGCCAGCAGTACAAACGCCGCAGTTTTGACGAGCACTACGAAATGCTCAAAAAAGACGATGCGGAACAGGCCGCCCTCACGCCCACCCCAGAATGGCTCAAGCCGATTGTCGATGAAAACGAGATTATGACGATTGCAACGATGAACAAAGGCGACACGGCATTTTTGGTCACGGGAGACGCCAACCGCAACAAAGTGCAGGTCATGCCCGGCGGCGGCTTTGTCACCACGGAAATAAAACTCCCGAAAAACTGGAACGAACTTGTAGAGCCACTCGGCTATGAGCCGATAGAGAATTTTTATCTCAAGGCAAACTTCAATAAGGACGAAGGGAAGAAAGCGACCGGGACAAGCAAGAGCAAGAAGCAGCCGACCGCAGGAAAGCAGGCAAAACAGCCCGCGAAGCCGACTAAGCCGGTTACGCCGAAAAAGAAATAAGAATGACAATAGGAAATGGGGGCACAGATTTTTATATCAGCGATACATTTGAAGCAATTTTTGTTGTCGGCTGGACTGGGCGATAAGAATTGCAGGAACTTTATCTGATTTTGAGGTCGCAATTTGCGCCCTCAAAGTTTCTATCCCTCATTAGCAAAGCCGATTTTCCGCTTGTTTTTCTTCGGCGGTGCTTCAAGAAGATTGTTCAAAACTTGTATAATCCGGCTGATTTTCCTGTCCTGCTCCGCTTTTCACAATCCCCGTGATTGACGTTCCCGCAACCTCAAAAAATCTCAAACTTCTCCGCGAAAAGCACAACATAACCGTCGCTGAGATTCAAAAACTTTTCGGCATGGAAAATCCGCAGTCCATCTACACATGGGATAGGGAGCGGCACTGCGCAGCAGGGCAAAAACAGTCCAGTGGACTGTTTTTAGCGAGTCTCGAAGCAGCTATGCTGCGCACCCCGAAAGCAAATATCTGCCCCGCCTAGACAACCTCGTTGCCCTCGCAAAACTGTACAAAGTCACGATTGACGAAATGGTCATCATAAAAACCGAAAAAACACCACCATCGGCATGACAGTCCGCGAGCCGACCATGCCCTACGGAATTAAACGAGAGACGCTTGATTTTATCCGCCAGAATTCCTCTCCCGATACACTCCGTGCGCTTGAACGTTACTACGAAGTTTCGATAGGGGAGTTAAATCCTTAAAACATTCCAATAACTCTAACAAAGCAATTCATACTTTTCTCATAAAAACTGCAAATTTCAGAAAAAATGTGCTATAATAGCTCATGGAGGCAAAAGATGTTTGCGACGACGGGAATTATTCAGGGAAACACGGTTCTAACAAATGACTATTCTCTTGAACAATACAACGGCAGAAAAGTCATAATTACGGTTCTTGATGAAGAAAAATCATTTGAAACAATTTCAAACGAAAAACTTTTTGCTGTTTCAGATGCTCTTATAAGCAAAAACATGGAAGCCTACAAGGAACTTGCAAAGTGATTTTTTTTAATTATGAGCAGGTTGTAAAACTACACAGTTCTCTTATATCAAAAACAGGTGGAATGGACGGAATCAGAGATGAAAATCTTTTAGATTCTGCCTTAAAATCTCCGTTCCAAACTTTCGGTGGAAATGAACTATATCCGAGCATTTTTGATAAGGCCTCTCAACTTTGTTATTCTCTGGTAGAAAATCATCCTTTTGCGGACGGAAATAAAAGAATCGGCGTTCATCTGACTTTCCTATTCTTACAAGTGAATAATGTAAATATAGAATATACCCAAAGAGAACTGATTGATTTTGGATTAAATATAGCCTCTGGAAAAATGAATAAAGATGAAATAAAAGAATGGCTTTTGAATCATCGAAAGTAGAAAAAACAGACTGTCTGAAAGAATGTAACTAATATTACTTGAAAAAAAACGTACCGCCGGATTGCTCTGCTAGTGCGAATCTCAGCAGTGCCTTCATTCCTCAAAATAGTCGCTGTCAATGCGTTTGATTTCGTAAGTTCTTACAACGCTGATTCCTACATTGTGTTCTATCATAAGCGAGGCGAGTTTCTGTCCGTCGATAAGGACGATTTTCTGGTTCACGGTCTTTGCATATTCTGCGGCTTCCTTTGAAAAAGTTCCGGTCGTAATAAATACGCCTTTGTTTGCCTTCTGCCCGAGCAATGCACCCGCAAACTTCTGAATCTCCGGGCGACCGACCGACCCCTGCCATCTTTTTGCTTGAATATAAATGGCATCAAGTCCAAGCCTGTCTTCCTTAGCGTCATCATCTGCCCCGGAACTGTCCTTTTCGTGACGGAGAGCATGGAATGTCTTGAATTCATCAAACTGATTAAGATATTTTATGTCTATCCGACCAGGCTTTTTTGCAAGCACAGATTCTCCACGCTCAGTTATCTGAAAGAATCCGCGTCTCACATCACTAAGAAGCCCTGCCTTTTTCATATATGTTTTTGCCCAGACCACACGGTTATACATCGTCGTCCGCAGCATATTCAAGCAGGGGCAGCATAATCGTCTGAAAATCAGGAATTGCCATATTCACCTCGAAAAACTGAAAATATTATAACACAAAGCTGATGATTTTAGAATTCATTGTTTGAACTCCCGCCAAAAGAGTCACCCCAGCACTCCCTTCCACTCCGCTTCCTTAAATCCCACGCAGACAGCTGAATCCGTGACCAGAATCGGGCGTTTTACCAACATTCCATCGCTCGCAAGAAGCTTGAACTGCTCATCCTCGCTCATCGTTTTCAGTTTTTCAGACAGGTTCATCTCGCGGTACAAAATTCCGCTCGTGTTGAAAAATCGCTTTAAGGGAAGTCCGCTCTTTTTGTGCAGGTTGCGCAAGGTCGCCTCGTCGGGGTGGTTTGTTTTGATATCGATTTTTTCGTATTTCACGCCGTTTTCATCAAGCCATTCGAGCGCCTTTTTGCAGGTGGAACATCGGTTGTAACAGTAGATTTTAGTCATTTTCTTTATCTCCGTAACGAAAACATTATAGCACAAAAAAGTGAAGGTACGTGTATTTTTTTAAGCGGCACAAAATCCTATTCTCCCCAATATTTTTCTGTTATACTTTTATCATGATTATTGCAAATCTTCTTTCTGATGTTCCAAAAGATGAACTTGTTGATTTTCTTTCTAACCTTACTACAAAAAACGATTCTGCCGCCGCGATGCTTGTTGCACGTTTTTCAAAAGCCAATGGCAACTCCGAGCTATCTGCAATAAAAACCGAGGTGAATCAGATTATCCGAGGGAACGGCGACAGGCACGGTTTTATCGACTACCGCGCATCTTACCGTTTTGAAAAAGAAATGTATTCGTAGTGCACAGATAAAGTTTATCGATTCGTTTTTGGAAAATATTGATGAAGGCTTGGCGCACGACATTTTCTCCGAGCGGTACGAAGTTGAACGTTATGCCGAAGCAAAAATCCGTTGCATGGAAAAACTGAATTTCCCCGAAGAAGAGATTATTTTTTTTATGGAAAAAATACATTGACTATGATAATATCTGCAACATTGCAGTTGAAAAATGTCTTGCCGCCGGAAATTATGAAAAGGCAGAAGTGCTGCTTGAAAATCTGATCAGTACAAATCAAGGTTTGCCCGGAATAGTTCACAAGGCAAATGAAAAACTGCTTGAAATTTATAAAGCGACAAACAACAAGGCAAAAACGACACAGACTCTGCGCTGGCTCTTGCTGAATGAACGGCGTTTTGACCTCGACCTGTACAATGAATATAAATCGCACTTTTCTAAAGATAAATGGACGGACGAACTTGAAAAACTTATTTCAGAAAAAGAGGATTCAGATTTTGCCGAGTCGATTTTTGTTGAAGAAAAAATGTACGACAAGCTTTTTGATGCCGTGAAAAAATCTCATGCACGCTGGAACAGCTTTTACAAACTTGAAGAATACAGCGAGCTTTTGGCAAAAGACTATGCGGCTGAACTTATTCAGATGTTCAAAGAAAGTCTTGAGGACAGCGTAAAGAAACTGAACTCCCGCCCTCAGTACGCAGAACTTGCGGAACATCTGGAAAATTTTTCAAAGATCCCTGGCGGAAAAGAAGTCGCCTTGTCAATTCGAGATAACTGGCTTGAAACATACAAAAAACGTCCTGCGATGGTTGATGAACTGAAGAGGGCGAGATTGTAAAAAGAGGTAGAAAAACATGGAAGACTGCAAAGAATCGGACTGGAAATTGTTTCGGGTAAAAATCGTTGAGTGGCAAGAACGCTATATCGAAAAAGTGAATAAAAAAATTGCAAAGATTTTGACAGACGAAAAAATATCCGCCGCCGAAAGATTCTGGAAAGCCGAAAAAGTAATATACCGAGAGAAGAAATCCGCATGTGTAATTGTCGATATGCGACGAAGTACATTCAAACTGAATCTGCTCCGCCTGCTCAAAGAAAAAGCAATTACGCTGGAAGATTTGTCTGACTTTAGTACAGAATTACAGGAAGAAATTAGAAAAATTTGGGAAAGGTGAGGTTTCGGAAGTATGCAGCATTTTTCGGGTGTAAAATTTCACGCTTGAAAATACGTCCGAATTCAATTGCATTTTTTCTCATCTTTTTTATGCCTTCTTTTTCATAACCTTAACCACTTCACCGATTGCCGAAATCTCATCTTTATCCAACTCGGTCATATCTTGCGCGATTTTATAGACTTCAATCGGAAAAGGGCTTTTCTGCTTTATCGAAGATTCCGTGCGAGAGTCAAAGCCGTTTACTAGAAAATCTACGCTTACATCAAGTGCCTGTGCAAGTTTAAGAGCCTTGTCCGCAGGCGGCATCGAGCCTTTTGTTTTCAGATAGTTGCTGATTGTTCCCGAATTTATGCCCGACCGTGCGGCTAATTCCATTGTAGTCAGATTTTTGCAGTACATTGCTTCTTTTAAATTTTCGTTAAAACCCATATTCACGCTTATAATAGGAAGTTTTTACTAATCTCTGTGAAATATTAGGCAAATCTGTCTAAATATTGTATAAATAGTTTTATAAACTAGATAAATAAGAATAAGTAATTTCTGCCTAATAAGGGGATTTTATGGAAACTTCACGGCGGAATCCGTTTTTAGATATAATCAAGGCTTTCTGCATTCTATTTGTCATCATCACGCACGACAATATCAGCGATGGATTCAGACTTCGGACATTGTTTCCATTCTGGATAAATATGGCTGTTCCGATGTTTATGATAGTTTCGGGTTATGTGTACGCTTCATCTTTTGAGCGAAATTCTATCAGTGAAATTTCTCAAGCCTATACTCTGAGTTTCCTAATGCCGAAATTCATACGATACACGGTGCCTTTTGTGATGGCGTTTGCAGTTATAGTGCTCGCAGAAGTTTTGTTCACTATTTTTGGAATCCTTGACCGGTCATTTAAAAGTTTGATTG
Organism: Treponema sp.; assembly: GCA_017449285.1. GTDB lineage: Bacteria > Spirochaetota > Spirochaetia > Treponematales > Treponemataceae > Treponema_D. Next base: position 170,607 of record JAFSJX010000098.1, read on the forward strand.
TCATATTTTTTCAAGGCGGAAATGGACCTGGCTCTTATTACTATCCTATTATGCTCCAGTTTCTGTTGTTTTATCCTGTAGTGTACTTCGTCATCAGAAAATATGCATTCAAGGGGCTGTTTTTCTGCTTTGTGCTGAACGCTGCCTTTGAATTTTTTCAGCGAGTGTGGGGCTGCAATGGAGAATTTTACAGGATGCTTCTTTTCCGCTACACATTCGTTATAGCTTTTGGTTCATATTTGTGGCAGTGCAAGAAAGAAAAAATTGCCTTGAGGTGGAAAATCGGCGCATTTATTGTAGGTGTCGCCTTTATCATCGCTTTTTGCTACTTCAAGTTACAGCCGAAAATCATCATTTATTGGACTTCAACCTGTTTTCTTGCCTGCCTTTACCTGCTTCCTATTGCCGATTTTCTGATTTGCCGTGTCCATTGTAGTTTTAAGCCAGCGGAATTGGTAGGAAAAGCTTCGTTTAATATTTTCCTTACACAGATGGTTTATTTTGTTTATGGTGTCGGTTTTGTACGCAAAATAATTCCGAATCATATTCTGCAACTTCGTTAAAAATTTAAAAAGACATATATATCTGCGATTTTAAATTTATCTATATATAACATTGCATTATACATTTATATAAAACATATGTAATTTTCATTCTTTCACTTTTTATATACTTTGGAGTCAATTTCATTTGTAAATGTCTTTACATGATCATTTAAAAACCAATAAACATCATCTATCATGTTTTCAGAAATAATCAATTTTTGTTTGTCTGAATATCCGTACCAATATTCTTGAACTTTATTCCTAATTTTTTTCATCAAAATAACTTTGATTATGAATAATCATATTCCGAGTATTTATATATGTTTGCAATGTTGGTAAGACTTGATAGTTTATGATGACACTATCAATACTTAAATATTTTGCAATTGAATAAATTAATCTTATCGTATAATTGCCTGCTTCAAAACTATTTCCATAATAATTTAGCTTTACCAGTTTCTCAATTTTATCGGATGGAATATTCAAGATTTTTATTAGTTTTGAAAAATAAAACTCAAGAATTGAAATTTCAGAAATCAATGTCTGGTGACGATACATTTGCTGAAATTCATTATTATCTACAAGAGCCTTCACATCTTTTACTTTTTTAATTGTTGTAGCACTTGTCTTTTATTGCAGTTGACAATAACATTCCATATTATGATACGGATGGAAATGAAATGAGCCACTGTGACGCAATGATTTATACAAAGCAGACGCTCATCTTCATTGAACTGAAAAATCAAGCAAAAGACTGGATTAGTGAATCGATTGAACAGTTAAAATCTACAATTAAGCATTTTGATGAAACGGATGGACTGGATAAATTTAGATTCAAGAAAGCGTATGCCTGTAATAAGGCTCATCAACCTAATACAAAAATCCAAACAGCCACAGCGGAATCTTTGAACCATTGCCAGTTTCAATTCCATCTGCGGCAACAAAGGCATTTTCCAGAGATTTTATCTGTTCGCCGGTCTTGTTTTTTCCGCCACATTCGATTGTGTATTTGCCGTTAACAAAAAAATCGCTTGCTTTTGAAAGTTCCACCGTCTGATTATACGAAAGCTGGTTTAACAAAAAAGTTTCCCTAGCATTTCCTTCGTCAACCTTTTTGCCCTCAAACAGATACATCAGGTTCGTGTTTTCAAGAAAAATCTTGTCGGGCTTTTGAAGCGAGCTTACGTTTTTCAAATCCTTAAATAAAGAAGCAATCAGCTTTGCATCGGTAAGGCTTTTTAAATATGAAAGCAGAGTCGTTCTATTCAGCTCCATGACACCAGAGATTTTGGAAGTATTCAGAACAAACGGAGAACTTTCCGCAATTATCGCCAGAAGCTTTTTGATTTTTGGAACATAGGCTATATCGATTTTCCTTAAAAGCGGAAGCTCGACATCCAAAATCATATTTATGGTTTCTTCAAGCTTCATGTAGTAAGTATCCAACCCTTCCAGAAAAAAAGGATAATATCCGGTCTTTAAATATTCATCAAAGTATTCAAACGGCTTTACTTTGCTGCAAATATCAAAAGCAAGTTTTGTGTGATTCTGCAAAATCTCTTCCAGTGACAATTCCTGAAAATCCTTTCCCGTTTTTATATTCAGGAATTCACGAAAAGAAAGCCCCTGCATGTTATACATCACCGGACGGCGACTCAAATCAGCACGGGCATCAAGAATCTGAAGGAGAGAAGAACCTGTAAAAACAACCTGCAGCTCCGGGTAATCGTCGTAAATATTTTTGATATAAATAGACCAGTCTTCATGTCGGTGAACTTCATCCAGATAAAGAATCTTGCCGCCGTTTTTTGAGAAAGAATCCGCAAGATCAAGCAGAGAATTTTTTGCAAACCAGATATTATCAAGGCTTACAAAGAGGGCTTTTCCAGAAGTCACTAAATCCATATGATTGTTTTTAAGATGCTGCAGAAGAAGCGTCGTCTTTCCACAGCCCCTGGCTCCCTTGATTCCAATCAGCCGAGAATTCCAGTTGATTTTCTTATCCAGCGACCTTACAAAAGTTTCCCTTGTATTCCTGATTTTTTTTGCAGATAGTTCTATCAGCTCTGTATAATCTGTCATCATGGTTATATTATAGCATATAAAATGAAATTGTATAGTCTGATAAACAAAGTTTCATAAATATTGTACACACCAATGAGCAAAATAGAGTAAAATTTGTATATCGAAGTGAACAAAATTGAAAAAAACGACCTATTTGCCGCTGGGTGGGTGCTAGAGTGGTGATGGAGATTATGTTCATTTTTTCATTTTCTGGGCGTTCCCACCGCAAGCGGTGGTCGGGCTTTTCGGGGTTCCGCACTAACCGCGCTCCATTCCTACGCTTCGCTTCGGAACGTCCGCTTTCAGCGGCCGCCCCTACAATCCCTAACGCATTTTCTTAACCTAATAACTCTGTTGGATAAAAGATTTACAACAATTTTTTATTCTGATACTATATTTATACAAAGGGAAATCTCATTATGAAAAGAAATCTAAATTTCATCCTTCTTTTTCTTCTGTTACTTATATTTTCAAGCTGTTCTAATATTGTACAAGATAATAAATCAGATTCCTCTAGCAATCCTTGGACTGGAAATTGGTATGGTTATATTGGGGAGCATACTTCTGAGCATTTTTATAAATTAACATTTAATGGAAATACAGCCTGTTTATTCTATACATCCAATACTGGTTATAAACCTTTGTATGAAACTGCCGTATATGAATATACAACAAAAAATTTTAATATTACATTTACCCACTCTAGTTACGGAACTGCTCTTGATAAAAATATGGAAATATATGGAACTATGATTTCTGGCAGAGATGGAGGCATCAAAGAAAACCCACAGATGTCCGCCATTCCCCGAGCGTGAGATTTCAATGTAGCTGTTAATTCCAAAATCTGAGAAAGTTTTATGAGCTGCAAGTATGTCGTCTTTCCAGACAGCTTGATTAGCAGATGAATGACTATACGTCGCTATCGCTCCGTTTGCATGAGTGGAAATTATTGACATTTGCGCCTTCGGCGCATGTGCATACAGTGCTTCGCACTGTTTACATGAGTGGAAATTATTTAACTTTGCGCCTTGCGGCGCATGCGCATCAAAATCCATCGCAAGAAACCGACAGAGATTCCCTTCCATAAGTGGATAGAGACCGATGACATCACGACAGAATTCATCTTTGCCAGCGAGATGATTATAAATGTAATTATCAGTCAATGCCACTGGTAATTTGTACGGACAAGTTGCACAAGAATATTTCTTCATATCACATTTACCCGAAGCCCATTTATTGCCACAGACGGGAGAATAACCGCTTTTGTTAGATTTTGTATTAACCCAGCGGAGCGCAAATACATCCTTCCGCCCGATAAAAAGTGATTTATACAAATTGATTTTTTCTTGTGGTGAGCTTTGCCGATTAATTGTGTGAGGCTGATTAAAAAGATTATCCGTTGCGGGAAATATTGTCTCATTTTCTTCGGGTTGCATCTGAAAAGAATACTGTTTTTCTGTCAGAAAATTTTTGACAGCAGAATCCGTGTCAGACAAGTCCATCAACAGAGAAATCAAATCTTCTTTAGATAAGGTTTTAAGATACTTTTTTATGTCCATAATCCATGCTCGATAAGACAATATAACTTATTTTTTCGTATCGATGTTTTTCTCCACGCTCATGATAGCAGATTCAATAAAATAATTGTATACTCAAACTATGCTCAGCAAATCAAAATCAAACGAACTTACTGTTGGCCAGCTGAAAAAACGACTTTCGGAATTTGAAAAAGATTCGATTATTGAGCTGATTGCAGACCTGTACAAATCAA
>JAFSJX010000012.1 GCA_017449285.1 Treponema sp.
ATGAACGGCGTCTTCTGGCTTCAAACGGACTGCCTTAAAACCGCGATGGCGGTCGCGTACCCGATATGGGACGATGTATTCTCGCCTTATGTCATGGGACAGGCGCAAGGGGACGCGGACGGTTTCGGCTGTCTGTTCTTCCCGGACGAGGCGATATGTCTCGCGGTCTTTGAGCTTGGACGGACGTACCGCGCAATGCGGGAGTGTCCGCAGATAGACGCCACCGCGCTGATGAACGCAGTCTACCGGAATTTCCCGGACTATGTTCTGAAGTTCAATCTCATGGAACAGTCAGGAGGCGACAGACTGCTCAGATGGCTACTGCCGGACACGGAACAAACCTCGCCGTCCGAAGACGTGATAATCCTGACGCCGGAAGCGGGAACGGATTTCTTTCGATTTTAGCGCGGAAATTCTGGGAAGCCGCTGAAACCCTGCGCGTATTTTTCTTTCCGAAGCGATTCCGCCATTCGTAGCAAAGGCCAGAAGGAACACAGACGCTCTTTAAGGCAAATTTTCAAAAAACACTTGAAATCTTTTCCGCGCTTGTATATAATAGCCAACGGAGACACAAATTAGCGGGTGACCGTAGGGTGTTGGAACACCCTACAACTTCATGCGAGCAACCTCACTATTCAGCACGGCAAACTATGCTACGCCCCTCTTAATATCCGTTTTCCTGTGTTTTTGCAATAGGCGAGCGGATATTTTGACGAAAAAGGGCTATGCGTTGACAGACTGTGTCGAGGTTTATAGGCTCGACGCCGCTTTCTGTGTTTCTGGTAGAGCTTGAAAGACGAGGATTCGCTCCCCGTCCATGGGACAAGCGCGGTACTTTAATTCACATAAGCAAAGAAGGTGGTATATGCTCAATTTACCGCTAAATATGCGAAAGAAAGGGATGAATGATGAAAAAAAGACTTACAATCCTCCTGTTCGTATGCCTTGTTTTGGTGACACTCTCGTATGCCGTATGGAAATTCGTTTTTCCCCATGACAAGGCAATTGACCTTGACCGTATTGAGAGCCTGATTTCAGAGGGAACAATTGAGGCCGCTATTGACGGGAAGCGCGTTTCTTTTATTGACGGCAACTTTACCTCTCAAACAGTCACGGACTCTTCCGAGGCCGCGTCTGTGTTGAATTCCGCTTCCACGCTATTTGGCGATTCTTTCCACGCCGATGCTGAAGACTTTATCAGCCAGCCGTATGATGACGGCGAATTTCAAGCAAATTACTATCGTTACTCCCCGTCAGTCAACGGTGTTCGAGTTTTAGGCAGTCAGATTATTCTTTCCGCAGACCGTGATTCTAATGTTGACGCATTGTTTAGCAGTTACGTGCCCAGCATTGAAAGTGTAGATACCGACGCAAAAATCACGCCTGAAGAAGCTAAAGCGAACGCTATAAAGTTTTTAATGGCGGGTGAAGCGATTCAAGCCTACATTGATGGTCAAATCATCGACAATTCCATCGCAGAAGACGCTTTCAACGCATTTGAACGGTCACTTGATGTGAACGCTGAGTTGGTCATATATGCGATGGATAACGATGATTCGCCCTTGTTGGCTTACGCTGTAGAGATTGAAAATTCAACCGATGAAGTTGAGTTTTTTGATTCAACGCTGTACATTCCCGACATTAGCAAAACGGTTTACATTTACGCAAACGGGGACAATTGCGGCGCAGTCTACACTGAAGAAAACCACTACATGTCCGTTACGAGCGATGCCGAAATTTCTGAGTGGGTGCCTACCACCTATCAACTCCCTGCTACCTATAGCAAATATTATATTCGCCCGGGACATGGCTACGATGAAAAGGTTCCAATCAGAATTGAGCAAAATAACGATGAACCTGCTCTTTACCGGCTTCATGATCCTGACAGGAACATTACCATTTACCAATCGCAAAAATTGGGTGAAAAGAAATACTCCTTTCCTGGTGAAATTGTCGTATTTAATTGGGCGTGGCAGGCAAGTCAAGAATCTATAATTGCCTACCTTAACCTCTCTAAGGTTTATGATTATTATCATGATAACCTTTCGCGCAATTCTTATGACGGCAAAGAATCCGAAATCAGAGCAATAGTTGGCTATGGTTCTATAAAAAACAACGCCCAATGGGTAGAACGCTGGCCTATTTTAGGAGGGAAAAGAATCGAATTTGGTTCTGGTGGAAACGAAAAGGCACTTGATACAGTGGCGCATGAATTCACCCACGCTGTAACATCAAGTATTAACAGCCTTGGAGACAAAAAAGAACCTGGAGGTTTAAATGAAGCCTACTCAGATATCATGGGATGTTTGATTGAAGGTAAAGTCGGAGCAAGCAGGTGGGAGTTTGGCGAGGATGCCGGTTTAATCAAACGATATATGGATAATCCCGGAAGCACAGGGCTTTTCAAGCCTGGTGAACCAACAGCTGACTACCCGGCAACAATGACTGAGTTTCGTGAAAGAGAAAGTCAATATCGGAAAATAGGAGGAGATAACGGTATTAAATATGCGCTTTGCAATGTTTTTGACCATGCCTCCTATCTAATGATGACCGATTCGCGCACAGGCAATGTTAGCGACAAGCAGTGGGCAAACTTATTTTACCAATCCATGTTTGGGCTGACAAGTTCGGCTAAATTCCTTGATGCGCGTAGAGCAGTTATCAAAGCTGCGCAAAATCTTGATTTTACTCCATTGCAAATCTTGGCAATTCAAGATGCATTTTATGAAGTCGAAATCAGGGAAAAAACGGACGTAAAGGTCGATTTCACTGTTAGCGGTACAATCATTGACCAAGAAACAAACAGCCCGATACAAGGGGCTACCGTAAAACTCAGCCGAGAGTCGGATAGCTGGATAGGCGAAATTTCTACGGATGCCAACGGAGGATTTTCAATTCAAGGCTCCTATATCCGCTATTACCCGGAATCGGAAGGAAACAATTTGTTTCAAAAGCTGTGGTTGGGCTTATCCTCGTTTTTTGGTTCCACAAATCAGTCTGCTTATGAGCATTTTTCAGACCATTATACGCTCCAGATTGATAAAGACGCCTATCAGAATTGCACTGTAAAAATCGACCCGTCGCTTTTCCCAAGTAACACCGAGGCGGATATACAGTATTCAAGTGGAACAATAAAATTAACTCCTGCTGTGCCTAATGATGAAAGTTCCGACTTCGTTCTGGCAAGACGCGATTCTTCATCAGGACTCACCGTGGAGAAGGCCGCTCCAGCAGATATTGATATCGCCTTATTACCCGAAGCGGATGCGCTTAATGTATTCCTCGCAGATTTTGATTTCGAGTTTGCGTATGACGCGGACGAATACGACTTCACGGACGAGAGCGTTCATGAGCAGGTGAATATTCTTGACCGGGTGATGGGGTCATACTTTTTAGGTAATGAGCCGTATGAGTGGATGGAAATAACTCCGGTAGAGCCGGACAGCGTACAAATTCCAAGCCAATGGACGTATTTTGTTCGTTATAAAAGTGAGGATGTTGACTGGTTGCTTCGGAATATTTTTAACTGTTCCGATGACGCTATTCAAAACATGCGCGAGGCCAGCGGAGCTAATCCTGACGGTCATAATTATTACTATGATGGCGGGAATTATTACAAACCCGATTTAGGGATTGGCGGTAGCGTATATCCGTTCATTGTGTCCGCAAAGTACGATGGTGAGTTTTATCATCTCGTATATGACGCTTTTTCAGAAATCGATTTTCCGTCTCCGGATTCCTACGAGGGCAGACACTACGCCGTCTTGAAGTTAAAAAACATTGACGGTCATAATTACTGGTCTATTTACCAGTGGTATAAGTCCGCGCCGGAAAAGTTCGGCGATGTGGATTCGTATTCTTATAAGAAAGCGTCTGATGAGAGCTTTTGGCGTGGAAATTATCGGGAAGCGGCGGAGATTTTAGAAGCTGGTTATAAAAACACGGAGACTCTGGCTATCAAAAACAGTTTAGATAATCTGAAGGATTTCCTCCAAAATTACGAGGATAATGAGTATCATTACGATTATTTGACTGACTATTATTCGGAGTATCCTAATCTCTCCGTACCGACTGCTGTTGAGAACCTCATGGGCTTATCCGGTTTTTATATCGACGCTCCTGCTCAAATAGCTTTCCGGCAACGTGACTTTTACGTTTTCTCTTCCGACGGCAAGATGATACTGGTTGGCGGATATGGTGGTTACGTAGATGAGGGAGAATACTTCATTCGTGACGTAGACAGCGATGGCGTCACAGAATTAATCTGCAATAGCATGAGTACCTCCTCGACGGTTTTCGTTTACCGTATGAACAATGGAATCATTGAGGAATCGTCTCTTGACTATGATGACGTGGAACGGCTTTTACCTGCGGGCAAAGAAGCCGGACGTAGAGCAGGCATTTCATGGTATGACGATGAAACAAAAACATTTTATCTGCTATGGGGCAGACATTATAATGATGATTCTGCGGATGATATTTTAGAATATCATGACCTCAGCCCATTCATCTTTAAACGCCTTAACAGGAATTCAGAGAATGTTTTGGAGGACATTTCAGTAACTGAAAGCGATTCCACTAAAACTGAGGAAAGCAAGTCCTCACCATCGTCATTAACTGTTGCAAATGGCGAATCAGGCGGCCTTACATGGTCTCTAAGCAATAGTGGCGTACTGACTATCCATGGTGCGGGAGACATGCCAGAATATGATTCCGACTCTGATGGGGTTGACACTCCTTGGTATGATATGCGAAAATCCATTACCGCTCTTGACATTAAAAACGGAGTGACCAGTATTGGAAGTTACGCCTTTTTCGAGTGTTCTTCCCTAACTTCTGTTACACTTCCCAATAGCATAGCTCGTATTGGATCATGCGCCTTTCGTGATTGCACTTCTTTAAAGAAAATCAATATTCCGGACAGCGTCTTGAATATTGATGGATGGGCATTCAATGGTTGCGATGCATTAAAAAGTGTCGTCGTATCGGATAGCGCTGTCCTTTCAGAAACCGCATTCGATGAATCTACTGTTGTAAACTACAACGAATCGTGGTTGTCAGTGGCAAATTCCGAACTGAATGGCGAGGTTATTCGCTCAGGAAAGATTGGAGTTTCCGACGATATTCTCTGGTCTCTTAACGATGAAGGCGTTTTAAGAATCTCAGGCAATGGAGCAATAGAGAATTATACTTTTAGCTATATTGACTCTATCGAAAAGGTCAATACGCCGTGGTGGGAGAACAGAAAAGATATCATTTATGTGATTCTGGAAGGAAATCTTACCAGAATTGGCGACTATGCGTTCTATGGTTTAATCCATATGGCACGTATTAAAATACCAAATAGTCTTGAAAGCATCGGGACTGGCGCGTTCGCTGGATGTGGCATTCAGAATATTATACTTCCAGATAGTATTACAAATATCGGCGCAGATGCTTTTACCGGATGCGGCAGATTGACACATATCAGTCTACCAAAAGGTATTACCAGTATTAAAGCCTCTACTTTCTATGGTTGCGGCAGTCTTTCTACAGTGGTCATACCTGATAGTGTTACCAACATTGGGGAATTCGCCTTTTTTGCCTGCCAATCTCTGAAACATATCCACATTCCAAATGCTGTGACCAGTATTGGAGCTAATGCCTTTGGATCTTGCGACAGCCTAATTAGCATTATAATTCCTCAAGGAGTTAAGAAAATTCAATACGGGACTTTTTGGAATTGCTATGCTTTAGTAAGTGCCAGCATTCCAAATAGCGTAACACACATTGCCCCATATGCTTTCAGCGGTTGCTATAATTTGAACAACGTCATAATTCCTGATAGCGTTGTAGAAATTGACTATAGCGCATTTGAATATTGTGGTTTTACTACCCTAAAGATTCCAAATAGCATCACCAAGATTAGCAATGGTGCCTTCCACGGTTGCGAAAATCTGAATAGCGTGACTCTTCCTGATAGTGTCACTATAATTGAAGCGTATGCTTTTTCGTGGTGCATACATCTTGCAAACATCAATATTCCTGATAGTGTTACGGAGATTGGAACAGATGCATTCGCAAGATGTGACCATTTAAAAAATGTCAGTATACCATCGAAAGCGGCTATCAGTGAAGGTGCGTTCGATAATACTACTACAGTCACTCGACGCTAATATAAGGAGGGCACTCGTAACGCTAAAGGCATTACGAGTGCCCTCCTCTGTGCGATATATCTGAGTTTGCCATTTTACATAGTTCCGCAAAAAGTAAACCAATGAGTTACAGTTCATTACGATTGAGGCGCTCCGAAGCGGAAGCGCGGTTGTGAACTGTAAAGGCAAACAGCGCACAGTTTTCATCCCAAAGAAACTGCGCAAGATGTTGCTGGACTACTGCGAAACTGCGGGAATCGTCAGCGGCTCCGTGTTCGTAACAAAACGCGGCAATCCGGTCAACCGCTCCAACATCTGGAAAGAACTCCGGGCGATTTGCGCCGCCGCCCATGTGGAGCCGCATAAAGTATTCCCGCACAACTTCCGGCACCTGTTCGCGGTGTCCTATTACCGCATGGCGAAAGACGTGGCGAAACTGGCCGACCTTCTCGGTCACGCCAGCATAGACACTACGCGCATTTACATTATGGAAAGCGGCGCGGAGCATGAGCGGCAAATGGAGAAGCTCGGCCTCGTCGTCTGATAACGGGATAACGAAATATTGATTCCGTTGTATTTCATCCCACCGTCCGTCCCTCCGGTTGTCCCTATTTTAGCCGTTTGCGCCCACGCAGTCAATCGAAAAACGTCGAACGCTCCGTAAAAACTTAAAAAATGGCATGAAAATCAGGCCGGAAGCCTGAATTTTTTTGCGCCCAGCCGGATTTTCACGCCGTTTCAGTCGCAAAACCGCCTCCATTCGCCGGAAAAAGGGGCGAAAACCGCGTCCGTCACAACGGAATCAATATTGCGTTGCATACGGCAAAAGCGCGGTTTTATCCCGTTTTTACGGCGTTTTCAGGAGAAAACGCAGGGTTTCTCCGAAGAAAATCAGGAAAAGGAGCGCTTGGAATGGACGCGGGAAAAGGCTTTGAGGATTTCATGGAGCGTCGGGAAGCGTTGGAGGCGGAGATTGGCGAGGTGCGGAATACGGAGGAGGAATGCCCCGGCGTCTGGTACGTTTGCACGGGCGGTGACGGCGAACGGAATGGGACGGAATTTTATGTCGTTGACCGGGACGCGGACGCAATCCCGAACGAGGCGAAAGCGTATGGCGGGGAGATTCCCGACTGTCCGGGGTATCTGCTCTATCCGATGGACGCGCAACGGCAGACGCGGAAAATCATCCAGTACGAGATAATGCGGTATCGAATGCGGGAGAGCGCGTCGGACGCCGACAGGGAAACCCTGCGGGAAACCGCGCTGGACGGCATGGAGGAACGCCCGGAGTATTTCGGGACGTTCCCGCCGCCGACGCTGACGCCCTACGGTCATACGGCGCGTTATAAAGTCCTCATGAACGGCGTGTTCTGGATTCAGACGGACGCCCCCGCAACCGCGCTGGCGGTCGCCTATCCGATATGGGGCGTGTTCCCAAAAAGCATGGAATGAGCGAATTGGTATTTTTGCGAATTTATCCAAAAAACGGATTAAAATCCGAATTAAATCGCCTTTTCCAAGCCTGATAATTTGAAAATTCAGATTTTCACCTTTGAAAAAATTCG
>JAFSJX010000099.1 GCA_017449285.1 Treponema sp.
CGCCGCTGTCGGCTCGCCGCTGTCGGCTCGCCGCTGTCGGCTCGCCGCTGTCGGCTCGCCGCTGTCGGCTCGCCGCTGTCGGCTATAATTTTGCTCGCTTCGCTCGCAAAATTATTAGGTTCAGAAAAAGAGTACACCAAGTCTTTCCCATCGTTTCCTTTTCTGAATGCGACAATCTCAAATTGGTCGGGATTATATTTATCCAAGAATGTAATCGGCACTCCCATTACGCCCCAATAGTCGCAGGGAATATCAACGGTTTTATCCACATTGATTGCATCGTAGTTGTCATACTTTGGGTATGCTTCGGGCGTGTAATTTCGGAAAAGAGGCATATCCTCGTGGCGTTTGTCTATATCAAGATTGGTGAAGAAACAGATGTTTCCCATTCGCCGCCATTTCTGACCGTTCTCGTCAATCTTGAAGTCCGTTTTCTTTTCCTCGTAAGAGTCTGGAACTTTGAACCAAAAATGACCGCTGTTGTAGCCGAGCCACAGTTTGTTCTGGGCAATCAGCGGAAACACTTCTTTGTATGTAACGGCGTTCATATTTCCGACAATGACGAATTTCTTTCCGTATGTTTCCAACTGAGCCAAGTATTCGCGGAACAGGCTGAAAGGCGGATTCGTGGCGATTATGTCCGCTTCTTTTAAAAGCTCAATGCACTCCTCGCTTCTGAAGTCCCCATCGCCCTTTAAAAGTTCTCGCGTATTCTTTTTGTTCTTCAAGAGCCATTCGACATCTGCCAAATCTTCCGCCCCGTCATTGTTGTAGTCGGCGACTTCGGTAATTTCAACTTTGTAAGGTTTGCGGTGGTCGCTCGCTTTGTCCTCTGTTGGTTCGTCAAAAAGGTCAGGAAACAGTGAAAGTTCTTTTTGTGCAATCGGCGAGGTTGCATAACAGGTGGCAATGAGTTTCTTTAAGCCAAGTTCGTTGAAGTTCATTGCAAAATACTTGAAAAAATTTGATTCGTATGGGTCGTCACAGTTGCAGAATATTGTCTTTCCTTTGAAATGCTGTTTGTAATGTTTCAACTCGTTTTCAACGAGGGATAGGTTTGTATAAAATTCATCGGCTTTATCTGCCTTTGAAGCGTGTAAGTTGCTGTTTCCTGCCATAATACAATTATTATACCAGATTTAGACGAAAATTTACAGTACGCAAGAAAAATGTCTAGTGATTGAAGCGGCTTGCCGCGTAGGGGAACGCCCAAATAAAAAAATCATCACAAAGATACTGTGCAATTTCTTAATTTTTTACACACCCTTACTTCCCCGCCGCCTCGAACACCTTGTAGAAGTTGCCTCCGCAGAGTTTGTAGATTTCTTCTTTTGAAAATCCTTCTTTTGCCAGCGCAACCACAATCGAATGATAGTAGCTGTCTCCTACCGCTGTCCAGACATGGTTTTTGTAGGCCGGGGCAGGATTGAAAGACTTTTTCCGCTCATCAAAAGCGGGCGTGATTTTTGAGTCAGAGCCTAAAGCCACATGGTCTGTGCCGACAACATTCGTCATCGCACGGACTCGCTTTGCGTAAACATCGGGCGTTTCCGTAATCTGCGGCCACACGCCAATCACGCCGCCTGCATCCGCAATCTTTTTTGCCAATTCTTCTGAAATGTAACGCATCTCAAAGAACGGGGCGAGAGGATTTTCTTCACTCTGGAGCGATGACAAAAGTGCCGTGTGAGAAAGAAGGAATGGCTTTGTTACAACTTGGAGCGCGTCAAGAATCGTTTTTTCGCTTGCGTGGGTAATGTCCACCACCATGCCAAGCCTTTCTGCCTCACGAATAGTTTCCCTGCCCAAATCAGTCAGTCCGCCGTAAACCTGCGGTTTTCCGAACACATCGCCCAAAGACGGATTTGCGTGCTCGTCATGGAACACATCAAAAATGCGGATTCCACGGTCGTATGCAATCTGGACGCGTGAAACATCGCCCTCCAAAAAGTGCGCTCCTTCCACCGCTTGAATCACGACAGGCTCGTTTTTTTTCAAATGTTCCTTGAAATCAGCGTCTGTCAAAGTTCGCTTCAAATTGTTTTCTTCTAAAATTTTGTCAAAGGCGTTCATCGCATTGGTGAAACGGTCGAATGCCTGTCCTTTTTCCGTCAAATCGACATAATCCACCGCAAAATTCATGCCGATTGCGTTCATGCCCGATTTTTTGATTGCCCTTGCCAAGTCGATTTTTGGGTTTTCTGCATCCGCACTTCCCATATCGACATCAACATGAAGATGTGTGTCCATGCGGATAAGGTCGTCATATCATTCATCTGCTTCTTGTGAAACAATGCAGTCGTGAACCCACTGAATGAAGTTTGCTGAGCTTTCTCCCTTGCGTTCTGCCCATGTGTGCCCCTTTTCCCAGACAGTTTCAAAGTTCACAGTTGCACCTGCGTCCAGCAAAGCAAGCGCAATGTTCGCTTCGGTAGAAAGCGCTGTGTCGCCCTGCCAAAGTCCTGAGTTTATGCGGAAGTATTTTGCGACTTTTGATGTGCCTCTGCCTTTTGAAGATGGA
>JAFSJX010000100.1 GCA_017449285.1 Treponema sp.
AATCGTAAATCTGTAAAACTCAAAGAACTTGCAGGCGAAACCTTCATAATGCTTTCAGAACTTGGATTCTGGTCCAATGCGGTTAAGCATGCAATTCCCGATGCAAAGTTTATTGAGCAGGATGACATTACAGACCTGAGGGATATAATTGCACATTCAACACTTCCAGCATTCGCAACGGATTACACTGAACAGGCAGACCATCTTCCTGCCTTAAAAAAAACAAGCCGTGTAGCCGTTCCAATTAAAGACGAGGAAGTGAATGTTAAGTTTTATGCCGTGTGCAGGGTTGAAATGATGAAGCAAGTGAAGGAAGTTTTACAAGGATAAAAATATCAATCAATTTGCCAACCAGAATAAACCAATTGGCAAAATTAGAAAGTAATAATTCGATTTATACCTTTAATTAAAAAAATAAAGGCCTGATATGAAAAATGAAGTGCACTTCAAAACTGATACGGCGTTTGCAGTATTACGCCCCTTCGTGCATTTTGTACTCGGTATCATCGTCAATCATCGAAAGAAGCACATCGGCAATCTTCGGGTCGAACTGGCTTCCCTTGCACCGCTCGATTTCGGCTCGCACCTGCGCTTGCGGTCGCACATCGGAATATGCCCGCTTGCTTGTCATCGCGTCGTAGGCATCGGCACAGGCGATAATCCGCGCCTCTTCGGGAATCATCTCGCCCGCTAACCCGTCGGGGTAGCCGCGACCGTCGTACCGCTCGTGATGCCACCTCGCGCCAGTGGCGAGCGAGGGAAGTTCGGTCACATTCTGCAAAATCTCGTAGCCTTTGGCGGGGTGCTTCTTGATTTCGGCGAATTCCTCGTCCGTGAGCCTTCCGTTCTTGTTGATAATCGCCTCACTCACGCCGATTTTCCCGATGTCGTGTAGAAGCCCCATCGTGTAGATGTTGCGCTGTTCCACCTCGCTCTTCCCCAGCCGACGGGCGATTTCCCGCGAGTATTCGGCAACCCGCTCACTGTGTCCGCTCGTGTAGTGGTCTTTTGCGTCCACCGCCTTTGCCAGCGCGAGCATGAAGCCTTCCGTGAGGTGCGCCGACTTTTTCTCCGCGTCAAGCATCCGCTCCAAATAAACATTCGTGTTCGACACCATTTTTTGCAGGCTCTTGTAGAGTTTTTCAATCTCATCGCCCGATTCAATCGCAAGGTCGGGGAGCGCGGTGAGCCGCTTGTTTCCTTCTTCGTCAAAATACTGCTCCATCACGAACGCCATTTCGTTTATCGGAACGACCACATACGAAAGAATGAACCAGTTGAACAGGTAGCCGATAGGAAGCGCGGCGCACATCATCGTGATGGCAAGCTGAAGATTCTCGCGCCACATCGAGCCGATGAGAAAAATGCAGAACGGAGAGCCAACGCTGATTGAAGTCTGAATGTCGCTGAACAAAATCGCCACGATGCACAACAGCACCGCCTCGCCAATCGAAATGACCGTCACGCGGAAGCCCAACACATATTTCCGCCTCGCGCCGTCCGCTTTCAGCCGCCCCTCAAATTTTTGCGTGTAAAGCCATCCGCTTCCAAAAAGGAGTTTCGTCCTGTCGCTCGCAAAGCGGAAGAACGAAGCAATCACCGCCACCGAAACGGCACATTCGGGAATCGCGCTCAGAAAAAGCCGCCAGTATGAGATTCCAAGATAGGCGTTGTCATCGGAAATGTTGAATGCGGGCATGAGAACCGTGAAAGTGATGTGCCAGCAAAGCGAAAGAATGACGGAAAGGACAAGGAGCGAGCGCAAAATCCTGTGCCAGCTCGTGAACATTCGGTCGTAGGAAAGTTTTGAACTCACAAAAATCAGAATCAGATAGGTTGAAAGCGTGTAGCCCCCCGCAAAATTGCCGTCTATATGGAAAAATTCTGCAATGAACAGAAGGACGAATGAAAGCATCCCGCTCCCAAGCCCGCCGATTCCCGCCGAAAGAATCACGAAAATATCGCTGTAAGAAAAGATTATACCGTGAATGGGAATCGCCGTGGGAACAAGCGACCACCGCGCTACAATCACGCAAGCGGCGCACAAGACCGCCAAAAGCACAGACGGAATCGGATTTCTCCGCCTTCGGGTGTAGTTCTGTTCGATTTCGTTCATATGCATAGTATAACAGAAAAATTGAAGACGAGGAAGTGAATGTTAAGTTTTATGCCGTGTGCAGGGTTGAAATGATGAAACAACTGAAGGAAGTCTTACAAGGATAAAAATATCAATCAATTTGTCAATCAGAATAAACCAATTGGCAAAATTAGAAAGTAATAATTCGATTTATACCTTTAATTAAAAAAATAAAGACCTGATATGAAAAAGCTACCTCTTGCTTTTTATTTTCCCGATTTTCTGCTATACTCACAAAACTTAATGCAAACGACACATGTGTTGAAGCACCACTTCGAGTAAATCTGATCACGGCACATTAAGAAATTCGTCCGCACCGGCAATGCCGCACACGCGGATTTAAGGAGGATTTCTTATGCCAA
>JAFSJX010000101.1 GCA_017449285.1 Treponema sp.
AAATTTGCGCTTAAGTGTTTCCATCACATTCAGAATGCCGTTATGCGCACAGCCGCAGAAAAGGATTTTCTTTCCTTCCGATGTCAAAAGCAGATTCTGCTCGTGGCGGAACTCGTCCTGAATATACTCGCCGCCGCAAAGCTCCCGGAGACGCTTGTTCGTTGAAGGAAGCGGGAAAGCCCGGGTATCAACCGTAAAAAGCTGAAGCTCGTCATCAATCTTTGTGTCGCCGGTCAACAAGTGCACCTGTGAGAGCGAACGAATCTTTTTATCAATCCCGATGTAGCGGAAGCCCTTTTCTTCTCCGTCATACGCATAATATTCCCCGCCGGCATTTTGCTGCATGTAAATCTTCGCGTTCGGATTAAGAGCCGCAAACGAGAGGATTCCGCCCGAATGGTCATAGTGACCGTGGCTCAAAATCACCGTGTCAACCGCAGTCAAATCCACGCCAAGCTTTTGAGCATTATGAAGGACGACATCGCCAGGGCTTGTGTCGAAGAGCATTTTATGATTTTCCGTCTCAACATAGAACGAAAGTCCGTGAGCCGCCTCACAGCCGCTTCCGCCCGGTTCATTTTCAACAAGATTTATGATTCGCATGTTTTACCGCCTCATACTAAAATGATACATTTTTGCGATTCCGTCCATCTCTTCATTATCAATCATAAAGCCGCAGTTTTCAGTATAAAATTTTACGCTCTTTTCTTTGTCGATTGGTGTAATCAGCTCGATTTTTCCATGTTACTTTGATTATAGAATAAAAAATGAAAATGCTGTAGTTTTGATAAATCCTTTGAAAAATGACAAAAACTCTGCTCAAATACCTCTTAAAAATGACAAAATTACACATAAATATCCATTGAAAAATGACAAAAATAATGGCAAAATACCTTTGAAAAATGACAAAACTGCGGTATAATCTCTGTGGAAGTACAGAAAATGCTTAAAAGAGATGTTGTGAATGAGCTTCTTGAATGGAAAAATCGTCCTCATAAACCGCTTGTAATCAAAGGTCTGCGGCAAATCGGAAAAACATACACGGTAAAAAAATTCGGCGAAGAATTCTATGAAAGCGTGATTTATCTTGATTTGCGTTCAAACACGGCCGTGCACAAGGCGTTTGACGGTGATTTTGATGTCGAAAAAATAGTGCTCGCAATCACTTCAGTCGAAAAAACGGCGCGTTTCATTCCACACAAAACACTTCTTATCCTTGACGAGATTCAGGATTGTGCAAATGCGCGGAGTTCGCTCAAATATTGGGCTATTGACGGTAGGTTTGATGTAATCTGTACGGGCAGTTTTCTTGGCGTAAAAGGTTTCAGAAGTCCTTATGTCAGGGGCGTGCCGGTCGGTTATGAAGAGCAGATTACCATGTATCCGCTGACTTTCCGTGAATTTCTTGTGAATACGGGAATGGATGAAAAAGTTTTTGCATATATCGAAAAATCGATTTCCGAAAAGACGATGATTGAGCAGACCGTGCATGAAAGCATCCGCTCGCTTTATCTTCAATATCTGATTGTTGGCGGAATGCCCGAGGCTGTGAACGTTTTTTTTGCGACTCATGATTTGAATCAGGTTCGCGAGGTGCAGAATCAGATTCTGTCGTCGATAAAAGATGACTTCGGTCGTTACAAAGATTCAAACGGCAATGACAAGATAAACGAGGTGCTGAAACTTCGTGCAGAAGGCTGCCTCAATTCTCTTCCGGCTCAGCTTTCAAAGGAATACAAAAAATTTCAGTTCAGTCTCGTTGATGTAAAAGGTCATTCTCCCGAAAAAGCGGACGGTCTGCAGTATCTGGAAGATGTCGGGCTTGTGATAAAATCTTACAACACAAGGGAGCTTGTTTATCCGCTTGAGACCGCAAAGATTTCTACTGAATTCAAAGTCTTTTTTGCTGATACAGGCCTTCTTGTCTCTCAGCTCGGCGATGAAGTTCCTGCGAAAATTCTGAACGGCGATTTAGGCTCGTACAAGGGGGCGGTGGCGGAAAACATGGTCGCTTCGAGTTTTGCAAAGCTTGGAAAGCAGCTTTATTATTTTCATGCCCCGAGCGGCTCTCCTGAACTTGATTTTCTGACCGAAAAAAACGGCGAGGTCGTAATCATAGAATGTAAGGCGGGAAACAACAGGGCAACGAGCATGAAATTCGTGATTGCAAATCCCAACCGGTTCGGCACGCACCCTGCGGTCAAAATTGCAGATGCGAACATCGGAAGTGGAGCAGGATTTGAGACGTTCCCGCTTTATTCGCTCGGCTTCATTCCTCAGCCACCAAAAACGCACATCGTGGAAATGGTTGATGTTTCAAAACTAAAAGTGCCAGAATAGGAGCAAGATTTTTCGTATTCACGATGCGAGAGATTCCCTTATACCCCGAGATTTTTCCGTGCTTCATCATTGTTTCCGCTGACCATTCCGACGGTCTTGCACTTTTTGACCTGAGGGCAGGAACCGCATGTTTCCATCTTTTTTGACTGGGCGCAGATTTTTATCTGACACATGATTTCGCAATATGGCGTTTTTCGTCCGTCCATGCGGCAGCCGTCGCAGTTTATCATTTCCGGCGTGATTTCAACACCGTTCAGTTCGCTCCAGTATTTCGCAGTTTTTTCACGCAAAGCCTGGTTGTTGTTTTGTGTCGCAATGTAAGCGTCGCATTTTTCGCAGTCTAAGCCGCAGTAAGCAATAAGTTTTTTCATAATCGTACCCCTTTCTTTTTGCTGTAGGAAATTTCCTTCATTTTAGACCTTTACCGCTCCATAAGCCTCAATCAATTTTTCAAGATTCCATGCGGCATTTGCCGGGCTTGTGCTTGGAAGACAGCCACATTTTAAGCCGAACTTTTCTTCGTAGCGTGGAGCGCAAAATTTATTCCAAAAGTTGAAGGCTGTTTTTCCTGTGCAAAAGACTAGACGGATTTTTGATTTTTCAAGTATTTCTGTGAAATCATTCGGCTCTGCATTTTTTATGCTTGAATCTGCCGCTCCTTCAATCGAGCAGGACGAAAGCACGTCCCAAAGGGCGATTTTGTTCCGAAGAAGAAATTCCCGCCTCTCACGAATCGCACTTTCACTGTCGGGTGAATTGTTCGGATAAGCCAGTTTTTCGCCAAAGACAGCCGGAAGAACATTCCAGAATCGGTTTTGCGGATGCATGTAAAAAAATCCGGCTTTGCGGCTGGCCGGCGAGGGCATTGTTCCCAAAAGCAGCAGTTGGCTTTCTGAGTTCCAGACCGGTTCAATTTCGTGAAGTACGGTTTCTTCCATTATTTTATCATAGATATAAAAGCGGCTTGTGTCGAGATTTTGAAATAAATATGACGGTCAATTGTCATATTTTCGTGCTATAATTTAGCTCACGCAGATTGACCAGCTTTTCGAATTCGTCTACGTCCTCATCGATAAAAAACAAGTGACCGCAAAGGAAATGGCTGAGGACGCGGTGATACTATATTTTTGTTTTTTAGACTATTACTTTATAGAAAAGCACCCCAGTGCGAGCGTCCGTATAACTATCGTTTTAAACCGCACAGCGGCTTGACCGCTGTGTCGGCTTTGAAAACCATGTTATGTGATTAAATTATAAACCCAATATTTTTAATCTTGAGGCTTTATATTCATCTTCATTAATTATGCCTTTTTCATACAAGTGTTTTATTTTCAGCAATTGAGATTCAACATCATCTTCTGATGTAAATTTTTCTTCAATATGGTCTGTTTTTTGAAATGTAAAATTTAAATTATCATTTTTTGAAAATGCAGATATTGTGTAGAATTTATGCTCATCAATTACTTGAATAATCCAATACGGTGCATAATCATCAATATCATCATGATAGTAATTGTTGACTTTGTTCCCTGAAATTGTTGCATAAACATCCCATGTACCATAATCTGGAGATTTAAACATTATTATACTTTTTGGAGCATTTTGGACACGTACATCATCTTCATAATCTCTTCGCTGTTCAGTTGTATCAAATTTATATATTCCATTCGAAGGAGATTCTGTTACATTTGAAAAATCCTTAGCACTTCCAAAATAGTTATTTGAACTTTCGATTATATATAACCTTAAATCATGATGACGAACATCTATAGAAACTTTCTTATCACTTGGAAGTTCTGCTTTATATCCAATAAAACTTATATTCTTGAATTTTTCTTTTGTAATAAGTTTAACCTCGTTTCCAAAAGGACAACCTGTGATTTTTCCTATAGAAATCCATTTTGAGTCTTTGTAAATACTAAACTCGATATCTATTTCCGATAAAGAGGAATAATTTGTGAGAATTATATTATCCTTAAACTTTTCAGAATAATCACTTAATGAAATAACCGTTCCATTTTCTAATTCAGGTACAGATGCAAAAAGGCTCGTCGAGATAAGAAAAAGCACAGAAATTATAAATACTATTTTTTTCATTTTTCCTCCAGCGCCCCAGTGAGGGCGTCCACATAACTTGCGTTTTAAACCGCACAGCGGCTTGACCGCTGTGTCGGCTTTGAAAACCATGTTAGGACTTCTTTTATTCTGCCCAAAATACTCTATTTTCTTTACGAGGAGCTGTTTTGGGAATATCACCTTCAATATATCCGACGGCACAATGTCCTATTCCTTCCCATTCTCCCTCAATTCCAAGTTCAGAAAGGAATTTCTTCCATTCATCCATTTCAAATTCTTCCTTCGCTCTATGAATCCAAATACTTCCAAGTCCAAGAGAATGAGATGCAAGCATCATATTTCCCATTACAAGACTTCCGTCATAAACTCGATTTTGCCAATCTTTCTTTGCAAGTACAATTAGAATTACAGGCGCGCCATAAAAAGGGTCAAATCCATCTTGCCAACCGCCAATTTTACAATTTATTTTAGAGAGTTTGTCTCGAATTTCTTTGTTTGTTACTGCAATTGTTAAAGTCGCCTGTTTTCCCATTCCGTTCGCAGCAAAAAGACCTGCTTCAATAATTTTTTCCAAATCTTCCTTTGGTGGCATAGACGATTTAAATTTCCGAATACTGCGTCTTTCTTTTATCGCCTTTAACACTTCATTCATATTTTTACTCCTCGTCAAGTCTTTCTATCTTGAATATAACAGGTCTTGTACCGTCTGAACAGCAACAAATCATTGTATTTTCTTCTTTCATCCAGCCTTTCATGATTGAACCGCCTTGCAAGCCTGTATAAATGTAACGGCTGATTGCATCCCATGCTTCCGAGCAGTGCGGCATTTTAGGCCCTCCTGCAACAGTATCTGGATTTGCATTAGTTTTTACTAAAGTGTTCAGTCCCCCATGCCAAAAGTGGTCGTTGTTTTCGTCGCGCTCAAAAACGAACTCGTCACCAACGTTGTAGCACGGACACATTCCCGCATTTTTGTCGGCACAATACTGTGCTTGCAGTTCTGGATAGAGTTTTTTATCAATAACAGTAAGTTTTACTTTGTGCTTCATCCTTTATTCCTATATTTAAAATACAGCACGCCAGTGGCGTGTCGTCCTAACAAAAAATTAAACCGCACGCAAGCTTGACTTGCGTGTCGGATTTGAATTTTATGTTATGTGTTTATTTTCAAGTTGCATTTTATCTACCATAATAAATAATCTGGTGAACTAATGCAACTGAATCTTTAGAAAGGCCAGAATCTTTTTTAGCTATAAATACATTTTCTCCAACTGGGTTTCGATTACCAGTTCTTCTTTTCTTTGCTGGAATCATGTTGGCTCTTCCTCTCCTCAACCATCTTCACAAACCATTCCACCATTGCAGGGTCTTGGTGGCTGAAAAACGAGCTTGTAGCGGTGTCCAGCGCGGTGACTCTTGCCATTTCGTCATCGGTCAACGCAAAGTCAAAGACATTCAGATTTTCCGCCATGCGTTCCTTGTGGGTTGATTTTGGAATAACCACAATTCCTCTCTGCAGGTGCCAGCGGAGCATAACCTGAGCTGTAGTTTTTCCATGTGCAGCGGCAATTTCTTTTAACACAGGATTTTCAAAAAGACCACCACGTCCCTCGCCAAAAGGGGCCCAGGCTTCAAGCTGAATACCGTACTTGTCATTCCATTTTTTTGCCTCTATCTGCTGATTCAAAGGATGACATTCCACCTGATTCACCATAGGCTTTATGCGGTTGAAGGACGCAAACTCCACCATGCGGTCGGCATAAAAGTTGGAGATTCCGATTGCCTTTAAAATTCCCTGTTCATAAAACTCTTCAAGAGCACGCCATGCACCGTAAGCATCACCAAAAGGCTGATGAAGAAGCATGAGGTCAATGTAATCAGTCTTGAGTTTCTTAAGAGACTCTTCCACCGACTTCTTGCACGCCTCGTAGCCGTAATGCTCAATCCAAACCTTAGTAGTCAAAAAAATATCACTGCGGGCAATTCCAGATTTTGAGATTGCATTTCCTACTTCCTCTTCATTAAAGTAACTTTGCGCCGTATCAATCGAGCGGTAGCCGACTTCCAGCGCATCCGAAACACAGCGTTCGGCCTCTTCCTTTGTCACCTGATACACACCATAGCCCAACTGTGGCATTTTTACGCCGTTTGATAGTGTTACATAATCCATATATGTCTCCTGAAAGTAAATTGTTTTCTAAAATAAGAGTAGCGTGCAGACAGACCTTTTGTACAATAAAACTTTCGTAATGCGGTATTCGCCGTGCGCATACTCAGGGCTCACACATTTCAGCTACTTATTCTGCTTTTCCCAAAATTTTACCGCATTGTCTATCCAGCCTTCAGCAACGGTTCCTTGCCCAAGTCCAAAGCCGTGTCCTAAGCCTGTAAATACTTCAATCTGGGCATCTGTTCCGTTTGCCTTGATTGCATTTATGCGGCGTTCCATTGTCTTGAAGGAAGCAATTCCATCGTTCGTTCCAACGCAGTTATAAGTGGGAGGTTCATTTCCGTAGACTTCGCTCAAGCCTGTGTACTGCATGATGACGGTGGCGGGTCGAGGATACGACTTTTCACCAAAGTATTCTGTTCCCAGTGAGCCTAGCCAGGCTGCCATTCTTGCTCCTGCACTTCCGCCCCAAAGCGAGTAGCCCGCCATGTCGATTCCGAGCTTTGCGGCGTTTTTGTGGAGAAAGGCGATTGCTCGCGCTAAATCTTGGCAGGCGGTTTGTGCGCCGGGTCTATAAATCAGAGCGAATGCGTTGAAACCTTTTTTTGAAAGCTCCAGTGCATGAGGCAGGGAATCGTGCATTGCCCCAACATAGGCAAAGCCGCCGCCCGCATTGCAGATGGCTGTTTTTGCGCCAGGTTTGCCTCTGAAAAAGAAAAGGCCTGTATTTTGTTTTGCAGGATCGGCGCGTTTTTCCGCCTCGTTGTAGATGTCGTAAAAGACCTGCTCGCCCGCAAGCGTCCGCTCCTTCATGTAGCGCACGATTTCCACGGTCTTTGCCGCATTGATGTGGCTGTACCAAGTGAGGCTGAGGTTTCCAAGCGTGTCACCCGAATAGTAGCCCTCGTTCGCGGGGAACAAGAGCCTTCCCCAGTTGCCGAAGTCCGCGTCGCTTTTCACATCGCGGATTTTTGTGTTCGTGGTGATTTCGCTCACGCTAAGCCCCTTTGCCGCGCGGGTCTGCGTTGATGAAGTCTGAGCGTTGCAAGCGCAGAGCGCGGTGACGGCAAAAATGATTGTGAAAAGTCGTTTCATATTTTGTCCTCGTGTTTACAATTTTCTCGCCCAGTCCGCAATCTGCTTTTCGCTCTTCGCCACATCGTTTTCAATCGTCTTGACCACCCGCGCGGGCACGCCGACGGCGACCGAGTTGTCGGGAATATCCTTGGACACCACCGCGCCCGCGCCGATGACCACATTGTTTCCGATTGTCACGCCCGGCAGAATCGTTACATTTCCGCCAATCCACACATCGTTTCCGATTGTCACGGGCTTTGCGATTCCCAGGTGCGCCCGTCGTCCTTTTGGCGAAAGCGGATGCCCCACCGTTGTTATCAGCGTGTTCGGACCAATCATCACATTGTCGCCTATCCGCACCTCGCGGATGTCAAGAATCGTCAGGTTGTAGTTTCCCGTGAAGTTCGAGCCGATGAAGATGTTCTTGCCGTTGTCGCAGTTGAAGGTTTTGGCAATCCACACCTTGTCGCCCTTCGCACCGAGCATTTTTTCCAGCTGCGCGTATTGCGCGGGATAGTCTGAGTCGTCAATCGCATTGTATATCTTGCACTGCTCGATGGCGTTCAGCTTCAACGCCTCAACTTCCGCATCGTCGTAGCAGTATTCAAGACCCGCTTTGAGTTTTTCAAGTTCGGTCATCTGTTTGCTCCTACTTGTGATGTTCTTTGTACCACTTGTTGTATTCCGCGACCGGTGGATGCCCCGCGATGTAGCCGAGCACGGGGATGTCGGGGCGTTTCTCGCACAGCGTCTCATACGCGGGAACGCTCACCACACCCGCGCCGCAATGTAGAATGACGGGGCGACCGCGCGGGATTTCGTTGTAGCGAGAAGCCATCTGGTCGTGCGGAATGTGAAGCGCACCGATGAAGCCAGTCTTGAGCTTCCAGTAGTCCGTGTTCACTTCCACAATGACAACATCGGGCGTTGATTTGAGGAATGCAAGCGCGGCTTCGGGGGTGAGTCCGCCAAGCCGTTTTGCTTCGGTCTGTGTCTGTGCGTTCATGTCGGTCTCCTGTACGGTGGATTTCTGCGCCGTGCCTTTTCCCGCCGCAACAAGCGGAAGCGCAAGCAAGGCGAGCACGGTAAGGGTGATTGCAAGTTTTTTCACGGTCGTTTCTCCTCAGTGTCGCCGCACGGATTGAATCATCAAATCCGCACGGGGATTTTTTTATTTGTATGCCGCCTCGAAAATCGCAAGGTAGTCTGCGTCGGAAAGCGGGAGCGGGTCTGCGGTGATGTCGCCGCCCAAGACTTCGTGGACTTTCGCGGGGTAGGATTTCAACTCCTCCCGCGTGATTCCTTCGCGGCTCATGGCAAGGTCGGCGCAGCCCACATCGGCAATGAGCTTGTCGAGCGCGGCGATGAAGTCCTTTCCGCTTGCGGGGTGTTCAACGCCCATAGCGCGGGCCATCTTCTTCATCGGCTCTTCGCAAGCCTTGCGCTCGGCGAAGAAGTCGTAGTAGGCATGGGCAATCTCAATCAAGCCCGCGCCGTGAACAAGGTCATCGTGGAAGCTGCCCATCACATGCTCCATCGTGTGCGCGCTCGTGCACATCATGTAGTAGCCCGCAAAGGTGTTCGCATACGCCATCATCTCCCGCGCTTCCTTGTCAGAGCCGTCGGCGACAGCGCGGGGAAGATACTTCGCCACAAGCTCTATCGTCTTGAGCGCGAACATTTCCGCCATCGGGTGCACATTCTTGTTCACCACAGTTTCGCTCGCGTGGAAGAATGCGTCCATGCCCTGATAGGCGGTGAACTTGGGCGGAACGCTCATCATCAGATTCGGGTCTACGACGGCGAGCTTGGGGAACATTGAGGGAAAGAAGATGCCGGTCTTTTCCTGCGTGGCATCGTTGGTGATGACGCTCGCGATGTCAACTTCGCTCGCAGTGCCCGCGCTCGTGGTAATCGCCACAATCGGGATTGCGGGATAGAGCGCGGTTTTCTTTCCGCCGTTCATGCTCAGCGAGTAATCCCAGATGTCGCCGGGATTCGCCGCCATGAGCGCGATACATTTTGTGCAGTCCATCACCGAGCCGCCGCCGAGCGCGATAACGAAGTCGCATCCGTTCGCCTTGACAGCCTTCGCGCCGTCCATAACATTGATGTCGGTCGGGTTGGGGCGAATCTGGTCAAAGAGCGCGTGGGAAATGCCCGCCGCGTCAAGTTCCTTTTCGAGCGCGGCAAGGTAGCCGTACTTTTTTACGGAAGTTCCGCCCGATGTGACGATGAGTGCCTTTTTTCCGGGCAGTTTCTCGTTGTGAAGGTTTTGGAGCTGACCTGCGCCGAACAGCACGCGTACGGGATTGTCGAAAATGAAAGTGTGGTTTGCCATAGTGTTACCTCTTTGAAAAGTGTTTGCCGCCGCTGTTTCCGAGCGGCTTATGATGATGAGTATACGGCAAAAGGAGCGGGAATACAGCGGTAAATCGTAAGGTATCGGGTGGTAAATTCTCATAAAATCGGGTATAATCGTGCTATGGGTGAAGAAAACACACGGCTTTCAGAGGCAATCGACACGCTTTCCGCGCAGTTCAGCCGCTACGACTGGACTTACCACGACTTTCCCACGGCGGACGGGCGCACGGAAAAGATTTTCTACTGGTTCGGACCGCCCGAAGAGGAGGTGATGGTCTGTGTTTTGAAGCAGGACACGATTAACGAGCAGTTCCACCGACATGGCTTTTTCTTCATCAACTATGCCTACCGTGGCAGTTACGATGCGGTGAGCTACAAGTTCGACAACAAGATTACGATTCGCGAAAACGAGTGCTACATCGGACAGCCGTTCTCAGGATACGCGCTCCACTGCAACCATCCCGACGAGCAGATTATCATCGGTGTGCTGATTCAGAAGCCGACCTTTTACCGCTCGTTTCTGCCGCTCATTTCGGGCGATGCGGATTTGTTCCGCTTTTTCGTGGACAGCCGCACGAACGACTTTGCAGACGAGTTCATTCATCTGAAGCTGGGTGAGGACAACGCGGTTCGCCGACTTTTGGAACTTATGGTGATTGAGTATGCGAACAAGGACGAGCACACGCAGAACATCTTGAAGCCAATGGCTCTCTCGCTTCTGATGTACCTTGCCCGCGAGTACAGGGCGCAGACCAAGAGGTGCGATGATTCCGCGCTTCCGCTTTCGGCGCAGATTGAAAACTACATGAAATCTCACCTTGACGCGATTTCTCTTGCGGAAATCGCCGCGCATTTCGGCTACCATGCGAATTACATTTCGTCGCTTCTGCACAAAGACACGGGGCGCACTTTCAGCCAGATTCTGCTTAGGCTTCGCATGGAGCGGGCAACGCTTCTTATGCAGGGAACGACGCTCACGCTTGACGAGATTGCCACCATGCTTGGCTACGGCGACACGAGCAATTTCTACAAGGCGTTCAAGGGGTACTACGGGGTAAGCCCGCGGAAGTTGGCAGGGGAAACGCGGGGAAAGTAAATTTGGGGAAAAACACGACGGCATTTTTGCAAAGATTCCGTTGGGAACGCTCCACTTTGCCGCCTGTTGCTTGCTTTTGTGTTGGCGGAGAAAAACGCCGCGCCGTGTTGCCCGTTTTTGCGTTGGCGAGCAAAAACACCGCCGTGCGTTGCTTACTTTTGCATTGGGGAGCAAAAACGCCGCACCGTGTCACTTCATTTGCCGCTCCCAAAACTTCACCGCCAAGTCGAGCCAGCCTTCCGCTACCGTGCCTTGCCCAAGCCCGAAGCCGTGGGGCAAGCCCTTGTACACATGGAATTCCGTCGGGATGCCGTAGGACGAGAGCGTGTTTATCCGCTGCTGCATGGTGCGCCAGTCGGCGATTCCGTCACGGTTGCCCACACAGGCGAAGGTCGGCGGGTCGGTGCGGCCCATCTCCGAATGACCCGTGTACTGCATGACGACCGTTCCCGCTTGGGGCAACTTGTCGCCGCCGTAGTACGCCGTGCCGTGCGAGCCGATGTATGCCGCAATCCGTGCGCCCGCAGAGCCGCCCCAGAGCGAGTAGCAGTCCGTGTCTACGCCGAGTTCTTTCGCGTGGGCGAAGATGAAGCTCACCGCCCGTGCCATATCCTCGTTTGACTCGTTCCAGCCCGGTCGGTAGATGAGCGCGAACGCATTGTAGCCCTTTTTGGAAAGTTCGAGTGCGTGGGGAAAACTGTCGTGCATTGCGCCCACGAACACATGACCGCCGCCCGCACAGCACACCGCAAACTTCGCGTTCGACTTCCCGCGGAAGAAGAACAAGCCCGTGTCGCGTTTTTCAGGATCGACGCGTTTTTCTGCCTCGCTGTAAATGTCGTAAAAGACCTGTTGGCCGTTCTCCGCACACTCCGTTACATACCGCACGATTTCCACGGTCTTCTGCGGATTTATGTGGCTGTACCAGGTAAGATGCAAGTCTCCCAGCGTGTCGCCCGACCAGTAGCCTTCGTTTGCAGGAAAGAGGAGCCGTCCCCAGTCGCTGAGGCTTGGATTTGAAATTATGTCACGGATTTTTGTTTCTATGGTGATGTCGCTTGCTTTCATGTTCTTTCCTTTTGAAGCAATGTTGTTTGCGTTCGCCCTGTTCGCATCGCAGGAAAAAAGCAAAAATATTGCTGTCAGTACTGCCAGTTTTCCTTTCATTTTGTGCCTCACAATTATTTTCCAAAGATCAGAGGAAGTGCATTGTACAAAAACTCCCGCACGGCAAAATGGTCATGAATACCATCCTGTTTCTGATAAAAAACATAATGCTCAGGCGAAAAAGTTTTTCGAGAAAGCATTTCTTCTGCCATCATATAGCTCTGTTCTTTTACTGCGTCATTCGTGCCAACAGCGTGGTAGATAAAATATCCGCGCTCGTTCAGTTTGTTATCCCGCACAAGCTTTTCGATAAAATCCACGTTTTTCTTAATCTGAAAGTCGCCGAATCCGCCATAGTACCAGGACGAGCCGCTCATTGGAATAAAACTTGAAATGTAGTCAGAGTCGTAGCAGAGTTCAAACCAGGTGGTAACAGAGCCAAGGGAAAATCCGCCGAACGCACGATGACTGCGGGAAGCCTTTAAGTCGGCATCGGAAGTTGATACTGCATAAGTACGATATTTTCCTTCTACCGCCGGCATAAGGTGCTTTTCAAAATCATTGTGAAAAGAGCGGAGCTCTGCCACCGAAGATCCGAAGTCTGAGCCGCTATTTGCGTTATAGAAAGTGGCAGAAACAACTATAAGAGGTTTGATCTTGCCTTTTTCAATCAGGTTATCAAAGACGTTTTTGATTTCCGCCATCTCAAAATATTCACCGGCATGACCGCCCCAGCCATGCATGAGGTAGAGAATGTCGTAGCGCTCGCTTCCTTTTTCATTGTAGCCGTAAGGTGTGTATACATAGGCCGTTTTTGTGATTGATTTTCCATTTCCGGCATAATCTTTTGAAGTGTAATCCAGGCGCGTTACACTGCCTCTTTGCGAAGCCTGCCGTGTGTATTCCGAAGGAACAGACAGCGTGAATCCTGTTTGATTATTCATGGTTGTCTCCTGTCCGTTCTGCTTTGAGCTTTGAGCGTTCAGTGACTCTGCAAAAAGATTGACGGATATCATATTCACTATAGCGCAGAGCACAAGAAATCTTTTTATTTCTTTACCCATGCACGAACTTCCTTTTCTGATTTTGCAACATTGCCACCACGGATGGAAAGTGCATTCTTCGATTTTACGCTCGCACCCTTTGCAAGCTTTTCAACAGTAGGAAGAGCATTTGCTCCGTTTGAACTTCCTTCGTGGGAGAAGAAAGGGATAATTGTTTTGCCTTTGAAGTCGTAGCTTTCGAGAAAGGTCCACATTGGCATAGGAAGGTCATACCACCAGACAGGGAAACCGAAGTAGATTGTGTCGTAGTTTGCCATTTCTTCTTTTGTAATGTTCACATTGATTGCAGGACGGATTCCCTTTTCCTTTTCTTTTTTCGCGCGATCTGCAGTTTTGTTGTAATTTTCAGGATAAGCTTCTTTTGCAGTTACACGCCGCAAGTCTCCGCCTGTTTCATCAGCAATCCAGTGTGCCATTTTGTCAAGATTTCCTGACCATGAAAAATACACTACCAGGGTCTTGTTGTTCGATTTTGCATCAGCTTTGTTCTGAGCAAATAATCCGCTTGTTGCGGCAATTGCAATAAGTGCAGTTAAGATAATTGATTTGATTTTCATGAGTTTTCCTCCGTAAATTGTCATTCTGAACTTGATTCAGAATCTCTATTTTTTAAGCCCAAGCTTTGTAAGCCACTTTTCTACAGACTTGCCGGCACCGCCTTCTGCTTCTTTCATAGAAACAGGAAGACCTTCAAGAACGGTTGCGCCCCTTGCCTTTTCACGAACGGTTTTATAGGTTCCGCCGTCTCTGCTTCCCATATGTGTGTTGAAAGGCACGACTGTTTTTCCCGAAAAATTCACAGTGTCAAAAAGCGTGTAGATAATCATGGGGAAGGTGTACCACCACATCGGGTAACCGATAAAAACAGTGTCGTAATCAGAAAGGTCAATTGCATTTTTGATTGCAGGACGCTGGTCTTCGTCGTGTTCCTTTTTAGCGTAGGCTGCCAGCGCGTCATAGTGGTCGCGGTTTTTGTCGTAAGGAATTACCGGTTCAATTTCCAGAAGGTCGCCGCCAGTCTGACGGGCGATTTCTTCTGCCAGGTGCCGTGTTGAATCGTATACTGAAAAATAAAGAATAAGTGTCTTTGCCATTTGTTTGCTCCTTGTGATTATTAATATAACCTAAGGAATGACCTTTTGAACAATCAAACTTTTGTATTCTTCTATGCGTTGCGCGTATAGCAATGTCGTGTTATATTCAAAGTATAATATAGACCTACATTTTGTTCGTATTGGAATAGATACTGTAATTTTCCAAAGAAATATGCTATATTTGTAGTGAAATATATTCTAGGGTGGAAAAAATGCAGTTTACAGAACCCATAAAATTTATAGATTTGTTCGCTGGAATTGGTGGAATCCGAAAGGGATTTGAATCAGCCTGTGCAGATTTAGGCATAAAAACAGAATGTGTTTTTACCTCAGAAATAAAACCCCATGCAGTTGAAGTATTAAAACAAAACCACCCGAATGAAACTGTAAGAGGCGATATTACAAAAATTGAAACAGTAGAAATTCCTGATTTTGATTTTCTTTTAGGAGGCTTCCCTTGTCAGGCATTTTCAGCTGCAGGAAAGAGACTGGGCTTTGAAGATACCAGGGGAACTTTATTTTTTGAAGTAGAAAGGATTCTTCGTGATAAAAAGCCAAAGGGGTTTATTCTTGAAAATGTTGAAGGCTTGGTAAATCATGACAGGCAGAATCCCAAAGATAAAATGGGCAGAACTCTTTCAACTATTTTAGAACATTTAACTGCACTGGGGTATAAAGTAAACTGGAAGGTATTAAATGCTAAAAATTTTGGTGTTCCACAGGATAGAAAAAGAATTTATATCACAGGTACATATACCGATTTTCCAAATCTGGAAAACTTTGAAACCAAAAACGTAAATCTCTCTGATATACTTGAAAAAGGATTGCCAGTTTCAAACAGCAAATTTGTAAATCTTGTCCTTTCCAATTATTCTGTAAATCAATTGTACGGAATGTCTATAAAGGATAAACGAGGCGGGAATAATAATATTCACAGTTGGGATATTGATTATAAAGGAAAAACAACAAAACAAGAAAAAGAATTCCTAAATCTACTTTTAAAAGAAAGAAGAAAAAAGAAATGGGCTCAAGAATATGGTATTGATTGGATGGACGGCATGCCACTTACAATCAGTATGATTAGAACTTTCTATAATGCAGATAATCTTGAAACAATGTTAGAAGATTTAGTTGCAAAAAAATATCTTAAAAAAGAGCATCCGAAAAAGAAAATTGGAAATAAAAGAATTCAAGATGAAACCTTACCTCTTGGATATAATATTGTCGCTGGTAAAATGTCTTATGAGGTGGCGAAAGTATTAGACCCAAAAGGTATTGCCCCTACCTTGGTAGCTATGGATATGGAACATCTTTTTGTTGGAGATGGTGACGGAATCCGAAAATTGTCATTGCGAGAAGGATTACGACTTTTCGGTTATCCTGATGATTTTAAATTTGATGTTTCATTGCAAGACGGATATGATTTATTAGGGAATACTGTTGTAGTTCCTGTAATAAAACAAGTTGCATTGCGTGTATTAACAGTATTGAGAGAGGAAAAAAAGAATGAAAGTGAATGCGCTTAAAGTATTTGAAAAATTACTTGATGAAGATAAATTGCTTGAAATAGAAGGACAAATAAAATTCTTTTTGGGTGATGTAGATATAATTGTAAAGCAGAAAGATGTTGTCGGAAACATAATACAAGAATGGCTTCAAGGCTGGATGGATAAGCGTGGTATAAAATATGCCCTTAATGACAATACTCAAATGCCTCCAGATTTCTTTTTGAATCCAGATGACAAGACATCTGACTTATTGGAAGTAAAGGCATTCAATCGTTCTGCAAGCCCAGGATTCGATATTGCGGATTTTAGAATGTATGAGGAAGAAATAATCGAAAAACCATATATGCTAAATGTAGATTATCTTATTTTTGGGTATGACATGAGCGATGATGGTATTGTGATCATTAAAGATTTGTGGCTTAAAAAAGTCTGGGAAATTACCCGAAGAATGGATGGCTGGCCTATAAATTTGCAGGTAAAGCAAGGCGTGGTGCATAAAATCAGACCTGGGGTTTGGTACAGTGACAGACCTGGTAATATTCCAATGTTTAAAAGTATGGAAGATTTTATAGCCGCAATAGAGGAAACTGTATATCAAAATCCAAAGACTCATGAGTCAGCTGCAACTTGGAAAAAGAATTTCATTGATAGTTATAGAAAATTCTATGGTGTAAAACTTGATATACCAAGATGGCAAGAAATTGCATCTAAGTATGAAGCATAAAATCACATAATAAAGTTTTCAAATACGACAAATCAGTCGCAGTATTCGTTGCACGTATAGCAAAGCCGTGTTACAATATAATCATGATAGAAACTTATATCCTTCAAAATCTTGTTGCCTTTGCCGATAGTGGAACGCTTGTTGCCGCAAGTGAAATTGTGAATGTAACGCAGCCGTCACTTACGCGTTCTCTTCAAAAACTAGAAGATATTCTTGGGGTGCGGCTTTTTGACAGGACGAAAAATACAATCTCTTTGAATCAGACCGGCCGACTTGCCGTGGACTATGCCCGCCGAATTCTTGCGCTTCAGAACGAGATGGAAAATGAGGTTCTTGATTTTTACAACAAAACCCGGGAAATTAAAATTGCTTCAATTGCGCCAATGCCGCTTTATGTTTTGACTCAAAAGTTTAACAAGACTTTTCCAAAGACTAAAATAACCGGCCAGATGAAAAACGAAAATGATGAGCTTTTTTCACTGCTGGAAAAAGACAAGGCTCAAATTATAATCACAACAATTAACCGCTCGGACGAACGCTTTTTTGCAACAGAGATTTTTGAAGAACATCTCAAAGTATTGCTTCCAAAAAG
>JAFSJX010000102.1 GCA_017449285.1 Treponema sp.
AAGTCGCCGAA
The DNA here is from genome assembly GCA_017449285.1 of Treponema sp. Classification (GTDB taxonomy): domain Bacteria; phylum Spirochaetota; class Spirochaetia; order Treponematales; family Treponemataceae; genus Treponema_D. The sequence continues at coordinate 12 of JAFSJX010000102.1, forward strand.
ATAGACATAGCTCGCGCCAGTCCCTGCCGTGCCGTCCGTTCCTGCGTCAAGGGCGGTGACGGTCTCATGGAACTCGTATTCCCAGACTGCGTACAGCGTCATGTCGGCTGAGAGGACGACATCGGCCCCGTCCGCGTAGCTAGTTCCGCTTCCGTCAGCCGCCGTGTTCCACTTCTTGAATGTGAGGAATCCGTTCTTGAATGAGCTGGCGGGGAGCGTGACCGTCGCCCCCTGTGAGCCGGTCTTGTCCGCCATCGTTCCTGTCGCGTCTGAGCCGTTCTTGTCAAAAGTAATCGAAAAAGTCGGTGTGCCGTCCGGAATCCACTTTGCGTAAAGCGTGGTGTCCGCCGTTATCTTCGTCGTGAAGCTGAACTCGTCCGTGAGCGCGCTGTCCGTGTACCAGCCTGAGAAATTGAACCCGTCCTTCTTGGGGGTGGCTGGCTCTGTTGCGGTCTTTCCGCTCTCCACGGTCTGCGCGGCCACGGTGCTTCCGCCGTCCGTCTCGAATGTTACCGTGTAGCTCCCGGCAGAAGAAGTGCCGACATAGTCAGTTCCGCCCGAGCATGAGGCGAAAAGAAGGGCTATGAGGAAGAGTACTATACTAAATACCCCCCCCACTTTACAAATGATTTTTTCATAACAGATTACTCCTTGAAAAAGATAGATAGGGTTATTTTAGGACAATATCAGGTTTTTGTCAGCAATCCGCACCTTCGCTTCACGAAGCAATACGTTCTATAACTAAGAACTTATTGCCGCAGGGGCGGGGTCGGGCAATCGCATAAAAAATCTAATCAAGCAACTTACTTGGAATCCTGGCGACCTTTCATGAAGATTTCAGACTCGCCCATCAGCTGCTCGCGCGTCATGGACTCCTTGTGCTTGAGAAGGCTCGCGGGGATTCCATAGGCCTTTTCAAGCTCCTCGTTCGTCAGGACTTCTTCTGGCGTACCAAGAGACATGTCCTTGTTCGGATGAATCAGAAGCACATTGTCGGCGTACTTGCGGGTCAAATCAATCTCGTGCATCGTGATGTAAATTGTGGTGCCAGTCTTGTGAACAAAATCACGCAAATAAGCCAATGCAGTTTCTTTCTGCCGCTCCTCAAGCGCAAAAATCGGCTCGTCCATGAATACGGACGCACTTCCGTACAAAATAGCGAACGCCAGCAGAACACGCTGAATTTCACCTTTGCTCAGATGTGTGAGCGTGTGTTCAAGAACGCCCTCAAGCTCAAAAACATCAATCACTTCGGAAAGAAGGTCGCCGCCTTTCAGCCCAGAAGCCTTTGCGTGGAAATTTCCGGCCGCATACACCTGAGACAAAAGCTCGCTCACCTTATCCTCGGTCTCGAACTCCATGTTCTGGTAAATTACCGAAGCAAGAAGATTCTTTTCCGCTTCTGGCATACTCAGAATATCTTTTCCAAGCAATAATACCTTGCCAGAATCAGGCTTGAGCCGACCGCAACCAAGAAGCATGAGCGTAGTCTTTCCACAGCCGTTCTGGCCCACTACGCTCACAAAGCCAGAAGGAAGGGATGCGGAAAAATGCTCGTAAATAGGACGCTCCTGAATCGGAACGCCGTTTTCATCTATGTCGCCCTCAACGGGAGGATAAGTAAAAGTCACATCGTTAAAAGTCAAAAAATCCATGCGAGTATTCTAGCATATATCGGAACTTATCGAAAACACATTTGTCAGAAAATTTTTTCGATTTCTGTATGATTAAAATGACAAAATCTGTTAAAATGTCATGGAAAATAATTAGATGTGTTCGGAAAACTGATGTTTCCGAACAGGTCTATTGAAAATCAGGAATACTAAATGAACAATCTAATCGCGCTCTGTGCTGTCGGAGCTGAAAAAATCACAGGGAACGAAATAAAATCCCTCGGCTACACGCTGAACAAGAACCGCCCGAACCTTCCTGGCCGAGTTTTCTTTACCGGGGACGACGATGCCCTTTTCAGAACGAACCTCTGCCTTCGTACAGCCGACAGGGTTTATCTTCAGCTTGGTCAATTCAAGGCGGAGGATTTTGACGACCTGTTTGACGGAGTGTATCAAATCAGCTGGCAGGATTTTTTCAAAAAAGACACAAAAGTTGTCGTTGACAAAGTGCGCGCCTACAAATCAAAGCTCAACTCGGAACACGCCGTTCAGGGAATCGTGCAGAAAGCGATTTACAAAAAGCTGGGTGATTCATGGCACATATCCACACTGCCAGAAAGCGGCGAAACAAGCGATGTGCGCATTTACATCGATGAGGACGAAGTGCAGGTATGCCTGGATTTGAGCGGACTTCCGCTCCACAAGCGCGGCTACCGTACAGACGGAGGAGTTGCCCCCCTGCGCGAAACAACAGCGGCTGTCATGCTCCAGCTGATGATGTGGCGGCGGAAAATCCCGCTCCATGACCCGTTCTGCGGCTCTGGAACTCTCCCGATTGAAGCGTGCCTCTACGCCCACAATGTGGCTCCTGGCTTCGGGCGCAGGTTCGCGCTTGAGAACTTGCCTATTTTCAGCCCGGAGTCCGCCGCCAAAGTCAAAGCGGAGGAAGCCGCCAAAATCAGGACGGATGTTGAGTGCCGCATCACAGGAACAGACATTGACCCGGGCGCAATCCAGCGGGCGCGCACGAATGCGGACCACGCCTGCGTCATGGCAGGAAGAGCATTGCACGCTATCGGTAGCGATGCGCACATTCCGCGCCCCGACTTTGATGTTGCCGACTTCAAGGATATTGAAGCTCCGTTCGAGCATGGACTTATAATCTGCAATCCTCCTTACGGCGAGCGCCTTGGGGAAGAAGAGGACGCTCTTGAACTGTATCGCGGAATGTCGTCGCTTTTCACTGACTTCAAGGGCTGGGAAATTGGCGTAATCACTGCTAACAGCCGCTTTCAGGAATGTGTGGGACGGTACGCTTCAGTTTTGAAAAATCTGAAAGCCGGAAATCTTGACACAACTTTCTACATCTACGACGGAACTGAAAAAGAAAAACATATCTCGCAAAGACCAGCCGCCCGAACTCAGAAAGAACGCCCCGCAAAAAAAAGCGGCATAAAAAATCAGGGACACAGAACTAATCAGGACAAATTTTATTGATTATGGCAGTAATCGTAGAACATGACAAAAGAAAAGAAGAAATCCTCGAAAAATCACTGAACCTTTTCTGCAATCAGGGGTTTGATGATGTGACATTCCAGAAAATCGCGGACGCATGCGGAATCACGAGAACTACCCTGTACATTTACTTCAAGAACAAGCATGAGATTTTCGTTTGGAGCATAAAGCAGCTTACGACAAAAATCGAAAAGCAAATCGTGCAGATTATAAAAAAAGAAGCTCTTCCGCCCGATGAAACGCTCAGAAAGACTCTGTTTCTCATCGTTGACAAATGCTGCGAATACAACAAACTGTTCGCCGTCCTGCTCACATACCTCATTCAGCTCCAAAAGCAGGGAATTGACCCGAATGAGCGCGTTCACAGGCGGGTTCTGCGAATAGTGCATTTTCTGAGCACAATAATAATTCGCGGGCAGAATGAGGGCGTATTCAGGATGCTCCCGGTAAAAGATGTGAACGATATGCTTTACGCCACGATTGAAACTGCTATTTTCCGCATTGCGGTTCTGAACCAGAAAGATGTTTCAGATGTAAAAAACATAATCAATATGGCAATACGGGGCATAACGGCGTAGGAATCCGCCCGACTTGCGCCCCGAAACGCTCAGTCCTCCCAGTACGCCGGGAGGAAGAAAATAATCAGGTTGTAGATTTCAAGACGACCGGCTATCATTGCAAAGCAGTACCACAATTTGAGCGCGGGATGGAGAAAGCCGTAGTTTGCCGTGGGACCGAGTGCGCCGAATGCAGGCCCCACGTTTCCCACCATGGAAAGCGATGCGGTGAACGATGTGAGAATATCAAGCCCGGAAATCGCGCTGAAAAATGTGGTGACGATTACGAGCGCAAAATACACGAACGTGAATGCTGCCACGTTGTAAATCAAATCTTTCCGCCCTGCTTTACCGTTTATGCGCACGGAGAAAATTCCCTGGGGATGCAACATCCTGAGCATTTCGTTCTTTGCCTGCTTTGCAAGGATAATCCAGCGGATTACCTTGAAGCCGCCCGATGTGGAGCCTGCACTTCCGCCGGTGAAAAAGAGCAGAAACAAGAGGAATTGAGCCGCGCTTGGCCACAGAAGATAGTCGGCGGTGGCGTAGCCGCTTGTCGTCATGATTGCCCCGACTTGGAAGAACGAATAGCGCAGTGCAGACCAGAACGAGCCGTAGTACGGAATCAAGAAAATCGCAATCAGAATGGCAGAGCCGCAAAAAATCAGCACATAGCCTTTCAGCTCGGAATTTTTTTTCACTTCGTCGAATTTTCGCGTAAGAAGATAAAAATACAGGCTGAAATTGATTCCGCTCAAGAACATGAACACGGTACAGATGATTTCAATGGAAAGCGAGTTGTATGAGGCGATGCTTGCGTTCCGTGTGGCAAAGCCGCCTGTGCCCAGGGTGGAAAATGCGTAGGAGATGGAATCGATGAAATCCATGCCGCAGATTTTGAGAGCGATGGCGTGGATAATCGTGAGGGCAAGGTACAAGAACCAAAGCACCTCGGCAGTGTTCGCCATTTTCGGAGTGATTTTTCCCTTGTCAGGCCCGGTGGACTCGGCTTTTATGAGGTTGAAGCCGCCCACGCCCAGAAGCGGCAGAAGCGCGACTGTGAGCGCGATGATTCCCATGCCGCCGAGCCAGTGCATTTCGCACCGCCACAGGTTTATGCTGCGCGGAAGGCTTTCAACTTCGCTCAAAATGGTGGAACCTGTTGTGGTGAAGCCGGACACGCCCTCAAAAATCGCATCCACAGGATTTTTTATTGCGCCGCTCAGAAAAAGCGGAACTGAGCCAGAAATACAGATTGCAATCCATGATAGGGCAACGAAAATGAACACATCTCTCGTTGAGAATTTGAACGCGTACTTTTTCTCCCTGAAAAATGCGAATGCACCAAGAACAATATTCACGCCCATAGGAATCAAAAAAGCTGGAAGAACGCTGTATTCTTTGCACACAAGAGCCGTTATGACCGGAAACAAAAAGGCAATTCCTACAATTGCGAGAATGGTGAAAATCAAACGAAAAAATTTGAACAAACTCATATTGACCTAATTTAATGCTGAGAATTTCTCCAGAACATGCTGGTTGTCCTCTTTCGTAGTGATTACGATAATGCTATCTCCTGTTTCAAGCACGGAATTTCCCGTGAGAATGGAGAACGAAGCTTCGGTGGGCTTTTTTCCCATCAAAATGAGGAATTTTCCAGGCTCGGAAATGTCCTTTAGCATTTTGCCGCTGCATTTTGAATTTTCCAGAATCGTTATTTCGACGATTTCCAGCGCACCGCCGTTCACGGAATGTACGCCTGTTACAGCATCGCCCTTCAGGTGGCTCATGATGATGTCGATGACCGTGTCGCGGATTGGGACTGCAACCTCAATGCCGATTTTTCGCGCCATGTCGCCGTATGTGCCAGACGCGACAAGGACAATGCTCGCCTTTAGACCGAGGGATTCAAGGTATGCCGCCGTGACGATGTTCATTTCGTAGTTCCCGGTGGTGCAGATTACAAGGTCGTATTCGTTCAGGTGCTCTTCTTCAATGAAAGATTCGTCGGAGATGTCCGCCTGAAAAACATATGCGTCCTTGAACCGCTCCTCGGCTTCTTTTGCGCGGGACTCGTCCGAATCGATTATGACGAATTTTTGGGCAATCCGGTTTTTCTTGAAGATTTTTCCAAAAAAATCGAATTTTTGCGATGTCTTTTTGTGGATGAGTTTTTCTGCAACGAGGGTACCGATTCTTCCCGCCCCCACCAAGACGATTTTTGATATGTCCTTCGCTTTTGAGCCGCAAAGCTCCAGAAATTCGGGAAGATTTTTGCGTTCCAGAACTATTCCCAGCGAATCGCCCGCATGAAGAATCGTTTTTCCGCTGGGGAGTGTTGATTCGCCGTTTTTTTCGATGAATGCGAGCAGGAATTTTTTGTCCGTCGTTTTTCTGATGTTTTCGATGGCGATACCGTCAAATCGGCTGTCTGCCTCGATTTGGATGCGGATAAGCTCGTAGGGGGAGTTCTCGAACTGGGTGGAGTCCGTGACGGAGCCTTTTTCCACGGAATTGACGATTGCCTGCGCCGCAACTATGTCCGGGTGAACCATGAAGTCAATTCCATAGAGCGGACGATGTTTTTCCTTGATTGTCTCTGCGTGTTTTTTTGATGCGTCGGCTGTTTCCGAGTAGTATGAATAATTTCTTACGCGGGCGATTTTGAGCACGTCTGGGTAGACGGAATCCACGAGCGAGCAGGTTATCATGTTCACTTCGTCGCTTGATGTGACGCAGATGAGTGCGTCCGCCGTGGCGATTCCTGCATCTTCCAGGACGGAAAGGTTGTTGCCGTTTGCAGTGATAACTTCGCAGTCGATTCTGCTTGACACATGACGCGCAAGTTCTTCGTTGTTTTCGATGAGTACGACATCGTTTTTTCCGTTGACGAGGAGTTTTGCAAGTTGAGTTCCAGTAAATCCAGCACCGATGATAATGATTTTCATTTCCCTAAGTATATACGGAAAACGGGCAAAACTCAACGCAGACAAAAAATAGGGCGAATAAGCTGTCCGCCTGTTTGGTTCGCCCCCGCCCGAGCCGGCTCCCAGTTCCAAGCCCAGGACGGATTGCCCGCTCGGGCGAACCCGCACAAAAAAGGCAGCCCCCGTGCTGGAAGCCGCCTTACTGTCGTTGGCTGTGTTTCTTTGCTTATGCGCTAGTTAAAAGCACGGACAACACACACACTATCGGTGTGGCCGGACTTAGGAGGTTCGCCCCATTGACCAGTCTGGAAACAGAAGGTGCATGCCTTGTTAGCTACGGTGGGGTGCTGGCTCGATGTCCAACACCATTTGTCTCCGAACGGAGAGGCTCCGCACAGGGCAATCGCCGCGTCTACGGTATCCTTGCTTTCCCAAATCTGGCGGATTTCCGCAAGGCTCGGCATATACCAGCCACTTTCATACTCAGAGCCGGCGGGAATTCTGCTTGCCGTTTCACTGCCGATTTTCTTCTCTTTGTAGTTCTTTGCAAAGTAGAAGGCCGGGTATTTCGCTTCGGTTTCGGTGTCATCGGTTAAGCTGTTGGCTTTAAGGAAATCCGAAATCTGCTTCAGGTTGTCGCTTCCGTTTCTGTCACCTGTAAAGGTCATATTGGAATTAACTATGTTAGCCGAAGTATTGGAATGGCACAGGATTGTAGTGATGCTAATACTGTCAGCATTGGCAGAAGATGTACACCATTCAAGGAGGCCCGTATTGTCCAAGCCTACGCCAAGCGTGCGGCTTGTGGTGGTGTCGTCACCGGAGTTCAAGCCCGTTCCCGCATAGAAAATCACGGAGATTGCGGCCGCCTTCTGCGCGTCAGTAAGGGTAAGATCCGCGCTGTAAGGTGTTGCAGAGCCGTCGTTGAAGACGATGTCGCCCACGGCCTTTGCCTCGCTTGGGGCTTTGCTGCCGATATAGCTGGGAGTGGCCTGTGTTACCGTAATCGTGTAGGTCGCCGTTTTTACAGCGTAGGTATATGTGTCGGAATCTGTTACGGTAGCGGTAATTGTCGCCGTACCTGCGCCAACAATGGTGACTTCACCTGTTTTTTCGGCTACTTCGGCTACTGCTGTATCGCTTGAAGTGTAGGTAACCGTGCCGTCGCCTGTCTTGGTAAGAGCGTTGGTGAAAGCCGCGTCAGCTGTCGCCTTTTCTACTGCTGTGGTGGCATAGCTGATGCTGCCGGCTATTTTTTCAGGATTCTTGTCTATCGAACCGCCCGTTCCCACATAGCTCGTCCCGCCCGAGCATGAGCTGAAGCTAAAAAGAAGCGATACGAGAAGGAGGGCTGTTAAAAATACCCCCCCCCCCGTCTATACATTTGAATAGTTTTCATAATATTTCCTCCTAGAAATAAAAATATGCGTCTTCCGCAACGGAAGAGCATTTTAATTTTACTTCAATTCGGGCAGTTTGTCACTGTTTTTGGCGAAAAATCCACTGCGACAACAGGTTGGTTCGACTGCGCCCACCAACCGCCGCTGGGGCGGAGCGGAGTAGAAGACCGGCAGGTCGCAATGGCCATCGTGTGAATATCGTGCAAAATTCGCTTCCGTCGGCAGGCGGTAGCCGTTTGCCTCAAAGTTGCAGGTGGCGGCGTTCCATGCACTGTCGCTTGAAGCCGGAATGTCTGAATATGCAAGGCTCTCCCAGTCCGTTATTCCGCTGACGGTATAGGCAGGAGCAAGGTCTTCTTTTATGCTCAGCTTGTTGCAGTAGCCGATTGCCCACATACCAGTTCACATTGTTCACAGGATTGTTCAGCACGGCTTTTATTTTACCTTCACGCTGTTTTCATAAAGATATTCGGGACATAAGTCAAGTTTTTTATTCCACATAACAGTATTATGACCAACCTTTGCCTTCAT
>JAFSJX010000013.1 GCA_017449285.1 Treponema sp.
AAAAGCAGAAGGGCTTGGAGCGCTTGCAGGGTGCGAAGGAGCGTAGCGACTGAGACAAATACAGCTTACCCTGCACCGCGCGGAAAGCCCTGTCTTTTCTGGAAGCGCGCACTTTTTGCGACTGGGGACCTGGTTGCTCTTGGGTCTGCCCCCAGATTTGTTCTAAAACTCAGAACGGATTGTCATTTCGGGCTATGTCCCGCGCCGTTTGTTTTTCCTTGACATCAGTGCATGGCTGGGACTAGAATAATATTATGGAAAAAGTCTTTTGTATTCGTTCATCTTGCACTGCATATGCCCTGCGCCTAGGTCGGGGGGGGCAGTTCGCTTTTTCCGCACAATCACAATAAAAATCACAGGACGCACTTTCTGCTTTTTGGCGGTAGGAGCGTCTTTTTTTTGTGACAAAAAGCACGGAGGTCTTTATGACAAGACGAATCGGGAAATTTCTGTTTCATAGTACTTTCAGCGCCCTTGCGCTTGCGCTGGGACTTCTTCTTTTCGCCTGCTCGGGCGGAACGAACTATGTAGGCACAGGAACAACGCAAGCCCCCGCAGCCACAGAAAGCTACACCGTAACATTCGAGACGAACGGCGGAAGCGCGGTGACAAAGCAGGTCGTTGCGAGCGGCGAAAAAGCCAGCGAGCCTTCCGCGCCCGCAAAAACAAGAGCCACATTCGGAGGCTGGTACACGGACAGCGGACTTACGGGCGCGTTCGACTTCAACACGGCAATAACGGGCAACACGACGCTCTACGCAAAATGGACATATTCGGTCACTGTTGACAGTTCAATTACTGGTGGCACTGTGGCTTCAGACAAGACATCGGATATTTCCGCAGGAAGTACCGTAACGCTTACGATAACGCCAGAAACGAACCGCTGGCTTGGAAAGCTGACAGTGAAGGATTCTGAGGACACTGCCGTTTCTACGACAGAGACCACGGAAGGAACTGTATACACGCTTACGATGCCCGATAGCAGTGTGACGGTTTCAGCCGTGTTCTCGCCAATAGCCACAGGCTCGTCCGTTCTAATAAAAGGAAGATGCCTTGATTCGTTCAATATTATCGCCGAAGACCACGAGGTAACTCAGGGCGAGTACGAGGCATACTGCAAGTATGGCGGAACAGATACTCCGAGCAGCTTTTATGGCATTTATGGCGTAGGCACGAGCTATCCAGCGTACTTTGTGAGCTGGTACGACGCGCTCGTGTACTGCAACAAGAGGAGCATGGATGAGGGGAAAACCCCTTGCTACAAGATAAACGGAAGCACAAACCCCGCAAGCTGGCCAGAAGTCGTAGATGACGGAGCCGGAAAACACTGCGGACCGTCATCACCCAATACGGACTGGGATGCCGCTACCTGTGACTTTACCGCCAACGGCTACCGCCTCCCGACCGAGGCTGAGTGGGAGTGGCTGGCGCGCGGAGGAGACCCGACTGCCGCCGCATGGAGCTACACTTACTCGGGAAGCAATACGATTGACGATGTGGCATGGTATGATAGCAACTCAGGCACAAAGACGCACGAGGTGAAAGGCAAGTCCGCGAACAGCAAGGGGCTCTACGACATGAGCGGAAATGTGTCGGAATGGTGCTGGGACCGGTACGGAACTATAACGGCGACCACCCCGGCGGCCGGCGCCGCTTACGGGGCTAGCTGCGTCTACCGCGGTGGAAGCTGGCGCGATGTTGGTAGCTGTGCCGTTTCCTTCCGGGCCGGCTACGCCCCGTCTGTCCGCTACCACTTCCTCGGTTTCCGCGTTGTTCGCACGGCGCAATAGCACTTTTGAGCTTTGCTTCAAAGAGGCCGCACCTTGCCGCTAGCGGCAAGGTGCAGGTGCAAACTTGACAAACTAGTTTTTGTGGCTTATATTCAAAGAAGCGGTTAGGAAGTCCAATTAAAACTTCCGTTTAAAAGCGGTTAGATTGTCCGGTCAAAACAGTCGTTTACAAGCAAGGATGGACACGCTCCATCCTTTTTTTATTGGGCGGAAAATGGATTGGTATGTAGTCGCCAAAGATTATGTGAGCTATCTTTCTCAGTTTGATAAAACTGTAGGATTTGTTGATTATGGCGAAAAATTGAAAATCCATGTGGGAACAATTTTGACCATCGGTAATTTCAAATATTATGTTCCGATTTCTTCTGCAAAGCAAAAGCATCAGAATATGTCAAACAGCCTTGACTTCCATAAATTACAAGACAAGCAGAGCGGTTATTTATATGCGGTTCTAAATATCAACAATATGATTCCTGGTCAAGAAAAAATTTGCTTGTAAATTTTTGCACCATTACGGATTGATTCGAGGACATTTGCTTTAAAGGAGTTTTTCGTTTGTTCCATATTTGAAAAAAAAAGCCGACATTTTGTCGGCTGTATGATACGGCTTTTAGGTCTCCGTGCGACCACTGGAACAGGGTTTTATGTCTCCTGCCCGACAATCTTAGTATAACATATAAAGCATAAAAATCAAGCAATGCGCGACTAAAAAATCTATTCCCGTACTTTCCGCACTTTTCGGACGATGGTTTTGATAATCTCGTCTTTTGTAATTACAAGAAGAAAAATTCCTGCTGCCGCAAACGCAACGGACATAATAAAAATCGGGACTGCGTAGCTTATGATGCGCCCGTGTCCGCTGAAAGCGTTCAGAAGGATAGGACGCATGAAAAACACTGGGACGCTTGCTGCAACTGAAAGAACGACGAGTTTTAGCGCGTAGAAGATAGTTCCGAGCGTCACTGATTTTACATCAAGCTGCTTGTTTTTTTTCAGGAAGATGAACAGAAAGACTGAGTTCGCAAGGCTTGCAATCGTAAGTGCGAGCGCGATTCCGCCGCCTCTCATCGGTTTTACGAGTGCGAGCGCGAGAGCTATGTTGACGAAAAAGCCCAGAATTCCCGCGAGCGTGGGCGACTTTGTGTTTCCTTGGGCGTAGAATGCGGGCGAGACTATCCTGTTCATTGCTATAAAGAAAAGTCCTGCGATGTGGAACTTGAATGCTTCAAGCGTTAGCGAAACGGACTGCTCAGAAAATTTCTTTGATTTGTACACGAGCGATATGATTTCTTCTCCGCAGAGAAATGCAAAAAATGTGACCGGGATTGAAATCAGTGCGATAATTTTTATTGCCTGAGTCAGCATGGAGTTGAATTCCTGCCATTTTTCTGATTTTGCAAGACCGCTTAGGTCAGGAAGAATTACAGTTCCGATTGAAACTGCAAATACGCCAAGAATAAGCTCCTGTAGCCTGAGCGAATACTGGAGCGATGAAACTATTCCTTCGCCAGCTTTTCCTGCGAGCGCGGTGGAAACAACGTCGTTGAGCTGGTACGCTGCCATTCCGATTATTGTAGGCCCTACAAGCGCAAGGACTTTCCGCGTTCCCTTGTTCGTAAATGCCTTTTTAATAGAAGAAAATCCGCACCACCATTTTGCTTTTACTACGAACGGAAGCTGGAAAAGAGCTTGAACGACCCCGCCAGACACTACTCCGACGGACATTGCTCTGGCAGGATTTGCCATATGCGGCGAAAGGGCATAAGTGAACGCGATTACGATTGAGTTGAACAGAACTGGCGTGAATCCTGACGGAGCGAAAATCTTCACTCCGTTCAGTATTCCTTGGAAAAAAGCCGCTATTGAAATTACGAGCAGATACGGGAACATAATCCGAGTCAGGATTGTTGTCTCTGAAAGCACATCATTGTTCGAGCCGTCGTAAAAAAACGGCACGATTTTCGGCGTAATTATGATTCCGATTATAACGACGATTGAAGTGAGGAACGAAACTAGCGTTAAAGTTGATTTTACGAATTCTCTCGTTTCGCTTACGCCTTCTTGGCTTGCATCTTCAAGATAGCTTCTGAATGTTGGTATGAATGCTACCGAAATTGAATTCTCCGCGAAAAGTCTTCTGAAAAGGTTCGGAATCATAAATGCGATTCCGAACGCATCGGCGTAAAAGGATGTTCCAAGGAAAGCTGCTTTTGTCATCTCACGGATAAGCCCCAGAATCCGTGAGCAAAGCGTAAGCACAGAAAGCGAAAGCCCCGACACAAGAAGGGACTTTGTTTTTTTTGAATCAGACATATATTTATTTTCGGCTTTTTGATTCGCCGTCTGACCTTAAATTATAATTTTCAGACTTTGGAGCTGTTTTGCGTGTGCGAGGCATATGGGGCTGAACGCTCAAGTCTTTGTGGCTCCGAAGGCGTTGTTGCCCTTCTTTCACTGGCGCAGAAAAGACGGACTGCGAGAGAGAAAAGAATGACGGCGCAAAGCGTAAGAAGCGAGCTTTTTGATACAAGATTTTGTTTGTTTTTCATAAATTCTCCCGATAGGGGCTGCCTAAAAAGTATTGTTATGCTGAACTTGATTCAGCATCTACGCTCATATAGCGCAAAGCCTCCGAAACAAGCTGCCTGTCAGCAAGCAGGTTCTGAATGACACTGTACAAGGAACTTATTAGACAAATCCCTCATGTATTTTCATTAAAGAGAATATTTTTTTACGAAGTAAGTTACGGAAAATTTTTTGCTTGCGGTTAGTTCCTTGTGCAAAATCAATCGAAAGATTATGATTTATAAAACGAAATCTCAAATACTGATTCAAGAGGTAATTTAATATGGCAAAAGAAAAGGTTGTACTTGCTTATTCTGGCGGTTTGGACACTACAGTTATCATTCCGTGGCTCAAAGAAAATTATGATTATGATGTTATCGCCGTTTGTATCGATGTTGGTCAGGGCGATGACTGGGAATCAATCAAGGGACGCGCTCTTAAAACAGGTGCATCCGCCTGCTATGTAGTTGATGCCCGTCAGGAATATATCGAAGAATACATTTGGCCGGCCCTCAAAGCCAATGCCGTCTACGAGGATGAATATCTTTTGGGCACTTCAACTGCCCGCCCTCTCATCGGAAAAATTCTTGTTGAGTATGCAAGGCAGGAAGGTGCTGTTGCAATCTGCCACGGTGCTACCGGTAAGGGAAATGACCAAGTTCGCTTTGAGCTTGCAATTAAGGCTTTTGCTCCTGACCTCCGCGTAATCGCCGCCTGGCGTGACGACAAATGGAACATGGACAGCCGCGACGCTGAGATTAAATTTCTTGAAGACCGTGGTCTTGAAGTTCCAATGAAAAAGGACCAGTCTTACTCTCGCGACGAGAACATCTGGCACATTTCTCACGAGGGCCTTGAGCTTGAGAAGACTGAGAACGAGCCTAACTATCCTCACATGCTCAAAAATACTGTCGTTCCAGAGAAAGCTCCGGAAGACGGCGAGTATGTCACAATCGAGTGGGAAAAGGGAATTCCTGTTTCTCTCAACGGCAAAAAGATGAACGGTCTTGAGCTTATGGAAGAACTGAACAAAATCGGCGGAAGAAACGGCGTTGGTCTCGTTGACATCTGCGAGAACCGCTGCGTAGGCATGAAAAGCCGCGGCGTTTATGAGACACCGGGTGGAGCAATCCTTTACTTCGCTCACCGCATGATGGACCACATCTGCCTTGACCGCGACACCTATCACTACAAGCAGCAGGTTTCTCTCCGCCTTGCAGAGCTTATCTACGACGGAAAAGTTTTCACACCGCTTTACGACGCTCTCATGGCTTTCGTTGACTCAACCCAGGAAACTGTCACTGGCTGGACAAAAGTCAAGCTGGTTAAAGGCCAGATTCGCGCTGCCGGAAGCGGCTCAAAATACAGCCTCTACAACGAGGACATCGCTTCTTTCACCACAGGCGAGCTTTACAACCACAAGGATGCCCAGGGCTTCATCACCCTCTTCGGACTTCCTCTTAAAGTGCGCGCAATGATGGAGCAGAAAGTAGGCGAGGGAAGAGCAATCGCCGAAAGCAAAAACTTGAAGAAACGCCCGACTGAGTAAGTGTACCTTTGGAGCTTCGCTCCAAAGGTACCGAGATTTTGCGAAGCAAAATCTCGCGGGACGAATCCCAAATTCGGGCTGAGTCTGGGGCGGTGGTTGAGCCTGTCGAAACCACCGCAAAGATTAGCACTTTGGGCTTTGCCCAAAGTGGCCACCTTCGCTTTGCGAAGGTGCGAATCGCT
>JAFSJX010000103.1 GCA_017449285.1 Treponema sp.
CCGTCAAGCCCTTGCGCTTTCAGCAAGTCGCGGAACTGACTTGAAGCGTAATTTGCCGCCCCTTGAGATTCGCAAAGAGTGAGCATCGGGTCAATATCCATTGAGCCTGCGTCGTGCAAATGAAGAACAAGCGCGTATTTTTTGCTCGCGTCGTAATCAGAAGGAACATAAAGCGCATACGGAAGCTCAAAGTCCCAGTATTTGCCGTTTGCTTCGTCAAAACAATTAGTTGCCTTGAACGCGCCGTTTCTGACTTTGTGAAGCTCAAAGCCCTCGATTTCGGGAATTGTGTATGTTCCGTCTTTTGCGTATCGATAATGCTCGGCAGGTCGCTTTCCGAGAGTTTGCGGGTCTATGCCGATGTATTCATAATCGTAATAGTTGCCTTTCTCTGTGCTCGACGGCGTTATCGTGCAGTTTTTGCTCACAATCGGCTTTGTCTGCGTAACGCCTGCCGCCATCGTTGCCTTGTAAGAGCGCGCGTAGCGACCGACAGAATAATCAGTGTTCACTTCGATGATAACGTAGCGACCTTTTTTTGTTCCGCCCTTTTGAGAAACTTCAGGCTCTTCATTCAAATAAACGGCGAGCGGCTTTCCCGCTCCTTTTCCAGAGTTCAAGTCTTTTTCAGAAAGTGAAAGCCCGTAATCCCAAACGGCAAAAGTTGAAAGGTCAAATTTTGCGCCAGACAAATCTCGGTCATATTCCACGACGATTGCACGGGGTTTTGAACCGTCCATTCCGATAGTGCCGATGACGCTCACGCCAACAATTGCCTCGTCTGCGCTCACTGTTTCTTTTGGTGTGCTGGCACAAGAAAAAAGCATAAGTGCTGAAAGTGCCAATACCGCGTTTGCAAAAAATCTATTCATATTCAAAACGCTCCTATTTTGATTGGCTAAAGAGCCAGTCTCTGATTCCCTCGTAGTTATAAGCCAGGCTCCAAGTGTACATGTGGCTTCCGCCCGCGATGACGTTCATGCGAATGTCCGCGTCTTTTTTGAGCATTGCGCTTGTGTCTGCGTTGCGCTCATCTTCGCTTGCTTTGCCGTTCCACATACTTTCGCCGCGAGCGACTTTTGAGCCAAGACTTTCCCACAAGTCCACAGTCGCTTTCATCGCAGGATACGCTTTTTCGTCGCCCTCGCAAACAACAATCCAGAGCTTTTTGTCTTTCATCGCCTTCATTTCTTCCACGTTCCACTGACCCGCTACCAAAAACTGAGCCGCAAACAAATCGGGGTGCTTGTCAGAAAGCGCAATGTTCGTCATGCAGCCTTGCGACTGTCCCGTGCCGTAAATGCGGTTTTCGTCAACGGCGTAAGTTTTGATAACGCTGTGCAAAAGATTGTCCACCGCTGTCAGTCCGACTGTCCAGACGTATTCGTCTGTCGTGAGCGCGCCGTAATTTTTCACCACTTCAAGAGGATACTGTATAGCCACAACTATAGCCTTGTGCTTTAGCTGCTCTTCCTCGCTTGCCCAAATCGTGCCGCCGTTTCCCTGCGTCAGAGTTGCCGTGTCAATCGAAGTGTCCGCGCTTGCGTCTGGCACAAAAAAGACAAGCGGATATTTTTCTTCTTCGCTGTAGCCCTCCGGCAAATAAACGAAATACGGCAGTGTGATTCCAGTTTCGCTGTCGGTGAATGTCTTTTTCTCAAAGTCTTCTATCACAAATTCCTTCGCTGATGTTGAAACAAAAGCCTCCTCACTTGCCTTGAACACAGTGCCGTCAGTCGCCTTAATATCAGCTTTTTGAACGACTTTTGCGCTCAAATCCACAGGAGCACCGTCGTCTTCAAAACGCGGGCCGTTGCCTTCTTCGGCGTTGCCCGCCTCTTTCTTTTCGCGTGGCGGCATTTTTCCGTCGGTTTTGTCCCATTTGTTTTCATAGACAAGGCGGATTTTTACCGTGTTTCCCTCAAAATCCAACGCTTCGATTTTTCTTCCCTCAACGCTGTATGTTTCGAAGGTTACTGAAGAAGGGTCGATTTCTTTTGCATATTCCAAAATGACAGCAGACACTTTCTGACCGTCGCCGAAACTTTCCGCGATTGTGCTGACAAGAGGTTTTGATGTTGTTTGTGATTGATTTGATGCGCAGGAGCAGACGAAAAGCGCACAAGACAAAAGTGCCACTGCCCCCAACAGAGTGTGTTTCATAGAGTTCTCCTAAAATGAAACGATTGACCAAAATGATTGGGTAGCGGCAAACTCCCGCAACGAGATATGATAGAAGAATTGTAGCGAAGTTATGCCGTTTTTTCAAATGAAAATTTTGTTATAGCTTCGTTTTTACTCTTCAAGTTCTTGTAGGACTCGGAAATCTGACTTTTTGTCATGTTGTCAAAGTCGGCGTCTATTATAAGCCACATCGAAGACGGCCTCTGGACTGAGGTAGTTTGCGGAGCAAACGAACGAAGGCAGTGAATGTTACGTTTTACGTTGTGTATAGGGTGGAAATTGAACACATGACCTGCAAACTGGTAAATGAGTCGTAAAATACAACTTATACTTTCTTCTGTTCCAAAATTATTTCTTCAACTACTTCAACAGCGGTGGCTACCATTTTGGGGCAAAACTCGGTGAAGAGTTTATTAGGGCAAATATCAAGTTTTTAATTTGTAGACTAATGCAAAAAAAAACAGGCGCGAAGGAGTAAAACGACTTACGGGAACATTCGTTTTGTGCTGCCGCGTGAGCGGCAATCGTATATAATTACAAGCACAAAACGCATGTAGCAGGCGAGCCTGCGGTCCCGATAAGTCGTTGTTACGA
>JAFSJX010000104.1 GCA_017449285.1 Treponema sp.
ATGACAATGCCGTGGAGACTGCGCGGCGGATGCTTGCCGATGGACTGAATGCAGAACTAACATCAAAATATACCAATCTCCCGCTTTCCGAAATACAAATTTTGCAGAACGCATGACAATCGCAAATGGTGACTTTTCCGTCCAACTGGAAGAGAAAGTGGAGCGGGCAAAGAAGAACGCGCGATGGAGGAAGCAGTACATGACATGGCAGCAGACGATAGACGAGGAGCGGTTTGAGACCCGCGAGGAAGGCAGACGAGAAGGACGAATGGCTGGCATCACCGAGGGCGCACATGACGCGAAAATTGAAACCGCGCGGAATCTTCTGCAAATGAACCTTACGGTTGAGCAAATATCATCAGCAACACAACTTCCGCTAGCCGAAGTGCAAGCCTTGCAGAACACATAATCCCACAAAATACACCGCAGTCCGCACAAAAACACAGGGTTTCCGAACCATGAAGCCCCGATGTGCATTGCTGTCCTGTGGCGCACTCAAACGCCGTGCGCCCGCTTTGCGACTAGCGCATCTGGGCGGTTTCTATGTAGAGTTAATTATAAAACTTTACTTCATCATCAAAATACTTTTTCCAAAAATCTATAAATTCAAAGTAGTAAACTTGCATAGTTGTGCTGCACGTATAAATTGTGGCATTACGCAGTCTCCAGTGAATCCAGGCTTCGGAACGTAGTAATGGCAGGATAAATTTTTTTGAGATATTTTTGAAAGTATTCGTTTTTATCATCATCAAAATTTGAATGTACTACCGTTCCGTCATTTTTTAAAAGCACAGCCTCCGCAGTTTTACAATCTTCAAAACACACATCGCCGTCCGTGTAGGTTATGAGAATTCCATCTTTTTCGCAAAATTCTTTTCTTGTCATACAAACCTCTAAAGAACTATACTCCGCCTGACTTCAGAAATCAAGCGGAGTTTCGCTTTTCTATGTCGCTCACGCGGCTAGCGCATCTGGGCGGTTTCGATGTAACCTGAACCACCGCTTGTTGTGGCATAGCCGAGGATGGCATTTTTAGTACCATTACCCCAGACAGTTCCATAACACTCTTTGGTTTCGCCCTGTCCAGGCGTGTATGTATTCGTTCCTATATTTGAACCGCTTGGTTCAGTTCCGTCACTTGTGGAATAATTCAACTTACCAGAACTGTCTTTCCAAACTCCAACACAGATATTACTGTCTGTGAATTTGCTTGGTGTTGGAACATAGCTGACTTCCCAGCTGCCGGTAAACTGATCGGCCGTCGCGCCGTTTGCCATGCTTGATGACGTGAGGGCAACAGAGTCTGACCAGCGGGCAATTTTTGGTCTAGAGGCACTGTAGTAGCTTATGTACGGAACTGGTTTATTACTTGCGTTCAAAGCAACATCAATATTGAGCCTTGTTCCGATGATTCCATAGGAATCCACGATGCAGGTCTTAATATTTGATGTGGCTTCAAAGTCATCAAGGTATGCATACCACACATCACCGTTGGAGCCGTCATAGGCCGCAATATGCACACCGCCATTGGCATCTGTTACAACCTTGCAGTACTCACCGATATTCTCACCGAAAACCGTGACAGGAGTAGACCACTTTGTATCAGACTGCTTGTACATGCCAGCTTCAATTGATTTTGGAGTCTTGTTGTATGAGTACAATAGCTGGTTGTTAGTTCCGTCCCACCAGACTGCAACAACAGCATCGTCATTTGTTTCGCCGTCTTCAATGGCAGCTATGCTTACATATTTACCTGCATAGACAGGCTGTTCAGAAGTTGTTATGACTTTTGCACTTGTTGTTGTTCCATTTTTTGCAACAACACGCTCAGTCTGACCTGCAAGGAAGGAATTATGAACAGTGCGGTAAATACCATAATTTGTGTCCAACTTTTTTTCTCCAGCTTCTGAATCGCCTCCGTCACCTTGTCCACCATCATAATTATTCTGTCCATAATAATCGCCCATCAAACCGCTTTCGCTGTCACCACGTTTTGAATCGGTAAAATACCCCCACTTGAAGCGGATTTCATCGTTGATGGCATCGTAGTAAGCCATATAGAGAGTTGTCTTATCCTCAGAAGAAGCAGTTGCAGCCATTGAAGGAGACTGGATTCTTTCTTTGTCAAAGGTGTTGTAAGCAGTGTATGAAGTACCGCTGCCTTCAAAATCCCGCTGGCCGATAAGTTCAAGACGGAACTGGTTAGTTCCATCATTGTAGCCATCTGTCTTAAGTTTTCCCCTTCCCCAACGGCTAGTCATAAGTCTGTACTGGTCAGCTTTTTCAGCATTGATGTCACCGCCAGCAGCTGTCGCATAGGAATTTCCGTATTTGTCATAAGCAAGACCAACGCTTGTCCATACATCATAACCTCCAATCCAGTAATCATAGGAATAGGTGTTTCCATTAGGCATACTGTAATAAAGCGTTCCGTTTACGAAAGCAAAACCAACGTCATGGTTATATGGATTAATTGCCATAACAGGCTGTATGGCAGCTCCGACCTTCGGCTTAACCGCCTGTGGTGTAATCTCCCACACATCCAGCATCACATCATCTGTAAGAAGATTGTTGTTGTCGCCGTTCGGCTGGCGGTTGTAGTAGTTTGAGTAAATATCCTCATCACCAGTCACATTGGTTGTCGTTTCCGTGTACGCGCCTTTGCTGTCTTTGCCGTTCAGATTGTTCAGCGTGGGCATACTGTTTACGGTCAGTTCAATTCCGCCAGAGGAAACCGTACCCGTTACAGGGAACGTGACCACCTGATACGCGGCGTAACTTGTTCCAGACGGATAGGCTGTGGCAGTATCGCCAATCTTTGTTACGCTTCCTGCAACAGGAGCAGCAAGCGTTGTTGTTGTTCCATAAGTCGGAAGTTTTTCGCTTGAACCTAGGTTAAAGCCATACAGGTAAATCTTTTCGCCAGAATATGTTTTTGTTGAGCCAGACCACGTTACGTTCAGTGCCACCGGATAATGTCCGAGCGCAGTTCGGTTGTAGACTGACCAGTTGTTCTTTTTGAGCGCGGCAAGCGATGTGTACACCTTGGTAATGTACGGCACAACGTCCATCTGGTAGACTGGCACATTGGTCTTTCCATCGGTCACGGTGCGTCCTTCGTTCGTGCCGGCCTTGTAGTTTTCTGCATTATCAAATTCCGGCTGCTTAGTTGTCAGTTTCGTTACGTTGCCAGAAAGGTCTGCCGCATACACGGTCAGTTTTACGTCCTTATCTGCCACGCTAGAAAGCAGGGTTGCTGTATCAATAGTAAGCGTCCAGTATACTTTGTGTCCGTCCTGATTGAAGTATGCCTCATCCTTGTAGACGCCGTTCTCGCCTGCAGAAGATGTCGTTACTTCGTAGTAGTTGTCAGCGATCGTTGCATTTGCGTTCTCCCACTTTGCGTCCTTCGGATTATAGTTCGCCATAGACGTAGCATTCGTCCATGTGCCATTTGTCCAAGTGCGGTCTGACCCTGACCCTGACCATGAACCTTTGTTATAGGTCGGGGTAGTATCACCCGCCGCGAATGTGAACGCAAGCGAATCAAGAGAATGTTCGTCATAAGCCGTTCCCGTAAAGACAATCTTTCCAGAAACCTTCGGGTCATCGCCCAGTGTAGTGTCACCAGCAGTCGCAGCCTTTATCTCAGCGGTCAAATCTTTTTCAAGTTCGATGTGACCTTGCAGGTCGTCCGCTTTCTTGTTCTTGCCCGAGCCGTAGACAGAATTGGTCTCCACATCATTCCAGTAGAACGGATTGATTACCGTAGTCGGAGAAGTGCCGTCTGTCAGGTCGAACGTAAAGCCGTTTACAAGCACGACCGCTTTCTGAGAACTTGTTCCCTGCGTAGTTTCGTCGGTGCTATCCCAGAACGTGAATGAGAAGGATTTGTCCGCTTTAAGTTTTCCTGTCGTTTCGTCTTTTGCGCTGTCAGCCTTTTCGTTCGTATCACGACCTTCAGGAGTATTTGCATTCGTGTCAAATGCAGCAATTCCCGTAAGCGTAGCGTTATCCAGCACGTAGGCAAAGAAGTTGTTGCCAGCCTGTGCAACCGCAAAATTCGTCGCCGTAATTGAGTAGGGCGAAGTTTTGTCGGTTTTTGCTTTAGCCAAGGTAACAGAGATAGTTTTGTCATCTGTCTGCGTAGCCGTTCCGCTTACAATGGAGTAAATCGGCGTTCCGTCCGCTTTAGCAACAGCAGAAGCCACTTCTTTTTCTTTGCCATCCGCATCCGTTGTCTTAACGGCAACGGCATCTTTCTTTGCCACAAGCAGGACGTTTCCGTTACCGCCCACGAGTTCCGGCACAACGGCAAGTTTGTTCTTGGCGGTAAACGCACCAGCAGAATAAGTCGTAAGATTAAGTATGTAGTTTTCCTTCACCGTTGTTTCTTCTTTGAAAATGTCGTACGCTACAAACTCGTTGTCCTCAAACTGGTTGTTGTCGTTTAA
Organism: Treponema sp.; assembly: GCA_017449285.1. Taxonomy (GTDB): domain Bacteria; phylum Spirochaetota; class Spirochaetia; order Treponematales; family Treponemataceae; genus Treponema_D. The sequence goes on from JAFSJX010000104.1 coordinate 4,455, forward strand.
GTCGGTAGCAAGGTTCAGTTTTGCCAGTCGCGGCGCGTTGTTAGAAATCGTTACGTTTTTCGTTGTGCCGTTTACGTTGCCCGCATTGTCAAACGCAAGGATTACCAGACTTACAGGGCCATCGGGCAAGTTATCTGAGTGAATTGACGCATCCCATGTCCATGTTGAGCCAGACTTGCTGAATGATTCGGGCATACCGTCGCCATCGTCGCCTTTCTCAAACTCAAATGTCTTAGGGTTAGCCACTTTTTCTGTCGCAGAATTGTCGATAACCTGCGCAATCGGGAACCATGCTGTTACGCCGTTTTTCGCACCAGAAAGTGCCGGCTCAAAGGTAACGGTATTGTCAGAAATCGCCTTAATTCTTCGATAAATACCGTCAATGTAAATCAATCCGCCCGCCCGCACATGATTGTTAAGCGTTGCACTTGTCGGAGTAAATGTTTCTGTCGTAGAAGCACCCGCCACCTTGTATGCGTACAAGTAGCATGTTTCGCTACCCTCCTGCTCAAGGGGCAGCAAATCAATGCCACCATCCGCAACACTATCAAAACTGCCCGGCATATCAATCTCTGCATTGGCATAGCCAGAATCAATCATCGGGTCAAGAATCAGTTCTTTTGTAATCGACGTTTCATCCGTATTTTTCCGCATATAGTAGAATACGATTCTTTCTACGCCAGAGCCTTTATCATCAGATGATTTACCCGAAAGCGTGTAGATATAGTCCTTGTTCTGAATGACTTCAATATTCTCACCGTTTCCTTTCAGTTCCTCCAAGGTCGGCGGCGTGTTGTCAATCTCAAAGGAGAATGTCTGTGCTGCCGTCTTATTTTCGCCATCCGTCGCAGAAACCGTGTATTCCAATGTGCCGCTAACCGTCTTGTCAATCGGAATGAACAGTTTGGAACAAGTCAGTTTGTCCTCGCTTTCAGTATTTTCCGATACAAAACTAGATGTATCAATTTCGGTTGTACCTTTCTTGACCTTCACTGATTTTAGGTACGATTCATCTTTTGCCTCTGCAACCAGATACCACTGTCCGCGCAAGAACATATTCGTTTCGTACAACTGAGAAGCCGTTTCGTTTCCAGTAGAAATATTATCTTCAGCATACTGGTTGATTGCAACTTGGATAGTCGGTGCGTTGCTGTCGATATGAACACATATCACGCCATCGTTTCCAGTCGTCCATGCACCGAATTTGCCGTTTGCATTTATACCGCACGCACGCACGATAATATTATTGGTTGCAACCGCTCCTTGGGCAGGATTCAACTCGCCGTTTGTGTTCAGTACGATGCTCCATGCCGCAGAACCACTAGCCTTAATGCCCCACCATGCGTTAAGTTCGTTCGTAGAAGCAAATCCATACTCTTTGAGCTGCGTAGCGGAGTAGTTTGTATTAGCAGTATACTCTGTGCTAAGTATACTGTTCAGCACCTGATACGCAGAAACAACCGCCTCTTGCCCATATTTTGCAATGGCAGCCGCCTTTGCAGCCGCAATGCTTTCTGCCGTGTTGAAACCTTGTTCACCTGCAACCTGATAGTACACAGAGTCAACCGTGGTCGTCATTGACGGAATTTCGGTACCTCCCGTCAAGCGGATTGTGCCGCCCAGCGTAATATAACCATAAGAGGTTTTGTTATCCTTGTCATATCCGTCATAGTCTTTCTGTTGCGGATAAGAGAACGCCGTTGCGGGTCTGTCGCCGTCAGGGTTGTGCGCAATCGTGTAGTTTGCCTTAATCGTATAGTTACCCAGTTCGTCCGTCGCCATAAGGTAGAGCGGAATGGTGTACACGCCGTCCACGATATTTGTACCGCAGTAGGTCGCGTTGTCGTATTCGCTCAGATAGGTGTTGTCCGAATCTTTTTCGGCAAAGATAAATTTCCAGTATGTTACGGATACGCTATCTTCGTTTGCCAATGTGCCGCCCCAAACAGACACCGTTTGTTCCTTGTTATTAACGGTTATGGTCTTGGTCAATGCCTTGAGGACTTCAGCACTAGCAAGGAGCGCATTACCCTTTTCGTCCAGAGCATCCGAAGCAATCTGCTGGCCTGTTGTTGGAACAAAGTACCTGATGTCTGCCGTACCCGCGCCGCCTTCGTCAATTGCCGTACCCTGCATGGTTATCGTACCCGTTTTTTCTTCTCCAGAGCGCGGCGTAGTCACACTGATGCTCGGTCCAGTATTATCCACGCTAAAGTAGTACGAGCCGTTACCTTTAAGTCCGCTGTTGTCATAAGCCGTAATAACAAGCGTCAGCTGCCCCGTCGCAAATTCAGAGAAGTCAATCTTTTTTGTTGTCCATGTAGCATCCGTACCTTCAAATTCTACAGTCTTGTCATCAATTGAATAGCCAGCAGAAGTAAAATTAATTCCCGAAAATGCCGCTTTCGTAGCATAAGACAGCGTCTTTGGATTGCCGCCCGTATCAGTACCCGTCAGAGTATACGCCATGCCAGCAATGCCGTTCGCATCGGTTGCCGTCAGAGTAAAGCGCGCATACTTTTTCTTCGTACCACCCACAACGAAGGTACTTCCCACGCCCGTATCTTTCGGGTTTCCGTCCGCATCTTTTTCGTTCGCCACCGCATCGTCCGCATTCGTCATAAATGAAAGTGCCGTTGCGCCCGTTACCGACGGAGATTCACTGTCTACCCTAAAGGCGATTTTTTCGTCCTCAGAATAGTATTCGTCTTTCTGATTCTTAAAGGTGACGTTCGGCTGGAATGCTGCTTTACTTGCACCCTTATTATAGCCCGTCCAGAATGACGTTCCTGCCGCGTCCTTAAAGTAGACATACAGATTCTTTTCGCCGTCCTGAACTATTTCTTTTCCGTCAACAGTGTCTTTTTTCAGATTATATGTCCATTCGCCCGTCTGACTAAGCGTGACTTTCGTGCCGTTTGATTCCCAATTGCTTACGTCTTCCGGCACAGATGCTGAACCACTAAACTCGTACACACGCAATTCGCACTTAGTCACATCAATGTCATCGTCATCCTTTATGCTGCCTGTAATCGTCGTTTCGTATTTGAGCGTACCATTATTTCCAGAGATGTTGGAGATATTGATTGTCGGCTTGTCGGAAAGCGGGTCAATGTTGTACAGGTACACATAAATGCTTTCGTTACCCGCAGAATCCTTTGCCCGCAATTTGACGTACAGCGGTTTTACAGTAGTATCGGTCTCTGTACCCAGTACGGTCACTTTGCCCGTAGCAGAATCAAGTTTAGAAACTTCTTTTATGTATTTCCAGCTGAACGCATTGCTGCCGTCTGTTGGGTCAACTTTCACATCGTCCGCTTTGATTTTTGCGCTGTAGTCCGATGTTGAATAATACATATCCACCGAAGTCAGCGTATAGTTATCGGTTGCCGTACCTGCAAAAGTCGCAGTGCCGTTGATAGCGTTCGGGTCTTTTGAATCAGAAACGGTTGTGTCAATCTCGCCATTTATCTTGACGGACTTAGCGACCAGTCTTGAGAGGTATGTACCGTTTACCGCAATCGTGGGAGAATCTTTGTCCACTGCCAGCGCAAATATCTGCTGCCGCTTTGAGTTATCAGCCTTGTCCGTTACATTTACATACACTATTCCATTCGACAAATCAGAGCCTTTGATAACCGCTTTCCATGACTTGTACGATTTTTCGTTTCCTGCGGTAAGGCTTTCCCAGCCTGTCAGTGCCTTATAGTCCGCATCGGAAGTGGCAGAACCCGTCGTATATTGCAATGATGTCGGATCAATTTCGGAACTTCCCACGAAGAACGCAAGGGAGTTAATGCCACTCAACGCATCGCTTATAGAGCCGTAAATAATCATGTCCGTGCTGGCATTTGTGTATACCGTGCCGCTCGCCGCCGTCAAAGATGCCCCGTCATCAGATGAATAATACGCAGAAGTAATATCAGGCGCATTTTGGTCTATATTTACCGTATACGGACCTTCTCGCTTGCTAAAGTTTCCAGCCTTATCCATCGCCTGAATGTACACTTCATTTGCTGTAGAGCCATTTGTGCCGCCATTTTCCGCAAAGTTAGATGGCGTTACCGTGTAAGTAGCCGTACCCTTCAAGTCCGCCAGAGTGACCACTCCGACATTCTCTGCCGCCGACACAGTTTCATCCGCAATTGTATACAAATTAGTCGGCGGATTATCACTTTCTGGTGCTTTTACATAATAGAAGACTTTGCTAAGCCCAGAACCATTTTCGGTAAACTTGCCGCTCACCGTCAGCGTGTTTGCTTTGTACCATGTTGAGGCAATGTCTTTACCTTCAACCATAATTGATTTGCCATCAGCATAATCCGCCATCGCAGGAGCGGTCGTATCGACAGTAACCTTTACCTCTGTATCTGTCGTGTTGCCCGCCTTGTCTTTTGCCGTAATCGTGAACGTCCATTCGCCGTCACCGATAGTTTGAGGCACAGCAATGCTCCAGTTTTGTGCCGTAGAAGCACTGGCAGGAGAACTGACCGTTATGCTTCCAGATATATCTTGCGTCACATCGTCTTTCTTTGCCACTACCGTAAATCCGTTTGTCGGCGCAATATTCAGTTCGGTCAGCGTACCCGCAATCGTGAATGCCGCATTGGTCAAGTTAATAGACGTTTCTGTGTTATCTCCAGTCTTGTAAACCTTTGTTTCGCCGAACACAGGCTTTTTGGTATCAACATAGATTGTCTGTGAAGAAACTGCCAAAGCATTGTTCACTTTATCAGTTGCGATAATCTTAATCGTGTTTTCGCCTTCGTTCATAACCACGGAACTTGCCGTTGCAGCGCGTTCTGCCGTATCAGCACCTGGAGTCAAAGTCATAGCCGTTCTGCTACCGTCAGACACCTGATACGTTACGCCCGCAAGACCAGATTGCTCATCTTGTGCCGTTGCAGAAAGTGAAAGAACAGATGTGTTGTACCACTTTTGCGCTTCAACCGTACCCGTTGGCGCTTCAACTATAGATGCACTCTTAACGGTCGGTGCTACGCTGTCGTGATAGAATTCAACGGAATCCGCCTGTTTTTCGTTTCCAAGATAGTCTTTTGCCTTTACGGTCAGCACAAGCGTACCCTGCAAATCCGTAGCACTGATGTCCGCTTCGCCAACGCTCCAGTTACCGCCTGTAACCGTGGCAGTTCCATCTACCGTCGTGGTCTTGGACGTATCCTTGTTTTTAATCGTATACGTAACGGATGCTACGCCACTTCCCGTATCAACCACCGTACCAGAAAGCGCAATAGTATTTTCCGTCTGGTTACTGTTTACCGTCGGGGCAACGATTGCCACTAACGGCTGGGTCGTATCAACCTGTACGATAAAGGTATTTGACCTTGGAGTGTTGCCCGCCTTATCGGTCATCACCAGTTTACAGGTATAGGTCTTGTCTCCGTCATAAGTCGGTGCATAAGACCAGTTCACCGTGGTTAAGTTCTCACCCGTTAAGCCAAGGCCTGTTTCTACGCCGTTTACGGTAAAGGTGATGTTATCAGCCGCAAAGCCAAAATCATCGGTAATCGTGCCGCTCAACGTAAAGCCGTTTCGGTCTCCAACATAGTAGGTTACGCCGTCATTCCAGCGGTTTTGTTCAGCACTGTCAGCACCATCGCCATAATTCTTGTTAGCGGTCAAAGCCACCGCCTGTTTATTGACAACCTGCTTTACATTAGCCGTTACATTCAGCGTACTCACTGGTGCTTCAAAGTCTGCACCAAAACGAGAACCAACGGTTACCTGCTCATTGCCAGCCGAATCTTTCGCAACGAATACAGGAACATACCAGCCGTCACGCGGAAGAACAAACGTAACGCTCCATGAATTTGCACCAGAACCAGTACCGACTACAATGCCGCTCTTAACCGCAGCCTTTGTAATCTGGTCAGCAGAAAGTGTCTGTGTATCAGCAGCAGGTGCAACTGTTTCCGCAAAGATATAGCCCATCATTGAACTGACACCCGACAAATCATCGGTTACTGTACCCGCAAAGATACTGTTCTGCGAGTTGATTGTCATATCAGCGGTAATGTTCGACGTACCATCAGTGCTATTAAGCGTACTAACTGTTACCGTCGGCTTGGTCTTGTCAATATATACCGTCTTGGTAATGGGGGTCGTATTGCCCGCCTTATCGCTTGCAGTAATAATATAGGTGAATTGATGAGTAGCATTCTCAGCACCAACATTGACTTCCTGTGTGATTTTCCATTCTCTATTCACATAGGTAATGTCACTCGTTACAGTATCATCTGCGTTTGATGCACTGGCACTGGTCACTGCGATTGCTTTGTAATTCGTATCGCTTACCTTTCCAGACAATGCAAATTTATTTTCGGCATCAAGGTTAATATATGTGCCAACGCCATCTGTTTCTTCCACCTCAGGCGCGGTTCTGTCGTTGTACACCTTATATCCCGTACTATATGCTATGTTACCCACGGCATCCGTTGCCCGCACGAACACGGTATACGCGCCTTCGTCACGGTCATTGAACTGTGTTGCGCTCAACGAATAACTGTCAGTGCCTTGCTGCAATCTCGTCCATGCCACGGCAAGGTCATTATTCGCAACAGAAGAAATGTCCTCATCCGTATGTCCGCTTACCGCCGCAAATTCCACGGTGCTTACACCCGTTCCGCTGTCGTTTGCCGTAATCGTGATTTCAGGAATATCCTTGCTGTTGAAGTAATACACACCCTCAGACAATGTTCCCTTTCCAGTGGCAAAGCCGATTGTTCCCATAGACTCTGGTGCGGTCGTATCAATCTGCACTTCTTTGGTGACGGACACCGCATGACCCGCCTGGTCGGTTGCTGTAATCGTGAACTCCCAGTTGCCATCGTTCTTGTTACCACCTGTCGTTGCAGGAAGCGTGAATGACCACACCTTTGCATCAAGTTTCGTTCCCGCCGTAAAGGTAGGAGCGGTAAACGGCAAAGTCTCTACATCGCTGTTATTCTTTTTCGCCGTAACGGTAAAGCCGCCCTCACGCAAGCCGATGTTCTCCGTAATCGTACCGCTCACCGTAATGTCGTTCTTTGATGGCGTTGTCGCCGTAATCGTGCCGAATTTCGGTTCGGTGGTGTCAATCTTTACCGTAATGGTTTTTACTTTATCACCTGTCGTTTCGTTTGTGTGCGCGTCCGTCGCATATACGGCGATAGTGTGCGTACCATCGGCAAGGTTCAGTTCGCCACTGTATGTACCCGTAGGATTGTTCTGAGCGTCTTTGGTCTCAGACATGATTTTCTTGGTCGTGCCGCCGTCAACGGTATAATACACGGATGACACTTCGGAAATTGTATCTTCCACGGCTGCCGAAACAGTGATTGTTCCCGTGTTGTAATACGTCATGCCGGCAGCCATGCTTTCTGCAACCGTGGGAGCAGAAACTACAGGCGCAGTCTTGTCGTAGTAGAACACAATGCTCTTTGGCTCGCCTTCTTTACCCATATAGTCAGTTGGCGTTATGGTCAGTCTGTACCTGCTCGGCGAATCAAGAGAGAATGTGTTACTCCACTGGTTATCCGTCACAGGCAGCGTATGCGTATTCGTTGAACTTGCAACCTCTGTGCCGTCTTTGTCGAGCCTTACGAGCGTGTAAGAAACCGTCGGCACTCCGCTTCCGTTTCCGTCAAGGGCCATACCCGTAACCGTCACTGAGCCATCGTGGTTGGTGTTCGCGGCGGGAGACGTAATGTTCGCAGTAGGCGCGGTCGTATCAACTTTTACGATAAAGGTGTCCGTGTTGACTGGGTTACCCGCTTTGTCCTGCATTGCCAACTTACAGGTATAGGTCTTGTCGCTTTCATAACTTTGAGTATACGACCAGTCCAATTTCGTTAAGTTCGTACCCGTCAGTTCAAGGTTTGTTTCTACGCCGTTTACGGTAAACGTAATGCCAGAAGCATCAAATCCCTTTGCGTCGGTAATCTCGCCGCTCAGCGTAAAGCCGTTTTCGTCTCCCACATAGTAGGTTACGCCGTCATTCCAAAGACCATTTGTATTATCGCTAGAATTATAACCATAATTTTCTGTGCTATCCAGCGCAACCGCAGAATTTCCCGCAATCTCCTTTACATTCGTTACATTCAGCGTACTTTCGGGAGACTTAAAGTCCGCGCTGAACGGATTAGTTTTTACGACTTTCTTGTTTCCCGCCGCATCAACCGCGACAAACACAGGAATATACGAATCTTCCGTTGGCAAAATAAACGTGGCTCGCCATGAATCCGCCGACTCACCAGCACCAAGGTTAATATCTGTCTTCAATTTTGCTTTGGCAATCAGTTCGTCAGTAAGGCTCGCGGACGTATCGAAACTGACACTCTCAACATCATCTTTAAGGAATACATAGCCTGTTATTGAGTAAATGCCAGAAAGATCATCTGATGCCGTACCCTCAAAAATGCTGTTCGACGTGTTGATTGCTATTTCTCCACTGTCAGGCAAGGCGTTTCCGTTCAATTTCGTAACCGTGAGCGCAGGAGCATTCTTATCAATAGAAACCGTCTTGGTAACTGACGTTTCGTTCTTTGCCTTGTCGGTTGCGGTAATAGTGTATGTAAAGTAATGCGTACCTTCATTTGGGTTGGTGACTTTTTGAGAGATAGTCCATTTACCATCATCTCCCGGTATACCAGTACTCGACGTAAAGGTCGGTGTCTCATTATCACCATCAGAATGAGCATCAAGCGAGAATGTAACCTCTACCCAGTTGTTGTCAGACACCGTTCCTTCCAGCGTAAATGTATTATTAGTACCTACAGAAATATATCTTCCAATACTTTCGTTCAATTCAGGGTCTGTCTTGTCGGCGTACAGTTTCAAGCCGTCAGAAATTGTTTGCTTACCAACATTGTCCATAACGCGGGCAAAAATGGTATATTCGCCCTCAGAAGCCGAAGTGAATTTCTTTATCGTGGCTGTCCATGTGTCATCGCTACCCAAAATCGCGTCTTTCACCCAATCAAACACTTTGTTATTTTCATAATTCGTGACTTTAGTCCATTCACCAAAATGCCCCTTAACCGCCGTATATTCGACCATTTTTACGCCTGAACCGTCATCGGTAGCCTTAAAACTAAAGTCAAGCGCATACTTATTGTTAAAATAGGTGACTGATTCATCGTTCTGATAATACTGACTCGTTGCATTCAGCGAACTAACAACTGGGTCTTTCGTATCAATAATCGTCGTAACCACAACCTGCTCTGCGGCACGACCTGTTTTGTCCTTTGCATCAATAGTAATCGTCCATTCGCCATCAATGTCGGTCAGCGTCTCGCTCGTAATCGGCACAGTGAAATTATATAATTTTGCTTCGTCAGCACCTTCGGTAAAGCTTGCCGGAACTGTTTTATCGCCATTCTTAGCCGTTATCGAAATATCATTCTTTGACAACCAAAGACCGTCAGAAACCGTACCAACCAAAGACAAACTTCCATTTGTAAACTTGCCCGGCTCATTTGTCACGGTAATCACTGGTATGCTCGTATCAAAGTTGATGCCCGTGTAGGTATAATCCGCCGCATCAGATTTGTTTCCGATGGCGTCTATCGCGCGGAATTTTATGGTATTATTAAGGCTTTCCTCTTGAACAGGGAATCTCAACGTCCAACTTGTCGTTACGCCTTTTGCCTCTGGTGCGCTTATGGTTTCCCAGTCATCTTCCGCAGGAGAAGCCCCTGTCGTATACTGCAAGGTCTTCGTTCCTGCATTTGCGTCAGACCATGTGCCCGTAATAACATACTCATTGTTCTTAACGACATCTTCCTTGTAGGTCGTGCCGGATTTTAATACATTTTCTCCAATAGTAATCGTCGGAGCCGCCGTATCGCGGATTACGACAATGGTATACGGCGTATTGTTGCCCGCTTTATCGCTTAATCCAAATTTATAAGTACGCTCACCGTCAGTAGTAAGATTAGTCGGCGTAAATGTCCAGTTTCTGACATCGTTGGTGTCATAGGTAACACTTCCTTCGCCGTATCCCGTACCCGTTGTTAACGTAAGTCCGCTTTCCGCAAGATTCGCCTCAGAGATTGTACCAGTCAGCGTAAATGAACTCATCGCGTAGTATGTTTTACCAGATTCAAGTTCACTGACCGAAGAACCGTTTTCGGAAAGAATACCCGTTCCCGCCAATGTTGTTGTCGGTGCAATCGTATCAACGGCAAGTTCGTCACTTTCCAAGGTCGTTTCATGCTTAACCTTATCTTTTGCCGTCACCACAACCTTGTACTTGTTTTCTTCCGTTTTGTTTCCGTCGCTGTCAAGGTCAAGGTCGAATACTTTCCATGTCCAGTCGTGATTCTTGTCGGGGCTGAGCGTGGTTTCGTCCGCCTTTGCATATTCCCCGTCTCCGTTCTTCTTCAAAAGAATTGCCGTCACGGTGTCAAGGTTGTTATCATCCGCCGTACCCTTGAATGTGTATGAACTGTCCTTCGTGAATTCTGCGACAGATTCAATTGTTACCGTAGGAGCGGTGGAGTCTTTCAGTACGCTAACCGTCTTTGTCTCGGAGATGCGCCCGTTTTCGTCCTTCGCGCTGAACGTGAGCGTGTATGTGCCATCGGGATATTTTGCGCTGTTATCGCTATTTTTTTCGGTGAATGGTACGGTAAGGCTGACCTGTTTATTTCCGTCCACGTCAGCAGAAATCGGGTCTGTCGTAATGACCGTTTCCGTACCATCGTCGTTCTTTTTCGTTACCATCACTGATGCGGATGCGGGATTCGTGTCGTTTATCGCCAGCGTGTAGGTAACATCTGCATCCTGGGCTGTATCATTTGATGAAACACCTTCAGTTCCGTTATTCACGGAAGAGATAGCAGGTTTCTGTTTGTCCAGCGTAATAGTGTCGGAAAGCGCAGATACTGCGGACACATTACCCGCATTATCTTTTGCCACTATGTAGATTTTATATTCGCCTTCATCATAGCCGTTGAGCAAATCTTTGTCTTTGCTCGTAAAGTTGATGTTTGCCGTCCATGCAGATGCGCTCTGTGCAAGAGATTTCCACGTCGCAGCCGTATCTTCTGAATATGCCGGTGTATTTTCTCCTAATGGAAGAACCTTGTAGTATACGCCCGCAAGTCCCGTCGCCCCCGCTCCCGAATCTGTAGCCTTTACGCTGAGCGTATCATAGGGAGATTCGTCCTGAGCAACCATAAGTTCTTCCACCGCTACAGTAGAAATAGTGGGTGTCTTTGTGTCAATCTTTACGGTACGCGGCTCTGATGATGTTCTGCCGGCCGCATCGGTCGCACGCACAGTAAAATTGTGCGTTCCGTCAACAAGTTCTCCATTTCCACTTCCGATGGGAAGTGTGCCAGACCATGTACCGTCTTCTGCAACGTTAAATGAAGCAAGGGTGAAGCCGTTCTTGTCAAGGACTTCCACTGCACCTGTACCACCGTTCTTCAACGCGTTCGTATCGCTTGCCGTTCCCCCTAAGGAGACAACCTTTTCTGCTCCGCCGTTGGTTGTGATTCCGTTTTCTCCGATGCTTGTTTCCGTCAAGGTTGGTGCGCCTTGGTCGTAAGAGAAACTGCGAGTAACCCATGAGCCTGCATTTCCAAGCGCGTCCACCGCATAGGCTTCCACTGTAATTGTACCCTCAGCGGCAAACGAAAGGCCTTTCGTCCAGTTACTGCCCGTAAGGTCTGCCGTAAGCGGATTATCGCCGTCTTTTTCAACCCACGCTCCAGTACCCAACTTGTACTTATAGTACACGGTCTTTGTGCCAGCATACGCATCGGTTGCCGTTCCGCGGACAGACATCGTTGCATCAGAAATTGCTTCGTTTTCGGTCGGACTAGACACCTTCACTTCAGGAGCAGTCGTATCATAGATAACCGTAACGGCGTATGATTTTTGATTCTGCGCCTTATCCGTAAACGTGATGGTATAAGTTTTGCTACCGTCCGCAAGGTTATTCGGCGTAAATGTCCAGTTCTTACTGTTGCTGGTATCAAGTGTTTTTGTACCTGTGCCACCCGCCACCGTTATGCCCGTTTCGCCGTCAAAATTGCCATCGATAACCGTTCCACCGAATGAGAACAAGCCTTTCGCATAATAGGTATGTTCAGAATCAAGTGTTACGTCCTCAGCAACTTCTGTCGCCGTACCGTCTGCGATTGTGAAAAGGTTTGTTCCCGTCAGAGTCGTTGTCGGCTCGGTTACGTCCACGGTCATCTTTTTGTCCGTCGTGTCTGCCGTGCTTGTATTTCCCGCCTTGTCTTCTGCCGTCACCTTGATGCTGTAAGTGGCTTCTTCAAGGTCGTAGACTTTCCACTTCCATTCATGAGTTTCAGAGTTTACGGAAACTTCCTCTTTCTTTGTGGCGGTTGTACCGTCATTCATGAAGAGTTCTGCCGTCACGGTGTCAAGGTTCTCATCTTTCGCCGTTCCTGTAAAGGTGAGCGCATTCAGTTTGGAGAATCCTGCTTCGCTCGGTGACGTAATGGTAACCTCAGGGTCTTTCGAGTCTTTCAGTACGGAAACCGTCTTTTCCACCGCCTTGCGTTCGTTTTTGTCTTTCGCATTGAACGTGAGCGCGTACGTGCCATCGGCATAACTGGAGAACGGTACGATAAGGCTAACTTTTCCGCTGGCATCTGCATTGCCAGAAATCTCATCTGCTTCAACTTCTGTTGTCGAGCCATCGGCATTTTTCTTTGTCAGTTTCGTGCCGTCTGCCTTTGTGACTGTAATCGATGCAGACTTGGGATTCGTGTCGCTCACTGCCACCGTGTAGGTAAGGTCATCAGCCTTCACCGTATCATTGGCGGAAACTTCTGCATCTCCATGCTTGACCGATGCGATGACGGGTTTCTTCGTATCAACAACGACAGAGTTACCCTCTGACACAGAAGAAACATTTCCCACCTCATCCACTGCCACTACGTATACAGTGTAGGTGTCTTCCGAAATCTCGCTGAAGTCGATGTTCAATTTCCAGCCGGAAGAATCCTGCCCAAGTGCCGTCCAACCTGATTCGCTGCTGGAGTATGATGGTTCGCTTGTCGCAAGTTTATAGTAGACTCCCGCAAGACCAGAGCCGTTTTCCTCTGCCGCTACGGTAAGCGCGTTGAATACGGATTCATCTTTGTACACGTGGTTACTCGCCATTGTATTAGAAGCAATCGTCGGGGCAGTGGTGTCAATCAATGTGGTCTGCGTCTTTGTCTCGGCTGACCGTCCTGCCTTGTCCTTCGCAGACATCGTGATTGTCCATGTGCCATCGTTGCCGTGATTGGTCGCTGCGGGAATGGTTATGCTGAAATTGTATGACTGTGCCGTTTCCGCCGCTTCTGTGATTGTCGCGGATATTGCGGTTGAGTCGCCGCCGTCTTTTTTCGCGGTTATAGAGATGTCAGATTTTGCCAGCAGGAATGCGTCCGTGACCGTTCCCGTAAGCGTTACGTCTGATTTTGTTTTTGAGACGACCGTTTCAGCCGGGGTGATTACGGGTATGCTGAAGTCAAAATTGATGCCCGTGTAGGTATAATCCGCCACATTTGACACGTTACCGATAGCATCCTTTGCGCGGAATGAGATGGTATTGTCAAGGCTTTCCGCTACGGGCAGGTCGAGCGTCCAATTTGTCGTTACGTTTGTTGCCACAGGTGCAGTTATCGTCACCCAAGAATTTGTCGAGTCCGTACCTTCTGCCGTCAACTCAGAAGGATTCTTGTTTGTTGTGTATTGCAGGGTCTTCGTGCCGGCATCTTTGTCCGACCATGTACCTGCGATAGCGTACTTTCCATTTTTGACAACGCTTTCTGTGTAAGTCGCATTATTTTCAAGACCAGAAATAGCAAGTGCCGGCGCAGTTTTGTCGCGGATCACGGTTATGGTGTATGAAGTCTGATTATCCGCTTTGTCTTTGAGCGTAATGGTATATGTCTTATTGCCGTCCGTAAGACTTGTTGGGCTGAATGTCCATTTTTTGTTGTTTGCAGAGTCATAGGTTGGAGCAGATGCAGATGTATCGCCAGTTGCGCCGATTGTCGCATTATCAAAATTCGCTTCGGTAATGTCGCCGCCGAATGAGAACGAATCTTTCGCATAGTAGGTGCTTCCAGAAGTCAGCGTTGCGCCACTTGCAAGTTCTGTTACCGTTCCGTCCGCCGCAAGGATAATAAGCCCTGTTCCTGTCAGCGTTGTTTTTGGCGCAACCGTATCTACCGTAACCGTTTTGCTCGTTATGTTTGTCTCGTGGCCAACTTTGTCCTTCGCCGTCACGGTAATATTGTAAGCGGCTTCGTCAAGGTCGTAGACTTTCCATGTCCAGTTATCTGATGAATCAACAGAAATTTCTTCCGTCTTTTCGGCGGTCGTACTGCCATTTTTGAAGAGTTTTGCCGTCACGCCAGCAAGATTTTCGTCCTTAGCCGTTCCCGCAAAGGTAAGCATATTCACCTTTGCAAAACCGTCCGCTTCTGGAGATGTAATCGTAAGTTCTGGTGGCGTTGAGTCTTTTAGAACGGAAATCGTTTTTTCTTCAGAAACACGGTCGTTTGCATCTTTCGCAGTAAAGGTGAGTGTATATGTGCCATCAGGATATTTCGTGTCGTCGGAGAAATCCACCGCAAGGCTTGCCTGTTTTTTGTCACCGCTCAAAGAATTGTCGCTTATCGTTTCAATTTCCGTGCCGTCCGCGGCAACTTTAACCGATGCAGATACAGGATTCGTGTCGCTTACCGTCACCGTGTAAGTAATTTTTTCATTCTTTGCTGTATCATTTGATGAGACTGATGTCGTTCCGTTCTGCACGGAGAATACGACAGGTTTCTGCTTATCCACCTCGACAGTACCGCCAGCGAATACCGCAGATTCATTTCCCGCGTTGTCAGTTGCCACCGCATAGATTTGGTACTTGCCCTCGGCTTTTCCTGTAAAGTTGACGCTCGCCGTCCATGCAGATGAAGTTGGCGCAAGCGGTGTCCACGAAGAAGCATTTTCTGCTGTATAGGTCGGTTTTGTAGCAGTAGAGGGAAGAACCTGATAGTATACGCCCTTAACTCCTGTCGCACCATCGCCAGTGTCGCCCGCCGTTACATTAAGCGTGTTGTAAGGTGATTCGTCCTGCAATACGATAGCGTTTGCCGCCGTTGCCACAGAAACAACAGGTTCTTTCGTATCAACTTTTACAGTGCGCGGCCATGAAGTCGGTCTGCCAGCCGCATCTTTTACGCGAATAGTAAGGGCATGAGTTCCATTGGCAAGGTCGGGTGTTTCACCTTTTACGGTCAGTTCCCCAGAGAACGTGCCTTTCTTTCCGTCCTCCGCCAAGGTCATTTCTATTGTCTTTATGACACTACCCGTTTTATCAAGAATTTCTATCTCGCCCTTTCCGCTTGCATTCTTGTACAGCGCGTTCGAGTCTTCTGCCGTGCCTTTTACGGTAACAGTCGCGTTCGTAGTCAGTCCATTTTCGGTGATTCCTGTCTCTTCCAGCGTTGGCGCACCTTTGTCGTAGGAGAATTTCCGTGTGACAGTTTCACCTTTATTTCCGAGCGCGTCCACAGCGTAAACCTGCAATGTGATTGCGCCTTCGGTTTCAAATTCAAGTTCTTTGTTCCAGTTGTTGCCTGTCAGTTTGGTTTCTGCCCACTCATCTGCTTCTTTTGCCTTGTAGAATACCGTTTTTGCGCCCGCATAGACATCCGTTACCGTTCCACGGATATTTGCTTCCTTATCAGAAATTGCCTCATCTTCGGCGGGACTGCCTACGGTCACCACAGGACCAGTCGTATCTCTGTTCACGGTAATCGTGTATGTCTTGGTATGCTCCGCTTCGTCTTCCAGCGTAATGACGTAAGTATATGAATTATCTTCGGTTACATTCGGATTAAACGTCCAGTCTCCAGAAGCCGTTGCCAGCGGAGCGGTTTGTACGCTACCATTCACCGTGATTGAGGCGTTCTTAAAGTTCGCTTCGGTAATTGTGCCAGAGAGCGTAAAGGATTCTTTCGCAAGGTATGTCGTACCGTTCAGTTCTTCTGCCGTTTCAATTTCCGTTCCATCTTCTGCGTACAATCCCGTGGCGAATAATTTCGTTTCGGGCGACGTATTATCCATAAGGACAGACACGGCTTCATTGGTAAACCCTATATTGCCAACGTTATCCTGTGCCGCAAAATAAACATAATATGGAGTTCCCTCGTCATAGTCTTTGCTGAAATTGATTGTCGCCGACCATTTTGTTGCCTCATCATTTTCGATGGCAGCGACTTTCCATTCTTTTTTGTCGAAAGCAGGGCGTTCGTTTTCGGTCGTCACCTTGTAATACACATTAGCAACGCCTACATTGTCGCGCATTGTTCCCTCAAAGTTCTGAGGCTTTGTCTTGTCGAAGATTTTTTGCTTCTGGGATTCGTCAGAGAGTTCAATTGTCGGCGCTTCGCCATCCACCGTCACCTCGTACTCCAGTTTTGTCGCGCCAAGTCCCGCCGCATCCACTGCCTCTACGGTAATAATCCAGTCACCTTTGTTATCTGTGCCATCTGAAGCAATCGCAGGAATTTCAAGGCTGTAGGTAGCATTTTTATCATCTTCAGATTTGAAAATCGCCTTAGCGGGATAAATCTCGACGTATTTGACCTCACCAGTCTTGAGCTTGTAGAACGGCTGGTCTTCCACGCCGTCTTTCTTCTCCACGACTTTCATCGCTGTAACTGTGATGCCGCAGGATTCTTTTTTCACCAGCGCAAGCGTATCTGTCAGTTTGCCAGACACTTTTATTGACTCACCGAACTTTACCGAAGCATCAGGTTCGTCTACTTTAGTCAGCACGGGATTATCGTAGTCGAACGTAAGACCTGAATATGCGGTCACCACACTTCTGTTTCCCGCCTTATCTGTTGCGTAGAATGCAATCATGCCATCTAAAGTCTGTCCTACGGGCAAATCCACATTCCATGTACGCCCGACCGTCGCACTTGCAAAGTCATCGGCTATCTGCCATACATTATTTGTTTTTTTCGCATCATATTCATTGAGTACCGAATATGTACCATCGGCATTCTTCTGTATACCGCTTGCATCCGTTGTGTAATACAGCACATCTGTTCCCGCCCCGTTTACGTCAGACCATGCGCCACTCAAACGGTAGGAATAAATGTCGTTCCTATACTCAAAATTAGTATCGGCATTGGTAATCACCGCGCCATCAGCCAATTTCGTACCCGTGTATTCCACTACGGGCTTGGTCGTATCAACCAGCACAGCAAAATCGCGCGGCTGAGAGAAATTGCCGTTCTTGTCATACCCGGAGATAGAAAAGACATACCGACAGTTTTTGCCCGCAGGTTGTGGACCTGTATATTCGACAGCATCTTTTACAGAAATCTGCCAGCTGCCAGCGTGACTTCCCGCTTGCGATGCTGTAAATTTTGCCTTATTGCCTTCAGCCTCGCCGTCCGAACCATTCCACTGTACAACCTCTCCAGTATCAAGGTCAGTAATCTTTGTTGTAAAACTAACGAAAGCAATATCTGTTTCATTTGAAGACACTTTGCCCGTAAGAAGGATGTCATCTAAACTATTGACGACATCTTTATACTCCTCATCGAATTCCATTGTTGGCGGAACACCAGAAGTCGTTCCCTTAAAGCCATAATCTTCGTTGCGGCGCAGTTCGTAGCCTTCTCTGTCTGTACCCCTTACCACGACCATATACCAGTGGTTCGCCATAATCGTTTCAGGAAGATTAATTACCCAGTTATAAATATCTGTCGATGCCTCAGAATCATATTCTCCGTTGTCCGCAAAAAGAACGAGCGAATCTCCTTCTTTTACATTCTCCAAAGTAGGAGCATCCTTATACGTATCCTCTTCATCTATGACCGCGATAAAATTCTTGTATCTCTCTGTCTTGCTTATCTCCTTGGGATACTCACTTACGCTTATCTCCTCTCCAAGATTGAAAGTACCGAAATCTTTCAGGTATGCTTTGAGCGTACTCGGCAGGACTTCAACAGAATCAAGTCCCATGCTGACCACGACATTCAGCGGCTGCTTCGCCGGCACAGAGTTCCCTTTTTCAAACTGGAAGCCGCTCACCATATACGTTGGGTTTGCCGCAGGATTCAATGTAAAGGCAAGTTTTTTTTCTTCCGTGTTGACTGCCCTATCCTGCAAT
This sequence comes from Treponema sp., assembly GCA_017449285.1. Taxonomy (GTDB): domain Bacteria; phylum Spirochaetota; class Spirochaetia; order Treponematales; family Treponemataceae; genus Treponema_D. The sequence continues at coordinate 22,615 of JAFSJX010000104.1, forward strand.
ATTTTGAGGACTTTTTCCGCCGTCATCGCGTTTTCGTCAGAAGCCGTTCGGACAACATTCTTGTTCGTGCCTTCATACGTTCCGTTCAGAATCGTCATCAAATCAGCGGCGGTCAGTTCCAGGGTCTTTTTGCTCAACAAATCATCATAAATATCCTTGTTCAGATAGAACGTTTTTGTCGAATTTCCGACCGTTGTATTTTCACCTTCAGACGGATTGACGTACTCGTGGGTACTGTCGGAAATTTCAATCGTACACCAATATGACTTTGTATTGCCTGTCAAATCTTCGCCATACACCGCACGGTAGCGCGTATTGAGTTCATCGGAAAGATCTGTTCCCGTGCTGAATTTCATCATGGTAACGCTTGTGCCACCCGCCGTCGGAATTCCTTCTTCAAAATATGGCTCTGCATTTATGGGAGTTTCTGTTCCTTTTTCGTCATAAATAGAAATCGCCATCTTTGCAATCGTATGCTCATCGGCAATCGTTCCGTCCACCTTAAAACTAGATCCGTAGGCAGTGGCTATCGTCTCGTCCGTCGTTCCCGGTTTGGTCAGTACGACCACAGGCGCGGTATTATCGATTTCAAATGTTCGTGATGATGTGCCTGATTTGTGACCCGAATGGTCGGAAGCGACAACGCTCAGTTCATATTTGCCGTCAGGAAGTTGCCAGCCGTTAATGTAGTCGGCATTCTCCGGGTCATAGTTGTTCACTTCAACTGACCAATTGTGCTTCTCCTCAATTTTTACTTCGTTGGAGAGATACACGTTCTCCGGGTGGGAGGTATTTTTAATCGTCAGCGTGATTGACGTAACTTCCTTATCGTCAGAACACGTACCCGCAAAAATGAACGTGCCACGGATTGCCGCCAAGGCAGGAGGATATGAAATATCTATGGTAGGTGCTTCAGTATCGACGGATGCGCCCAAACCTACGTTATCGCCACCACAAGAACCAATGGCAACAGCAACCGCACATACTGCACTAATAGAAATGAATTTCCGAAGAATTTTCGTAAGAGACATATAAACCTCCATTCAAGCCCACGTTTCAAGCAAAAAAACGAACAAACACTTTTTTAAAGCCAACTAGACACTTCCCCATCGAATTATCGGCAGAGAATACGCCCACCTTAATTACATATTATAACACATTTTTTCAGATTTGCTCAATGTTTTGATTTATTGTGGGAAGAATTTTTCGGAGGCAAGGACGCGAGTAAGATGAACAAAACTATTTTTATATTTGCTGACAAAGGTACTGTACGGAACTTCCGTTCCATTCTCAAAAACGGTAATCGCAAAGCGACCGTTCTTGTCGAAATACGGAAAGAGTACGGCAGTCTGGTCAAATTTGTAGAGTTCAGGGGCAGTTCCGTTCGCACTCACATAGCGTCTGCGGATTGCGGCAAGATAGAAATAAGTGGGTTCAGTTACGCCAAGCACATACAGAACTGACCGCAAACGGGCAATGGCATACCCAGAATTTCGGATATAACCCGCCGTCTGCATGATTCCTTTATCGGTCATTTCGCTTGAAAACGGCTCAATCGCCACATCAACGCCAGACTCATTATACATATAATTTTTGCGGGTCTGCACGGAAAATCGAGCCGCAGCAAGGTTTCGCGTCCAGTCAAGCATAAACGAAACGCCTTCCGTCGATTCTTTCATGCCCGCATAACTCAATGGGTCATAAATCATCGTCGGCTGAACCAACGGAGCCAAAAATGTACCGCTTCCGCTGATAGGCTCAATCAAGCCGTCCACAATCCATTTTACAAAGCCCGCCGAAGAAAGTGACAGACTGCCGTTTTCTTTTTCGCTCGCATCCACCATACGGGATTTTCCGTCAGAAATACGGACAGGACTTCCATTCTCATCATAGGCGGCATCCTCTGCGTAAGAAATACGGCTCAAATTCTTCCTTATAACACCAATCATCTGCATTTTGGGAAGATATGAGCCAGCATGAATTTCCGCATATCGCCACGGTAATGAATTCTCGGTGATTTTCAGCACGTCAGCAAGCGAAGCCGTATACAACTGATTAAAAATAAATCCCACAGGAACTGAACGGGCAGCATAGCAGCCGTCAACTACAAAGTCGCCCAGCGTTTTGTTGCGCTCCGGCGTAAACTGAACAAACACGTCGCTGTTCTGCGTAAAATACCAGCGGATTCTTGTCGTCTTCCCGGTAATGCTGTCCTTGTACAAAATCCATGAGCCGCATGCGTCACCGGGATATTCTGCCACCACGCGATTTTCCACGCCTTTTTCCGTGTAAAAATCAACGGACAACTGCACTTCGGGCGCAACGATAATCATAAAGGTCGTGCCGCTTTCTTCCATGCGCACCTGAAAACGCTCGCCGATTTCATTGGTACGGATTTCAGAGCGAAAATTCCGCACATCGGACAACGGTGCGTCAAACCAGCGGTCGGCAACAGTACGACGGATAACTGCGGAATCGGGTACACCAAACCTGTTGTACTCCGCAAAAAGTGGCATCATACAAAAGGCAGAGAAAATTGCAAAAACCGCAATAGTTTTTTTCATCAGCAGCACCCTACTCCATCAGCCCCTACGCGCTTACTTCACTTGTTGCCGCAGGAACATTCACCGCATCCACCGGGTCATCGTCAATAAACGCGCCACCACCCGCCGCATACTGAATAATCGGGTCAACCTGCCCGTTGCGTGTCAGAATCTTTCCGTTCTTCAGCTCGTCAGGATTCTTTCCAATTGGTGCATTGCTCAGAAGCAATTTCAGGCGGTTCAACTGGTTCACCTCAGACGCACCGGGGTCATAGTCGATTGCCGCAATATTTGACTCGGGATAGCGCTTCCGCAGTTCCTTGATAACGCCTTTTCCCGTAATGTGATTGGGAAGGCAAGCAAACGGCTGAATACACGCCACCGTAGGCGCGCCGGAATGAATCAATTCCACCATTTCCGCCGTCAAGAACCAACCTTCGCCCGCAATATTTCCCGTTTGAACAATGCCGTCTACCAAACGCATCATCTTCCAGATTGACGTGGGAGCCTCAAAACGACGGCTCTTTTTCAGACAGCGAATCATGTAACGGCGATACAGTTCCAATGCCCACACGAGGAAACGCGACATACGCTGCTCTTTTTTGGGGAACGCAAGCTTTTTGTACAGGAACTCGCCGTCACTCAGCGCGTAGAAGAAGAAGTCCATAAAATCGGGCATGACGCACTCCGCACCCTCACGCTCAATCACGTTCACAATATCGTTGTTTGCTGTCGGGTGGAACTTGACCAGAATCTCGCCAACAACGCCAACGCGCGGTTTTTTGACGGGCAGAATCGGCAGACGGTCAAAGTCTTTGATAATGCCTTTGATGACCTTGCGATATTTGAGGAAAGATGCTTCTTTGAGCATTTCAATCGCCTTTTCGTTCCATTTTTCGTAAAGCGCATTGGCACTTCCCGGCTCTTTTTCATACGGACGCACACGGTACAGTACGCGCATCAGCACATCGCCGATGAACATGGCCATAAGACCACGGTTTACCATCTTGGGTGAATACGTCCAGCCCGGATTCTTCTCAAACCCCTGTACGCTCATAGAGATGACTGGCACATGGCCCCAGCCCGCATCATTCAAAGCACGGCGAATAAATCCGATGTAGTTTGTCGCACGACAACCGCCACCAGTCTGGCTCATAATGAGCGCAGTTTTGTTCACGTCGTATTTTCCGCTTTCGAGCGCGGCAATCATCTGTCCTGTAGTCAGAATTGACGGATAACACGCATCATTGTTCACGTATTTTAATCCCGCCTCAATCGCCTTGGGATCAACTGCGTCCATAACCACAAAATTGTAGCCCGAATATTGGAACGCTTTTTCCAGCAGACGGAAATGAATCGGACTTATCTGCGGTGCAAGAATCGTATATTCGCCCTTCATTTCTTCGGTGAACACCGTGCGCTGATAGGCGGCAGATTTTTTGACCAGTTTCCGTGGATTGCGTTGACGAGCCTTGACCGCCGCAATGAGCGAACGAATTCTGATTCGGATTGCACCAAGATTAGAGCCTTCGTCAATCTTAATCAGCGTATACATTCTGCTCTTTGAACGCATAATTTCGTCCACTTGGTCAGCCGTAACCGCATCCAGACCGCACCCGAACGAAGTGAGCTGAACCAGTTCCAAATTCGGCATTCCCGAAACGAAATTTGCCGCACGATACAGGCGGTTGTGATATGACCACTGATCGATAATACGCAAGGGGCGTTCTACACTTCCCAGATGCGCAACGGAGTCTTCCGTAAAGACTGCCAATCCAAGACCGTGAATCATCTCCGGGATTCCGTGGTTAATCTCTGGGTCAAGATGGTACGGACGACCAGCAAGCACGATGCCGCTTCTGCCTGTCACAACCAACTGCTCCAGCGCGTCCTCCGCCGCATGTTCCACTTCACGCTTGAATTTTTCCTGCTCATCCCAGCCAGCCTTCACTGCCTCGTACACGGCTTCCATGCTCAGTTTGGGATAAATCTTGTGAATTTCCTCGTAGAATCGTTCGCACAATCTCGGCTCATCATAAATCGGCAGGAACGGATTCATAAAGGTGATGTCCTTGTTTTCGCGCAGTTCGTCGATGTTGTTTTTCAGCACTTCAGGATAGCCAGACACAACAGGGCAGTTAAAGTGATTTCCCGCGCCCTTATCCTCTTTCTTCTCATACGGAATGCACGGATAGAAAATGAACTTACAGCCCATTTTAAGGAGCGATTCAATGTGACCGTGGGAGATTTTTCCCGGATAGCAGACTGACTCCGACGGAATGGAATCAATGCCCCGCTCATAGACCATACGATTTGAGCGCGGACTAACCCGCACTTGGAATCCCAACTTCGTGAAAACCGTAAACCACAGCGGATAATTCTCGTACATATTGAGGACGCGTGGAATTCCCACCGGCCCCATCGGCGCATCTTCCAGTTTGAGCGGTACGTAGTTGAAAAGTCGCTTGTATTTCCATTCGAACAGGTTGGGCAGTTCCACGGAATCTTCTTTTTCCACGGCAGTATTCTCTTTGTTTGAGCCGTCTACCGTTTTGGTATCTTTCAGTTGATGCCGCTCCAAGCCTTTCTCGCAGCGGTTTCCCGTGATGAACTGACGTTTTGCGCCGTCCGTGGTGAACGTGTTTATCGTAAGAAGACAATTGTTCTGGCAGCCGCCGCAACGGGTCAGTTCCAAATCAACTTTGAATGTCTCCAGTTGCTCCAGCGTAGCGATATTGGAAACGATTTTCGGCGCGACCCAACCTTTTTCCATACCCGGTTTGGGAGCGGTAATATCACGCCACTGGTCGTATGCAATCAGAGCCGAACCGTACGCGCCCATCAAGCCCGCAACATCAGGGCGGAACACCTGTACTCCCGCAACTTTTTCAAAGGCGCGCAAAACAGCATCGTTGTTGAACGTACCGCCCTGCACGACAACTTTCGTTCCGATTTCGCTTGCACGGCGCAGCTTGATGACCTTGAACAAGGCATTTTTGATGACAGAATAAGAAAGCCCCGCACTGATGTCGGCAATGGTTGCACCCTCTTTTTGCGCCTGTTTGACTCTGGAGTTCATAAAGACCGTACAGCGGCTTCCCAAATCGACAGGCTTTTGCGCCAAAAGCGCAATCTTGCTGAAATCGCGCACATCCATTCCCATTGAGCGCGCAAAATTTTCCAAAAATGAGCCACAACCCGCAGAACACGCCTCATTCAGTTGAATTGAATTGATTGCGCCGTCTTTCATACGAAGACACTTCATGTCCTGCCCGCCGATGTCGAGCAAAAATTCTACGCCCGGCACAAAGAAATCTGCGGCGCGGTAGTGGGTAATCGTCTCAACTTCACCGGCATCCACGCCCAATGCCGCCTGAAACAACGCCTCGCCGTAGCCTGTGGAAACCGAGCGGGCAATGTATACATCTTTCGGAAGCGTCTTGTACAAATCTTTGAGGACGCGCACCGCAAGGTCAACTGGATTTCCCGCGTTCACATCGTAGAAATCCCACAGGATTCTTCCCTCCTGGTCAATCAGCACGGCTTTTGTCGTCGTTGAGCCAGCATCCAATCCCAAAAAGACAGGCCCTTTTGTCGCATTCAAATCGCCGCGCTTTGCCTTTTCCTTGCTATGCCGCTCACGGAATGCCGCAAGTTCCGCCTCATCCTTAAAAAGCGGCTCCAGACGCTGAACTTCATGCATTTCCGCGCCCTGCAACTGCTGCAAATTCGTCTTGAATTCTGCAATCGTAGGAAACGAAAGCGGAGCATGCCCCGGGGCAAGTTGGTTTTGACTGCGCTCAGCAGAGAATGCGCATCCCGCCGCCACAAACAACTGGCTGTCATCGGGAACAATCGCTTGTTCATCGGTCAGATTAAGCGTCTTGATAAATGCCGCGCGCAACTGGTCAAGGAAGTGCAATGGTCCGCCCAAAAATGCCACGTTGCCACGAATCGGCTTACCACACGCAAGACCTGAAATCGTCTGATTCACCACAGCCTGAAAAATAGATGCGGCAATATCTTCACGGCGCGCGCCTTCGTTAATCAGCGGTTGTACGTCAGTCTTTGCAAACACACCACAACGGGCGGCAATCGGATACACCTGCGTCGCGCCAGCAGCCATTTTGTTCAAGCCGGGAGCATCAGTCTCCAAAAGAGCAGCCATCTGGTCAATAAATGCGCCCGTACCGCCAGCACACGTACCGTTCATGCGCTGCTCAATGCCACCCGTAAAGTAAGTAATTTTTGCGTCCTCACCGCCAAGTTCAATCACCACGTCAGTCTGCGGAATCAATTTTCGCACGGCAGTCGTAGCGGCAACAACTTCCTGAATGAATGGAATCGAAAGCCACTGAGACACCGAAAGACCGCCCGAACCCGTTACGCGCACTGAAATCGTCTGTTTGTCTCCCAGCGGAAATTTGCCAACCGTCTCGTCAAGGGCTTTGTTCACCACCGTAATAATCGTATTCCGAATGTCCGCACGATGACGCTGATAGTCCCCGTACATCATCTTTCCGTCGTCGTCAAGAATCACCACTTTTACCGTAGTCGAACCAACGTCAATTCCCATGCGAATCGGCTTTACCGCCGGCGTAAATTTTGTATTTGTATCCATAAAATCCCTTACGTTCCTCAAAGCGTCCGTTCGCCACACCCGACTCCCGTTCGCAAAACTATATCATTACAATAATACTCATTTTCCCCGAAATTTTCAACTATAATATTGCATTATTATTTTTTTGGGAGGCTTTCCCTGCCCGTTTTTTCCAAAGGTGTTGTTTTTTCCGCTATATTCCGCTATGCTAATCCTATGACCGCCGAAGAATCCGCGCTGGAAGCGGAACAGACCGCGCAGCGTTTGCTGGAAGAGACTGATACTGAATCCCGCATCCGTACCTACAAAAATGTATCGGGCATCGTCATAACAGTCCTGCTCTGTGCATGGACGGTCTTCCAGTTGTGGTTCAGCACGGTAGGCATGATAAGCGCAGTAAACTTGCGGGCGTTCCACTGTATGTTTCTCCTGCTTTTTACCTTTTTACTTTTCCCCGCGCACAAAAAAGAAAATCGCATCCGCCGCTTGCCGCCCGTGTATGACATTGTGCTGACAGTGCTTGCAGTCGGCGTGTTCGTATATTTTGTGCTGAACTACACAGAAATTGCGCGCACAGGCGGTCGAGTCAACACGCAGCAGTTGGTCGTTGCAACGATTGCCCTCGTCATTGTGTTTGAGGCAGCCCGGCGGACTTCGCCCAATCTCGCCATCCTTGCGGCAATTTTCCTTGCATACAATTTTTTCGGTCAGTTCATTCCGGGGCAACTGGGACACAATGGTTTTACCTTAAAGCGCGTGCTGATTACGCAGTTCTGGGGAACGCAGGGAGTCCTCGGCGTAGGCATTGGCGTTTCGGCGACCTACATCTTCCTGTTCGTCGTGTTCGGAGCCTTTCTCAAACATTCGGGCTTTTCAAAATTCATCAATGACTTTTCGCTCACGCTGGTGGGGCAGACTCCGGGAGGGCCTGCAAAGGTAGCCGTGCTTGCTTCCGCGCTGATGGGCATGATTAACGGTTCGGCAGTGGCAAATGTCGCTACCACGGGAACGATTACGATTCCGCTGATGAAGCAGACCGGCTACAAAAAGGAATTTGCCGGTGCGGTGGAGGCGACGGCAAGCACGGGCGGTCAGTTCTGTCCACCGATTATGGGCGCGGTCGGCTTTGTGATGGCGGAATTCCTAAACTTAAGTTACACCAAGGTGATGGTGGCCGCGATTCTTCCGGCTTTCCTCTATTACTTAGGCATTTTAATGAGCGTGCATTTTGAGGCGAAGCGGCTGGGGCTTTCTGGTCTTGCAAAAGAAAATATTCCGAACGCGCTTAAAGTGATTAAAGAACAAGGGCATTTGGTTCTGCCGCTTGTGGTACTGATTGCTCTTATGGTAAAGGGATTTACGCCGCTTCTGGCAGCAGTGATTGCCATTTTTGTAACGATTGGAGCGAGCTGGCTTCGCAAAGATACCCGCATGACATGGGACAAAATCATTGCGGCGTGTGAGGAAGGCGCGCGCAGTGCAATCGGCGTGGGAATTTCCTGCGTGATTATCGGCGTGATTATCGGCACGGTCACACTGACAAGTCTTGGATTGAACATGGGCTACCTGATTCTCTCCGTTGTTCCCGACAACATCTATCTGACTGGCTTCCTCGTGATGATTATGTCCACAATCCTTGGCATGGGCGTTCCGGGCGTAGCGGCATACGTGATTGTGCAGGCGGTGGCCGTTCCTGTGCTGATTAAAGTGGGCATTCTGCCGATTGCGGCGCACATGTTCTGCCTGATTTATGCCTGCCTTTCAAACATCACGCCGCCGGTGGCAATCAGTTGCTATGTCGCCGCAGGAATCGCGCAGTCGAACCAACTCAAAACGGGGCTCATTGCCGTGCGCCTCGGTCTGATTGGCTTTTTGATGCCGTTCTTCTTCCTCGGAAACCCGATTCTGCTGATTGGCGCGGATGCTTCGTATTCGGCAGGAATGACCCTGCTCGCTTCGCTTACGGCATCAATTGGAACGGTGGCACTTGTGGCGGGGCTTGAAGGCTGGCTGATTGGAAAAGCAAACTGGATGCAGCGCATACTTTTGATTGCCATCGCCCCGCTCTTTTTGTACCCTAGCGTACTGACTGATGCGATTGGCTTTGGCGTGGTGGCGACAGTAATTGTGTGGCAGGTTTTAGGGCGGCAAGCCCTAGGCGGTGGGGGTGTGGGTGAAAGCAACGCTTGAACCCCAGGGGGCGGACTCGCCCCCTCAAAAAAATCGTACACAATCCACAAAAGTGTGGTATAATATAGTACATTGTTTTCTAAGGAGAAAAACATGAAAAAAACAACAAAATTGGTGGCAATCGCACTCGTAGCGGCAATGGCAGTTTCCACGGTCGGCTGCAAGAAACAGGCAACAGGTTCCCACCCCAAAGTAACGATTAAGTTCCCCACGGCAACGGCTTCTGGTGCGCTGTATGCGGTCGGAGCGGCAATCACAAATGTGTGGGACACGAACATCGACTTTGTTTCCGCTTCAAGTCAGGCTTCAAACGGTGGCTTGGATAACTTGAATCAGATTGCCGACGGAGAATCTCAGGTTTCTATCGCCATCAGCTCAAACTGCTTCCAGAGTTATTATGGACTGGAAACTTTTACGGGTCACGAAAACAAAAAACTTCGCGTTATCGCAGGTCTGTATTTTAACCCCAATCAAGTTGTCGTTACCCAAAAATCGGGCATCACGGAATTGAAAGACGTAAAAGGAAAGCATTTTGCCGTTGCGGCGGCTGGCTCAAGCGTAGAGGGTGAATGTAACAATCACTTTACTGCGGCGGGGCTGAAATATCCCGATGACATTCGCGCGGAATACATCGCGTTTGGCGATGCGGCGGACATGCTCCAAAACGGAACAATTGACGGCGCATGGATTATGAGCGGAACTCCGGCGGCAGCTGTCTCTCAGGCGTGTTCAGCGGGATGCAAATTGCTCGACATCAGCGATGAAGTCATCCTCAAACTCCAGAAGACCTATCCGTGGTATGCCGCCTACACAATTCCAAGCGGAACTTATCCGGGGCAGGACAAGGACGTGCAGACTTCCGCCATCAAGATGACTATGTTCACTTCGACCGACCTTGATGATGAGACCGTCTACCAACTGACAAAAACGCTTTGGGAACACATTGACGAACTTGGCGAAGCACAGCGCAACCTGAAAGGCTTGACCCCGCAGGCTGCCGTACTCGACATTGCCCGTCTTCCGCTCCACGATGGTGCGGCACGCTACTACAAAGAAATTGGTGTCTTGAACTAAAAAAATCAGGGGGAAACGCCACCTTTCGCAAAAGGTACTTCTTTTCCCCCAGACCCCTTTTTCTTCCAAAGGCTATCCTCTGCATCCTTGTACGGAAGAAAAGGGAAACAAAATATAAAAAAGGCGGGAACTTTCGCCCCCGCCTAAAACAGCCTAACACATGGAAGTTAAGCCGTTCAATTCGTAGTCAGATAAGATTACTCTGCGTCCTCTTCGATGGTTTCGGCATTCAAATAATCGCTTTCAAACTTCCACGTACCTTTGAGTGTTTTTCCAGGATATACATTCGCATAAATAGCCAGTGAGTTCTGCATATTACTCATATCAGTTCCCGCAGCATAACCCGTTTTTGATGCAGGAATATCTATTGCTTTAATAACAGCAGTTTCGCTAGAGTTGTAATCAACACCCTTAAACTTACCATTAACTTTCTCTGTCTGGAATGCGTATGACTTCAGAATATTTACCGTAAAACCACCCGTTGTACTGTTGTTTGAATCAACGGTAGGAACAACATCAATATAAACTGTAGCAACATTGTTGTTTACACTCGCCTTTGTTGTACCTGTAACCGTACCAGTAATTAAGATTTCATCTTCTTTTGCACCGTTACCTGCGTAGTTTTTACCAGATTTAGAATCAGTTCCTCCCGTACCAAAGTTCCATGCCTGTGTATCAGACACATTCGAAAATTTCGATACATACCCCCAAAGCGTACCGCTGCTATCTTCCGCACGAAGACCGACCACAAAGAAATCTCGATTTTTTGTAGTCTCATCTACATGCAAATCAAAAATGAATCCCATAACACCATTGCCTTTAAGGTTTGAGACATCATTAAAATTAATCTGAACAAGACCACCTGCATGTTTAAAGGTCGTCGTGTCATAACCGCGCTGGGTTTCAGCCGTACTGTTTGTATAGCCAGTTTCTTCCTTATCTCCTACGCGATAGTTATTATTGCTTCCCTGAACGATATTGAACGGATCATCATCGTCCGCATTCTTACAAGACGCGAATCCGAACACCATCGCTAAAACTGCCGCTCCGAAGAGCACTTTTGTCATTTTCATGTATTTTCCTCCATGACTTCTCCGCATAACGAAGTTTATTTAGTATGAATAGTATAAAAAAAAAATAGCAGTATTGCAAGCAAAATTTTACGTTTTTGGGGAATTTTTTTGACTGTGAAAAGAGGAATAATGTGCGGAAAAAGCGATTCTGTGGTATACTGGGAAAAAGGAGAACGCCGATATGCCAAAGAAAACAAAAAAGACCTCGACCGCACAGACCGCTTCCAAAAAAGAAAAGTCCGCCGCACGTCCCAAGAACATGGGTAGCGACGATGCGTTTACGTTCCAGCCGCTCGTGCCGAATATGGGCGCACCCGCATCGGTAAATGGCAACGTAACTACGCAAACGCAAAAAAAATCGTGGTTTGAGAACGAAGATTTCTGGAAAAATTACGGCCCGATTATGTTTGACAGCGCGCACTGGGCAGAGGCTCCCGGAGTTGCGGCGGCAATCCAAAAAATTGCGGGCTTAAAAAAAGGCGCGCGAATCCTTGACGCAGGCTGCGGACCGGGAAGAATCAGCGTGGAACTTGCGGCTCTCGGACTCGATGTAACTGGTGTGGACATCATTCAGTCTGAACTGGATGCCGCCGCAGAGACCGCCGCTGACGAAGGCGTGGACATCTCATTGGTCAATGCGGATTTGCGCACTTACACCACCGACCAGAAATTTGACGCGGCAATCAATGTGTACACGTCGTTCGGCTATTGCGACACAATGGAAGAAGACGTGCAAATCCTCAAGCACATCTGTGACGCGATTAAGGACGGCGGCTGGTTCATCATGGAAATGACGAGCCGCGAGATTGCCGTGCAGTACTTTACCCCCGGCGAATGGTTTGAGCGCGCCGGCAAAACCGTCCTTACCGAATTCACCGTGGAAGGTGCATGGGAAGGATTGCGCTCGCGCTGGATTTTGATTGACAACAAGACCGGCGGCAGAATCGAACATGAATTCGTGCAGCGGCTCTATTCCGCGATTGAGTTGAAACGCCTGCTCTTGGGCATCGGCTTCAAGACCGCCGAAGTCTACGGTGACTTTGAGTTCTCTCCCTACAACGAGAACGCCAAGACAATGGTGATAGTGGCGCGGAAGTAGTTCCTCACAGAGCTAAAGGGGGTACGGAGAGCGTTCTAAACAAAGAAAACAAAACATCTCTGTGTCCGCTTGTGAGGAATTTTATTTTTTCATCTTCATCGCAAGGATATTCTCGTTGTTCAGACCGCGCATAATGTGGTAGTAGGCAATGCCCAGTGGGAGCGTGGCGAATATCCATGCGACAGGGCCTGCAAAACAGATGCCCGCATAGCCGATAAAACGCGGCAGGACAAATGCAACAAGAATGCGGGCAATCAACTCAAAAACTCCGCCCATGAGTGGCCAGAATCCCATGCCGATGCTCTGCAACACATTGCGGTAGATGAACAGCAGAAACAGCACTGGAAAGAATGTTCCGCACACCTGTAAATATGTTCGTGCGGCACCGAGCACTTCAGGCTGGCTTCCGCTGATGAACATGCCCGCCATCTGGTCGGAGAGCAGCCACGCCATTGCCAGCGCGATGACACTAAAAATGAGGGAGATAATCACTGCCTTGTTCGTGCCTTCCTTGATACGGTCGATGCGGTTTGCGCCCCAGTTTTGGCCGCCATAGTTTGCCATCGTCACGCCAAGCGTCATCGCCACCACGGTAATCAGCTGCTCGACTTTTTGTGCCGCCGTGTATCCCGCGATTTTTGCCGCGCCAAAGACATTCAGTGCGCCCTGTAAGACAATCACGCCGATTGCCGTAATCGAAAATTGAAACGCCATGTTCAGCCCTATCCGCAGGTGCTGAATGGCAAAATATGCGTCCCAGACAAAATCTTTTTTCGTGACGCGCAGGAATGGATAGCGCACCCAAATCCACACCGCCGAGCCTATTCCCGCAACCAATTGTGAGATTACGGTAGCCAAAGCCGCGCCCGCAACGCCCATCCTGCCAAAAATAATCAGCACCAAGTCCAGTACGATGTTTAAAAGTGAAGAAAAAATCAAAAAAAGCAAGGGAGAGCGGCTGTCGCCCACGGCACGAAGAATACACGCCGAAGCGTTATACAAAATCATCGCGCCCAAACCTAGATAAATGATAAAAATGTACGTGAATGACTGCCCGATGATTTCCTGCGGCGTGTTGATAGCGCGAAGAATCGGCATGGTCAGCACGCACGAAAGCACGGTGATAAAAATGCCAATCGCCACGTTCAGCATGATGTTCATCGCCACTGACCAGCGCAGACCTTTCTCATCGTGCGCGCCAAATCGCTGTGCCGTAATCACCGCAAAGCCGCTGGTCACTCCGTATGCAAAACCCAGCACGAGAAAATTCATCGGTCCGGTGTTTCCCACGGCGGCAAGCGCATCCGTTCCCAAGAGCCGACCGACGATAATCGTATCGACCATGTTGTACATTTGCTGAAAAATATTTCCCAGCAAAAGCGGAACAGAATAGAAGATAATGAGCGAAAACGGTTTTCCAACGGTCATGTCTTTGCCGCTTTCTTTGAGCCGTCCGCGAAGGTGAAATGAAATTCGGTTAAAATTGAACATAAATTCGCCCGACTGACTGCCGAACTAGATGCGGTTCATTGAAGAGAAGACTTTTTCTGCCATGATGTTGATTTCTACACCCATCTTCTTGCTGGTGTTCTCAAGAATCCGGCGAAGTTCATCAATGGAAATGTCTGCTCCATCCATATTGACCATCATCATCATAACGAAATTGCCTGAAAGAATGGTCTGTGTAATATCTGCGATATTGATTTTGTGTTCCGCAAGCAACGCGCTCACCTGTGCGATGATGCCCACTTTGTCGCTGCCTACAACGGTAATAATTGCGTTCATACGTCTATTCTAGCGGATTGAGCGGAATGTTTAAAGTGGTACGCTCCCTTGGAAAAAGCAAGGAGTGCGGGGGAAGAAGAAACCTTTTCAAGGTTGCGTCTGCCCCTGCGACAGTATCTTGCAGCAGTAGCATTATTTTCTTTCCTTTTTGGGAATTCTGTTATATTATAAAAGTATGGATTTTTCGTTTTGGGTACTGAATAATCTGCCGTGGTTCTGGCTTGGGGTGACGGTGCTGTGCATTATTATTGAAGGAATTTCTCTGGGAACGCTCACGTCGATTTGGTTTGGGTGCGGCGCGTTCGTGATGATTTTTCTTTCGTTTCTGCCGATTCCGTTCCGCTTCCAACTGCTGATTTTCGTGGTGACTTCACTCGTGCTGCTCATTTTTACGCGTCCGTTTGCCGTCAAAAAACTGAAAGTCAAAAAAACGCCGACCAACTCAGACAGCCTGATTGGAAAGAAAGTGCTGGTCACGGAAAAAATTACCGAACTGCAAAAAGGCACGGTCAAAGTAAACGGCGTAATTTGGTCAGCAAAAAGCGAGGACAACACGCCGATTGAAAAAGGCGCAGAATGTATCGTCACCGCAATCGAAGGAGTCACGCTCGCCGTGAAAAAAATATAAGGAGTTTCAAATGCAAATTTATGTTATTATCGTGCTGATTTTTATCGCGATTCTGCTGATTATCACGAACATCCGCATCGTGCCACAGTCACACGCATTCATCATCGAGCGGCTGGGAACGTATGTCTCCACTTGGCAGACGGGTCTGCACGTCAAAGTGCCGTTCTTGGACAGAATTGCAAATCATGTGTCGCTCAAAGAAAAAGTGCTGGACTTTCCGCCTCAGCCGGTCATCACCAAGGACAATGTTACGATGAAAATTGATACCGTTGTCTATATGCAGATTACCGACCCAAAACTGTACACTTACGGCGTGGAAAACCCGATGACGGCGATTGAAACGCTTACCGCCACCACGCTCCGAAACATCATCGGCGAACTGGAACTGGATGCCACGCTCACCAGCCGCGACGTGATTAACACAAAAATGCGCTCAATCCTTGACGAGGCGACCGACCCGTGGGGAATCAAAGTGAACCGCGTGGAAGTAAAAAACATCATGCCGCCAGAGGCAATCCGTGAGGCAATGGAAAAGCAGATGCGCGCAGAACGTGAACGCCGCGAAAAGATTCTCGTAGCAGAAGGTCAGAAACAGTCCGAAATTTTGGTCGCAGAAGGTCAGAAACAGGCGCGAATTCTTGATGCAGAGGCGCAAAAACAGGCGGCAATCTTGCAGGCGGAGGCAGAAAAAGAGGCAAAAATCCGCAAGGCAGAGGGTGAGGCGCAGGCAATTATGGAAGTGCAGAAAGCCACCGCCGACGGTCTGAAAATGATTAAGGAAGCGGGCGCAGATGCAAGCGTGATTAAATTGCGCAGCCTTGAAGCACTGGAAAAAGCCGCGAACGGTCAGGCAACAAAAATTATTGTTCCCGCCGATTTCCAAAACCTTGCCGGAGTTGTCACCGCAATTTCAGAGATAGCGAAGAAATAGGAGGGGAATTTTTCCCCAAGCACCCTTACTTCGCGTCTACGCTCGCGCCAGCGGAACTGGTCGTCCAAAGAGTGCTTAAATCACGCACATCGAGCAGACGCGGGTTTCCGTTGGTATCCGTTACCAGAATGCCGCGGTCAGTAATGTTAAACGGACTTGTTGGACGAATCGGCAACGCGCTTTTGTTGCGCATGGTCACGTTCTTGTCAAATGCGGCGGCATAACATTCGTTTCCCTGCTGAACGACCGCAAAAAACACGTCGTTGTAGGGAACGAGTGCTGTTCCTTCGGCAAGCGTTTCTTCGCTCTGTTTTTGCATCTCCATTTTTTCGGTGTCAAGCAGACAGAGTTTGACGGCAGATTTTCCTTCGTTTACACCACAGACGGCAAGATACATTTCTGGGAAGGTCACATTCGTTCCGTCTTCCTGCCTGATTGTTACGCCGCTTACGCCATACACGGTTCTTCCCCGCACCTGTGTAACGGGCGACCGCCGAATCAATTTGCCCGAATCCGCATCCACGGTAATCAGGCGGTACATACTTTTTGCGTCATCAACCACGAACAATCCCGTAAGATAATTCGGCGTAACTTGCACGTCAGTCTGCGCTTCCTGCAAAATTTCCCTGTCTTTTGCAATAGTCTCGCGGTCATTCTTGGCTTCGACCGCCTTTTTGTCAGCGATTTTTTGCTGAGTCTTTGATTCTTGCGCAGATTTTGCGGCGGCGGGCTTGTTGCCGTCTTTTCGCTGCTGGGCGGCATCTTTTTGGGCACTTTGTGCTTTTTGCCCCGCAGTGGCAGATTCACGTTCTTTTATATCAGCCAATGACTCACGCTCGGCAACGCCTTTTCCCTCTTCATCTTGCAAGGCTTCCACCACGTTCTCATCGCTGATGGTTGTCGTATCAACAGAAGAAAGCCCGCCGTTCACATCGTTGAGAGGAATGACAATCTGCGTTCTTCCCGGCCAGTCCTGCCAGTTCGTACTCAAACCCACTTTTTCCTGCGTCAAATATTGCAAGACGATGTCCTTGTATTTTGCGGTAAAATTATCCAACTGGTTGCGGTAAACGGCATTGTAAATCGTCACGAACGTCGCAATGGTCTCCGCATCGGAACGGGAGTAACTGTATGCCGCTTCCAGATAGCCCGTAATGATTCGACGAAGATTCTTGATGTGGTCAACACCGGCATTTTCGTTCAACAGCAGAATATCTGCGTCCAATGCACCTTCGGTGTTCAAATCAATCGCATGAATCAGCGTATATTTTGCCCCCGGCTGAATCGTAGCAGGCGTTTCCAGAGCGGCGGCAACTTCTTTTCCCAAAGCAGAACCGATTCCGATAATCGCATCCACGGTCTCAATCACCGCATACGGACCGCCGTAATTCTCAAACTGAATGGCATCAGAACCCGGAACGCGCAATTCACCTTCATCAACCTCAATCGCCAACATCTGGGTCAGCAGAAACAAACACGTGGCAACAGCACAAGCAAATTTTTTCATACACCCTCGAATTCAACAGTTTTTCATTTAAATATCGGCAGAATTCACGCAATATAACAGTCCTGCGGGACGAATATCAAGTTAAACGGCAGATTTTCAAAAAAGTGTAACTTTACGGGAACATACAGTGTTTGAAACATAGATTTTGAGAGAGTTTATAGAAATATAAATAATTTGTGTTACCGTTTAAAGCGTAATACAGGCAAGAATCATCTGATTCTTTGCAGGAGGTATTTTTATGAAGAAGATTTTTCTTATTCTTTTTGCCGCAACGATTGCTTGTTCTGCCATATATGCCGAAGAAAACAGCGAAAAGACGATGGGCGCATCTATCGGGGCAAGGCTTTCACTTTTGGGTGCAATGCCAGAAGCGTCGTTCATCGTTAAGAATCTGGAAGTTGGCGTGACCGTACCCATTTTAAGCGGCACGAATTATGAGACAGATGAAAAAGTCCTCGGCGTAGGCGTAGGCGGATTTTTCGGCTACCTTTCAAATCCTTTTGCGAAAGGCTTCCAGAATGCGGTCGGACTGCAATATTTGTGGCTGACGAACAATTATATGAAAGCGACTCTGTTCAGCGATTCAATGAAAGATGAACTGAACGGCTCAAACGGAGCGCATATATTCTCGCTTTACTACCGTGGTTGCTACAAATTTACCGAACGATTCGGCATAAGTTTCCGTGGAGCATTGCCATTGTTTGCAGGATTTTCGGGAAGAGATTCCATCAACATCATCGACACAAAAACATCATGGGCATGCTGGCTGATGGCGCTGGGCAGTTTCAGCCTTGGCGTGCGGTTCGAGATTTAGCGTATTCTTGCAAAAAACGGCTGATCATTATAATCAGCCGCTTTTCGTTTAATACACGCTCAAGATTTTTTCCAGTTTTTCACGTCCGATAATGCGCATAAAACTGGCTAGGCGCGGCCCTTGATCTTTGTTCACCAAAACGTGATACATCGTGGTAAAGAGTGCCTTCGCTTCCATGCCGTTCGCAGTCGCCACATCGTAGACTTTCTGCTGCAAATCTTTGTCGGTGGCGCAGTCGTTCATTACAGGGATTACCTCATCGCGGATAGCGCGCACGGCTTTTGTCTCCACATCGCTCAAATCAGCCTTACTTCCGTCCGTGCGGAGCGAGAATTTGAATTCATCGGGCGCGCTTTCGTTCACCCAGTACCATGCACAGGCACAACGGCGGCGCAATGTCTCTTCCTGCTCAGGCTTTACGTCACCAAGAGAAGCGATTACCGCATCCACGTCACCCGAATAAGTCTGCAAAAGCGTGGTCAACAGGCGGAACGGCACTTGATACGGCATCACCTTGGGAAGCCCGTCAATCTGACTCAGCTCATACACGCGTTTTTCTTTGAGTGCCAAATCATCGCTCTTTGCCTTGTCGATTCCCCATGCGATGCGCTCTGTGCGGTCATAGGCTTCATACATCGTGATAACGTCAAGGTCAAAACTGACGGCAAATTCATGGTCTGGCTTGTTAATCGCAAAAATATAGCGCAATACTTCTGGCTGATATACTTCCAGCGCATCCACCAGCGAAATGACCTTGCCCTTTGAAGAAGACATTTTTCCGGGAACTCCCTTCAAGCCAACAAAATCATACTTCATCGTGATGGGCGCGTCCCAGCCATAAATTTTTTTGCTCACCAGTTTTGCCGTGTCGTAACTTCCGCCCGGGCTGATGTGGTCTTTTCCGCCCGGCTCAAACACGACTTTTTCTTCGTTCCAGCGCATCGGCCAGTCCACACGCCAGCCAAGTTTAAATTCTTTGCTCGTGCGCAAATCGCCCTTTTCTTCGTGACCGCAACTCGTGCATTTGTAGGACACGCCGTATTCGCCATCATAGCCCGTAATTTCTGTGGTGTCCTTGTTGCATTCACAGCAGAACGCCGCAATCGGCCAGTACACATCGCTGTCCTTCATTTTGTGCGCATCATCACGGTAATTGTTCAGACACCATTTAATTAAATCGCGGTTCTGCAATGCCTTTTTCATGCCCTCGGCATAACGATTGGCACGATAGCGGCTCGCCTGATACAAAAATTCCGGGTGAATGCCCACGCGAGGCAATTGCTGCTCAATGTCCACCTCATGATGGCGGGCATAATTTTCGTTGCGCTTTGTCGTGTCGGGAACCATCGTAATCGGGAAGCGGATATAATTCTCCAAAATCTCTGGGTCGGGCATATTCGCCGGCACTTTGCGGAACACATCATAGTCATCCCACGAATAAATGAATCGGACTTCTTTTCCTCTAGCCCGCAACGCGCGCACCACAAGGTCAACCGTAATAATCTCGCGGAAGTTTCCGATATGCACCGTGCCAGACGGCGTGATTCCGCTCGCACAGGTATACAGCGGTAAATCTCCGCGCTCCTTTATGATTCTTGCCGCCATCTGGTCAGCCCAGTGGCACAATTCTTTTGATTCTCTTTGCTCACTCATAATGGAAATATTATAGAAGAAAATGCGAAAAGATACAATAAAGAGAAGGCGTGTATTACCAAATCCGCCACGGACGCTACGAAACCGAACGAAACACGCCGCCCCACCTGCTCGCCTGCTCCATTTACGGCCCATCGTATCTTTCTTTTGAATACGCGCTTTCGGTGTACGGACTGATTCCAGAGCGCGTCAGCGTGTTCACATCGGCAACAACAGGCAAAAACCGTACCAAGCGGTTCACCAATGTGTTCGGTACATACACCTATCAGGACATTCCGCGCGCGGCGTACCCCTACGAAACGGTCATCAAAACAGAAGAAGGACGCGG
Source organism: Treponema sp. (assembly GCA_017449285.1). Classification (GTDB taxonomy): domain Bacteria; phylum Spirochaetota; class Spirochaetia; order Treponematales; family Treponemataceae; genus Treponema_D. Next base: position 42,840 of record JAFSJX010000104.1, read on the forward strand.
CTATGTCATCGCCACCGCAGAAAAGGCATTGTGCGACACGCTCTGCAAGCAAAAGCCTATCGGCTCGGTAAAGGCATTGCGCGCATTGTTGTTTGAGAATCTGCGCATAGACGAAGACGCATTTGCCGCGCTCGACAAGGAAGCCATACTCTTTTTGTGTCCACTCTACCGCAAGAAGAATTTGCAGTTTTTGGCAAAGCTACTGGAAAAGGAAGGGAGGAAAAAATGAACAGCGTACTTAATTCCATGCTCGAACGATACGAATGCAGGACGACAGAAGACTACAAGAACGCACTCAAAGAAATCATTCAGGAAGTCGCACTGTGCGGACTTTCGCGCGGGGACTTTTTTAAGACGGCAGCGTTTTACGGCGGAACTGCCCTGCGCATTTTTTACGGACTTGACCGCTTCAGCGAGGACATGGATTTTTCTCTCTGCGCCCCCGACCCTGATTTTGCGCTTTCCGCATACTTCCCGTTTTTGCAGGAAGAACTTGCCGCCGCAGGATTTACGCTCACCGTGGAGCAAAAAATCAAGTCAAAGGAAAGCGACGTGCAATCCGCATTCAGCAAAGGAGAGACGGTTATCCAGCTTCTGAACATTGCGCCGATTGAACCGCCCGTCGCAGGGGTCGCAAGCGGGGAGCAGGTCAAAATCAAATTTGAAATCGACACAAATCCGCCCGCCGCCGCAACGTATGAGACAAAATACGCGCTGCTTCCGATTCCGTTTGCCGTCAAGATGTATGATGAGCCGTCGCTCTTTGCGGGAAAACTGCATGCCGTTCTGTGCCGCGCATGGAAGAACCGTGTAAAAGGGCGCGATTTTTATGATTTGGTGTGGTATCTTTCGCGGCGCACAAAGCCGAACCTCGCTCATCTGCAAAAACGGCTGGAACAGAGCGGACGCTGGAATCCCGCCGAAATGCTTACGACAGACGCGCTCAAAACGCTTTTGTGCGACCGCTTTGCGCAGATTGATTTTGAGGCGGCAAAAAAAGACGTGATGCCGTTCATTCAGGATTCACGCAAACTGGATTTGTGGGGAGCAGAATTTTTTTGTGCGATTGTACAGGAAATCTGAATGATTTTTTATAAAAAGTCAGTTCATTTGTACCGAACATACATAAGACGACACTATGTGTATTGCACGCAAAAAAGAACAATGGTATCTTTTTCGCATGGATTATGCTCCCACAGCCGCCGAAATGACAATTGTTAGGTTCTTAATACATCAGCCGAAATTCGCGGCAAAAAGAACCGAACTAGAAGCCCTTTTCCCTGAGCAAAAGACAGCCCTCTATGCCGTTGAAGGCTGTCTTGCAAAAAAATTCATGCGGGAAGATTTCGTCCTTAACAAACTCGTCCTCACGCCGCTGGGAAAGAGATTGGTTTAGTGCCCTATTCTGACAATGCGGTAATTTGCGTATTAAGCCAAGTCAACCGGCTCGAAAACCAATTCTCTGCATCCGCAATATCTTCGCTGACGGTCTTATATGTAATGCCGTATTTTTCTGCATCTAACTTACGCGCAATGTTTAAGCCTTCCTCCGTCTCTGCCGCGAATGCATTCAAGTCAGTTTTTATGTCCGCCCAAACAGAATCTTTTACATCTGCCCATTTTTGCTTATATTGAGCAACGAATGCTTTGTTGGTGTTAGCAAATAAAAATGGAAAGAAAAAACCTTTCACAATGTGAATATTAGACCATGCTTCATTCATAGAATAAATAGTATCAAAATCCCATGGAGTTTCCATCTGTAATTTACTCGTATCCGTTTGATCATATTTTGAGAGATAAATATTCGAGCCAGCCCAATCTTTTGAGCCAAGAATATCATGTGCAATCAGCCATTTAGCAAAGGAATCCACATCGATATAAGATTCGTATGTACCATCCGAAAGAGTATTCCATGCCGTATTCACATAATCTTTAATATACTCAAAATTCTCATCTCCTTCCGCAATATCACCATCGGTATCAGGGTATTTAAAAGTATATTTCCAACTCGCTTTCATACTGTCTTCTGTTTCAAAATACAAATCTTCGTTCCACCAATATGCATCTCTTTCAATGATAAAACCATTTTTTTTCACATTAATCCGACAATCCGCACGCTCTATTGATTCTATCAGCATATACACCCCACGATATGTTCCGTTCATCAAAACATCAACATAGTCATATGTAGGTGTCCACGCAAATCCAACTTTATCCGCCACTTTTAGACCAACTTTTGTTTTCAGAGATGTCGCATCCCTTAACAAAATCCAATTTTTATCTGAATGGTCATTAACATCATCTCGCTTATGTTTAAGCAAGTCCGCTTTTTTCTGTAATTTTAATTTGTAGGGTTTCTTAATGCCATAGGCACTTGTGTTACCTCGAATTTTTATAGTAAGACCTGATGTTTTCGCTATATAGTCACCACTATCATATACTGTCTCATTTCCTCTAGTCATAATCATTCTCGCAGGAACTTTTGTTGCGTTAGTAATACCGGCACCCCATCCCGTTGGTGATGCTTTATAATCGCAAGTCGGCTCTTCTCCATTAACGGTTGTTATCGTCAGTAGCGGCAGCCCCGTACATGCCACAGTCACAATGTCGCTGAAAGATGCCGCGCTTTTAATACTCTCGCCGTCCTCTGCTGAAAGAATGGTCGTGGCTACACAGTAATAATAGTGGATTCCCCGCTCGGTATAAAACGGAGTTGTCAGGGTTTGTGTTGTTGCCCCGATGACGGGTATGCCCGTGTCTGTCGTGCCGTCCGTACTCTGATACCATCTGTATGACACGTTTCCCTGTGCGGACTCCGCCTCGCAAGAAATTTCTATGTGCTGATTGTATGGCGCGACATTCAACGCGGGTGGCTGCTTGGTAAAGGCAGGAGCAGAGACAACATTTTTCAGGTATATAGCATCAAACCATGCCGTACCGGTCTGAACGGAAGCCAATTTCGTTCCGCCATCGCCATTGTCATCTATCGTATTCGTGACGATACAATAATATCCTGTTTTTCCAAGTTCCTGCACCCTTACGATGAGCCTTGCATTTGTTTCACCTTCAATGGCAGTTCCTGCTGTCTGCCCGTCCGGAACGGAGTACCACTGATATGTCAAAATTCCATCGTCTGCCGCGTAGGCGTTTACGGAGAATGCCTGTATCGCCGGAATCACCACGGTAGCATCTTTGGGCTGCATTTTGATAACGGGCTTTTGAACGTCAACTTGTTCTACAGTTATCTTTGCTGAGTTTGAAAGCACGTAGTCTGTTTTCACTCCGCCGTCTCCGTTGTCTGTGATTGTGCTGGTCACCACGCAGTAGAACTCCGCCGAGCCGACCTTTTCCGCCACAGCATCATACGCAGATTCTGTCGCGCCCTCGATGGCTGCCGTTTTGTCGTCTTCGGTCTTGTACCACTGGTAGGAGAGTTTGCCGCCGTCTGTTGAATATGCCAAGACTATGAGCGTCGTTTTTTCGGGAACATGCAGAGAAACGTCTTTGAGTTCTGTAAGGATGACCGGCTTCTGAACGTCGATGCGGCTTACCGTCACCTTCGCTGAATTTGACCGCGCGGTCGCCGTCTTTGTTCCGCCGTCTCCGTTGTCTGTGATTGTGTTGGTCACCACGCAGTAGAATTCCGCCGAGCCGACCTTTTCCGCCACGACATCATACGCAGATTCTGTCGCGCCCTCGATGGCTGCCGTTTTGTCGTCTTCGGTCTTGTACCACTGGTAGGAGAGCGTGCCGCCGTCGGTCGCGTATGCGGAAACCGTGAGCGTGGCCTTTTCGGGTACGTGCAGCGCGACATCTTCCAGCGTCGTGAGGATGACCGGCTTCTGAACGTCGATGCGGCTTACCGTCACCTTCGCTGAATTTGACCGCGCGGTCGCCGTCTTTGTGCCGCCGTCTCCGTTGTCTGCGATTGTGTTGGTCACCACGCAGTAGAACTCCGCCGAGCCGACCTTTTCCGCCGTGACGGTGCATGAGGACTTCGTCTCGCCCGCTATCGCCGTGTCCGTGCCGTCCTCAGTCTTGTGCCACTGGTAGGACAGCGTTCCTTTGTCTGCTGAGTATG
>JAFSJX010000105.1 GCA_017449285.1 Treponema sp.
AGAGAGGTCAAAATATCGCGCGACTTTGTAAAGAACGGTCAGGGAGGGGATTTTCTTTCCGTTTTCGATTTCGGAAATGTAGACCTGATGAGAGTCAATCGCATCGGCGAATTTTTCCTGAGACACACCTTTTTTCTGTCGTAGCTCCCGCAGAGTCTCTGCAACCGCACTGTTAATCGGCATAAGAACAGAATAAAGGCTTTTTACTTGAAAAGTTATAAGCGATAGTTTATAATTACTTTAAGTATAAGTTTTTGCTTATATAAATATTGGAGGATTTTTATGAAAAAATTACTTGGTTTGCTGGTTCTTGCGGCATCTTTCTCTGCTTTTATGGGATGTGCTACAACAAAAACAAAAGGCTCAGGAATAAAAGGACAGGGGTCTAAAGTTGACACCGGAAAAAGAATCCTAATCGACTATCAGGGTGCTACTTTTGGTTCTGAAATTCCAGAATGGGTAAAACTTATAGGCGAAGGTCAATATTCGGAAAAGGTTTTGTCAAAATCAATGCCTGGCGTTGAAAATAAAAAAGTTTTTGTTGTCACAAATCGCGGAAATAAGCTGAACTACATTGAGCAGTGGGCAGACCTTGTAAAAGTAGAAACAGAAGTAGCAGGAATCATGGAAAGAGTAGCCGGAAAATCTGTTGAAGCAACAATGAACGGCAGTGATAATGAAGATTTGCAGGAGACATTGAATATGTATCGTGTATCTCTGACAAATGTAAGGCTTTCTGGACTTGAAAAAATCGCTAGTTATTGGACAAAAAACAAGCTTGTTGATGATGACGGTGAAACAATAGAAACATTTTATGAATATTATGCAGTCTGGGGAATGGATAAAAAGATTTTCAACAATCAGTTAAAAGAAGCACTTAAAGGAATTGATGAGACTGCTACAGAAGCAGCAATCCTAAAAGCAAAGGTTACTGAAGATTTGCTTGACTCTGTTACTGACGGCACTGTTACAGATGCTTATTCATACTAAAACAAGAAAAATCGCCCGTGCAATTTTCTGTTTTCTACTGATGCTTGTCATTCTGTCATGCACTTCAGTTCCAAAAACAGAAAAACCGCTTTGGGCGGATTCTTTTTCAGTAAATCAAGTTTTTCCGTCCTCGGAATATATCACGGCCTTAGGCTATGCAAAGAAAAAAGAAATGGCAGCCTCCGTGGCGGACGGAAATCTTGCCTCGTATTTTTCAAAAGAAGTCTCGGCTGTCACAAGGGCTGGCCAGCGGCTTTCAAATACAGAGGAAGCCCGGGAAAACATTTCAAGAGAAATCATAATAAAATCACAAATCGAACTGTTCGGAATAAAGCATACGGAATATTATTTTGACTCACAAAGCAAGAATTATATCGTCTGCGCTTATATTTCAAGGGAAGAAGCATGGGCTGTTTTAGAACCAAAGTTGAACATACACTATTCTTCTCTTTCAAAAAATATCTCACAGGTAAAAAATCAGAAAGGGCTAAAGACTGTAATCAAAGCAAATAAAATTCTGTCAAATACATCTGATTTTGAGGATTTGTATTATACGGCTCTTTTTATCTTTCCGAATAGGTGTGAAAAATATTCAGGTCTTATGGAAGATATAATGAATTTGAAACAGCGGCTTCCAAGTCTGACTCGTGAGGTGAAAATAAAAATAAATACAAAAGGTGATGGTGACGGGCGAATTTATTCAAAAATAAGCAGTCTTGTAACAGATGCGGGCTTTACGATATGCAAATCGGGCGAAAACCATATTATGAATGTGGATGTTGATATTACAGAGCAAATTACAGGAAAAGTTCATGCTGTTTATCCGCAAATATCTGTAGTTGTTAGTGACGGAAAAGAAACTGTCTCGTCCTTCTCAAAATCACTTGAAAAGGTTGCGGCTTTTAATTCGACTACAGTTCAAAAAATGGCACTTAGTCGAATAGAAGAGCTTTTGGAACAAGAATTCGTAGAGGCATGCTTAAGGTAGAAAAAATTAAGGAACAATAAAGGCAGGAGTTTTTATGAAGAAATTTACGATTTGTCTGTTTGCGATTTTGACAACAATTCCGCTTTTTGCAAAAACTTACAGCTTGCAGGAGGCGATTAGCAAGGGAAGTTCCGAAATATGCAAGAAAATCGATGGCAATATAAATACCGTGGTAATCGTAGATGTTCAAGCGGATTCAGAGCGTTTAAGTGATTATATTTATTCTGAGTTAAATAACAACTTTGTAGTTAATCTGAAAACAACAGCCGTTGCGGAAAGAAATGACTCTACGCTTTCCCTTATCAAGAAGGAATTTGATTATCAAAATTCTGGTGAAGTGAGTGATGACTCAATACAATCCGTAGGCAACTCTCTTGGAGCAGATTGCCTTGTTTTTGGAAAACTTGAAGACGCTTCCTCTGGTTGGAAGTTTACTTTAAAAGCCGTTCAAGTGGAAACAAAGAAAATTTTGTCTGTCTGGAGTGGCACAGTTTCACGGAATGACAAAGATGTGAAGTATTATATTGCATCTAAAAAATCAAACCAACAGGAAAACATAGAGAAAGACTCAACAAGCAATACTGCCGTTGAAAATAAAATTGAAACTGAGACCAAAACTGCTGAAAGAAAAGTAAAAGTTTCTGACATTCAAGCAAGTAAAGAGCAAGTTTCAACAGCAGAGTGGCTTTTCCCTCTATACGGTTGTGAAATCGGAAAGACTACAGTAAAGGAAATGAAGAAATTGGGGAAGAAAAAATGGTTCGAGAACTATTACATAATAAACGACAGACTCTTTTGGTACGACAACGATACAAAAGTTTTTGACCATATGTACATAACTCGCAATAGTTGGATTCCAGAATGGGAAGAACGCGGATATTCTCCGAGCCTTTCATACAATGAATGGATTAGTTTTTTAAAATCAAGAGGCTATGATGTAAAAGTAAAATATCCACCTAAATTGCAACAACAATATTCATATTATTCTAAAACCTCTCTTGAGGCAACTGTGGTGGCATTAAATAAGTTCCCAATACAGCATTATATTAAGTTAGATTTTAGCTACTCAGGACATACAGGACTTAATGATAAAAATACACTTTATTCTTTTATGGTCTCAACAGGAAGTTATTATATTGATAGTTGGACATCAATAGAAGATAAAAGCGGAGCATCAGAGCGAAATTATGAAAAAACTGTCACTGATTTACTCTTACGAAATGCCCCAATAAAAAGCTGCGGCTGGAAGTGGGAAAACGGCTACACTATTAACGGAAATACATTTTATGATGTATCGGAATCGTATAAAGAACAGGCTGGCACTGTAAATGTTGAGGGACATGGAGAACTTCTATATTATCTTTATGATACTTACTCTTACCTTGACGGAGATACAAGTCCTTTTACAACGAAGTATTTACCGTATTGGATTGAATCTATGGGATATTCTATTTCAAGCATAAGAAAGGTTTACCCGAATAAAAATTTATCCGAAAATGTAAAATCTTTAATGTGGAAACGAAATTGTGATGTGAGTATCGTATTATGCGATGAAAACACAAATAACCCATATATTTGTTTCAATAGTTTTGATAAATCAGCAAATTTATATTCAACATATATATATATATTAAAAAGAAACTAAAAGGAGGTGCATTGTATGAATGATGAGAACAATTATGTTATTGAAGGAACAATAAGAGAAATAGAGATTTCAAAAGATAAAAATGAAGTAAAAATACGATTGTGTGGTCTTGAGGGCTATTTACTAAAGCAGAATGAAAACAGATTCAACTTAGTCTGCTCTGAAAATTTAAAGAGTGGCTATACAATAGTCGCATTTGACGAAAAGGAAAAATTTAGGGTCTGTTCTTCTTTACTTGATTCAACATATCTTGGGCATCGTGTAAGATTGGTAATTGACAAAATTGTTGATGAGCACGGAATAAATTTAAATTCTGCTGATAAATTAGATATCACCTCTCTCATCCTTCTTGCAGATTAACTTATGCCCGCTCCCTATACTCCCACACATTCCGAAACCCTCGTTTTCATCGGTGCAGGAGCGACAGCCACGCTCGGTATGCCATCAAGTGATAATCAGACAAAAATCTTTCGGAATTTGGGCGATGAAGAAAAATCAAATGAAGAAATTCTTTCGCCTTATTTTTCAGAGCCTGACTTGTCAAAGGTCATTCACTTCCTTGATTTTCTTGATAACGATACTTTCTTTGAAGTCCGCGATTCTGATTTGCAAAATGCGGAAATGGTTTATGGCAAGCAAGACCAAAAAATCCTTCAAAACAGAATCCTTGAGCTTCGTTCGGAATACGACTGGAATGCGGCAAAAAAGGTTTTGAAAATCTGTCCTCATAATGAAGAAAATGACAACCTGATACGCGATGCATATTCAATAATTGACAAAAAACTGCTCGCTCATCAATCATTGAAGGTGAGAGGCTGTCTGAACAAGTCTGGCAATGACATTTCATGCGAAGAAATTCTTTCACCGTCACGATTACAGGGGGCGCGGAATTTTCTCACGCTTTTCATCAATATGCTTTTTGCCGGAGCGTGGTACAAAATCTCAAAGGGCGAAAAATCAGATGAATTTGCAAAATACAAAAAGTTCATCAACTCCTTTGACCGACTGATGCAGAAAGAAGGTATAAAGTTCGCTGGTCAGAGGAAAAAAATTCACAGCCGAGATTTTTATCTCTTTTCAACATCTTTCGTTTCTTTCAATTTTGAGATGGTCTTTCCGTGGATTTTTATGAACTCCCATTATGAGCTGAATCATCATCCGCCCTACATTCAAGACCATCCGCTAAAATTGTGGCTTGATTACGGAGTGGAGCATCGAGGACGAAAACTTGTGGACGGTAAGATAGAGCCGACTCTTGAATTTACTGAAAGTGTCGCAAGCCGCGAGAATGAAGATGACCACATCGGCACTCCGATTAACCGTGCTGGAAAATTTTATTTTGCCCACGGCTCGTCTGCCTGGCGGGAATGCCCTGTATGCGGAAGAATGACATTCTTTCACGGAAACAATGATTGGGGTGATTACAAATCAAAAAAATTGATTCCAGTTTTTCCAATCCCGCTTTTTGAATCTGACAAAACTGATTCAAAAGAATTTACTCAAAAAGAAAACGATTGGCGAAAGGAATTAAAATATGATTCGCTTCAATGTATGCACTGCGGCTCTGAAACGAAAGCAAGTGACGCGCCAATGATTATGCAGACCATGTACAAATCTACGCCCACATCTTTCTTGGAAGAAATCCAACGGAATGTGAAAATATCGCTGGAAAAAGCAAAACACATCGTTTTACTCGGCTACCGGCTTCCGCCCGACGATACAATCTGGCAGCACGCATTCGCCGAAGGAATCAGAGCCAGAACCGAAACTGAAAATGCGGCATTTTGTACGGTGGTTGTCGGTCATAAAGGTGAAGAAAAATGGATTAATTCAGATGAATTAGATTCATACATCAAAAAATATAAGGACAAAGGCGACGGTTATGGAATTGATGCAATCCAAAATGCAATCGCCATTTTCGGCAAAGATAAAGTCCGTGCATGGACAGGAGGAATTCCGCAGGTATTCGGAAATTGCACGGAAAAAGATGTAAAAGAATTGTTCTATTCAAAAAATTTTATAAAATTAGACTGGAAGAATACAAGACTAGAAGAATAAACAGGAGCTTTTTATGTATTGTAGAAGTTGTGGATTTAAATTGGACGATGATGCTGTATTTTGTATGAACTGTGGTGTAAAGGTTGCGAATGACACTTCATCAAAATATTGCGCTCACTGCGGAAATGAGCTTGAAGCAGATGCCGTTTTTTGCATGAGCTGTGGAAACAAAATTCATGATGATTCGAAAGAGCCAGAAAAAGCAACAAATACCGAAAGCGAGATTATAAAAGAAAAAACTGTTGAATCAACCGAACAAAATGAAGTGCCTGTAAGCGATACCGTACCTAAAGATATTGTTATCGAAAATGAAACCGTGACTACCCCTACAAATGATGAGGTAGCAAAAGAAACATCGTTTTATGAGCAGAGAGTGGATGGGGATGAAAAGCAAGATAAAACTCTTGAAACAACTACAACCGATTTTCCCCTGTTATCCACAAGGGAATATAGGTGCTTGTCAACAGAAGAGAAAGACTCATACAAACTAAAATTAGATTCACTTTTAGTTAATGAAAAAATTGATGCTGAAACCAAAAGAAATATTTGCAAGACATTAGTTCAGTATGGGTATGTTTATTATTGTTATTCAAAATATATGCCTGAAAACAAATCCGCCCAAAAAACTGATTCTTTGGATGAAAAATCTGAATCAATTGAGGAATATAAAGATATTTCTGTCAACGGCAGGCATTTTTTATATTTAGATGATTCCAAAAAGGTCTTCTGCCCGAAGTGCAAGAAAAGAGTTGATTCTGCTTCAACAGTCTGCTCTTGGTGCAATACTAGCTTTATGACCGATATGAATGAAAAATCCAACAACAATTCTTCCATAAGTCAACCCATTGTTTCCGAGTATTACGAAGAAAAGAGAACCGATTCGGTGGCAGATTCTACAGAATCTCCTGCGAAATCAAAGACGGGATTACTTGTTGCAGCTATTTTTATTGCACTTGCGATTTGTGGGGGAATCTCAATTTCAAAAAATTTTTCAACTCCAGTGCAAAACTCTTCGAGCAGTTTTACATCAAGTGACACCTTCAATTTTGATGTCCTCAAACCTTATACTTTTAATTATTCGGACGAATGGGATTCTTACGAATTTGATTGCTATAAACTTTATAAAAAAAGTCTTGAGGATTTGTGGAACAATCTCCCCCGATATGTTATCTATAACGGGAAAAAACGAGAATTAAATATCAAATATATTGATTATTTCGATGTCGTGGAAAACTCTGATGAATTTGGCGACGCAGAAACAATTTTGAAGAAATATAATGTCATAATTGTTTGGGATAACTACGATGGTTCTTATTATCATTTTGGCGGTCTGCAAATAAGAAAGGGAAGGAAAGGAATGTATTTATATCCTAAATCAAATTAAACATATCACGGAGCAATTTTTATGGCAAACACTTTTGATGATGACGGATATTTTGAAAAAGTTTTTAGCGTAAAAGAAAACATCATTGATAGAAATGATTACAAAAAATTAAAAACGGCATTCAACCTTGCTCATGATGTTCGGAAATTTGAAATCGAACTGTTTTGGAAAAGAGGAACATATTTTTGGGCATTTATACTTGCTTCATTTACAGCTTATTTTGTGACTTTTGGCAAGATTCTTGAGAAAAGTTGCTTTTCTCTATGTGCAATAATTAGATTTTCTCCAATGGCAAAAATCGCACTTCTCGTTATCGCTTGCTTATGCTTTATATTTTGTTATTCATGGGTTCTTATAAACAAAGGTTCTAAATTTTGGCAAAAAAATTGGGAAGCACATATTGATGAAATGGAAGATATGTTTTCAGGAAAATTATACAAGACCTTTTTGAATACGAAAACCGGTGATTTTAATAATAAAGCATTGAGTAAAAAAGCCTATGATTATTCTGTGACGCAAATCACCACAGTTACTTCGATAATTTTGATGGTTGTTTCTGCAATTCTAAGTATATTTCATTTGTTGATTTTTCTTGTAGATTTCTGGAAGTATTTATTTAAACATAATCTTGGATTTGAAATGATTCCTTTATTAATTGCTTTTCTTGTAGTTTTTTTATTTGGATTTGCAGTTTCAAAAATAAAAGAATGTGTTGGAAATTCTGACAACGAAGAATATCAAGGAAAATGGTTTCAACGAAAGTGAATAAATGGAGAAGCGGATTATGTTTTGTAAATATTGTGGAAAAGAACTTCCTGATTATGCTAACTTTTGTTCTCAGTGTGGGAAAAAATTAGGTTATCAAAAAAATCATGTAATAAATGAAGAAGCTACAGCTGAAGAATTGTTCGACAAAGCAAGTGAATTTGCACAAAATAATAACTTTGCTGAGGCTGTCCCATTTTTTGAAAAAGCAGCTGAGCTAGGCAATGAAGATGCAATTTCCTCTTTGGCCATGATTTATATTGATGGCAAAGGAATCCCACCAGACTATGAAAAGGGATTGAAATACTTACACAAAAGTATCAACAGTGGTAATCCATTTTCAATCAATTATTTAGGAACTCTTTATCTCGAAGGAAAATGTGTTCCTAAAGATTATGATCAGGCTTTTATTTCCTTTAACATTGCAGCTGAAAAAGGCTATCCTTATGCAATTTTAAATCTTGCATATTGCTATGAAAATGGCTACGGAACGGAAACTAATATTGATAAAGCAATAAACTGTTACTTTGATGCGATTAATGCTGGATATTCAGAAGATATAATAAAAAGCGCGATTGATGAACTCTTAAAATATGAACATATTCCCTCTGTGCAAATTTTTCTTAAAAGATTAAGTGCAAGTTCAGATGAAATTGAAGGTTTTACTGAGCTTATGAAAGCTGCTTTACAAAATTCCGTTAAAAAAGCAAAAAGACTGATTGATGAGGGAGCGGATTTAGAAGAAAAAGATATTAATGGTTGTACAGCTCTTATGTGGGCTGTATTCTATGATTCCCTAGATGTTGCCAAACTTTTAATTGAATCTGGAGCTGATATAGAAACAAAAAGGAATGATGGCGTTACTCCATTAATCTTGGCGGCAGAAATGAACTCTGTTGAAACAGCCCAATTATTAATTGAAACTAATGCAAATATAGAAGCAGAATCAAAAGGTAATTCTTATCCGCTTGGAACAGCAGCATATCACAACAGTATAGATATGGCAAAATTATTGATAAAGGCAGGGGCGGATATAAATGCAAATCCAGAGCATGGAGGATCTCCTCTTGGCTGGGCTGCTCTCAATAATTCATATGAAATTGCACAGATACTAATTGAATTAGGCGCAGCAATTGATTCAAAAGATTCCATGGGTTGTACACCTTTGTATTTGGCTGTTAATGGACATAACCTTAAAATAATGAAATTGCTAATTGAACATGGAGCAGATGTGAACGAGAAAGATAATTTTAATGGAACGATTCTTATGGCTGCAATACGAGAAGATTTTATTGAAGCCGTAGAATTACTGTGTACAAACAATGTAGATGTAACTGCAAAAAATGATGATTGCCAAACAGCATTAATGATTGCCCAAGAGCTTGATAGAAAAGAAATAATTGATTTGCTGACAGCCCATGAAATTAAATAAATAAAATAGCTGAATACTTTTAATACTCAAAAACCATAAAAAGGTGCAAGACTTTCTTTGATGTAAGCATGAATTTTATCCAACTTGCCGAAATGAATGGTATATGTGAGATTGCAGCTCGATATAATCAGAAAGGGCGTGATTATGTCCTGCAAAACCACCTAAAATGAAAAGTCCCCTTCCAGTTGACCAAAACAACGCCCCTCTCTGCTACACTACCACACAAGGAGGTCACTATAATTGACAAAAACTTACTTCACCAGCTATTCCGACCAAATCGATACTCCAATTGTCGGTCGGGTGGCAACGATAAACGAGCCTGGATACGGAAATCTCTATCGGCTTGACCGAGCTGGACTAGAAAACACAGAGCTAAATCTCAAATACATGGCGGCGGTCACTGGAAGCGGCTTCTACTACCAAAAACTGCTGGAAGTCCAAAATAAGCTTCATGAACTAAAAATCGCAAAAGCAGAAATCTCAGAAAAGTACCCCTACGACGGAAAATCGACTTTTGCCGAGCTTTTGGACAAGGCTTTAGGGTAAAAGCATATTTTCCCTGCCCCTAAAACAAGTCCCCTGCCGTGACTACAAAATATCTCCCATCCCCGCTAATCGTCTTTTTCACGCCGTCGATTACGCCGTTTTTAGAGAAAAATCGACAGTTCAAGGAAATGCGAGCGTAATTCACCCCACATACACTGTTAGCGATTCTCACCCTATAAAACAATATATGCCGACAGAATCATCAAAAAGCCAGCTTGTAGCGGCTTTGCTCGCTTTCTTCTTGGACGAATTCGGCGCACATCGTTTTTATGTCGGAAAGAAAAAATCTGCTGCGGCACAACTTATTCTTTCAATTGTGGGATTTATTTTATGCTTTGTGTGCAATGCGGAAAAGAAATCAGCGATAGTGCAAAATTTTGTCCGAACTGCGGTGAAATCTGGGGTACGGCAAAAGAATCTACGGGCAGACATTTGAATTGCAGAATATACAGACGGCGACAAACGCCAGCCCTAGGGAGCGGCCCTGCGGAGAAGACCAAAAGGAACTGGCGTAAAACACAAGCAACACACAGCCACACTTCCGTATAAAAACATCCGTGTCCTATCTGTGTGCATCTGCGTTAATCTGTGTCAAACTTTACTGGTCGTTAAACTCACTTACAAGCGCTGAGACCGTAGCCTTAGCATCTCCGTAAATCATAACGGTATTGTCGTTGGTAAACAGCGGGTTCTCTACACCAGAGAAACCTGTACCCTTACCGCGCTTGAGTACGAATACTGTGCGTGCTTCGTGAGCGTTTACGATTGGCATACCGTAGAGCGGTGAGCTTTCGTCGTTGATAGCATCCGGGTTAACAACGTCGTTTGCACCGATAACGATTGCAACGTCAACATTGCTCATCTGCGGATTCATTTCATCGGCAGTTTTAAGCTGCTCGTAAGGAACATTTGCCTCAGCCAGCAATACATTCATGTGTCCTGGCATTCGGCCTGCAACCGGGTGGATTGCAAAGTTTACTTCCGCACCGTTCTCTTCAAGCTTGTCGCAAAGCTCTTTTACTGCATGCTGAGCCTGAGCAACAGCCATACCGTATCCCGGAACAAAGACCACATTCTTCGCCGCCTCCAGAATCATGTAGGCATCCTCGACAGACATAGCCTTCGGTTCCCTTGCAGGATGTTCCCCCTACGGTCGCTTATGCTCCCTTCGGGGCGTTCTTTTCGGAGTTCCGTGCTTCCGTACTATATTGCCCCTGCATTCTTTAACACTTGGTTTATCAGACGATTTTATCTAATTTCAGTATTCTTGCCACAATAACTTGTTTTTTTTCAAAATAATAAATATTATATTTCATTGGAGATGTACGATGGCAAAAGGATTTAAAATATTATTTTCTTTTTTCCTGTTTTGTAGCACTGTCAGCATTTTGCCTTTATTTGCAGAAAAGTTTTTGAGCGGTGGTATTGAATACGGAATTGGTCATATTGAGGTAGATTGGGCTGAGTCAAAATGGGATATGCCAAATGGAACCGCTCTGATAACGCAACTTTCAGAAGGTTGGTTAGCAAAAACGCCAAAGAAACTAATAATTCCACCGACTGTTGAATATCATGGCAAATCGTATCGTGTCACACGGATTGCATCATGTGCAACAGTAGGACTGGCAAGAATGCTTTTTGGAGACGAAATAGAAGAAATTGTTTTGCCTGAAACAATGGAAACATTGGAGTTTCATTCTCTTTATGGTTGTCGGAGATTGAAAAAAATTACTATACCTGCATCGTTAACAGAAATTGATGAAAATGCACTCCCATTAAGCAATATTGGAGGACAATCACAATTTTACACTTACAATTTGGAAGAAATTGTTGTTGATAAAAACAACCCTAAATATCAGACTGTTGACGGCGTGCTATTTGATAAAGATTTCCGCACATTGCTTATTTATCCACCTCTGAAAAGAGATAAGTTATATACAATTCCTACTGGAGTCAATACTTTGTCTAAATATTCTTTTAATGGTACGAAATTTTTGGAACGACTGAAAATTCCTGAATCAGTAACATCCATAGAGCAATCTGCTTTTAATGCTACTTCCATCAAATACATAAATATTCCCGCTTCTGTGACGAATTTAAGGAAATATGATTTCTCCAAGAACATGGAAATACAAGTTGTCGCTGGTTCATACGGAGAAACATATGTAAAAGAAAACGGATTTACTTATACAGTGAAATAACTGGGAGTATTATGAAAAGAAATTTTTTTTTGTTTGCGTTTATAGTGTTCGGTTTTCTTGCTTTTGGCGATGTAAAAACAATAGTAAAAACAAATTTGCGGAGTGAACCCAACGAACGTGAATTTCGAGAAATTCCTGACGCACCGAAAGGATATCACCTAATTGGAGTAGAAACGATTTTTTATACTGATAGTTACGGAGGAACTCGAACAAATATGATTCGAATTTTTTATTATTCAGATGACCCAGATAATCATTCGTTCGCATTATCTTCTGTTTCTTTGGACAGCGATTATTACCACAAAAAGCAGATTAATCTGTAACTTTTGTGACTAGGCATCTCGAAAAATCGCTTGCAGAGATTTTTCGAGATGCCCTATATTAATACTCATATCGTTCTATATAGCCAGTTCCCTTACATCTGGTACACATATAAGGATGCGTATGAACAGGCTTCAGAGATTCACATATGTCGCACCACTCTTTTGTCAGTTCAGAGTACTTAAGCCCATAGGAAGGTGGATAAGAACAATATAATGTTCGTCTTTTGCCTTTACAACTCGGACAAATTTCTCTGATTTTTTGAGGCTGAGTGGTTTGTGAAGGCGTTGAATAATCCGGCACACCTAGCGGAGTCATAACAGGAAGTGGAGTCGCAACATTCGATTGTACAGGTTCTTTTATATCTTCATATCGCGCAATTCGTTGTGGCTGCGGAATGTAGTTTGCATTCGGAGAATATACGCTATATCCTTTTTTTAGCAATTGACTAGCTAGTTCATCACGCTTTGCAGACCATTGATTCCAATATTCCATATACTCAAGCATTTGCATTGTGTTGTCCGCAACAAGCATTGCCTGATACCATTGTTCCGCTTTTTCTTTGGCTATGTTGTACTCTTTTAGAAGATTTTCAATTTCTGGTTTTATCGTGTTCCGAAACGACAGTTTTTCCGAAAAAGTAAGCCAATCCGCAATACCATACAAACCATATTTCATTTCACAGAGTAATAAAACGATATAATACTCACCATCGTCTGGTTGATTTTTGTATGGAAGTTTCCAGCGAAGATCCTCATAGTGTTGTCCAGATTCAAGCATATCCAATTCTTTTTCTGTGAGAACCCAACCTTGTATTATGCCACCGTTATAAGTTGAATCTGTAAGCATAAAACAGACTTTCATCTTCGCACTTTTTGCGTTACTCGTATTGATAATTCCATCGCCATTTAAAGATACTGATGAATTTGATTTCAAAATCTGGTACGACCAGTCACCTTCAAATTTAACTTTTGGTGATTCTTCGGCAAAGCAGATTTTGCATAACAAGAATAATAACAAAAAGAATTTCTTTAATTGTTTCATAAAAAATTTCTCCAATGAAATATATTTATCAGCAAACTATAGTATATCTATTCAGAATAGTGTAAATCTCAATCTGTTATTTGTCAAATTTTTATTATCTGTTTAGAAATAGAATATATATCAATAAGGAAATTTAGAAATGACGGAAAATGAAATAAGGAACAATCTTGCAAGAAATATAAAAACATTTAGAACAATACATCACATTTCACAAGCCGACCTTGCAGAGCGGGCTGAAATTTCAATTCCGTTTTTATCACAAATTGAATGTGCAAATAAATTTCCATCACCTGCAATACTTGCTAAAATTTCTGATGCACTGGATGTTTCTGTTTCAGATTTATTTGCAGAAAAGGAAAAAGTTCATTCAGAAAACCATACATTTATGTTAAATGCTATAAAAGCGATTCTGAACGGACAAATCAAATCTTTTGAGAATTTTTGTGAGAATTATTTTGAAAAGTAAAAGAGATTTGCAATTTTATTTGAGATTTTATCCAGCATACTGCATCACGCTCTCCTCAAAGGCGAAAGAAAACTTTATTCCAAACTAAACAAAAAAAACGCCAGTTCCCGCAAAAGCAAGAACTGGCGTTTTGAAAAGTGCTAGGCTATGGAGCAGTGCCGAAGGCAGTCGGTAGCGAATGCGAACGACCGCGCGTTAGCAAGCTGCGGAACAGCCGGTCTGCGTAAGCAGACAGCACCCAAACTATGCGTCATTAAACTCACTTACAAGCGCTGAGACTGTAGCCTTAGCATCTCCGTAAATCATAACGGTGTTGTCGTTCGTAAAGAGCGGATTCTCCACCCCAGAGAAGCCCGTACCCTTACCGCGCTTCAATACGAATACCGTTCTAGCCTCGTGAGCATTGACAATCGGCATACCGTAAAGCGGTGAGCTTTCATCGTTAATCGCGTCCGGGTTTACGACATCGTTTGCACCGATGACGATTGCAACATCAACATTGCTCATCTGCGGATTCATTTCATCGGCAGTTTTGAGCTGCTCGTAAGGAACATTTGCCTCAGCCAACAATACGTTCATGTGTCCTGGCATGCGACCTGCAACCGGGTGGATTGCGAAATTTACTTCCGCGCCGTTCTCTTCAAGCTTGTCGCAAAGCTCTTTTACAGCGTGCTGAGCCTGAGCAACAGCCATACCGTATCCCGGAACGAATACGACATTTTTTGCAGCCTCGAGAATCATGTAAGCATCCTCGACAGACATAGCCTTCGGCTCTTTTGCCGGCCCTGCAGCACCCTTCTTCTTTGAGCCACCGAAGCTCTTGAAAAGGAGAGAAGCAAAAGTGCGGTTCATAGCCTTACACATAATCAAGGTCAAAATCAAGCCGGATGCACCTACGAGACAGCCGGAAACGACCAATACTGTGTTGTTGATTGCGAAACCTGCGAAAGCAGCGGCCAAACCAGACAAAGCGTTCAAGAATGAAATGATAACCGGCATGTCACCGCCACCAATCGGGATAACCATGGTAAAGCCCAAAAGGAGGAAGATTGCCGTAGAAGCGATTACGCCGCATTTTTCAATTTCTGCGAATCCGAAGGGATTTTCTGCAGTGAAGAATGAGTAGGCGATGATTGAAGCCAAGCCGAGCACACAGAGAACGCCGTTCAAAGCGTTCTTTGCAGGAATTACCCAGCCCTTGAAAGTCATTTTTCCGCTCAATTTTCCCCAGGCAACCAAAGAACCGGTGAAAGCAACAGCACCGATTGCGATTGTAAGACCGAGGGAAACAGCCGTGAAATAGTCGCCCTTTGGAGAAGCGATGTACTGGGTCAGGGCAACGAGGAGTGAAGAAAGACCTCCGAAACCGTTGAACAAAGCAACAAGCTCAGGCATACCAGTCATCTGAACTTTCTTAGACCAGATTGCACCGATAACCGTACCAATCAAAACAGCGGCAACAATCCAGCAGTAGCCGTTTGAAAGAAGCGGATTTCCGCCCCAAGCCGCCGCGTCCGTAGAGAAAGCAGACATTACATCTTTCTGAATAAGAACGGTAATAACCGCAATCAGCATACCGATTGCAGAATAAAAGTTACCCTTGCGGGCAGTAGCCGTCTTTCCCAAAAGTTTGATTCCCCGGATAAAGAAGATGCAGGAAATCATGTACAGAATTTTAATCAATGTGTCGTTCATTCCGCAGCTCCTTACTTTTTCTTTGAGTCCTTTGTCTTGAACATACCAAGCATTCGGTCAGTTACCATGTAGCCGCCGATAACATTGATAGTCGCAAACACAATGGCGAGGAAGCCGAGGATTGCCCCAACCTTTCCGCCGATTTTAACAGCCAGAGCCGTAATTGAAATAGCACCGACAACAGTGATACCAGAAATAGCGTTCGTTCCGCTCATCAACGGCGTGTGCAGCTGTGACGGAACCTTTGCAATCAGCTCCAATCCAAGGAAAGCAGCGATTACAAATACGAAAATAAGCATTATATCCATAAATTACCTCTAAAAACTTGGCGTTAGCCATGTGCCACGGATGGCACAAATATAAGTTTACCAACGGTAAACTTAGCAATTAAAAAAATACAGGGATGTATTTTTTTAATGCAAACTCCTTATGTCATGCTGAACTTGTTTCAGCATCTTTTTTTTTGGCGTTTCCCTTCGGTCGCTACGCTCCCTTCGGGTCGGGCTACTACAGGTTCCGCTATCGCTCCATTCTTACGCTCCCATTCGGTCGCTTCGGAACGGCTACGCCGCCTTTCGTATCCCTAACGCATTTTTCATTTTTCTGAAGGTTTGAACATCTCAAAGTGATGAATATCTTTCATCAGCTCAAAATGTCGGTCGATTGAAAACAACTTTGCATTGCTCTGAATCGCATTCTGCGCAATCATCAAATCAGGCAACCCCACTTTGTTGATTCCGTTCCGAATGTTCTCCGTCTGCATTGCAATAAGTCCGCTCCAGTCAACATTCATCTGAAGTTTCGGCACTGCAAGCAAAAGCTCACACAGAAGTATCATTGTCTATAATGCTTTTGGCTTCCTCTTTGAGGGCTGTAGCTTCCATTCAAACCTCCTTACAAATTGCAGACGAATCAATCTCCAATTTAAGTCAAAGATTTCCTACGCCTTGAATCTCTCATGAATAATCTGTCCGCCCTGTGTGAGCAAGCAGCCCTTCATGATTTCGTCCTCAAAGTTGACTTTGAAGTCTTTCTCTTCTTTGTTATAGAAGCCAGCGTGTGTGAGGAACGCCGTGATGTTTCCGGAAAGCATTTTTGAAGCGTCATACGGAACCTGACGCTCAAGCAAGTCGCCCGACATAATCGTAACGCCGTTTTCTGTAACGACATTCTCAAAGAGTTTAGAGCCTTCGACGTTTCCGCCTGTCGAACAAGCCATATCAACGACGATTGAGCCTGGCATCATGCGGTCAAGGACGTTCTTTTCGATGAGGCGCGGAGCCTTGCGTCCGAATACCTTAGCTGTAGTGATTACGATATTTGCCTTTTCGCAAACCTTAGCCTGCGCTTCTTTCTGCTTTGCAATCTGCTCAGGAGTAAGTTCTTTTGCGTAACCCTGTGCAGTCTGTCCCATCTCGCCAAGGTCAATCTTAACGAAGTTTGCGCCCAAAGATTTAACCTGCTCTTCAACAACTGGGCGGGTATCGAATGCGTCAACTCGTGCGCCAAGTCGTTTTGCAGTTGCGATAGCCTGAAGACCTGCAACACCGACGCCAATGATAAAAACGCGTGCCGGATTGATTGTACCGGCCGGAGTAACCATCATCGGAAGGATTTTCGGAAGTCTGGCAGCCGCATTTATGACTGCCACATAGCCCGCCAACGAAGTCTGTGAGGACTGAACGTCCATTTTCTGTGCGAGGGTTGTTCTCGGAATCATCTCCAGAGAGACCGCCTGAATTCCCGACGCGGCAAATTCGTTCAGCAACTCCTTGTTGTTGAACGGATCCATGTAACTCAAGTGCAGGGTGTCTTTTTTGATGCCCTTGATGCTCTCAGGCTTCATAATGCGCACGATAATCTCTGAATCGCCATACGCATCTTCTTCTTTTGCAACGATGGTTGCACCAGCCGTCTTGTAGGCTTCATCGTTAAAACCGCTCTTCAAACCAGCCTCGCTTACGACTTTGATTTCAAAGCCCATCGAAACCAGTTTCTTCACGTCATCGGGAACAAGAGCAACGCGTGTTTCGCGCTCATCCTTTTCCTTGCAGACCAAAACCTTTTTCATCAGTCCTATCTCCTTTATGGAAAAATATACTATTATTACATTGTAGCGAGAGGGCGCATTTTTCGCAAGATTAAAACACCCACAGGCAACAATTTTGTCTCCCATAAAGTAAATTTAAAGTCAGTTTTCAGATTTTTCTTGCACTTTTCAAAAAGCGTGGTATGCTAAATATATAGTACAGTCATTTTTTAGGAGGAATTGTATGAAAAAAATGCTGAAAGGACTGCTCTGTGCAGGACTTGCGCTTGCTGCTGTCGTACCGTTTGTTTCCTGCAAAAAGGAAGCCACTGGTCCCATCGAGCTGACCATCTGGACGCACGAGGATCAGAACAGAACGGCACTTGAAAAACGATTTATTGAGGAATTCCAAAAAGCGAACCCCAATATCACCGTCAACTATGTCACCTACCCGTCTGGAAAAATCAAGGACATCATCGTGGCTGGCTTTGCCGCAAATCAGGGACCGGATATTTTCAACCTTGAAATCAACGATTCATATCCGTTCGTAGCAAACGGAAGAGTCGCTCCCGTAGACACCGCTGCCGCAGGCTACAAGAATCAGAAAGCATTGATTGATGCCTACATGGACAAGATGCTTGACCCCGTAACGGTTGACGGAAAAGTATACGGTCTTCCGCTTGAACTGACCAACTGGTGTATCTACCTGAACAAAAAAATGATGCGCGATGCAGGACTTGACCCCGAACGCAATGCGCCCAAATCATGGGAAGATATCATGCAGATTTCAAAGCAGATTGCCGTCCACAACGGTGAGATTATCACCCGCCGTGGTTTTGACTTCCGCTATCCGTACTATCTTATCAGCTGGATGCCGATGGTCGAACAGCTGGGCGGACAACTCATCAGCGATGACGGAAAGACCGCAATCGTAAATGATGCCGCTTGGATTCGCGCGTTGGACTATATGCGTGACTTCGGTCCGCGCGGAGCGAACCTCGGTTCACCGACCTACACCGCTGCCCGCAAGATTTTCGACAACAACAACAACGAAATCGCCATGTCTCTGAGCGGTCTGTATCAGGAACAGCGCATGGCAAGCACCAACCCCGACTTCTTCAAGAGCGATGACTGGGCGGTTATCCCCTATCCGCAGTGGGTTGACAAGAAAAATGTCGTTCCGTGCCACTACTACGGTCACTATTACATGGTCAACGCACAGAAGTCAAAGGAACAGCAGAGCGCCGCATGGAAACTTCTGGGCTATATGTTGAGCCATGCAGAGGACTATCTGAAAGAAGTCGCTATCGTACAGCCGATGAAGTCTCTGTTTGAAAGCGAAACGTTCAAGAATATGCCCTACTCAAACGTCTTCGCAGAGGACTTGCAGAAAGGTACAATTGTCTACTATGCGGAAAATTCTCCGAAAATCGACGCGTTGCTTAAAACTGCCGTTGAATCAGTCATGCTTTCCGGCGTTCCGTCAGAAAGCGCGCTTGCGACGCTGAAAAAGAGCGTACAGGAAGTTCTGGACGAGCAGTAGGATGTGGAGGTAATTATGGCGAAAAATAAGAAAAAAACGTCATTTGAGGCAAAAAAGGCCCGGTGGGGACTGTATTTTACGTTGCCGGGACTGCTATTTTTTGCGCTGTTCTCGTTTTATCCGATTATCAACGCCATAATTACCAGTCTTTTCAACAAAAAACTGATTTCGTTGCGCAAGCCCGCTTTTGTAGGACTTAGCAACTACGTCAAAATTCTTTCCAGTTCTGATTTCTGGAATTCAATGCAGGCAACGGCGATTTTTACCGTGGGATGCTTCGTTCCGCTGGTAGTAGTCTGCCTGTTGCTTGCGGTTTTTATCACCACGCGAAACCAGGGAAAGCGTACCATGCAAATGATTCTGTATTCTCCTGCGGTGCTTTCTTCTGTCGTTATCGCGCTTATCTGGATGATTCTGCTTGATCCGCGCGGCATTGCCAACCAATTTGCGAACACGGTGCTTCATACGAAAGGCATCGACTACAAATGGCTAGCCGATGCAAAAATGGTCAGATTTTCTACAATACTTGTTTACTTTTGGAAATACGTTGGCTACTTTACGATTCTGTACATCACCGGAATCGGAAAAATTCCCACTTCAGTATATGAGGCGGCAACCATTGACGGGGCGAGCAAACTCCAGCAGTTTGTGTTGATTACCGTGCCGCTATTAAAGCCAACGATTGTGATGGTTTCAATCATGGCGATGATTCAGTGTATAAAGACATTCAGCACGCAGTATATGTTCACGCAGAACGGCGCGCCGCTTGCCCCGATTAACGTAATTACGCTGAATATTTACAACACTGCTATGCGCGATTTGGCAATCAGCAGGGCAAGCGTAATGAGCATCATTTTGTTCTTGATTATGCTGGTTTTGACCTGCGTGCAATTTAAATTCTCAAAGAGCGATGACGTTTCGTATTGATAAGGGGTGAAATATGACTTCACGGGAAAAAGATAAAATAAAATCGGTCATCTCAAATATCGTCATCTGGGCGTTTTTGGTTGTCAGTTGTATTCTGGTGGTAATTCCGCTGGCATTCATGGTAACGGCAAGTTTTATGCGTGCGATTGACGTAATGAAAATGCCATATAGGTGGATTCCAAATCCCATACATATTCAGAACTTTTTTCATGCGATTGAGGGAAATGACCATAGTTTCATCTATCTGCGGAACATTGCAAACAGTCTGATTGTGGCGATTACGGTTACAGTCACCACGGTGCTGCTCGGCTCGCTCACGGGATTCGGACTGGCAAAATACAAATTCAAAGGGCGGCACGTTGCGTTCATGGCGATTATGGCGACGATGATGATTCCGTTTGAAACGATTATGGTTCCGCTCTACATGGTCGTGATGAACCTGCACATGCAGAACACCTATGCGGGTCTGATTGTGCCGTTTTTGGTCAATGCGTTCGCCATTTTCCAGATGAGGCAGTACATTATCACCTTCCCCGAAGAAGTTTTGGACGCGGCCCGCATTGACGGAGCATCTGAATTCAGCATTTTCAGGCGGATTGTGTTTCCAAACTGCGCTCCCGCAATCGCAACACTGGCAGTCCTAACGTTCCGTCAGCAATGGGATAACCTTTTGTGGCCGCTGCTCGTTGCCCAAAGCGAAACGATGAAGACAATCCCTGCATACATCGTGCGCTTCGCGGCGGAAAAATACAGTGATGAAGGCGTAATGATGGCGGTTGCAGTTATCGCAAGCATCCCGATTTTCATTCTGTTCTTCAGCCTGTCAAAATACTTCGTTGGCGGCTCTTCGGTCTACGCGGCGGGAAAAGAATAAGAAGTTTAAATCAGACCTCCTAATTTAAACTCGACAGCAGACAAGCGATTGTTTTCTGCAAGAAATTTTATTTCGCGTCTTTCTCTGCTTTTTTCGCTTCGGCGCGCTTTTCTGCCTCTGCTTCGGTTATGCCAAGAATTTTCGCGGCTTTCTGCGCGTTGGGATTCTTTGACTTTGCCGTGGGGTCATACTGGTCGGCGAGACGGCGCACGGCAGATTCCACACTCGCATATTTTCCTTTGTTGTAGATGTCAAGTCCTGTTCCTTGTGTGGCAACGTCTTTGCTGGCAAGATAATCCGCGCAGATGTCGGCAAATTCACTGCGGGCATACTTGGCGAATTCCTTTCCGAGCGCGTACCGCAATGCTTTGCGAGGATTATTCTTTGCATCATCAGCGACAACTTCTTTTGCGAGCGCAAGGATTTCGTTTGTTCCCGCATGATTTTCGGCGAGCAGCGCGGCGGCAATTTTTGCCTTGGTGTTGTCGGAAACTTTTTTATCCGTAATCTGACTGACCAGATATTCGTTTCCCTCTTTTGTGTCTAGTTTCGCGATAACCGGATAACTCGCCTCTTTCACCACTTTTTCGGGGTCATTTTTTGCGCGGTGAATCAGATATGGCACGGCGGCAGAAAAAGACTGCTCTTTGACCACGTTGATTGCCTCCAGCCGCACTTTGTAATAGGAATCGCGCACTCCCTGAATAATCGTCTTCCGCGCGTCCGCATCCTGCGGAAAATGAGCCAAGCCTTTTATCACGTAAATGCGCATATTGGGGTCGGTGTCCTCATACAAATCCAGAAGAACAGGAATCGCATCAGGATTTTCCATCGCACCAATCGCTTCCGCGCTATACATACGCATAAACGTGTTCTCTTCTGTGTCTTGCGCAATCTCAACCAGTTTGTCGTAGGTCTCCGTCGCTTTCAGTTCACCAAGAACACGCACCAAAGCCTGTTTCTGCGACACGGACAAATCCTCGCGATCAAGGTATTCGGTCAGATACACCGCCTCGCCGCTTCCGCCCACTTTGCCGAGCGTGTCAAGGCATTGATTAAAATAATCCTCGTTGTCGCTTTCCAAAAGATTCAGCACGGGCGCAATGGCTTCCTTCGTTTTGACCGCCTTGGCGTAATCAAAACAGGCGTTCACCGTACTCTGCTTCTCGTCATACGGGTCGTCAAGAATCTCAATCGCATAATCCTCAACGCAGGGGTCCTCCAGTTTGGCATAATAGCCCAAGATTCTTTCTTTGAGCGTAATATTTTTAGTGTCCTGAAACAAATCATAGATGTCATCAGCATAGCGCGCATCTTCCTTTTTGGTCAGTTCGTCAATCAACTCGATAATCTCGCTTTCCAGTCCAAAGCGAATAGTGTCGCGACGTTTTTCCTTGTCTTCCTCGGTATCTTCGTTGTCAAGTTCGGCAATTTTTTCAGTGTCGCCCTTTTTTGGTCGCTTGGCTTTGGGAACAGTGACCTGATGATTTCCCTCCGCAATTTCCCCGTCAGAATCAATCCGTTCCCGAACCACGCCTGAGTCTGATTCTGGCTTCGCATCATACATCTCAGCGGGCGGCTCTTGGGGCATGGATTCAGTATCAGCAAGCGCATAGTCCTGCGCCACAAGTGGCATTATGAGAAAAAACAAACTGACTACAACGGCGATATATTTCATTTACACTCCATCTAAAGGGGGAAGGTCTTCCCCCTGCGGCGCATTTCATTGCGCCGACACCCCCTTCGCCTAGGGGCTTGCCGCCCCTAAAACCCCGCTTCTATTATCGGATATTTCCCGCTTTGAACCGAGTTAAAAAGTTCGTCCTATATTCTTCAAACCGATTTTCATTGATTGCGTTACGGATTTCCCTCATCATATTGTGCAAAAAGTAGAGATTGTGGTAACTGGCAAGCATGGCACTCAGGATTTCCTGCTCCTTAAAAAGATGACGCAAATAGGCGCGGGAATAATTGCGGCAGACCTTACAATTGCACTCGCGGTCAACCGGTCTAAAGTCACGGGCAAAACGCTCCTGCTTAATAGAAAGATTACCGTCATGCGTAAAATAGGAGCCGTTCCGTGCATTGCGCGTGGGAAGCACACAGTCAAACATGTCTATTCCCGAATGGACTGCATCCAGAATGTAGTCCGGCGTGCCGATTCCCATAACGTACTTCACCTTGTCGTCAGGCAAGAGGCGCACCGTATAGTCAAGCATGGAGGCAAAAAGTTCTGGAGGCTCGCCCACGGAAAGCCCCCCAATGGCAATGCCCGGTAAATCAAGGTTCGCCACAAAGTTTGCAGAACGCTCGCGCAGGTCCTCAAAAAAGTTTCCCTGCACAATCGGAAAAAGAAGCCCCTTGTAGCCTTCGTCATGCTTTTTGAGCCACTCGGCTTTGGCGCGCTCTGCCCAGTTTTCCGTCACTTCAAGGGCTCGAACCGCTTCTTTTTTTTCTATGCCGTAGCCGGAACACACATCCAACTGCATCTGAATGTCCGAGTTGAACTGCGCCTGCACGTCCACCACGCTTTCCGGCGTAAAAAGATGCTTTGAGCCGTCAATATTGCTTCTGAACTCCGCCCCCTGCATGGTGATTTTACGAAGCGGCGACAGACTCCACACCTGAAATCCGCCCGAATCGGTGAGAAAATTGCGTTTCCAGCCGGAAAAGCCATGCAAGCCCCCCGCCTGCTCCACCGTGTCGCTCCCCGGCCGCAGGTACAGATGGTAGGTGTTGGCCAAAATTATCTCAAAGCCAATTTCCTCAAGGTCATCCTTGGTGAGAGCCTTTACCGTGGCGTTCGTTCCCACCGGCATGAAGACGGGAGTCTGCACGTTGCCGTGGGGCAGATGCATAACGCCCGTGCGAGCGCGGCTTGTGGTGTCGGTGTGGGTTATGGTGAAAATATTCTGTAACATATCAGTCATGTTCCTATGGTAAATGGTTGTTTATTTACAGGCTACGTCCAAAAGTCATCAAATCACTAGGCAATCTCTTTTTTTAGAGAAAAAGCAGTATTTGTTTCAGACCTTACCATATATGATTTTATCGCTTCTGCAATATACTCGCCTAAATTCACAGGAACAGCATTTCCAATCATTTGTTCTTGATTTGTCTTTGAACCTAAAAATATAAAATCTTTTGGGAAAGTCTGTATCATGCTGCGTTCTTTTGTCGTAAGAGGTCGAATCCCATCTTTTGAACTAACTGGGTCGTTAGGATGTATTTTATAACCTTCCGGCATAGGACGGTTCACGCCTCTGATTGTAGGACTTGGTTCATCTACGCTGAAAATGCCCCGTCTCACATAACTTCTTGGATGTCTATAATAATACTTTATACCAAGTTCATCTCCAAAATAATCGGCAACGGTCATCGGAGTTTTTGCAAGCTTTTCTTGAAGGGCAAAATTCATAAAACCATCTGAAGAACCAAGATGTCCTACCATTACAAATCTTTTTCTTTTCTGAGGAACACCACAAAGACTTGCGTCTAAAACTGTATATGTCAGTCCATAACCGACTTCTTTATAAATTTTTATTGCGTCTACAAGCTTCTGTGTTTTCTTTATTCTCTCAACATTCTCCATTACAAACCATTCAGGTCTGACCGTTGAAATTATTTTTGCATAAGAAACAGTAAGATCGCCCCTTCCATTGTTTTCATTGCGTTTTCCAGCGGAAGAAAAGTCCTGACAAGGCGGTCCACCGATAATCATTTCAGGAGCATAAGAAATAATTTTTTCTGATGATTCTGAAACATTCATCAAGTCTTGCTTGATAACAGGATGGTTGAAATTCCTACGATATACTTCTATAACTTCATCCCAAAAATCAAAGCCAGCAACTACATCAAAACCGGCTTTTAAAAATCCAAGACTCAATCCACCGCAACCACAAAATAAATCAACAACTTTCATTCTGTAACCTCACTTGAAAATTTCAGGGCTATAAAACAGAACTACATCAAAACGGCGCTCTGGGCTGAGCATATTTTGTCCGCCACCAAGAATTATATTTTTTATTTCATTTTTATGAATTCTAGGATGTGTAAGTTCATCACATGTTAGAAATTTATGTGTTTGTATACCAGAAATAGCAAAAGCCTTGTCATTTGCATTTCCATATGAATGATTTTTTATTATCTCTACATAATCAAATTTATCATAGGCACAAAAATCAAAGAGCATTTTGTAAATCCATACAATAGTTCTTTGAAAACGAGAAATTTCTGTTCCTGAATTTTCCTCACCTTTTAGGCACATCTGCAAAACTGCTAAATTCGACCATACAAAAGCATCAAGACAGTCATCTGCGAGTTGCATTTTATCTTTTACAGTTTTCCATACAGGTTGCAAAATTAACGGAGATTGTTTATCTGCCATATCTGATGCAACTTTTAAAATTACATTTTCAATTGCCTTGTAGTGAGGAGCCACTTCTTCTGGCGTTTCCCAGTGATTGATTTTAGGAATTCCCGAAATTAAACTTCTGAGATGTTCTTTATTGTTTTCATAGTTCTCACAAATTGAACACGCAAGAAAACAAATTGTAGGCGGACGCATTACGATTTCACAACTGTATTTGTCCTCGGAAAACTTCTTTGTCGTATTATCTGGTAATGCCGTTAATTTTACTTCCAAACCACAGAGATTTTTTTCTGTCTCTCGATTCATCATTACAAGGTCTATTTTTTCTCTATCGCCAGTATAAAACTTTTCATAAGACGAATAACCTGCTTCAAAATTATAATATGCCTGTTCCGAAAGAGGGTTTATTTTGAATAATTCTTCACCAGAAATATAATCGTGATATAAATTATTATTTTTATCAGTTTTTAGATAGACAAGTTTTATATTTTTTGAAGACATATAGGCAACAAGAGATGCCGGAAAGGAACTGTTAAACTGATTTTTACCCCAATACTTTGCTTTTGTATAATCTCTACTTGAGTATTTCTGTCCGAACAGTCCTGCCTGTATATCCATTGTCATCCCCTCAAAAAACATAGCACAATTATATCACAAAAACAGATTTAATTCTATAAAAAACTTTTTTTTTCCCCCCCCCTACCACCACGCCCCGACCTTGGTCGGGACAAAATGGCAGCCATAATAGCGTGACGAACAAAACGCCAACCCGCTGCCTACGTTCTCGCATACCGCAACAGCACAATGCTTATCGCCACAAACAAGAACACGGGAAACCATGCGCCCATGAACGGGGTGATATACTGGAATTTGGCAAGTAGCATCGTAATCATCTGGCTTACGTAGAACAAAACCGCCGCGCTGATGCAGGCCGCAAGGCTCACCAAAAGCACATTCTTGCGCGTCTTACCGCTCAAGCCTATGGACAGGAAAACGACGATGAACAAAATGAACGGAAAGGCGAATTTTTTGTAGTACAGGCTCAGTTCTTCGCTGAACGGCAAGCCCGCTTTTTGCAAATGCTCGATATATTGCTTGGCTTCGCGGGCATTAACGGCTTCTACGCTGATGGTATTGTTCTGAAATGTAGTCGGGGCTTCTGTTAGACGTTCGATTATCGCGCGGTCAGGACTGCGCTGGGTCATCACACCGTCTTTAAAAGTGTACTGCGTTCCGCCGGACAAACTCCAATGGTCATTCTGAAAGACTGCGGAATCAGCACGGATAATTGCCGCAAGAGTTTTGTCTTCGTTCCGCACGATAATAATCACCATGTACAAGCGTTTTGACGCATCATCATAATAATCCGCCTTGTAGACAATATTTCCCTCCTCAGAAATGACCACAATCTTGTCATTGTTCAGGGATTTTTCTTTGTTCAGAGATTTTTCCTGCAAGGACGTTTTTACCGCGTAGGTCGGAACGACAAGTTTATCGTCAAACACAAACAGTCCGATGCTCAGCACGAACGAAAGCACCAAAAGAGGCGCAGTAAACCGTATTAGCGGAACACCGGACGCAAAAATCGCAACCAGTTCATTGTTCGCGTAAAAATCGCTGAGCGTATAGGACACTGCAAACAGAATCGCAAGAGGCGTTGCATACCAGACGCACTTAGGCACATACATCAAAAGAATCTGCCCCACCGTCGCGCCCGGCACCTGATTTGAAATGTAATTCCACAGGTTCATCAGCAAATCGACCAGCACTAAAATCATGGCAAAGAACATCAGCGCACCCAAAAAAAGAGGAATGAACCGCTTGAAAAGATACTGCACCAGTTTCATTTTCGCCCCAGCTGAATATAAAAGAAAACCGCCGCCACAAAAATGACCGAATTGGGAATCCACATCAGAAGAACACCGTTCATGCCGCTTCGCGAGCCAAAAATCTGCCCCAAAATCATCATCGCCCAGTATGCAACGGAAATAAACAGCCCGATAATCAGCCCGATTGTCTGACCGTTATGCTTTCCGAACAAAAGTGCCAGCGGCAGAGCAAGCAACGCGAAAAAAATTGACCCAAACGGAACGGAAAACTTCTTGTTGTATTCCAGCCTGTATTTATTCAAGTCTTTGGGATTAACGCCAGTGTCTTTTTCCATCTCCAAAATCCGCTGGCGAAGGTCGTAGGAAGTCATCTCGCTGGGAATAACGCGGGTATTGTTGCTGAAAAATGAAGACTCAAAAATATTCAGCATCAGATTTTTTGACTGCAAGACATCATAATTCGCTTTTTTTGCGCTGTCAAAAAAGACCACGGTAGAATCGTTCATCTCAACCGACATAAGAACGCCCGCCGTTGTCGATTTTTTTACATCGGATTCACTCGCCACAATAATCCGCTGCTCGCCGTCTGCATCCGTGTCAAAAAAAATCAAATCGCTCACGTTCGTTCCGTTCACCTGACCAATCACCAAGGTCTTGTCGTTCGTTCGCTTGACCGAGTTGGATTCCAGTTCAATCGCCGGATTTGACATCAGAATTGTACGCCGAAGCTGGTTATATTTGAGCGTTCCCAGTGGCAAAAGATAGTCGTTCACAAAAAAAGAGATGATTGAAATGACCAGCCCCAAAATAATCACCGGAAGCACCAGCATTTTGTAGCCCATGCCCGAAGCGCGCAGAATCAGCACCTCGTTTTCCGTCACCAGCCGACCAAGGCACATCAAAAAACCCACGAGCGTCGCAAAAGGCGCGGACTGCGCGATAATCATCGGAAGAGAATAGGAAATCAGCCTGAGAACGTCTGCCAAAGGAACGCGCTTTTTCAAAATGTTTTCTGCCAAAAGCAAAATTTGGTTGCAGAAAAAGACCATGAAGAAAAATAAAAATGCGATGAAAAAATACAGGAACAATTCTTTGGTCAGATAGCGCACCATCACAAAGCGATTTACCCCGCTCTCCTCCTGCATGGTCGTACAAAGTGCATTCCCCAGCCGACGAAACCCCAGCCGGTAGCATAATCTGCCGGTCGAGCGGAACAACCAGTTGAGCAGATTGAAATCAGCAAAAGCCTGCCCGATACTTGCCCGCACCGAAGAGAAAAAATCATCTACTTTTTCAGGAAGCAGACTGACAGCCATCTATTTTTTGCTGACCCCCGTACTACCAAATCCGCCTGCACCGCGCTCCGTCTGGTCAAGAGAAGCGACTGGCTGAAAGGCACCAAGAGTCACCGGGGCGACAACCAATTGTGCGATGCGGTCGCCGTTGTTGACCGTAAAATCGTCTTTCCCTAAATTGATGAGAATTACCTTTACTTCGCCACGGTAGTCGCTGTCAATCGTGCCGGGCGTGTTCAAAACCGTAACGCCGTTCTTTGCCGCCAGTCCAGACCGAGGGCGCACCTGCACTTCGTATCCTTGTGGAATTGCAAACGCAAGCCCCGTCGGAATCATTGCGCGCTCCCCCGCTTTCAGTGTCACCGGCTCTTTTAAAAAAGCGCACACATCGCATCCCGCCGCGCCCACCGTCTTGTATTCAGGTAACACCGCGCCTTCTGCCACCGTGCATGGAATTGAAATCGTATTCATGCGGATATTGTAGCAGATTACGGGCGTTGTGTCATTAGACAAAAAAACTCCAGCCCTCTGGCTTCCACCAAAAAACTGGAGTTAAAAAAACACATTACTGTGAGCCGCCACGGATGGCGGCTGAAAACTGAGACGGCAGCTTGTCTGCCGTCAGAAATAAAAATGACAGGATGTCATTTTTATTTCGCTGCCTCAATCGCGTCGATGTAACTCAGGTTCAGGCGGCCCATCTTGTCCACTTCAAGCAGCTTGACGGGAATCTGCTGACCTTCCTTGAGTACGTCAGTCACTTTTTCTACGCGCTGGCGGGAAAGTTTTGAGATATGGCACAAGCCCTCTTTTCCCGGCAGGATTTCGACAAATGCGCCGAATTCCATGATGCGCTTTACGGTTCCGTTGTAGATTACGCCAACTTCCGGGTCAGAAACAATGCCCTTTACGGCAGCCTTTGCCTCTTCCGCAGCCTTGCCTGTTGAACCGTAAATTGAAACAGTTCCGTCCTCTGCAGTGTCAATCTTAACGCCGTACTGAGCGCACAGAGCCTTGATTGTCTTTCCGCCCGGTCCGATGAGCGCACCGATTTTGTCGGTGTCAATCTTCATCGAAAGAATTTTGGGCGCAAACGGGCTGATTGGCTGCGGCTTGTCGATGCATTTTTCCATGATGGAAAGAATGTGCAGACGACCTTCTTTTGCCTGAGCCAACGCCTTCTTCATGATTTCTGTCGTAACGCCCGCAATCTTGATGTCCATCTGGAATCCAGTGATGCCATCTTTTGTTCCGGCAACTTTAAAGTCCATGTCGCCAAGGTGGTCTTCCTCACCCAGAATGTCAGACAGAATCTGATAGCGTCCGTAGGGATTGTCGCCTTCCGGCTCAGTAATCAGACCCATGGCTATACCGGCGACCATCTTCTTCATCGGAACGCCCGCCGCCAGAAGCGACAGACAGCCGCCGCAGGTTGAAGCCTGTGAAGAAGAGCCGTTTGACTCCATGATTTCAGAGACAACGCGCACCGTATACGGGAATTCTTCCACCGACGGAATCATCGGGGCAAGCGAGCGGCGTGCCAAGTTTCCGTGACCGATTTCGCGGCGACCAGTGGTCAGGCGACCAGTCTCACCAACGGAATACGGCGGAAAGTTGTAGTGCAGGATGAAGTTTTCGCTTCTCTCGCCATCAATGTCATCGTATACCTGAGCGTCCATCACTGTTCCCAACGTGGTGACAGCCAGAGACTGTGTCTCGCCACGAGTGAACAATGCGCTTCCGTGCGGGCGTGGCAATACGTTCACCTCGCAGGTAATCGGACGGATTTCGTCGCACTTGCGTCCGTCAATGCGCACGCCCTTATCCAAAATGCTCTTGCGGAGCAGGTTGTACTGAATGTCGTCAAAGCACTGGTCGAACAGTTTCTTCTGGATTTCGTCCTCAAACTGTTCTGCGTGGGCGGCAACAATCTGCTTCTTGGCAGCACTGATTGCGCTTCCGCGGTTCATCTTGCCGTCCTGGAAGCAAGCCTTTTCCAAAAGCGGAGTCGCCTCTGCAATGATTGCGTCCTTGTTTTCAAGTTCCACGTTGAGCGGCGCGAGCGGCAATTTTTCTTTTCCCGCTTTCTTTACCAGTTCGTCCTGCAGGTGGCACATGTCGGTGATAAAGCCCTGCGCCTTTTCCAAAGCACCGAGCATCACTTCCTCAGTTGCCTCGTTTGCGCCGCCCTCGACCATCGTAAAGCCGTCGGCAGTTCCCGCAACGACAATTTCCAAATCAGCCTCATCAATCTGCTTGAAAGTCGGGTTAATCACGTACTCGCCGTTCAGGTATGCAACGCGGCATGCGGCAACCGGTCCGTGGAACGGAATGTCACTGATTGAGACAGCCGCGCTGGAAGCGATGACCGCAAGAATGTCAGGCGGGTTTACGCCGTCAGATGAAACACAGGTCGGCACAATCTGAATCTCGCGTCCGAAAGAGGTCTCAAAGAGGGGACGCATCGGGCGGTCAATCAGGCGGGAAACCAAAATTTCCTTGTCCTTCGGGCGACCCTCACGCTTGATGAATCCACCGGGAATTTTTCCTGCGGCATAATATTTTTCGTTGTACTCAACGGTTACTGGAACGAAGTCCAATCCTTCCTTTACTTCGGAAGCACAGCAGACAGTCGCCACGATTGCAGAACCAGCGAACTGCGCGTACACACACCCGTTAGCCTGCTTA
The DNA here is from genome assembly GCA_017449285.1 of Treponema sp. GTDB lineage: Bacteria > Spirochaetota > Spirochaetia > Treponematales > Treponemataceae > Treponema_D. Next base: position 31,093 of record JAFSJX010000105.1, read on the forward strand.
CCGATTTTGCCTGTCTCCAGAATGAGTTCTTCGTTACCGATTTTGTAGGTTACTCTTTCTACTGCCATTGCACGCTCCGCTTATTTGCGCAAGCCAAGTTCTTTGATGAGCGAGCGATAGAGTTCGAGGTCACGAGTCTGCAAGTATTTGAGCAGTTTTCTGCGCTGACCAACCGCTTTGAGAAGTCCGCGGGATGCGCCCGTGTCTTTCGGAAAACGCTGTTTATGAGCGGTAAGCTGTTTGATGCGTTCGGTCAACAATGCGACCTGAACTTTTGTGTTGCCGGTGTCTGAATCATTTGCACCGAATTTGCTGACGATAGCAGCAGTCTCTTCTTTTGTAAGTGCCATTACTTACTCCTTAAAATATATTTTCCCCTGAATTGCCAAACTGACCTGCCCTATCATTCCTCGTGGCGACCCATTGGAACCCAGCAGCGTGACGCTATCCGAAAACCAATTTTTTCTAGCCGTCAGAACGGTAAGAACACAAACAAGGGTTTGTGCTGGCGTGGTCTTTTCACCGCGACCAGACAGTTGTATCGAAAGATACCATTCCTATTATAGAGATATAATGAGAAAAGTCAATGCGCTTGACACACGGTTGTCAGACACAAAAGAAACCAAAATCCATGTTTCCCTGCCGTCATCGCTCACAAGAGAGAACTTCCCTTCTTATTGTTTTTTACACTTCCAGTGTGGCAATTGCCGTTTTTATCTCCGCAGTGCCCGAGCGAAGGCGTTCAGTCGCATCCGTTACAGCCTGCTGGGCATCCCGCATGAGACCAATTGACCTCAGCAGCATTTCGCCGCCATTGTTCTGTTCCGCCACGGCCCCGCGCACCTGAGATTCCTGCTGCTTAACCTGAGATGAAAGACCAACAATGTGGGTAAACTGACCAGAAACCTCCTCGGTTTTCTGAGAGACACTGTCTATGAGCGACTTCATGTTTTTGAGCACCTCATCAATGGCGCGGGTCTGCTTGCTGGAATCTTCGGCAAGTTTTCTGATTTCCTGCGCAACAACCGCAAAGCCCTTTCCCGACTCACCTGCATGTGCCGCTTCGATTGCCGCATTCATGGAAAGCAAATTTGTCTGAGCCGCGATAGAATCAATCATCTTGCTCATTTCCATAAGACCAGAAGAACTTTCTTCAATTTGACGGACAATAGACGTAACATCATTCAAGCGGGTCTGACCGACATTTGTCGCCTGTTCAAGTTCATTTACTACGACAAAATTCTTTTCCAATTATCAATTGAAGACTGAATCTGCGCCTTAAAGTCCTGGGTCATCTTGTGCATGACGTAACAACTACAGTGTTCCATTTTGTTCACGCCGTTAAAGATTGCCTTTGCCATTTCGCGGCAGGATGCGTATCCACAGGCCTGACAGTTCAGCTCATCTTTTTTCTCGTACTTTCCCATTTCGTGGAAGATGCGTTTGATATCCTCTTCCGTGGGCTCTTTCAGATGCCTGACAGAATCGCTGCGGTCAGTGTAAGTACGTGTGTAGATATTCTCTTTCCAGAACTGGTTGATTGTCTCATCCAGTTTTTTAAGGGAACTTTTCTTGACCTTGTCGCCGTCCATTTTCCATTCGGCAAGGCGTTTTTCCATGCGGCGCTCAATATAGCCTTCCAGTTCATCAGTGGAAAGATCCTGATTGTCCGTTCCCGCCCCACAGTTACAGCCTTTGCCACAGTTCAGACAGTCAATCAACTGATAGGCAGGATTCTTGCCTTTTTTGAGGTCAGCGGCACTTGGGGTTATTGCGTTTGATATGCTCTACGTATGATTTGGTCGTCAGTTCCGCACCAAAGCCGACATCAAAGACAGCCTTTACGCCGACAGATTTTAGCCAGCCGTTAAGTTCCAAATCTTTTCCACGGAAGTGTGCGGCAACAGCAGGAGCAACGATTGCAACAATGCCCACGCCTTTCTTTAGCGCGGCAAAAAATTCCTCGGTATCATCAATACCATGACGGGCATCATGCTTACAGGCTTCAATACACGCTCCGCATCCCAGACACAATTCGTGATTAACTTTTACATAATCCCCGGAGCCATCATTACACAATTTTGACGGACACACCGCAATACACCGATGACAGTTTACGCATTTGTCCTTATCGACAAAAATCACAGGTGTGTTAAGTCAGACTTTGCCATCTTACATACCTCGATATGTATATTTTATCAAAAACCGCCTGTCATGTACAAGTAAAGGCAAGCGAAAAAATGATATGATTCAAAAGCAGATTTCCAGGCAGGAGACGTAACTGTCCGTCACGGATTATGCACTGCACCGCTACCCTGCCCTCATTTGTTTCGGCAAAAACCCTGTATTCGCCATCCTTTGGCCAGACCTGAATGCCAGACTTTCTTGCCCCAAGGCAATCCCCCTCCTGCGTCCAGTCCCAGCCTGCACAGTCAAGGGAAAAGGAATGATGCAGCATGTCTTCCGCCGCAGAAAAATTTCCCTCAAGCAGGGCTTTTCTGATGCGGGAAGAACTGATTCTTTTTTCTTCATATAAAATCGGTGCGACCGCCAGAAAGGCAAAAAAATGTTGACGGCTGAATTCCAGAATCTGGGCAACATCGGTCGCCCCTTTGTAGCCACAGCAAAAATCCTTGCCTTCCACTAAAAATTTCATGTTGCAGGAGGCAATCAGTTTGGAGAGGAATTCTTTTCCCTGTATGGCGGCAAAATCACGGGAAAAATCAATTACGATGGCAAAGGCAAAACCTTTCTGCTCAAAAAAAGCAAGTTTTTGGGAAAGGGTCGCCACGTCGCCTGCATATTCAGAGGGATTTTTTAGTCCGCTGAGGGAACGGGCAAAGGCAAGCACTCCGGGAACAAGATTTTCCTGAGCCAGCGCCGTCTGAAACAAGGCTTCATGCCCAAAGTGAGGGCCGTCAAAACTGCCAATCGTGAGCGCGGTTCCCTGCTCCTTCCATTTTGCATTGAGCCTGCCATCCGCAATCTGCTCCCAAGTATACACCGTAAAATCACTCTTGCGCGGAATGACAAAGCCATAGTTCAGACAGCTGCCATTTTTTTCGACCACGCCCGCAAAGGAGCCGTTCGGATAGAAAACCGCCAGTTGGGCAGCAGAGGGGATTTTTTTGCCCGCAGGATAATGAAAATAGGATTTTTTGAGGGGGCGGCCGTTTGCATAGGCATTTGCCCCCACCACAGAAAGCCCCACAGGCAGAAAACCGCAGAAATCCGCAAGGCTCGCATCCATGTCACGGAGAGAAGAGCGGATTTTTGGATAAAAGTCCGCCGCCGGACGAAAAGAATTTTCGCTATCTGCATCTTCCTCACTTTCAGCGTGATTTTCTGTAAGCGCAGGAATCGTAAAGTCGCCCAAATCGTCTGCACCGGCTGCATCTTTGAGCGCAAAGGGACCTACCTGTGTGCGGCGCAGGGCTGCAAGATGGGCGCATGAGCCACAGGCGGCGGCAATGTCACGCGCCAATGCACGAATGTATGTGCCCTTTGAGCAGGACACTTCCACAAGCGCATACTTGTCCTGAAAATCCAGCAGTTTTATATCGTATATCGTGATTTTTCGCGGTGGAATCTGGGCGGTTTTTCCTTCGCGGGCAAGTTCACTCGCACGTTTTCCACCGCCAACATGAATCGCACTGTAAACAGGAGGCACTTGGTCAATCTGTCCCTTGAATTGGGGCAAAACGGCTTCCACTTCTGCACGGCTGGGAATTTTTCCCGTCCGCACCAGCTCACCAGTGGGGTCAAGGGTGTCTGTCTCCCTGCCAAAGTGAATCAGCGCAAGATATGTCTTATCAAAGCCAGTAATATGGGGCACAAGGCGGGTCAGTTTTCCCACAAGCACGACAAGCAGACCGTCCGCAAAGGAATCCAGTGTACCAGTATGCCCCACCTTGCTCGTGCCAAGTGCTTTTTTTATAGAAGAAAGAGAAGAAAAACTGGTTGCCCCCGACCGTTTTGCAAGCAGAACAATTCCAGACGGAGTTTCGTTCACCTGCGTTTGCATTAGTCTGCTTCTGCCGCGCTTTCCGTAGCCGCTTTTTCAGATATATCCGCAGCAGAAGTAGCCATTTCGTTTGCCTTTGACTCGGCTTCAAGACGATTCAGTTTGTTCACCATGTCAAAGCCTTCCTTCATGCTCATGTCAGCAATAAAGGTAAGGCGGGGAAACTGGCGGATGGTCAGTTTTTTTGCAATGGTGCTCTGGATAAAGCCGGCCGCACTATTCAAGCCTTCCACGCCTTTTTTTACCTGCGCCTCGCTCAAAAAACTGGAAACGTAGACTTTTGCATACTTCAAGTCTCCCGCGACCTCCACCCGATTGATGTTCAAAAAAGTGGAGACACGCGGGTCTTTGATGTGCTGACGCAAAATCATCTGAGAAATTTCATCTCTAAGCTGCTCGCCCAAGCGAACTAAGCGGTATTCGCCCATTATTCGCCCTCTTTTGTGTCAGCAGGCTCTGTCTTCTTAGCAGCCGCTTTTGCAGCCTTTGCCGCCTTTCCAGCAGCAGCCTTTGCCTTGTCTTCTTCTGTCAGCACACGGCTTGCGGCTTTTTTTGCAGCCTTTTCTTTTGCGGCGGCCTTTTCTTCAGCCTCAATTGCGGCAGCGACAGCAGCCTCTTCATCAGCCTTTGCCTTTGCGGCGGCTTCACGCTGGGCAGCCTGTTTTTCCGCCTCCGCTTTCTGGTCAACAAGGGTGTCTCCCAAGTGACGTGCCACCTCAACATATTCAAATGCTTCAAGCGTATCGCCAACCTGAATATCCTGCCAGTTTTCAAGACCGATACCACACTCAAAGCCTTCTTTGACTTCTTTTGCGTCGTCCTTAAAGCGTTTGAGTGAAGAAATCTTGCCGGTAAACTTAACGATGCCATCGCGGATAAGGTTGACCATGCTGCTCCGTTTAACCACACCGTCGGTCACGTAACAACCGGCAATCACGCCGACTTTTGGCACTTTGAAGGTATCGCGCACTTCGATAGTACCAGTAACCTGCTCTTTGGTGTCGGGCTTGAGCATGCCTTCCATAGCCTGTGTAATTTCTTCCACACACTTGTAGATGATATTGTACTTGCGGATATCCACTTTTTCCTGCTCGGCAAGCAGTTTTGCCTTGGGTGTGGGGCGGACGTTGAAGCCGATAAGAATGGCATTGTCGTCAGCAGCCGCAAGCATGACATCGCTTTCGTTGATTGCACCCGCAGATGAATGAATGACATTCAGGCGGATTTCTTTTGTGGACAGTTTTTCCAAAGATGCACGGAGTGCTTCCGCAGAACCCTGCAAGTCCGCCTTGATAACAACTTTGAGTTCCTTGAGTTCGCTCGCCTCAATCGTAGAGTACAGGTTGTCCAGCGTAACTTTCTTGACCGCCTTTGCATCCTCAAAGCGTTTGAGTTCCTGACGCTTGGTAGAAATCTGACGCGCATCTTTTTCGCTTTCAGTCACTTGGAAAGGATCGCCCGCATTGGGCATATTTTCCATACCAAGCACTTCAACTGGCATACTCGGCAGGGCTTCCTCAACCTTTTCGCCGCGATCGTTGAACATCGCGCGGACACGTCCTGAATAGATACCCGCCACAAAGGGGTCTCCGATTTTAAGCGTACCGCGCTGCACGATAACGGAAGAAACAACGCCACGTCCCTGATCAACGCGGGATTCAATAATCTTCCCTTCCGCACGACTGTCCATTGGCGCCTTGAGTTCAAGAACTTCCGCCTGCAAAAGGATTGCGTCCAAGAGGTCATCAATACCGATACCTTGCTTGGCACTGATTTTCACATATTGTGTGTCGCCGCCCCACTCTTCTGGCTGCAAGCCCTGCTCTGCAAGCTGGGTCATAACCTTTTCCGGATTGGCTTCGGGTTTATCAATTTTGTTTACGGCAACGATAATAGGCACTTTCGCGTCTTTTGCATGGCTCAACGCCTCCAAGGTCTGAGGCATAACGCCGTCATCCGCCGCGACAACAAGGACAACAATATCCGTAATTTGAGCACCACGCGCGCGCATCATCGTAAAGGCTTCATGTCCAGGAGTATCGAGGAACGTAATCACGCCCTTTTCGGTCTTCACCTGATACGCACCAATTTTCTGCGTGATTCCGCCAGCCTCCCCTGCTGCCACATTAGTATTGCGGATTGCGTCCAAAGTTTTTGTCTTACCGTGGTCAACGTGACCCATAACGGTAACAATCGGCGGGCGCACAACCATGTCGCTCTCATCAACCTTGTCGCTCTCAATAACCGTCTCATCATACAGATTGACCAAATGCACTTCGCAACCATATTCAGAGGCAAGCAAGATTGCTGTGTCGCTGTCAACGGACTGATTGATTGTGACCATCATACCCATTGACATCAATTTGCTGATAATTTCGCTCGCTTTCAGGTTCATCTTGCGGGCAAGGTCAGACACGGAAACGGTCTCCATGATGTCGATAGACTTGGGAACAACTGCCGCCTGAGCCGCCTGCTTCTTGCGATACAGTTCTTCCTCGTCAAACAGTTCTTCCCTGTCCTTGCGGCTGTAAACCTGTTTCTTTCCTTTAAATTGCTTCTTTGTGTTCGCCTTTTCGGGAATGGCTGAAGCCGCAGGAGCTCCGCCACCAAAACCAGGACGACCGCCGCCAAAACCAGGACGACCGCCCCCGAATCCAGGACGATTTCCGCCCTGTCCTGCGGGACGATTTCCGCCGAAGCCTCCGCGGTTAAATCCGCCCCCCTGTCCTGCGGGACGATTTCCACCGAAGCCGCCACGATTTGCACCGTAGCCACCACTGCCAAAGCCTCCCCCCTGTCGGTTTCCATCGCGCTCACGATTCTGATAACTTTCGCGAGCCTGTGCGCCCGTAAAGCCACCCTCACGACGCTGACCGCCAAAGCCGCCCTGTCCGCCACCACGGTTAAATCCGCCATCGCGGTTTCCGTAACCACTACGATTTCCGTAGTTGCCACGGTTCGGTCCACCATCGCGGTGACCAGAAAGATTGCCGGCCTTTACGTTAGGACGGGCAGAATTCAGTTCAAATGTAGTCGTAGAACGCGGTTTTGATTCAGAACGATTCTGAGGTTGGCTCTGAGTCTGTGAAGCAGATGGTTTTTGCCCGGCCGGAGTGGCAGAAACAGCCTTTTTGACGACAGGGCGCACATTGCCCTGCTTCTGCGGCTTATTCTCCGGTGCGGGATTCTTTTTCTTTACGATTACGACCTTCTTTTTTTCAGGTGCGCCCGCAGGTTTTGCCGCAGGAGCATCTGATTTCTTTTTGTTCAACACAAAACCGGGCTTTTTCTCTACTTCATCAGCCATACTATCCTACTATTCCTCGTCCTCTGCAAATTCAAACTCGATACCACAGTTCGGACACTTTGTCATATCGAGTGTAATTTTTGCGCCACATTCAGGGCAGAAATACTCCTCTTCTTCCCCGCTGGCATCAGTCTCAGCTTCTGCTGGTTCTGCGTTTTCTTCGTTCTCTTCAACGAATTCAACATTCGCATGGATAATCTTGTTCACTGCCTCAACATCATCGTCTGAAAGACCTTCGACAGACTTGATTGAGCCATCATCATACGCGGCAACGAATTTCTCAATGTCATCATAGCCCGCCTCTTTCAGCAGACCTGCAACACGCTCGTCAATTCCCGGCAAGTCAGAAACGGTCGTAACTTCCTCGTAATCTTCCTCAGTTTCACCGCCAAACAGATTTGCCGCATTCTTACGCGCCGTGCTGATTTCACTCAAATCCATCTCCGCAGCCTGCTCTTCAGTCTTAACATCAATGTTCCAGTCGCACAAACGGTTTGCAAGGCGCACATTCTGCCCCTGCTTGCCAATCGCAAGGGAGAACTGGGCTTCAGGCACGACAGCCAGAGCCTGTTTCTTTTCTTCGTCCAAAATAAGCACGTTGCTCACTTCCGCAGGACTAAGCGCGTTCTTGATGAACTGAGTCGGCTCCGGGTCATAGCGCAGAATGTCAATTTTTTCGCCTTCAAGTTCGCGGATAACATTCTGAATGCGCACGCCCTTTAAGCCAACGCATGCGCCCACGGGGTCAACGTCTTCTTTATTGGAGAATACGGCAATCTTAGTGCGATAGCCCGCCTCGCGTACAATCTTAAAGATTTCAACAGTCTTGTCGTAGATTTCGGGAACTTCCAGTTCAACGATGGAACGGACAAAATCAGGGTCGGCACGGCTCAAAATCAATTGCAAGCCGGAATTCGTGCGTTTCAAATCCTTAATCAACGCCTTGATGCGGTCATTTTTCTCATACCGCTCGCGGGGACTCTGATATTTTACCGGAAGAACGCCCTCAACCTTGCCCAAATCAACATAAATGTTTCCGTTATGCTCACGCTGGTAGTAACCGATGATGATTTCGCCAACTTTGTCCTTGTATTCGTTGTACAGGGTATCCTTAAAACTTTCGTTCAACCCCTGATGAGCAGCCTGTTTTCCTGTGGAGACAGCAGAGCGGTCAAAAGTACGCGGGTCAACCTGAATGTCAATCTCGTCTCCTTCCTCACACTCAGGAGTAAGCTGCAAAGCCTCCTCCAATTCGATTTCTACCACCGGGTCATATACGCCGTCCACAATTGTCTTGCGGGAATAGACCGTTACATCGGACATATCATCCGCAAATTTTACGATACAGTTATCTGCTGTTCCGAACGTGCGCTTATACGCTGCTTTGATTGCATTTTCAATAGTCTGCCTGACCGAATCCGCTGAGAAACCTTTTGTCTCAATCAGCTCACGGATTGCATCTGCCATCTCTGACATATCAAGACCCCTTACAAATGAATAAATTTTGCTTTTGCTATATCAGCAAAGGAGAACACTTTCCGTTCAGAAGCGTTATCCTTTGTCAGTTCCAACGTTAAGGATTTGTCGTCCGCAGAAACCAGTTTTCCGCCGACCCAATCCGTTACATTTTTATCCCACACGCGAACCTCACGTCCCACAAACAACGCGAATTCCGCCGCATTCTTAATGTTGCGTTCCATTCCTGGCGAAGTCAGTTCCATGTAGGTGTCGTCCGTACCCAAAGCCTCTTCAAGGAAAGGAAGCAGTTTGTGATGCACCTTAGAGCAGTCGTCCACGCCGATGCCTTTTGTCGGGTCATCAGCAGAAATAACAGCCAGAATATGTGTCGTTCCCTTATGCGGACTAATCTTCAATTCCACCAGATGATAGCCCAGAGACGAAACCAGTTTTTCACTCTCCGTATAATGCGGATACGAATCCAACGCAATGTATTCCATGCAACGCCCTATATACGAAAAAAGACCCGCTTGCGCAAGTCCATTCTAAGGTTAGATTAAAATGTACGATAATATTGTATCAAAACGCGCGGATTGTGTCAAGAACCCGTAAAAAAAGAATCATCAATGCGCCCTCTCCCGCTCGGTCAAATCCCTACCAGCGCAACAATCCCTTCACCACTGGCTCTGCCAGCACAAACAGCACGCTGAACAGCACCGCAGGAAGATAATTCGCCGTCTTGATTTTTTTCAGTCCCATCAGGTTAATGCCAATCAGAATAATCAGCGCGCCACCGCTTCCCGTCAGTTCCGCAATCATCTGCTCGCTCACAAAGGGTGCAATCAGCACCGCAAGCAAAGTCAGTCCGCCCTGATACAGAAAAATCGAAATCACGCTGAACGCCGTACCCACGCCCATCGCCACCGCAAACCCGATTGAAATAAAGCCGTCCAGAATCGACTTCAAAAAAATTATCGAATAATCGTGCTCAATGCCCGCCTTAAAACTGCCCACAATCGCCATCGCGCCCACACAGAACAGCACTGACGCATTCAGAAACGCATAGGCAAAATTTTTCTGCGGTTTTCCCTCGCTAAAGGTGGGGGAAGTATCCCCCTCGGCTGCAATGCTTCGCTCCGCTCCCGCATTTCCGCCTACCCCCTCTGCGGGGACACCCCGCAACGCCCCGGCATCTTTCTTCATGAACAGCTTTTCCAGCCATTTGCCGAACTGCAAGATTTTGCCGTCGATGTCAAGGAGCGTGCCGACAATGCCGCCCAAAATCAGCGCGAGCGCGAGATACACGACGTTCTGATACTTGAACGACATCTGCACGCCCATCACGAACGAAACCAAACCACACGCCAACTGAATCGCATCCGTCACACGCTGCGGAATTTTCTTTGCGAAAAACAGCCCTACAAGGCATCCGACCAAAATAGTCGCGCAATTTACGAATACGGCAATCATCTTTTCTTCCTTCTATCTATAAAGGCAACGGCAGGGAAGCGGCGAACAGTTTCCCTGCCATAGTGAGAAAAATATCACACGCTGCCCGAAAAGTCCAAAGGCCTATTTTTTCGGCGTTTTTCCGGTCGTAAGCCAGTTCTGCGTAAAGTACCCCGAGGAAACTTTGCCGTCAAACACAAATTCCTTTACGGTGGCGACCGTCTGCCTGCCCGTCACCAGGTTGGTCACGCGGTTCTTGCGGCGGAGCGGATATTCAATGCCCGTCACGCCCTTGACCATGTCAATTTTTTCGCACTCGTACAGCTTAATCTGCTTGTCCTTGTTGTCGTAGAATTCGATACGCACCGGGATAAACGTCTTCTTGTCGAACCATGAGATGCGGTAGGCGTATTCCACTTCGCTCTTTTTCTTCGGCACGGACTTAATTTTCCAGCAGGTGTAGGTCGTTCCGGCAACCGTCATTTTCGCCGCGCTATCGGCCATCGTATTTATATCTTCGTCTTCGTTACGAATGCGCATATCATTATAGGTAAATTCCGTACCGCCGAACGACTTCGTGCGCTCCGTCATCGGAATGCGGCGGCTCTGGCGCAAACGCGGCTCGTACACCCAGCGGTCATCGGCTTTCTTTATGTTCTCCAGCTGCAAAACGCGCATGCCGCGCACGCTCGCCGGGGCAACAAAGTCAAACGCGACGTTTTTCAGCCCGTTGTCGCCGCCGCCGAACTGCTTAATCTCCAGCGTCTCCGACTTTCCGTTTTTGTCAATATTCTCAAGAAGCAAAGTTGTGTAGTTGTAATCGGGAACGCGGTCCAAATCACAGAAAATCGTGCAGACTTCCTGCGCGGTCAATTCCTTTTCCTTCTGCGCCCAGGCACACAGGGAAAAAGCCAGCAACATACTCGTAATAAGCAGCTTCTTCTCCATACGTTTCGCTCCTTACCAGCAATATGCCGTGCAAACGCACAACAAAATAAAAAGGCTGCCCGGGGAAAACCGAACAGCCTGTTGCGGAGAACCTGACTTGAACAGGCACAGCTTGCGCCACTAGCACCTCAAGCTAGCGTGTCTACCAATTCCACCATCCCCGCAGAATTGAATTTATCATATCAAAAACAGGCGGACGTGTCAAGGGCGTTGCCCACAGATTTTAAATTTCTCACAGAGCCAAAGAGGACACAGAGGGATTTTCGTAGTACGAAGTCATTCACCTTGGTCATGTGTTTAAAAAAGACAGGAATGCGATGCAGAATTTCTTTATGCAAGCGACTCTCTGTGTACTCCGTGCGCTCTGTGAGGGATGTATTACCCCAGCCCGCCAGCCTTCAACTGGAAGTGCGCAAATTCCATGCTGAAAGAGGCTCGTCCCTGAGTAACCGAGCGCAGATTGGTTGAAAATCCGAACATCTTTGCCATTGGCGCGGTACAATGCACAATCTCACCGCTGGCCTTTGAGTCCTGTCCCTGAATCATGCCACCGCGCTGGGTAATCTGGCTGATTGCATCTCCCACAAATTCCAGCGGGCAGGAAATGTCCACGTTCATAACAGGCTCAAGGATAATCGGAACGGCTTTTTCGGCGGCTTCGTCAAAGACTTGCGCGGCACAGGCGGTAAACGCAAAGGGAGTACCCGTCAACTCATCATAGTCAATTTTTGTGACCGTAACGCCAACATCCGCGCACGGATAGCCATATTTGATACCAGACGCAAAACTGTTCTCAAAGCCCGTCTTAATCGCGTCATAAATTTCTTCGGGAACCGCCGAGTCATGCACATCGCAGGAATAGGTATTCCCCATGCCCTGCTCATTCTGTCGAATGGTAATCGTGAGCCCCGCAACATTGTCCTTTCCGCCAAGATTCTTTTCCCAAGTAGAAGAGCATGTCGCCTCGCTGGAAACGGATTCGCGGTAGGTCACTTGCGGCGCACCCACATTTGCCTTTACCCCAAAGTCGTCCTTCATGCGGGTCACAAGCACGTCAAGGTGGAGTTCGCCCATGCCGCTGATAATCAGCTGACCCGTCTCCGCATCCTCATGGCTGGTAAAGGTGGGGTCTTCGCGGCTCATAATCGCAAGTGTCTCCACCAGTTTGTCCTTGTCGCTCAAAGTCTCAGGCTCAATGGCGACAGAAATAACCGGCTCAGGGAATTTCACGCTTTCAAGCAGGACTGGCATTCCCTCACTTCCCAGCGTGTCGCCTGTCTGGGCAAGTTTTAATCCCACGAACACGGCAATGTCGCCCGCGCTCACCGAATCCATCTGCTCCATGTGGTTTGCGTTTACACGTAAAATGCGGTTGATTCGCTCACGTTTTTTCTTGGCCACGTTCAAAACCTGTGTTCCCGCGGTCATCTTGCCAGAATACATGCGGACGAAACAGAGCGCGCCCATTTCCCTGTCCTGCTGAATCTTAAAGACCAGACCCAAAGGCATTTTCTTTTCGTCACAGGGAATCTCCACGTCCTCTTCCTTGTCTTTTTTGATGTGCAGACCTTTTGCAGGAGGCACGTCCGTAGGACAGGGAAGATAGTCAATCACCGCGTCGATGAGCGGCTGCACTCCCTTGTTGCGGCGGGCAGAGCCACAGAGGCAGGGCACAAAGGTACGGTTAATTGTTCCCGCACGGATAGATTTCTTCAACTGCTCGTTGGTGATTTCGCCGCCCTCAAGGTAAATCATGCCCAGTTCGTCATCGTTGGAGGCAACCTCGTCAATCAGTTTTGCCCGCCATTCGTCCGCCAATGCCTTGTATTTGTCAGAAATATCGCTTTCGGTAAATGTCTCTCCCTCGTCATCGGGATTCCAGCGGATTTCCTTCATTTTGAGCAAATCAATCACGCCCTCAAAGTCATCGCCCTGCCCCATGGGAATCTGCAAGGCAATCGTGTTCGCGCCGAATTTGTCGTGTACGTCCTTTATTGAATAGAAGAAATCCGCTCCGATTCTGTCCATCTTGTTCACAAAGCAGAGACGGGGAACTTCAAATTCATCGGCCTGTTTCCATACAGTTTCCGTCTGGGGCTGAACGCCGTCCACCGCACAAATCACCGCCACGGCTCCGTCAAGCACGCGAAGACTCCGCTCCACTTCCGCCGTAAAATCCACGTGACCGGGCGTGTCGATAATGTTAATCGAATAGCCCTTCCAGTCCGTCGTAATGGCAGCCGAAGCAATCGTAATGCCGCGCTCCTGCTCCTGCTTCATAAAGTCCATCGTAGCCTGACCGTCATCAATCTCGCCAATGCGATGAATCTTGCCTGTATAATAGAGAATTCTTTCTGTTGTGGTTGTCTTTCCCGCGTCAATGTGCGCCATAATTCCGATATTGCGCATTTTTTCCAATGAAATCATATCCGTACCCATCGGTGGTCAAGCATGTCAAACCGCTCCCACCAGTATAAAATGTGAGAATTATTATAGAAGAAAACAAAGCGAATTACAAGTACAAGAGTTTTTCTCTACCCGTGTGACAATACAGGAGGCTAAGGATAAAAAAATCCAGCCCCTGAAAACCAAAGGACTGGATTGCATCTCCGAAAAACACAGCATTCAGAGGTTCGCCACAGAGGATTGAAAGTATGACCTTTTATCCTCTGCATCCTGTTGCATTACTTATGCTTTTTTACACTGCTTGCTGAAAGTCTTGATGCCTTCGACAACAAGGATAACCGCAAGAATCGCCATAGCGGCGGCGAACACGAATTGGAACCAGTGGCCCCACATCGGACCGGCAGCCTTTGCAGTTCCCGCGAAAATCTGAATCTTTGCGATGACCGTGCGAATCAACTGGGTCAGCGTGGCGGCGAGCATGAACACCATCGGAATGTAGAACATCTTGTTGTTCTTGCCTACCTCACCAAGCCATGCGGCGACAGCCATCAACGCGATACCAGCGAGCAACTGGTTTGCCGCACCGAACAGACCCCAAATCTGCGACAGTGAAAGACCGCCCAGAACACAACCGATAACGACCATAAGCAATGTACCGAACAGCGGATGAGCAAGCAATTTGCAAATGCCCTTAGCATCCTTGTATGAAGTTTCTCCGTCTTTCAGGAACAATTCGCTGAACATAAAGCGGCTCAGACGTGTCGCACTGTCCAAAGAAGTCAGGGCAAATACAGAAACCGCCAGTGTCAGCAATGCGTAGATTGCGTTGGTCTGGTCGGTAAAGCCAAACATTTTCGCAATACCAGATGCAAATGCTACCGGCGGCGCGCCCTTAAATGCACCATCCACGATAAAGCTCTTGGAAACCATACCAACAGCAATCAGGGAGATAATGCCCAGCGCAGACTCGATGAGCATTGAGCCATAGCCGATTGCCTTTGCGTTCTTCTCATTGTCAAGTTGCTTTGAAGTCGTACCCGTAGAAATCAACGAATGGAATCCAGAACACGCGCCACATGCAACGGTGATGAACAATGCGGGGAACATCGGACCGATTTTTGTAGTCCATCCCGTAAATGCGGGAAGCTCAAACGTCGCATTTCCCGTAAATGCGCTGACCACGATACCAATCAAAGCCAAAGCCATCATGCCATACAAAAGGAATGAAGACAGGTAATCTCTTGGCTGCAACAGAACCCAGACCGGAACCAATGATGCTATTGCAATATACGCGCCGATAACGATAATCCATGCAGTGCGGCTCATCGCAAAGCCGTAGTTCAGACCGATGATGACGGCGACCACAATGCCCGCAATGCCGATAATCGTAGCAGGAAGCGTCTTCACGCCACATTTATTGGTCAGAATACCGTAGATAATCGCCAGAAGAATGAACAGCAAGGAAATCATTGCCGTTGTCTGATTGCCCGTCGGGTTCTTGACGATACCGAACTGAGCCTTCGGTGCTTCAAGGGCAGTCGTTTCTTTTCCGCTCTCTTCGTACACGGCTTCTTTGATAACAGTCTTTGCGCCCTCAACAATCTGAGAAATCTTCATGTTCGCGGACTCAAACAATCCCTTGAATTTGTCGATGTCGGGAACTTTGACCGTAATCTTGTCGTCAGCAACGGTGATGTTCTCATCGGTAAGACCAAGGCTTTTTGCGAACGGCACGAGAGAGGTCGCCGTAATGTCGGATGTATTGAACGTGATTTCGCCAGAAACCGTCGCAACTTCGGGAGAAACCAGTTTTTTAGGAACAGAAACGGTTGTTGTCTGCGCTGTAGGAGCAGCGGTAAAGAACGTGCCGGCAACGACATTCACAAATGAGGCAATGACAAGAATCAGAACGAGCAGAGCGAAGATGATGAACAATTTCTTTGCGGTCTTTCCCATTGATGTCCGGATGATTTCGCCGACAGATTTTCCGTCATGACGGGCAGAAGCGAACAATGAGCCAAAATCCTGCAGACCGCCAAAGAAAATGCCGCCGATGACACACCACAAGAAAACCGGTACCCAGCCGAACACCGCAGCCTGAATCGGGCCGTTAATCGGACCTGCGCCGGCGATTGATGAAAAGTGATGTCCCATCAGAACCGCAGGCTTCGCGGAAACATAGTCTACGCCGTCTGCCTTTTCCTGTGCAGGCGTCTTTCGTTTGGGGTCAATACCCCACTGCTTTGCAAGCCATGAGCCGTAGAAAACATAGCCGCTGAAAAGCAAAGCGATTGCAGCAATAATAATAAATAATGCTGTCATCATTCTCCTCCTTCAAGAGAAAACTTTTTTATAGCGAGCCGACGAGTTTCTTCAAATCCTTACCGAAACGATTATACGTCACGCGCCCCGAAGAAACCTCATAGGCCAATGCCCGAAAATTGCTCCACCCGTGCAGAGTGAATTTATATGATTTGGAATGTTTAAGCCGTTTGATTTGCCTGAAAGCGTCGTCGTCAATTTTGTCCGCAAGCACGATAAGCGTCACGTCAGAATTCCGATGACCCGCGCATGGTCTGACACGGGAAAGACCTTCCTGCCACGCCGCCGCATCCAGTTCCGTAAGCCGCGCGGAAGTCAGTTGCCCTTCCTCTGCAAAAAAAACAAATTCATTGGAGTCTATGTCCGCGATATGCGCGGCCCGCACAAGAAAAAATTGCTCCGTGTGCGAATGGAATTCCGCCTCCGCAGAAAAAGGCGCGACAACCCCATCGGTTTTGACTGTGTAGTACCGCTCAAATGAGTGCAACAATGTCTGTAAAGCGTCTTTGCTTTCCATAGTAAATATACTTAATTGTATGCAGTATTTGTAAAGAGGTCAAGAGGAAAAAAGCCAAGGAATTTACCCGCCCTCAAATGAGTTTTTTCATCTCCCCCAAATTTTTCGCCACCCGCCAGGCAAGCGCACGGATTTCTTTCGTAGGCTGCACTTGGTCGGGAATCATCACGCATTTCATTCCTGCCGCCTGAGCCGCGCGCACTCCGTTCGGACTATCCTCCACGGCAATGCAGTCCGCAGGGGGAAGACAGAGCGATTCGCAGGCTTTTAGATAAATGTCGGGCGCGGGTTTGGAATGTTCCACCGTATCGCCACACGTGATTGTCTCAAAATATTCTATTATATTGGCCGCACGCAACTGACGGTGAACAGCCTCGCTCCGGGTGGAAGATGCCACGGAAAGACGATACCCCCTCGCTTTGAGCGAATCCAGACACTCACGCACGAATGGCATAAGCGCAAGTCCTTTTTCCGCCTCAACCACATGAAACAGTTCGCCCGTGCGAGCATGAAATTTTTGCGCGTCAAAATCAGCACCGTAGCGACCGTGCAAAATTGCCATCGTATCGTTCAAATTTGTTCCCACGCACAATCGGTAGGCATCCTCTGCATCGTCCAAGCCCCATTCCTCTCCTGCCCGTTTCCAGCACTCAAAGCACACGCTTTCCGTATCGAGCAGAACGCCGTCCATATCAAAAATAACCGCTCTTGCCATACCGTCATACTATCAAAATATAACAAAAAATGCAAAACAACTTGAAAAATCAGCGAAATCAAATTAAAATAGAAATAACAGATTTTTATCTGCTGATTTTGTGTACATTTTTTTTGCAAGGAGCTCTTATGAAAATTACAACGAAATGTTTGCTTGCTTTTGCGGCAACCCTGTTCATCACAAGCACGGCATTTGCGCAGGAAGACTTCGGCGACTTCGGCGGCGGAGATGAAGGCGGCTTTGATGATTTTGGCGGAGGTTATGAAGAATCAGTATCCACCATCACGCTTAGCGGAAACGCGGAGACTTCTGCCCGCATTCTTCCCCAAAGGGATAATTCCGAATTCGGCACTCACAATTACGACATGGGTTTCTCAGATTTGAAAGACAAAGCGACTCGTGCCGATGCCTCATTCACACTGGGAATTGACTATTCGGGTGCGTTCTCCGACTTTTCGGGAAAAATCAAGCTGAACCGTCTGATTCTTTCTGACTACAAAGAGGACATTCTGCAGGAATTCACTGCCCGCGCATACCTCGGCGACTTTCAGGTAGAAGCCGGCAAGATGAAACTCGTCTGGGGTAAGGGCGACAAAGTTCACGTCCTTGACAACTTCAACTCAAACGACTACACCGATTTTATCGTACCGGACTACATTGACCGCCGTCTTGCGTTGCCAATGTTCCACCTGATTTACAACGCTCCGTTCAACGCGCGCTTTGAGGGTGTCTTTACTCCGTGGATGACTCCCGACCGCCTTGCGGCAAGCGGAATGTGGCAGCCAGCGGCAACAAATTCGCTGACTTCGCAAATCACAGGTCTGATAACCGATTATGTTGGTGCAAATGCCGCTACATCTGCAACCGCTGTTCCCGCTTTGATGTACGCTTCTTCATTTGACGCAGACAGCCTCTACCCCGACACAAAGAAGCTCAAATATGCGCAAGCGGGATTGCGCTCAACATTTACGATTGGCTCTGTTGACCTTGGTTTAAGTTACTACGCGGGTCACTACAAGCAGCCGACTGCGAACCTGTACAATACAATCATCTACAAGGCTATGAATTATGGCTTGGATGGAAAGTACACCGCCACCGATACCGACCGTACTGCATTCAAATTGGTTTACCAGAATGTATACAAAGCGGCAAAAGCGCAGGGAGCAGACGACAGTACAGCAGCAACTACCGCAGCAACTAAAGCGGGCGCGGCTGTTACCGCACTGAAATCAAGTTATGCCACCCATGTCAGCCAAGGTCTTCCCTCTCTTGACTACGACATGTTGCAAGTGTTCGGTTTGGAAGCGGCGGCAGTTCTCGGGCCGTTCAACACACGCGCAGAATTCGCCTACAACCTGACAAAAGATATTGCCGGTGATGACCCGTGGGTAAAGAATAACAGCATCGCATGGGAAGCGGGCTTTGACATCAACCTGCCGATTCACAACGTAAACCTCAACTTCCAGACAACGGGTAAGTATATCTTGAAGAACGACAAGATTGAGGACGGCGGCATTGACGTTCCGGGACTTGGTACAGTCGCATGGAGTACGCTCGGCAATAACTACGATACTGACTACGACAAAACTGGCAAATACATCCGCAATCAGTTCATCGTGGACATTACCGACACATTCAACCATGAAAAAATTAAGTTGGACGTAAAGGGCATCTACCAACTGGAGACCAAAGACCTGATTGTTATGCCAGCACTGAGTTTCCGTCTGGGCGGCGATGACTTTACGCTTAATCTGAGCGGACTGGTTATCTGGTGCTACGATGAGGACAGCGAATACTACGCATGGCGCAACAACGACTTCGCAAGCGTCGGCATTAAGTATCAGTTCTAATGAAAATCTGCTACGCAGATTTTCATTAGAAAGTTTGCCTAACGGCGATTAAACTTAAAAACTCCAGTCATAACGGCTGGAGTTTTTTTTTGCAAGATTCGCTTACGCAAAACTACTGGCTCTGCGGGGGATTTCTATTCCGCAACCGCTTCTGCGCTCTCTTCTTCCTTGTTTTCTACTTTGAACTGGTTGATTTCGGAAGATACGTTGTCGATTGATTCCTGATTCTCACGACCGATTGCGCTTACTTCCTGCATACCATTGTTAAGGCCGGTAACGCCATTGGAAATCTCCGCCATCGCGCCAGTAATTTGCACGGTGATTGACTCCAGTTTTTCCATCTGAGAAATAACCGTCTTACTGCCTTCCTGCATCTCGTTGGCGTTGTCGCGAACCTCTGCGGTAATCGCGTGAATTTCATTCATCGCCGAGATAACCTGTTTTGAGCCGGCAGCCTGCTCGTCCATCGCCGCCTTGATAATGCCTTCCTGCGTGTTGACCGTCGTTGTGTGGTCAAAAATCGTATCAAACTGACGCTGCAACTCTTTGCTGCTCTCGGAGACCGACACAATCATGTCGCGCAGTTTTTTCAGCACAGTCGTAATTTTCTTACCCTGAGAGTCTGAATCTTCCGCAAGTTTACGAACCTCATCCGCAACAACAGCAAATCCGCGTCCCGCATCTCCCGCATGAGCCGCCTCAATAGCCGCATTCATAGCCAGAAGGTTGGTCTGACGCGCGATGTTCTGAATAACCGTAGAAGTCTCAATCAATCCCGCAGAATCTTCGGCAACCTGTTTAGTCAGTTCAACGGTCTTTGCAATTGCGGTGCGTCCGTGTTCAGCAGATTCCTGCAACTGGCGCACATTACCCTGGTTCTTTTCCAGAATATCCGTCACCGACTTGATGTTTGCGACCATCTCCTCAACAGCGGCAGATGAATGAGAGACGTTCTCGGTCTGCGTGGCAATGTTCCTGTTGAGAGTCTCAATGTTCTGCACGATTGAATTAACCGCGTCATTGGTCTGCTCCACGCTCTGCCCCTGATTGGTCACGTCGCGGTTTACGTTGCTGATGTTCGCGCTGATTTCGTTGATTGCAGCCGCACTTTCTTCCACGTTCGCCGCAAGTTTCTGTCCGACAGACTGCATGTGCTTGGATTCATCAATAATCGATTTGAGAGACAGCGCGATTTTTTCTATCGTCTGGTTAAAATATTCAGAAAGCTGACCAATTTCGTTTTTCGTCAGAACTGGAAGCCGTGCCGTTAGGTCTCCGTCTCCACCAGCGATGTTTTTGAGGAGCGCGATAACCTGTTTTAGAGGGCGGACAATACCACGCGCCAACACAATTGAGACAAAAATGGAAAGAATCATACCAACCACAAGGGCAAGGATAACGGTAAGGATAATCGCATTCGTGCTGGCGGTAATCTCGGAGACAGGAATGAGCATAGCATAGTCCAAAACCATAGCGTTGTTCACTGAACCAAGGATTCGTACCTCGCACTGCTGCCCGTCAATTTTTTCGCGGAAAATGCCCGCAAGACCGGCGGTATACCCTTCCAGCGCATGGATTCCTGTCTCGGACGCAGATTTCATCACCAACTGGCTTTCGTAAGGGTCAACGACAACGTTTCCGTTCATGTCGAGCATATAGAATTTGATGTTTCCCATCGTGGTTGAGTCGCCGACAAGGTAACCCACAGATTCCGCAAGAATCTCTATCGTGGAAATACCATTTATGTCACCAAACTCATTATGGGTCGTAATGGCACAGGCAATGACCAGCGTTCCGTCATTCTTTTCGTATACTGGGGAGAAAAAGGGCATTCCGTCCATATCCTGCGCAAGGTCATACCATTCGCTCGCAAGGGCATCGTCATAGGTCACCATGCCATCAGGATAACAAAGCGTCTGCTCGGTCTCAAAAAGGGAAAGAGAAGCGGAAACGACGTTCTCATTTGCCTGCACAATCAGCCGCTCCAAATCAAGCACCACATCCTCATCGTCATCAACCGCCAGGGAAAGTTGTGTGGCAGAATTTGATATGCCATTAAAATACGCTGCCAGCGTTGAGTCCGTCAGACGCATGGTTGTGGAAAGTTTATCCGTAAACTGATTTTCGTTCAGTGGCTTTATGCGCAGATAAATCGTTACACCAAGCGCGGCAAGCAAAAACAACACAAGACATGTGATGCCAATGATAATCACGTTCGCAATGGAAACAGAGCGTTTCAGCCCCTTCTTCATAATAAACTCCTCGGTATTTTCGTTAAAAAACACACCTTTATACCATATTATAAATCATATTTTCAAAATCGTCTATCCAATTCTTAAAAAAAACATAATTTTTAAAAATATCACAAAAATTTCTCTTAAAACTATTTTTTGATTGTATCTTTTCCGTTTATGGGTTATTCTATATATAAGCCTACTTTCTATGTTTTGGAGGAAACGAATGAAGAAAATTTTGGCATTTGCATTGGCGGCCACACTCGCCGCATCAGTTTTTGCGGATTCCGTCGATGATGTTATGCGCAAGATGACCGGACTGAACGCGCCGGTAACCAGCGCAAGTACATTGAAGATGGAATTCTTGGATAAAAATGGCAATGTCACGGAAACCCGTGCGATGCGCCAGTTTGGTATGAAGGACTCAAACAACCTCAAAAAGACCATTTTCTATTTTGACTCGCCGGCTTCCGTAAAGGGAACACGTGTTCTTCAGGTTGAGAACAAGGGCAAGGACGATGACAAATGGGCTTACGAGCCTTCTCTCCGCACTACCCGCCAGATTGCAGCATCAAGCCGCCGCTCATCGTTCGTTGGTTCAGACTTTACCTACAACGACATGACCGTGCGCAAGTTTGAGGACGACACCAACAAAATGCTCGACGAGAATGCAAGCGTCACCATTTTGGGAAAGAAATACAACTGCTGGAAAGTTGAGTCCACCCCAAACAAAAAGGACGTGGAATTCACCTCGCGCATAATCTGGGTTGACAAGGAAACCTATCTTCCGATGCGCATTGAATTCTATGACCGCAAGGGCATGTTCAAGGAATGGGAAACAACCGGCTACCGCTTTGTAAAGGGTTCTGACGGCAAAGAAACCTACGTCCTCCGCAACGGCGCGGAAGTCCGCAACCTGCGCACCGGACACGGAACTCGCATTACCGTCACAAAGGTCGAATTTGACAACGACAAGAGCATCAAGCAGAGTTACTTTACAACCAACTGGCTGAACACAGGAAAATTCTAACGGCAACAGCCTGACAGCGAAAATACTCCGGTCGGTGCGGCTGGAGTATTTACCGCGTCTCTTCTATTAAAATTTCATCCATTGTCTGAATCAACTGCTTGACGGCGAGGAAATTTCCTTTTAGGTGAAGACGGTAAAAAATCTGCGTTCCTTTTTTTATCGGCTCAACGATACCGCAGTCTTTTAGCACTTTCAGATGATGGGAAATCGCCGGGCGCGAAAGAATCGATTTTCCTGCAAGTTGCGCCACGTTCACACCGTCTTCACTCGCCTCCGCAAGGTCAAGACAAATCTTTTGCCGCATCGGGTCACCCAGCGCAATAAATAAAGATGAACAGTTCTTAAACTGCTCACGGGCAATCTCAATTTTTTCTTTATCTATCATATCTCTATCCGCTCCCTCACTTTTTTTCAAAAATACCCTTGACTTAATCTGAAAGTCGCAGTATATTAGGTTTAACGGTTTAATTTCTTAAACCAATATACAAGGTTTGCAAAAAAAAAAGCAAGCCTTACCACATAAAAATCATAAGGAGATGGCAATGATAAAAAAAATGCTGAAATGCTCATGGCTCATCATCGGGGCTGCTTTTGCGATTACAGCGTTCTTCACTGCACAGATTGTAAAAATCAACATTGAGAACACGGTTCGCATGTATATGCCGCAGAGCAGCGAGTCATACAAACGCATGATACAGACAGAGGAAGACTTCGGCAGCATGACGGTTTTGGGAGTCTCGTTTGAAACAGAAGGCGAATCCATCATCACACCCGAATACCTACAGATATTGCAGTCAATCACCGAACAGATTGAAAGCGTTGACTATGTAGAAAGCATCGATTCGCTTTCCAACATTGACTTTATCTACGGCGATAACGGAAGTCTTGTTGCGGGCAGTCTTTTGGGCGACAACTACACGGGAACTTCCGAAGATATGCAGAACATCAAGAAAAAACTCGTTGACTGGCAGGAAATGTATAACCGGGTCATCATCACGGACGACGGAAAGACCTCCCAGATGATGATTACGCTCCAGCCGAAAGATGAGAACGGCAACATGCTCAACTCAACGAAACAGATGAAAGCCCTGCACGACATCAAGGCAATCTGCGAAAAAGAAACCGCGGACACTGATTTGGAAGTGCGCTATTTCGGAGACCCCGTTCTGAGTAACGATGCGCATGACTTTATGATTGCCGACCTTGTAGTGCTGATTCCGTTCGTTGCGATGATTGTCCTGCTTTCATTGTATTTTTCTTTCCACAGTTGGAGCGGCACATTGCTTCCGCTGATTACGGTTCTGATGAGTACGATTTGGTCTGTGGGCATTATGTGTATGCTGAACATCACCTTTACGATTGTAGGAAGCATGATTCCGGTTTGTCTGATTGCGTGTGGCTCTGCCTACGGTATTCACGTGCTGACCCACTACTACATCGGACTTGACAAAGTAGAAGGAGAGATGACCAAAGAAAAGCATGCAGATGCGATTGTCTACGGTCTGAAAGATGTATGGATTGCGGTTCTTCTTGCGGCGGTCACAACGATAGCGGGATTTATCTCGAATGTCACCAGTCCGATTCTCCCGCTCCGTTCATTCTCCGTATTTGCGGCGGCAGGCGTTGCATTCTCACTGATTCTTTCCATTACATTGATTCCGGCAATGCTCTACGTCATTCCGATAAGCAAAGTGGGAAAACATCAGCAGAAGAAAAACAGTCTGAGCACAAAGTTCCGCGAGCGTATTGAAAAGCAGTTGGCTCGTCGTGGCGGAAAAGATTCAAACGAAGCGACTTCATCAACGCTGTACGCAATCTACCATTTCTTCTCTGGCACAAAGCCGCGCCTGATTGTATCAACACTGGTCATTATTGTCGTGGCAGCCTTTGGCGTACACCAGTTAATTGTCGATACCGCGCTGGTCAACTACTTCCCGATGAACAGCAAATTCCGCCAGGACATCGCCTATGTGGACGAAAACCTTGCCGGCTCAAACACAATGTTTTTCATCATCAGCGGCAAGGAAAAAGCCCCGTCAGACACCGCAGTTTCCGCAGAATCAACGGCAGACGATATTGCGAGCGACTTTGACTTTACCGGCGGCGACTCACTTCCCGATTCCAGCGTGGCTGACGCAATTGAGAGCGACTTTGACTTTGGCGAAAGCGATGATTTCGGATTTGGAAGCACAAGTGATGATTTTGGATTCGGAAACGCGGGCGATGACTTTGGTTTCGGCACAGACGGAACAGAAGACAAAACTGAATCGCAAGAACCTGTCGCGCAAAAAGAATACTATATGCTGACAAATCCTGAGATTCTGAAAGCCGTTGACGGATTGCAGGACTATCTGATGCAGGAGCATGGCGAGCATATCGGAAAAATCGTGTCGTTCACCACGTTCATCAAGCGCATGAATCAGGTTATGCACGTTCCTGTCGCAGACGACAGCGATGCTATGGCTACAGACTATGCGAATGCGCTGTCAAAATCAGTTTCCGCTCAGTCCATGCTTGAATTGCTCCACGATGCCTATGCGGCGGCTGGTGGTGAAACGGCAACCATAAACGAAATCATCCACGAAATTGAGCGCAAGTTGAACTACAACGGCATGAACTACTACGAAGTTCCGTATGACATCGCAAAATATCCCGTGGCAAGCCGCGAGGAACTGGGAGATTTGGTTACGCAGTACCTGTATTTGCTCTCCAGCGACCAAATCAAGCGTTTTGCCAACAACATGACCATGCCTACTTCAATCCGCACTCAGGTGCAACTTTGCTCACACAGCACGGACATCACTTCAGATATTATTGCGGACGCAAAAGCGTATGCGGCAAAATATTTCCCCGAAGGCTACACGATTGAGGCAACGGGCAACGGCGAAATGGAATACACGATGACGAAAATGGTCATCCGCAGTCAGCTGGTCAGCATCGCGTTCTCCTTGCTGATGGTGTTCATTATCATCTCGCTGTCGTTCAAGTCTCCGTGGGCGGGCATTATTGGTGCGATTCCGCTGGGAATGACCATTCTGCTGAACTTTATGGTGATGGGCTACGTGGGAATTGCCCTTGACTTGTGTACGAGCGTCGTGGCTTCCGTGGCAATCGGTGTCGGCATTGACTACACGATTCACTTTATGGAAACCTACCGGAGCGAACGCGCAAAGTCTGATGTACTTGAATACGTAACGAAGCGCACATTCAGTTCAAGCGGAAAAGGCATCATCACAAATGCAATTGCCGTAGGACTTGGATTCTGTGTGCTTTTGTTCAGCAAATTCATCATCCTGCGTTACATCGGCGCATTAGTTGCAGTCGTCATGTTCACCAGTTCCGCACTGGCAATGACGGTTATTCCGGGTCTTCTGAACGCATTTGACCCCAAATTTATGTGGTCGGAAGAAGAAAAACAGCGTTACAAAGCAAATATTGCAGAAGAATCTGCAAAAAAATGAAAAACCATGCCATCAAATATAAAAATGTGCAGTATTTTGCTGTAACATTACTTTGGTGGCGCGGTTAATATAATTGAAAACAAAACGGACGCAACAACTTCGTCCGCACAGTTTGGAGGTACACTCATTATGAAACTTTTGAAAACTTTGACAGCGGCTTTTGTCGCATTGGCACTCGGAACTTCAGCATTCGCACTCGACGGAACTGAAATCATGCAGAAAGCATTTGACCGCCAGAAGCCAGATTTTTCTAAGGCTGCGGTTCAACTGACCCTCGTAGACAAAAACGGCTCAAAAGAAGTGCGTAACGTCGGCGAATACGGACGTTGCAAAGACAACTTGAGCGATATCGTTATGATTTTCTTGAGCCCCGCCTCCGTAAAGGACACACGCTTCTTGCAGAAAGAAAACAAGGACAAGGATGATGACAAGTGGATTTATCTTCCCGCACTGCGCTCAACCCGTCGCGTAGCATCTTCTGAGGGCGACAAGGCATTTGTCGGAACGGATTTTTCCTATGATGATATGAGCAGCCGCGAAGTCGGAGACGATACCCATGAACTTCTGAAAGAGAGCGAGGACAAGGGCAACTTCAAGGATTTGTACGTGGTCAAGTCTACGCCGAAAGACCCAAAATCAAGCCAGTATCTGTACCGCATCTCATGGATAACAAAAGACCACTTTATCCCCACCTACATTGAGATGTACGACAAGAAAGGCAAATTGCTCAAAGTAAACGAAATCAAGAGCATCAAGCAGATGCCCGGCACAAAGAACCGCGTCTACAATGTTCCGATGGAGAACACAATGACCAACGTACAAAATGGTCACTCAACGACGCTCAAAATGGTAAACCTTGAAGTAGACAAACCGCTCGCCGATGGCTACTTCACCCCGAACTTCCTGAATACCGGTCGTCTGTAGTAAAAGATGGGCTGCCAAAACGAGTCGCAATCAGCGTGACGAACTAATAAGATTTCCTGTCACGCATCATAACGCCCCGACCTTGGTCGGGACAAAATGGCAGCCCAATCAGCGTGACGAACTAATAAGATTTCCTGTCACGTACCATAACGCCCCGACCTTGGTCGGGACAAAATGGCAGCCCAATCAGCGTGACGAACTAATAAGATTTCCTGTCACGCACCATAACGCCCCGACCTTGGTCGGGACAAAATGGCAGCCCAATCAGCGTGACGAACTAATAAGATTTCCTGTCACGTACCATAACGCTCCGACCTTGGTCGGGACAAAATGGCAGCCCAATCAGCGTGACGAACTAATAAGATTTCCTGTCACGCACCATAACGCTCCGACCTTGGTCGGGACAAAATGGCAGCCCAATCAGCGTGACGAACTAATAAGATTTCCTGTCACGCACCATAACGCCCCGACCTTGGTCGGGACAAAATGGCAGCCCAATCAGCGTGACGAACTAATAAGATTTCCTGCTGCCTCTTACATTTCCTCATCAGTGTCGTCACCGCCGATGGGAAGACCTTTCCACTGCGCCTGCAAATATGCATCGATGAACTGGTCAATGTCGCCGTCCATCACCGCTTGAATCGCTCCTGTCTCATGCTTGGTGCGGTGATCTTTTACCATCGTGTACGGTTGGAACACGTAGGTGCGGATTTGGTTTCCCCAGGAGATGTCTTTCTTTTCCGCGCCGAACTTGGAGTTCTCTTTTTCCTTTTCTTCCTTATAGTGCTGATACAATTTTGCCCGCAGAATGCTCATGGCAGTGGCGCGGTTCATCAATTGGCTTCGCTCGCTGTCGCACTGAACGACAATTCCCGTGGGCAAGTGGGTAAAGCGCACCGCAGAATCAGTTTTGTTCACGTGCTGACCGCCCTTCCCGCCCGAACGGAATGTATCTACGCGCAAATCTTCCGGGCGAATGTCCACTTTTATCGTGTCGTCAAGCACCGGGAAAATGAACACAGACGTAAACGATGTATGACGGCGCGCGTTCGCATCAAACGGAGAAATACGAATCAAACGGTGAACGCCAGCCTCGCCTTTCAGGTAGCCGTACACATAATCGCCTGTAATCTGAATCGTCGTGCTTTTAATGCCGCCTTCATCTTCCTGAATATCGACGGTCTCCATCTTGAAGCCGCGCCGCTCCGCCCAACGAATATACATACGGGAAAGCATATACGCCCAGTCGCAAGCCTCTGTTCCGCCCGCACCCGCATGAATCGTAAGGAAGCAGCCGCTCTTGTCAACTTCACCCGAAAGCAGATTTAAGATGCTCTGATGGTCAAATTTTTTCCGCGCATCCTCATACAACTCACGTAATTCACCTTCAACAGACTGGTCTTTTTCCTCAATGCCCATCTCGTAGAGCGTTTCCATGTCGCTTACGACGGCAATCAGTTCACGCCACGGCTCAACACGACCTTTGAGCAATTTGATGTCGTTCATCACCTTCTGGGCTTTTTCGGTGTCGTTCCAAAAATCAGGGGATGCAGAAAGCGCTTCTTTTTCTTTTATCTGCTTGTCAATCGCAGCAGAGTCAAAGCCGCCCCCAAACGTTCATAATATCTTCTTTTAATGCCGCAATCGGCTCTTTCAAATCTTCCAGCATAGTATTTCTCCATTATTATCCGCACATTGTTCGCCATGCGAAACTGTAGCATTCGCTATGCGAAACTACGGGCTGTCTGCGTGTCATTTTAATTCATCTGGCATCTGGTACAAGTCCAACGTAGATTCAATCCATTTTTTTGATACAACAGGAACTTCGTCTTCAATGAACAGGAACAGATTGAGTGCCTGACGATAATTTTTGCGATAGTAGAATGATTCGGCAAGATAGAAAACCGCACGGTTGGTCACTTTGTCATCACGGTTTACGGTCAAAAACTTTTGCAATTGCTCCACCGAATTCTTGTAGTCTTTGCGGATAAAATAATTCTTCAGAATCTCAAACAAGAAATAATCGTCACCACCAGCGGGCGCAATCATATCTTCCTCAAAAATATACGGACTGAGAAGCGAAATGTGTTTGTGCGTATGCTCTCCGGCAAGTTCCGCGCCCGCAGCCAGCACCTCTTTTTTCAGCGGATTGGGCTTATGCTGCTCGTCAAGCATCTCCAAGTACGGCAGGGGAAGTTCGCGCATCTGCCCGTCGGCATAGATTTTTTCCTGCTGCAACTCAACATCATCTTCCTGCTGAACCACCTCACGCTTCGCCCGAATTCCGCTGACCGTAGCATTTATCGAAGGAAGAACCACATCATACAGCGAACCGTCCGCTTTTTTTGCGATGACCGCATAATAGTATTCCTTGTAGTTCATCAGTTTGTCCACAAAATACGTGGAAGTTGGCTTTACCTGCGCAACAGGACTGGTCGCCATAATCTGATTCCTCGCCACAAATGGCTGGGTGTCCTTAAAAATAAGAATTGATGCGGCAGAAAACTCCTGCGGAAGCCGCCAACTGACCTTGACCTGCGCATTTGCAACGTGCGTAACCGCAATATCCTTGACAATCGGGCGCGTGGTTTGGTCAACTTCCTGCGCAAAAAACGCAGTTTCCACGAGAACACCCAAAATTACCCCAGCCAATCGCCGAACGCACATAGATTCATTTTACAAGGAATTCTCAAGATATGCAACATATATATAACTGTCTGGAAATTATGGGTCTGGAAAATATGCATCTGCTCACCATCTTGCATATTTACAATCCTCTGTTATAATAGGAAATAGGAGTTTATATGAAAAACGTAATTCGGAAAGTTTTTGGTATGCTGATTGCTGTTGTAGCAATTGGTGCGGTTTCGGCTCAGGCGCGAAAAGTTGAGGTCTGGGATTTTGGTGGCGTTCAGGCGAAAGATGCGGTGAACCATATTTCAGTGACAGACTTTGACAATGCGGACATCATCGGAACAGACGGAAAATTTACGGGCGGCGAACTGGTATTCGGGGATTTGACGCTGAACACGGATAAAAATGACCGCGCCTACTATAATGGAAAGAAGAATTATGGCGACCAAGGCTACACGTCGTTTGACTTTAAGGACGGCTATCTTGCGAACGGCATATACTATGCGAACGGCAAAGGCGGAGAGAAAAAACGCTATATGCTGCTCAAAAATGTGCGCGCGGGAGACACGATTACGTTCTATGCGAGAATCAGCAACAGCGGTGACGAAACGATTCACTTTGCGAGCGTAAATGCTGACGGCACGAAAAACGGAAAACAGGATGAAGTCGCTCCGCTTGGCGCAGTCTCAAAAAAATATCAGTACATTGCAAACACGGACGGTGCGTACAAGATTTATGCGGACGCGAATGTGGGTAAGCCAGTCTATTATCGTTTGGTGCGGACTCCATGCGTAGAAGTAAGCGGCAGTCTGAGCGGACTTCCTGCGGGAAAGGCTGAGCTGAAATTTATCGAAAAAGACAGCAAACTGGAACTTCCCGCCAAAATTTCGGGAAAATCATATTCTGCGGGTCTTGCGGCAGGTCACACGTATACGGCGGTTCTGACGGGAATCAAAGGCTATGGGGTCAACTCATACACAAAGGTCGTGGAACTGAAACCTACGCAGACCGGCTCATTCATGGCGAATCTGACTGTTGCCGAGCAGAAAACCTATAAAATCAGCGGAAACGTAACGGGAATCGCCGCAGACTACAAAAATACCGACATGAAAGTGCTGTTCACCCCTCCTGCGGGAACGACTTATCTTCCGGCAGAGGCAAGAATCAGCGGAGCGGACGGAAAATATACCTACACAGGCGATTTGGAGCCTTCGGTCATCTACACGGCGACTTTGGTCGGTGCGAATGATTACGAGATTAAAACAGGTGGCACGGCAGAGGGAACGGAAGATATTACGCAGGATATTACGGTCGCTCTCAAACCTCAGTACGAGGTACAAGGCTCATTTTTTGGCGCGGCAAATCCGCTTCCGACGGCAATTTCATTCAAAAACATCGAGGACGGCTACGAATACAGCGGAACGGTCAGCGGAAATGCCTACAGCGCAAAACTCCGCGATGGTTCTTACGAGGTGACAGCGGCAACGGACAAGGCTTCCACGATGAATCATATTGTGGTGGACGGAAAAGCGGTCTCAAAAAACATCAAACTGACGGCAAAGGACAAGACGGTTCAGCCGCAGAAACTCAAAAAAGACATCTACGTGGGCGGAAAAAAGGCCGACTATGCGACGATAAAAGAGGCGGTAGAAGCGGCTTCTGCGATGAAACCTGCAAGCGAAAATGACCGTATCACGATTCACATTGCGCCAGGAACTTATCGCGCACAGTTGATTATCACCACGCCGTATCTTACGCTCAAAAATGACACGCCAGAGCAGGAAGTCAAATTGACCTGGTACTACGGCATCGGCTATCTGTATTACAGCGCGGATGAAAAAGGGTTTTACAATGAAGACCTTGCCTACGACAAATTCAGCAAAAAAGGAGCGGCGCGCTGGGGATGCGCAACACGTATCATGCCAAGCGCAAAAGGCTTCAAAGCGGAAGGAATCACGTTCGAGACATCATTCAACAAATACGTAACCGATGAAGAAATTGCGGACGGCGTGGAAAACGACGGCTCAATTCAGTTCGTGCGAAAACTCAATTCCGATGTGCGTTCCAAAAAAGCGACCGAACGCGCGGCAGCCCTTTGCTCCGAAGCGGACGAGGCGGAATTTTACCGCTGCAAATTCTTAGGACTACAGGACACGCTCTACACAGGTGCGGACACAAGACAATATTTTAGGAACTGCTTTATAGAAGGAAACACCGATTTTATCTTCGGTGACGGCGACGTGGTCTTTGAGAACTGCGAGATTCGCTGGGCGGGCTACACCGACGTAAAGGTTGCGGGCTATCTGACTGCGGCACGAAATGCGCTCTCAAAAGGCTACCTCTTCTACAACTGCGTTATCAGCGCAGACAATGCTGTGTATCAGAATCCCGGCGTATTCGGACGCCCCTGGGGGCCAAAGGCAAGCGTGGCGTGGGTCAACACGATTTTGGGAACGGATAACGTAATCGACCCGATGGGCTGGACTGACATGAGCGGAAATCTGCCCAAAAATGCGAACTTTGCCGAATTCAATTCGCTCTGGAACGGAAAGGCAGTTCCCACGAATGAGCGTAAGGGCGGCGTTCTTTCTTCCGCAAGCGGCTACGAGCCAAAAGACTATCTTGCAGGGTGGAAACAAGTCTACGCAGGAACTCAGAGCGTCAGCAAACTTGGTTTCAGCAAAAAGCCAAGTTTTACGACCGATGATGACATCAACACGCCCTACCCTGGTCACACGATTACGCTGCACTATTCGCTCGGAAAGGCTGACAGTGAGGATATGTCGCTGATTCAGTGGTATCGTGACGGAAAACTGGTCAAACAGTCAGCGGGATATGCGGACAAAACCTATTTTCTGACCAAAGATGACACAGGTGCGACAATCACGGCAACGGTCACTCCGAAGACCCGCGACGGAAGCGAGGCAAAGCCGCTCACCGCAAAACTGGATGCAAAGGTTAAAGAAGGATTCTCCGTTCCGTCAAAGGCGGCGGCAGACAGACCCCGCGCCATAGGGAAAGTGAATGTGTTCTTGGCGGGCGATTCCACGGTGAAAGACTACAGCGCAGAAGGTATGTGGAGCGGCGGAAAGACACGCAATGAGGGCGCATGGGGAGAATTCTTACAGGCATGGTTTAACGATACGGTTTCCGTGCAGAACTATGCCAACGGTGGTCGCTCAACGCGAAACTTTATCAACGAGGGTAGCCTTGACAAAATAGCGGAAAAAATCGGCAAAGGCGACTACCTGTTCATTCAGTTCGGGCATAACGACTGCTCAAACGGACAGGGCTACCTTGAAGACCGCTATGTGCCGCTGGGAGAACCGAACAAAAAGGGCATCTATCCGATTGCTGCGGGCAAAAAAGTCCCCACACCAGCCTCATATTCCTCAAAATACGGCCCGCAGTTCTATTCGTACGATTGTGGCGGCACGTACAAATGGTATTTGAAGCAATATATTGATGTAGCGAAAAAGGCGGGCGCAACTCCGGTGCTAATCACTCCGGTAAGCCGCGTCTATTTTGCCGGCATGAATGGAAAGATTGAGCCTCACCATGACTCAAAAGACACCACCACAAAAACACAGGTGACCAAAAATAATGCATACGTTGAGGCGGTCAGGCAACTGGCAAAAGAAGAGAAAGTGCTTTTGATTGATGGATTTGAACTTTCCAAATTGCTCTACGAAAAATCCTATGCGGACACCAAAAAACAGGATGAAGCGTTCAAACTGATGTTTACGGGCGACAAAACCCACAACAACAAATTGGGCGGATTTATCCTTGCAGGCGAGATAGCAAAAGCAATCAAGACGACAATTCCTGCGTTGGCGGGAAGTATTGTGCATCCCAAAAAAGCTATCGGCGAAAACAGCGACGGAAAACTGATGTTCACCGTAGACAGCGAAGGCAAAATCGAATGTGAAAGCGCGTACTGGAAAAATTATGCGCAGAACCTGATGGATTCTATGAGCAAGAAAAAATAACGGGAGTCTTTCGGAAGTATGAAACCGTTTCTCCGTTCCCGAAAAAATAGGATTGTCTTCGGTGTCGCTCTGGGTATGCTTGTGCTTGCCTTGGGAATTCTGCGCTTTTGCATTTACGTCAATAATTTTCAGCACACGGAGCGCGTAACTAGTCCCACGGGAGAGCAGCAGGCATATCTGACCGATTACCTGAACCAAACTTATCCCGCAAAACGACAGCAGATTCTTCGGGGACTGCCCTATTCCACCACGCCCGCCGCCCTTGACGTTTTTGCTGAATCGGCGATTCTAATTGACACGGCGAACGGGTGCGTTCTGTACGAAAAAAATGCGGACGAGGCGATTCCCCCTGCGTCAATCACCAAACTGTTCGTCATGTACATTGCGTTTCAGGAAATTGAGGCGGGAAAAATCAGTCTTGATGATATTGTTCCGCTTCCGGAGAACAGTTGGGCGGTCAATTTGCCGTCGGACGCTTCGCTTATGTTTTTAGGGCAGGGGCAGACGGTTACATTGCGCGAATTAATGGAAGGACTTGCCATTGCAAGCGGAAATGATGCGGCAATTGCAGTGGCAACCTATATCAGCGGAAGCGTAAGGGATTTTGTCGTCCGTATGAATGAAGAGGCGCAGAAACTGGGCTTACGGTACACGCATTTTGAAGAACCAAGCGGCTACAGCGAAAAAAATATCACCACCGCGCGGGAACTGGCGACCTTTGCCCGCGTGTACATCAACCGTTATCCACAGTCGCTCACGGATTTTCACTCAGTGCTGGAAATCGCCTATCCCAAAAAAGAAAACCTTGCGCCGTGGCAGAAAGACCGTGGAGACAGAGCGGCGATTCATCAGAAGAACACGAACGTGCTTTTGCGCACGCTGGAAGGATGTGACGGACTGAAAACGGGATTCATCTACGAAAGCGGCTTTAACATCGCGCTTACGGCAAAACGGAACGGCATACGCTATCTTTCCGTCACGATGAGAGGACCAGGTAAAAATTCAAAAGAAGGAAATGTGTACCGCCAGAAAGACGGAACGCTGCTTATGGAATGGGCATTTGCCTCGTTTGCGGACTACATTCCGCTGGAACACATTGCGCCAGCATACACGATGGCGGTGACAGGAGCAAAAGGAAAATTCGTGCGGCTTGTTCCCGCATGGACAAACGTAATTTCCGTGCCGCACCTGTATGGAGATACGGCGCAAGATTCCGCACGGCTGGTAACGGTTGAACTGACAAAACCGAATTTTATATACGGTGGCACGATGGCGGGCGAAACCTACGGACGAATTTGCTACAAACTAGGAAGCATCGTTCTGGAAGAAGTACCGCTTGTCGCCGACCGAACGATTGAACGCGCTGGCATCTGGGGAAGATTCTGGGGAACGGTGGCTTCCCGCTTTTTGTAAGAAAGGGCTTGGAGCTTAGTTCAGGAGAAAAGGGGGTCGCGCAACAGAGTGTGCCGCAGAGGAGGATTCGCAACGAGCCAAAGACAAAGTTTCCAGCGAACTTTTTCCCTCTGCATTTTCCCCTAAATAAATAACCGAATCGGAACGATTTCAAAACCAGCATCCCAAAGCGCAGTGATGAGCAAATCCAGTTTGTCATAGAGATAATCGCTGCGGCTGCCTTTGGAAATACCTGTGGTGACGGGAATAATCGTTGTGTCCTGCGCATATTCTGCATAGTATGAGATGATTTCTGAGGCGGTGAGGTAATTTTCTTTCTGAGAAATCGCCTGCTCAAAAGTCTGCGTGTCCAGACTCCATTTTCCGCAGTCAACGTAACGGTAGCCGCTGTCAGTTCCCGCTTTTTTCATTTTTTCGGTCACCCGATAATGAGGCGCGTGCCAGAAAAGCGAAAGTTCTTTGCCCGTTAAACCGTAAAATTCATCTTCATTGCGCGCAAGACCACGGCGGATAAAATCTTCGTCAACCACAAAGCCTTTTCCTGTCAAATCGGCATTGGTAAAAAACATTGACGCACATTCGTAACCGCTCATCGCAAGTTGCTTTGATTCGGTGGGATAGCGGCGGATAAATTCTCCGTTCACAAAGAATGTGGCGGGAACAGCGTATTCACCCAGCACCGAAAGAATCCGCGCAAGACCGTCCGCGCTGTCGGTCGCATCAAAGGCAAGCACCACCCGTTTCCGCGCGGGAGTTTTTACGGCGGTCGCAGGGAACAAAGCCTTGTTTTCAACTCCACCCGTCAGATTGCGCACATACAGGCTATTGTTATAGAGACGGTTTGCTGTTGAGCCGACAAACACACGGAAGCGGCCGTTCTGCACTTTGTACTGGGGAATTGTTTTTTCATCTGCCTCCAGCGTTTTTTGCCACACATTCCGCGCCATATCATAGGCATAAAAAGCCGCGTCATTTGATACATCCTGGGCGACAATCAATGTGTCATTTTTCCAGAACGCCGTTTTTGCCGTAGAAAGAAAGAGAAGTCGGGGAGCATTTTTGTCCTCTCCCGTCAGTTTCCATGCCCGCACCGATGAGATGCCGCCCGTATAAAGCGTATCATTTCCATTCCACGCATACGAAATTTGTTTTTCACCGCGCAGACGACCAGTATTCCGCCAGTCAGCAATATCGTACACATACAAAGAATCCCCGCTGGAAAAGGCGAGCGATTTTCCGTCGGGCGATAGGAGCGGTTTTCCGGGGCTGTCAATTACCGAAAGCTGACGCAAATCAGTTCCCAAGCGATAAACCGTGCCGCATTTTGAGCCGTCCTCATTGCTTATCAAATCGACCCACAAAAGTGCGGAATCATTGCCCGCCCAATACAAGTTGAATCCAATCACCGAGCCGCGTATATCGGTAAACGGTTTGGAATAATCGGCGGCAAGATAGGCAAACCCTTTTGACTGCAACGTGTAACTGGAAATGACGTGCGTTCCTTGAAGAACAATCAGTTTCGATACCGTTTCGTTCACAAAAAAATGGTCTTCCAGCGAATTGAACGCAATCGGAAGCCGCCCGATGACCGTACCGCTTCCCACCATCGGCGCATACATTCCGCGCGTGTACAATTCGTTCGCATTCACGCGGTAGATAACATCGTGGTCAATGTAAATTAAAGTCTTGTTGTTTGCCCAAGAGACTGCGCTGATTTTTCCCGTGCCGATTTTTCTGAAGCTTTCG
This sequence comes from Treponema sp., assembly GCA_017449285.1. Classification (GTDB taxonomy): domain Bacteria; phylum Spirochaetota; class Spirochaetia; order Treponematales; family Treponemataceae; genus Treponema_D. Next base: position 67,520 of record JAFSJX010000105.1, read on the forward strand.
GTCATCTGCACTTGCTGGAAAGCCGCCTTGGGATCGCAGAAATAAATCTCACCGTTTTTTTCATACACTACGGTTGAACTGTCGGGTGACCATGCTACGGGAACGGACTCAAAACTAAAATCCGCGTGTTCATCAAGCATTGTCTCCGTAAAGGTGGACGCATTTTTCAAGATAAGTTCGCCGGTTGCGATGCCTGTTTTCCGCACGTAGCAGAGCCATTTTCCGTCAGGACTGACTGACTGCGGACCTAAGCGGATTGATTCTGCGGGAACTGAGTCGCTCCGATGTATCCATGCGAGCGTTGCATCTGCCGTAGCGTAGCGGGCTGTTCCGTAGCGGTTACGAATCTGAAGAATCGCCCCGCCAGAAAGCACTTCCATTTTTTCGGGATAGCAGGTCAGAATTTTTGCTCCGCCAGATTTTGCCGCATCTCCAAGAAAAATCGTTTTGTAAGCGGGGCTTCCCGGTAAGTCATGCCGCACCGAAAAAAGCACCTGATTGTGGCTGTCGATGTCGGGATTCTCAAAGAAAATTTCAGCGGAAAGAGTGAAAGCGGCACAAAAAATCGCCGCCATCAAAAAAGAGATTTTGTGCTGTGCAGGGCAAAAATCGCTCATTTATGCATCTCCGCGCTCAACACCAGAACGTCCAAATCTTTTTCCAGTTCATTCAGTTGGGTTTCCAGCTTGCGAAGCCTTTTTTTTCTGTCGTCAGTCTGTTTTTCTTCCAGCTGCATGAACACGGAGTCAAGAACTTCTTTGTCAGATTTAGCACCAAGACGAGACACGCCGCACCACGGGCAATAGATGAATTCTTTTTCAATCGTCCGACCACATTCTTTGCATACGCACACTGCTTTCATATTCGCACTCCACCACATCTGCTGGTTACTCCTATTTTACTTCAAAAGTGTCAAAGGGTCTACTAATTTTCCATTCTTATAGACCGTAAAATGCAAATGCGGTCCTGTTGAATAGCCTGTTGAGCCGACCAAACCGATTCTTGTTCCCTGACTAACGCTCTGTCCTTTGCGGGCAAGTGTTTTTGACATGTGACCGTACAGCGTCTGGTAGCCGTTTCCGTGATTGATGATGACGTAGTTTCCGAAAATGTTTGACCAGCCCGCGTACACAACTTTTCCGCTCATCGACGCATAAATCGGTGTTCCAGTGGGGCAAGCCATATCGACACCAGTGTGCGAGGATTTTACGCCGGTAAACGGGTCGTTGCGGATTCCGAAGCGCGAAGTGAGCCGCCATGCAGCCTTAATCGGATAGGTGAACAGTTCGCCCATTGCCTTACGAAGCGCATTGGCATCCATTTTTGCGCCGGGAACAAAGATTTCCTGTCCTACCGAAAGAATGTATGAAGACAAATCGTTGGTGTCAGCAAGTTCCTCTACGCTCACATGATATTTTACGGAGATAGAATTGAGAGACTCTCCTTTTTCCACCCGATGAATCAGTCCATCCATTGAAGGAACGCGCAATTTTTGTCCCGCACGAAGCGTCCGCACATTGTCGATGTCATTTATCGCAATCAGCGTGGAAATATTTCCCAGCCCAAATTTGCGCGCTATCGTACTAATCGCATCCCCGGACTTTACGGTATAGACTGAATAAGAAACAGACTGCCCCACTCCCACGCTTGCAGGAGTCAGAATCGTTCCGTCATCAGCAAGCACATTGCCATTCTCATCAAACGAATCGTCACCACGCTCAAAGGCAAAATGAGCCATCGCCGCATCCAGCACTTCAAGTTCGGAGGAATGTTCGGTCTCCAAAAGGACGGGATTTCCGTGGCTCTCAATATATGCGCCAACTCTGAACACAGTAACGGGAATCAGAACGCACATTGCCGCAATCGGAATAAAGTATTTATAGAAAGAAAACCGCAAAAGCCAGGCAGGATTCAGTGCGCGGGAAATGAGACTTTTTTCTTTTGCAATGGCATCAAAAGTCGCGTGAGTCCGACGAATCTTAATTCGCTGGGAACGAACTCGACGTATGCTCATTTTTGGCAGGCACAGACTCGTTTTTTCACGACGGACAGTAGCGGCTCCGACACAACTGATTATTTCCATATATCTTTTATCGTCAGAAAAAATAGTGTATATTAGAATTATCTGTGGATATATATATGACTGAAGACAAAAAGAATCTGATATTCGTTGTGTGCGTTGGGTTGGCAATCGGGCTGGTGCTAAGGTTATTCGTGGTAGATGTACTGCACGTTTCCGGAAAATCTATGCACCCTGCAATTAAAGACGGAGATACGTTGATTGTAAATAAACTGGCATACGGAATTGTGATTCCATACGGAGAAAAACTGCTGGTCCAGTGGAAAGAACCGAAAGCGGGAGATATTGTTATTTACTTGTACAACAATAAGATAGTCGTAAAAAGATGTGTGGCAATCGGGGGAGAAAGTCTAGCATATTCGGACGATACCGTGTATACTGTGAGTGTGGGGGATACAAAAATTCCGCTGACCGAAAGCCAGTGGCGCAATTTACGGGGCATTGATTCCGTTCCCAAGGGCTACATTTTTGCCGTGGGGGATAATTATGAGGAATCAATTGACTCACGGGAATACGGATTTGTTTCGGTGCGGAACATTTTGGGAAAAGTGATATGCAGATGAATTCATATCTCAAAAAATGGCGGGTGATTTTTCTTGGCATCTGCATGATGATTTTTGCGGGAATCATCGTTTTTAAATATGCAAAACTTGCCTTTATAAAAGAAGCGCAAAAACTTCCCGCCCCGCCTGTCGTTGAGAGAGGTTCAATCGTAGACCGAAACGGAAAGGCACTTGCCGTCTCCACTAATTTCTATCACTTTGGCGTAACGCCCTCCGCCATTAAGAATACGGCAGAATTCATCTCGCTTGTCGCGCCAATTCTGCATGAGGACGAAAAAAATGTCGCGCAGATTCTTACCAATGCGGCAGATTCACGGTTTGTCTACATCAAGAAAAAAATTGACCAGAACACATACGAGGAAGTCTACAAGGTCTGCGCTGAAAACGGATTTGTTGCCGCAGTACGCTTTGACCGCATTCCTGGCCGCGTCTATCCCGAAAATACGCTCGCCTCGCAGTTAATCGGCTACATGGGAAACGACGGCAACGGTCTTTCGGGCATCGAATATTCTATGCAGGACACGCTCTCGCCAGTCATCACACCAGACGCGCCGATGCAACTCAAAGGCAAAAACATTTATCTGACGATAGACGCGAATTTGCAGTTCAAGTTGGAAAAAATTGCCCGCGATGCCATTGAACGGACTCAGGCAGAATCGCTCATGCTAATTGCGGCAGAGGCAAAAACGGGCGAAATTCTTTCCTACATCAGTCTGCCCGAGGCAAATCTGAACGATTATTCCCATGCGTCACAGATGGAACTGGTTGACCGTCCCGCCACCCAAAGTTATGAGCCTGGCTCGGTGTTCAAAGTTTTTTCCGTGGCGAGTTTTTTGGATGCGGGCGTTATCAGCGAAAATGATATTTTCAACTGCGACGGCATTTATGAGCGAAGGACGAATTCAGGGGAACGAATCGTCATCACCTGTCTGGAACACCACGGATGGCTTTCTGCCCGTGACGCGCTCAAATTTTCCTGCAACGATGCGCTTGCTCAAATGAGCGAAAAAATTGAATCCGAGCCGTTCCTTGCAAAAATCAGAAGCCTTGGATTTGGCTCGCGTACGGGGGTTGAACTTCCCGGAGAGACAACGGGTTCGGTGCGAAAGACAAGCGATCGTCTGTGGTCAGCGCGCTCCAAACCCACCATCGCAATCGGACAGGAAATCAGTGTAAGCGCGCTGCAAATGGTTCAGGCTGCAACGGCTTTGGCAAACGATGGTGTTCCCGTGCAACTTACGTTCATCTCAAAAATCACGAATCACGATGGCAGCGAAGTATACCGTCATTCACCAGAACTGAAAGACCCTGTATTCAAAAAGCACACCGCAAACTATCTGCTCAGCTGCATGGAGACCGTTGCCCGAAGCGGAACAGGAACGCGCGCAAATCTTGGTGACGTTTCCATTGGCGTAAAAACAGGAACGGCGCAAATGGCAGACCACATAAACGGTGGCTACTCAAAGACAGACTTCCTTTCCAACTGCATCGCCATCTTCCCGATTGAAAAGCCCGAGATTATCCTCTACATCGTCATTGAAAAAGCGAAGGGAGAAAACTATGCGGGAAGAATCGTTGCGCCAGTCATCGGGGAAGCCGCCTCGGTCATCATTGACCACTTAGGCATGAGCCGTGGAGGAGCGGCAAGCCTTGCGCACTCAGGATTCGTTTCCATTTCGGGAACAAATCCGCTTATGCTGAGCGACACGATTCCCGATTTTACAGGCTTGCCCAAACGCGAACTGCTCCCGCTGTTGAACCGAAGCGACATTCAGGTGCGGATTAACGGTGACGGCTGGGTGCAGAGTCAGAATCCGCCAGCAGGAACGCCCATCACGGAGAACATGGAAATTGAACTCTATCTGGAATAGCAACATCACCCTTTTTTGCAGACGTTTTCCCGCGCTGGCAGAAAAATATTCCCTCACGCCGAAATCCACTGAGATGCCACTTCCCGCAGGATACGAACTGTTTTCCGCAAAAAACGGAAGCCCCGTCGCAAAGGAAAACGGAAAACTATTGCACTCTCAGTACAATCCCGAGCGCGAGGCAGCCCAGACCGCAACGGCATCAAAAAAAGACGGCAGGGCAACGTGCGCATTTTTTTCCTGCGGCTTAGGCTATGCGCCAGTCTTCTACGCAAAGCAATTTCCCAACGACACGCTGATTGTCATTGAGCCAAACGCAGATTATTTTTTTTCCGCGCTCACCTTGCTCGACTGGTCGCCTGTTTTTTCGGCAGAGCATTGCATTATCGCCCTTGGCGCATCTCCCGATGAAGTTGCCAGTCTGATTGAGGCAAACGGCGGATTTTCTTCCTGCGCAATCATCGCAAACAACAATCAGATGGAACATGCCAGAGACTATTTTTCTGCGCTTTCCCATGCGATTGAGCGCGCCAAGCAAAAAGAAAAAATCAACACAAACACGCAGGAACGCTTTGGAAAACTTTGGGTACGGAATTCCTGTAGGAATCTGCCCTATCTTGGTTCGCTTGCGGGCATTACCCGCTACGAAAATACGTGTCCTGAAAATCTTTGTGCGGTCATTCTTGCGGCAGGACCTTCGCTGGACGAAATTCTTCCTCATCTTGCAAAAATAAAAAAACGGTCTGTGCTGATTTGTACCGATACGGCATTGCGCTCATGTCTTCGGGCTGGTGTTGAGCCAGACTTTATCATATTAGTTGACCCGCAATATTATGCCGCTCGCCACATCGCAGGGCTTTCTTCCCCGTCTTCCGTGCTGATTACCGAATCCGCCGCCTATCCGTCCGTATTCCGCTTTCCGTGCAAGGAAATTGTGCTTTGCTCGTCACTTTTCGCGCTCGGGAAATATGTTGAGCGGCGGCTGGGAGAAAAAGGTGCGCTGAGTGCCGGAGGGTCTGTTTCCACGACGGCATGGGATTTTGCGCGGCTGATTGGCGCAAAGAAAATCTATTTTGCAGGTCTTGACTTGGGCTATCCCGATTTGCAGACGCATATCCGTGGCTCGACTGCCGAAGAAAAAATTTGTGCCGTCTGCGACAGAACCAGACCTACGGAAACATTGGGAATTGCCGCGCTGTTTGGCGCAAATATGACCACCGCAACATCATACGATGGAAACTCGATTCTGACCGATGACCGAATGCAACTTTTCGCATGGTGGTTTGAAAACAAGGCAAACGATTTCCCGGGGATAAAAAATTTTTCGTTCTCAAAAAAATCGCTTTTCATTCCGGGATTTTCCGTGGCGAGCGTACAGAATTTTTTGCAGGAATCTGAATGTTCCGTTGAGCGAGAGCAATTTTTTTCTGCCGCGCACGAGGAAGCATCATTTGCAGAAGCGCAATCCGCAAAAATCTCCCCCTCCCCAAAAAATGATTTTTCCGCCGTATACGACACGCTTCTTCAGGAATTTGACGCTCTCTATCAGCACACAAAAAAAGGCATATCACTTTGCGAGCAGGCAATCGCCGACAGAAAAAACAGAGCCACATATTTTCGTTCTGAACTAGAAAAAATTGATTCCGCTATCCGCGCATCTGAATGTAAGCCTATGCTCGACCTGATTTTTCCCCTTTCCCATCGCCTGAACGAAATTATTGCCGCCTCAGCGATTTCTTCCGATTCCGTCCGCGCCGATTTTGAACGCTCAAAACTCATCTACCGCGAACTGCAAAAAGCCGTCAACATCTACCGTAATTCTTTTATTTTTTCCTAAAGTATTTTTTCCTGCCACCGATAATAAATATGTACACCGGATAACAGATTAGTGTGATATGACATCCAGACACACTGAACTGCTACATTGTGCCCAACTTTGTAATAACCGGTTCTCCATGAATTAAAAAGCTGAAAGTCGTGTAAGGGCTTTCGGCTTTTTTTTCATCTGTTTTCTGTTTTTTTCTGCTATACAAAATCTACAATCTTGCCGATAATATATAAGGAGTAGTTTCAAAAAATGAATTCGTACCCTGTCGCCGCTATACAAAGTGGAGCAAAATTTACAGATAAAGTTTTTCTCGACACTTCTTTTCTTTTGCTGGACTCGGAAATTCCGTTCACAGGGGAACTGAAAAAGAGACTGGGAGAATGGAATTTTACCGTCGTATATTCAGATGGTGTTCCAAGGAATCCCGGTGTTTCTCAGCCAAGTCACAGCCCCGCGCCAGCAGAAAGTTCATTTGAAAAGCCAAAAGAACCTGCCGTTTCAGAGCCTAAAAAAGAAATCCCCAAAGCAGAGACTGCAAAGAAAAATGCGCCAAAAAATGTGGAATACGAATCCATCGACATAAATGATTTGTTGGGGCTTCCCTCACAAGTCGTTGCTCCCCCGCCGCCTGTTCCCGATGTGCCAATCATTGATGATGAGACGGAATCACAGAAAAAAACAGAAGCCCCTGCAACTTCGGGAGAAACAGATGAATCTTCTCATTTTGATGACGAAGCGAAAAAAATAGAGCAACTGAAAAAGAATAGCGAAACCACCCGCATGAACCATGTGAAGGCCACCTATGATGAATACATGGAATATGTCAACACGGTGTACACCCGCTACGCTACGCACAAAAAACTTGAGCAAAATGAACTTACTGAGACCGTCAAATCCATGTGCGTATTCATAAAAGATAACAAACGGTATGTGCTTCGGGTTATGCCTTACCCCGAAAACGTGAGCAAAAATTTTTTGGTCAGCCACAGCCTTCGTTCCACAATTATCTCAATCACCATCGGACTGACCTTGCATCTGCCGCTCACCAAACTGGTCGAACTGGGAGTCGCCTGCCTTGTCCATGAAATCGGACAAATTCGACTGCCACCGCAACTGTACATTACGGACAGGCTGTTGACCAGCGCACAAAAACAGCAGCTCTCAACGCACCCGATTATCGGTTACAATATTCTAAAGGAACATAATTTCCCGCTGACAATCCAACTTGGTGTGCTGGAGCATCATGAGCGGGAAAACGGCACGGGATATCCGCGTCATCTGACCGGGGATAAAATTTCTTCGTATGCAAAGATTATTTCCGTCGCCTGTTCATTTGAAGCGATAACCGCACCCCGCCACTTCAGGGAGGCTCGTTCCTCGTACGAAGCCATGCTGGAAATGCTGCAGAACCACGACCATGCCTATGATGAAACGGTCATAAAGGCTCTGCTGTTCAGTTTCTCCCTGTTCCCGATTGGCGCATACGTTGCCCTTTCAAACGGAAGAATTGCACAGGTGACTGACGTAAATCCCAAAGATCCACGTAATCCCATCGTACAATGTATAAATGAAATCACTGGGAACCTTGAGCCACAATCAGTGACGACGGATAATAATGAGATGAAAGTTATCCGCGTGCTGAACAAACAGGAAGTTGACGTTATCAAACAGCAGCAGGAATCCTCTAATTAAAGAAAGCGCGGACTTTTTCTGCCTCTTCCTTAAACTGTTCGTCAATAATCGGCGGATTTGCCGTAAAATACAAGATTTGCTGCATCTCCTCGCTATTGCGGACTCCCCACGCAGGAACGACATTCTCAAACTGATGCAGATAGCCCAGCGCAAGCGGAATATTGGTCAGAAGACCGCCGCACAAGGGACGCATAGCAATAAAACCAATTTCATTTTTTGCGCACTGAACTGACAACTGCTCCACGGTCTCATCGCACAACATATTGAACGGAAATTGCAAGGTTTCCCAGCCAGACTGCGAGCGCACAACCCGTTGCGCGATTTCGGCGGATTCGGTAACGATGCCAAAATGATTGATAAGCCCTTCCCTGCGTAAATCAATCAACTCGTCAACCAAGCCGTCCTCGCCGCCTTTTTCGGGAAGCATATCCTCGCGCTCCACCTGAAACAAATCAATGTAATCAAGGTCAAGGGCGGCAAGACTTTCGTATAAGTCGGCTTTAAGTCCAGGAATCGTGCGCGCGGTCGTCTTTGTAGCGACAAAAATATCCTTGCGGTACGGCTTGATTGCCCTTCCTAGCCGACGCTCGCTTTCTGGAGACGACCGAGCGGTGTCGTAAAAATTTACGCCGCCCTCATACGCCAGAGAAATCAATCTGTCTGATTCAGCAGCATCAGGAATCTTATCCAATGTCATCGCACCGAACGCCGTGCGGCTGACGAGAAGATTTGATTTTCCCAGCGCGATATATTCCATACGTTTCTATTTTCTCACAGAGAACACAGGGAGCGTTCAGTTATAAGAAGAATCTCTGTGTTCTTTGTGAGTTTTTTTTATCCCCGCACCACCGGCTTGTAATTGCGGATGGCGTTCTGGATGAAGGCGACCAAATTATCCAATTTGACGCGCTCCTGTTCCATGCTGTCGCGGTAGCGGACGGTAACGGTGTTGAAGTTGGGGTTTGCGCTTCCGTCCTCTGCCTTTTCGGTAATCGTATCGTAATCAACCGTTACGCAGAAAGGAGTACCAACTTCGTCCTGACGGCGGTAGCGTTTGCCAACTGTGCCGCTCTGGTCGTAGTCGGTGACGAATTCTTCTTTGAGCGTGTGCTGGATTTCCTTCGCCTTTTCTGCAAGTCCATCTTTTTTCATCAGCGGCAAAACGGCAACGGTAATCGGAGCAAGGCGTGGGTGCAAATGAAGAACAGTTCGGTAGTCGTCCTTGCCGTCTTTTCCCACGTTCTCCTCTTCATACGCCTCACACAAGAATGCAAGGAAGTTGCGGTTCAATCCCGCTGATGTTTCGATGACGTAGGGCGTGTAGGTTTTGTTGCCATCGTCCTGATCGATGTAGTTCATATCCTTTCCGCTCACCTTGGTATGCTGAGATAAGTCAAAGTCAGTACGGTTGTGGATGCCCTCAATCTCCTCAAAGCCAATCGGGAAATTGTACTGAATGTCGTATGCGTCCTTCGCGTAATGCGCCAGTTTGTCATGATGATGCCATGCAAGGTTCTTTTCTGCAATGCCGTATTTCAGGTAGAAATTCCAGCGGTACTTGCGCCAATCGGCAAAAATGTCGTCATCCGTGCCGGGCTTGCAGAAATATTCCATCTCCATCTGCTCGAATTCACAAGTGCGGAAAATGAAGTTCTTGAAGATAATTTCGTTGCGGAATGACTTGCCCACCTGAGCAACGCCAAACGGCAGTTTCATTCTGTTTGACTGCACGATGTTCTTAAAGTCGGTAAAAATACCCTGACAGGTTTCCGGGCGCAGATAAATCAAGTGACTTTCGTCCGCAATCGGTCCCTGATAGGTCTTGAACATCAGGTTGAATTCGCGCACCGCCGTATATTTGCGTTCCTTTGAGCCGCAGGTAGGACAATTGATATTTGCGTCGATAAAAGCTTTCATCTCTTCATGCGTCATCGTATCGACCGGCTTTCCAGGGTTCTTGTCCGGGTGAGAGGCAACGAAATCCTCAATCAACTGGTCTGCGCGGAAACGTGCCTTACACTCGGTGCAGTCAATCATTGGGTCAGAAAAGTGCGCTACATGCCCTGATGCTTCCCATGTCTTGTGATGCTGGAAAATCGCGCTGTCAAGTCCAACCACATCATCGCGCAACTGGGTCATATAATGCCACCATTCGTTCTGGATATTGCGTTTAAAGTCTACGCCCAAAGGACCGTAATCCCATGCGCCCGCTTGTCCTCCGTAAATCTCGCTCGCCTGATACACAAAACCACGCCGCTTGCACAGGCTGATGATTTTGTCCAACGTACATTTGTGTTCGTCGTTTGCCATTTTGCTAATGCTCCTTTTCCCCTGCCGGATTGCAGGGGGATATTTTGAATAGTGTAGCAGAAATAAGGGGCTTTGAACAGAGAGCGACCAACGAAAATCTTATCTTTTCTTCCCGAAGAGCCGCAGGAGCGCAAGCAGAAGATTGATAAAGTCCAGATACAGTTCCAGCGCGGCGATTATCGACACTTTTTTGTAGTCTGCGTTGCCGTTTGCGTACTGGGCGGTTTTGAGGATTTTTTGGGAATCGTAGGCGGTCAAGCCCGTAAAGATAACGACCGTAGCGACAGAAATCAAAATATTCAGCATGTTAAGCGGTGTCTTTGTAATCAGCGAAATCACGCCGCCCACCACGGATGCAATAATCACGCCAAGCAAGCCCATCAAAAGATAGCGTCCGAGCGAAGTTAAGTCACGCTGAGTTCTTGCTCCGTACAGGCTCATCACCGTGAACAAAATTGCCGTCGTAAAGAATGCCATCGCAATTGAGTCAATCTGATAGACGAAAAAAATAGAAGAAAGCGTCATGCCGTTCAGCACCGCATAGGCGATAAAGCCAATTGTTGCCGCCGCCACGCTAATTTTGCGGATTGACGAAGAAAGCCAGATGACCAAACCAATTTCTGCGATGGCAAGCACCGCCCAGCCAAGAATACCGTGACCGAAAATCAGTTTGAGCAAAACTGGGGAAGAAGCCGTTGCAAATGCGCTTGCCGCACTGATGAATAAAGCCAACGCCATCCAGCCATACGTCCGGCTGATAAATCTTGACTTCTCACTTTGCGAAAGAGTGGTAAGCGTCTGCGTTCCTTCCATCGGCTTCTCCTTTCTGAATCTATATAAAGTAAGTTGTTCTCAAAATAGTCGGGCTAGCCGAATTCGAATCGGCGACCCCTTGCCCCCCAGACACCCGACGGGGAACATAAACACATTGTATCTATAACACAACGCGTTGTCTAGCCCTGTTTTCTTTGCCCTTTTTTGCACTTTATTTACAAAATCCTTAACATTTTTTCAGCCGGACACAGCGTCCCGTAACACATAATTTTTTTTCGGCAACAGCCGAACAGAGAGGAAAAAACATCAGTTCTTCCCGCCCGGAAGACAAAATTGACCACCGCAACACAAATATGATACAGTGGGTATCGGAAACACGCTGGCACGGGTCAGTCGCACTCCCAAATCTTTTGTTTGGGGGCAGCCTATGAGGAATTATGAGAAAATAGTGCTTTGCATTATGATTATCAGTCTCGTAGTAGACGCGCTTAATTTACTCGCTAATGTGATGTAAAAAAGCAACCCGTCAGAAGCGGCAACTTCTAAGACGGGCATGTAAAAAAGTGTTCGACCACTGGGAGTGCGGCTGACGCTGGCGTGCTTCCTTTTTTTTATTTCAGCAGCATTGTCGCCACCGAAAATGCGAGGGAAACCACCGTGAGTGCCAAAAATGACACTGCGAACGGTTTGGAAAAGCCTTGCTTTGTTGCGATGCCGAAGATTACCAGAGCAATCAGAACGACATCAAGAAGGATTTTCACGCCCCCAAAAGAAAGCAGGTTTTGCATCTTTTGCCTCCGCTACAAACCACTATAACCCACAATACCCGCGCCGTCAAGCGTCTTTTGCCCGCCATACAGCCATATATATCGCTATATACCGCTATATGCGTCATTTCCACCATTCCGGCATCTGTACTATCACGCCTCTTTTGCCAGCGTCCTCCTTTTTTGAGGCGGAAGAGCTGCCTCTATGCCCTCCAAATACGCATCTATGCGCATCTGCGTTGCCGCATCGCACTTGCGGTAAATCCTGACCATATCCTGCTCTGCTGCCGTCAAGTCTGCCTTGCCGCTCTCTTTGCCTGTGATGAGCCAGTCGCACGACACGCCCATGTAGGCGGCAAGCCGCGCTATGTTCTCGCCTTTCGGGAGCGAATCGCCTTTTCTCCAGCCGAAATAAACGGCTTTAGTCCATTCACCGCCCGAAGCATCCTGCATCAGTGCCTCAATCGTGGTCTTGTGCTCCTTGCACCACGCCTTGACACGACCGAAAAAATCTAGTGTTTCGTCCATTTTTTAAGGATTTCACAATTTTACATAAAAAACTAGAAAAAGTGCTACTTTTTTACTTGACAAAGTTTCGTAATTGCAATTATTATAATTTTAGAAAGTAGCAAAAACGATACTTTCACAAAATCACCTACAGGGGGAAAATATGACAGAAATCCCAAAAACACGGCAGGTTTCGCTCTCGGTCCCGCTCACGGAAAGCGAAAAAGAGGCGTTCGACCGCTTCTCGCTCGCCACCGGCTACAGGAAGGGGGCTTGGATGCGGAACAAAATCATCGAGCAGCTCAGAAATGACGGCTACCTGCCGAAGGAGGAGCAAAAATGAGCGTTTCGGCAATGAAAAGTCTTTTGGACGCAATAATCCTGCTCGCAGAGAAGGAAAACACGATGGAAGGCAACGCGATTAAGCAGATTGCGATTGAGATTTCAAACAAACAGGAGGAAAAATGATGGACGGCGCGGCACTTATGAACTGGTCTTTCGGCGACACGCTGATTCGCACGGTGCGGAAAGACCAAAAGGGTACGCTAAATGAGCGTACCCTTTCAGAAGAGGAAGTGTGGTTCGTGGCAAAGGATGTCGCAACCGCGCTTGATTACAGAACGGCAGACGATATGACACGCTATCTTGACGAAGACGAGACCGCCAAATGCCCGGTCTCCACATCGGGCGGCGTGCAGGAAATGATTGTGATGAGCGAGGCGGGCGTCTACCACGCGGCGTTCATGAGCCGGAAGGAGAACGCAAAGGAGTTCCGCCGCTGGGTCACGGGCGAGGTGCTGCCGCAGATAAGGCGCACAGGGAGCTACGGACTTCCGGCGATTCAGGAAGACGGGCTTGCAAAGTTGCAGCGTTGGATCGTGACGCAAATCGACTCACGGCTTCCAAAAGCCCTGCCCTCACAGGACGCTGCGAAGACGAACGCGAGCGCGAAGCTCTTGCAGAAAGAAAACGAGATGCTGGGCCGCCTGGAAGAACTCGTGGATAAAGGACTTCTGAAAAAAGAGGACTTTCTTCCCGTCGTCATGGAGCTTGCGCGGCGTAGCCGCACATTGGAGCCGCTCGCAAAAATCAGGGAGCGCGACACCGAGGAGATAGCGGGAATCCTTTCCTTTGCAAATGCGCTGCTTGCAATCGACGCGTCCAAAAAAGCGTACGTGTATGTGGACGACCTGTACAAGGCATACGGAGAGCGCACGGAAAACCCCGTCACGCTGGTGACGTTCCGGCACCGCTTCGAGACGCTGTTCAGCGTTGAGTACAGGGTGCTTGATTATGAGGGGCTTCCCCGCCCGGCATACTGCGGCATCTGCTGGAAAGCGGAGACTGCACAGGACGAAAAAAAAGCGATTCCCGCCATCACTCAGGAATCGCAATCAACAGGAGGTAAGTCCCATGAATAAGTACGAATACGTCACAAAAACGCTGTACATGACCATCATAGCACAAGAAGTGACGCAAGGCAAGAGCCGCATTGCGATATGGAACGCAATCTGTGCGCCCGCAAAAAAACACTGGCCGCTCCGCGTGGCAAGGAAGACAAAATGACAAAAGAAGAATTCAACATGGAGACAATCCGCTGCCAGCTCTCCTACATCACAGAGCTTTTGGAGTCGCTTCCCCGCAACGACAGCCCTGCGGAGCAGATTCCCGAGTACATCACGATAGACCTTGCCGCAGAACTCAAAGGCGGCGCGTCGGTGAACACCTACAAGACACGCTATTTCCTCCAGCCGTGCGCCGGAACGAACAGCGTGAAAGTGGGCGGCAGAAAGTGCTGGAGAAAGCAGGACGTGCTTGAATGGCTGGAAATCGACGACAGCCACTTGGAAGAGTACGCCGCAAAATACGGCGTGAAGATACAAAAATAGAAAAGGAGACAAAAATGAGCGACACGAACATCGTAGTCATCAAAGGAAGGCTCACCCGCACCGCCGAACTCAAATACACACAAGGGCAGCGGCCGTTCGTCAATTTCTCGCTTGCGGTGAACGATTCATTCAAGAACACGAACACCGGCGAATGGGAGAACCGCCCCAACTTCTTCGACGTGACCGTATGGGGAAAATACGGCGAGAGCGTGGCCAAGTACATGACCAAAGGACGCGAGGTGCTGGTGACAGGACGCTTGCGCCAGGAACGCTGGCAGGGACAAGACGGAAAGACGCAGACCCGCGTGTGCGTCGTAAGCGAGAACATGGAGCTGCTGCGGGAATCCAAGGGAACGAAACAGCAGGGAGATTCATCCCCGTCACAGCCCAGCCCCACGCCGCCGGACGCGCCCAGTTTCGACAACCTTCCGCCGAGCGACGTGAACGGCTACACAGACCCGCAGCCAATATTCTAGTAAAAAAAGAAAGGCTCAGAAAAGGTGAAGAAAAAGGCAGTCTATATCGACGAAATATGCTACCCCTCGATTTTTACGGCGGCGATTGATATGGAGATGTCATACCCTCATCTGTACGAGGCACTTCACAAGAACGACGGTGCGCCAACCGTCTACGGCGGGCATATAGTCATGCTCTCCGCATGGCTTTCGGCGCACCCGGAATACGAGATAGGAGATAAACCATGAGAATAACCATCACCAACGGCAAGGGCGGCACCGGGAAGACCACGCTCACCACCTTTCTTGCGGAGCATCTGTTCAAGAAAGGATTCAATGTGCTGATGATAGACCTTGACCCGAGCTGCTCGCTTTCGGAGATTTTCGGCAGGGTGCTGTGCGACCAGAACTCACGCCAGCTGCTTTCCGGACAGAAAGTGCGCCCCTACAACATCAAGGCGAAGGGTTTCGGCAGAATTGACCTCATTCCCTCAGACCTTGACCTTGACCAGCTTGCAAACATGATGGACACACAGCTGAAAATCCAGCTTAAAAAACAGGGCTTTTCCGACGACTACGACTTTATCCTGATAGACCCGCCGGGAACATGGAACGCGCAGACGCGCAACGCGGTCTTTGCCGCAGACAGCGTGGTAGTGGTGGGAAACTGCTCCCCGCTTGACCTCGCCGCAACGGAAAAATACTTCGCCAAGCTCTGCGAATGCTACCTTGACGCAGACGTGACGATAGTGTGCAACTCATACAACAAAAAGGCAGACCCCGACAACATCTGGCAGAGATACCAGGACACGTTCCGAAACTACCTGCTCAAAACGCCCATCCCCCGCCTCAATTCGCTCAAACGCATGGCGCACACGCCAGATTACGTCATCCGCGCGGACATCGCCGCAAAACTCGACGAATTCGTAGCGGCGGCAACGCTCGGAAAACTCACCGCGCAGGGGGAAGCAAAATGAAAAGATTATGTGCTGGCAGTCACTGCCGAATCGACATGCAGAAAGCTTTTGAGCGCGTCCTGGAACACGCGCGAGCAGTTCACGCCGTTCTCGTCGGCAAGGGAAGCGAGCCACGCGGGAAGCGAGACCGTCTTTTTGACGAACGACTCCTTGACACGCGCACGGATTGGCGGCATGAACACCTCAATCAGCGCGGGAATCTGCCCGTTCTCAAGACGAATCGCGGTTATGGGCGACGGCGCGGGGATTTCCTCCCCGTCCTGCTCCATGCCGAAAAGGTGCAGTCCGAGGGCTTCGCGGGCGGCAGAAAGCGCGGTTTCCGTATCATCGGCGCAGGGAAGGCAGCCGGGCAAGTCGGGAAATTCAATGCTGATTCCGTCATCCGCATAGGTCAGCACGGCGACAAAAGAATACCTGTCTTTCATACAAACTCCTCAGCGGGGAAACTTCACGCCCGCCTGTCTCTCGATGCTTTTGAGCGTTCCAATCGGAATGTTCTTCTTCGGATGCGTGATGGTAACGCGCCCCTTCTTCACAGGATGCTTGAACTGGTGATGGTCTCCCACACAGGCGACCTCGTACCAGCCGTCAGCTTCGATAATCGCAATCACTTCTCTGGAAGAATAAGCCTTCATTCACGCGCCCCTTACGCTTTTATAATACATAATAAATTACATACTGTCAATATACAGGAGGAAGAAGCATGAAACTGAACGCCACACAAACACACATAAAAGCACCGATAACGTCCCTTGTTGAGACAGGAAACGTCCGGCTTGAATACGATGAATTTGAAATTGCGGAACTCGCAAACTCAATCCGCCGGAACGGACTCTTGAACCCAATTACGGTAAAACCGCCTGTCGAGAACGAGGACGGCATAAAGACTTATGAAGTCATAGCGGGCCATCGCCGTCTGCGCGCGCTCAAATGGCTGTGCGAAAAAGGCGATGACTTTTCGATGGTCGAAGTCTGCATCCGAACCGGCGACAAATGGGCGCTCCAGATGATAGAGAACATCCAGCGCACCGACCTTACCCACGAGGAAAAAGAAAAGGCGATTTCCCACATGCTGGAGCAGGGAATGAGCCAGAAAGAAATCGCAGAAACGCTTTCAAAGCCAATTCAGTACATCTCCGACATCGTGGCGGGGGCAAAAGTGCGAAAGAACGCCGAAAATGCGGGCGTTGACACTTCGGGCATCTCCACCAAGGCACTCTCACAAATCCGCTCTGTTCCACAAGAAGAAATCACGCCAGTCATCGAGGAGCTTAAAGAAAAAGGCGGCACCGTAAAAGCCGCCACGGAAATCCTGCACGACTTCAAGGGAGAAAGCGGCATAGAAATCCCGGAGATAGACGGCACTACTTTTGAGAGTAGTGACTTCAAAAAAGATTACTACCGCGTGTACGGCGAGTTTGATTTTTTGCACAAAAAACACCGCCTTTATCTTGAAGGAAAATATTCAAATGACAATGCGGATGACATCGCGCTCAAACTTCACAGTGTTCTGCCCGAAGTCACTTGGTTTGTCGAGGAAGCCTGATGGCAAACGGCAACTGGCAGTACATCGAAAGCGAGACTCTGAAACAGACGATTGCGTATGACAGGAATTCGGGCTGGCTTTTCTGCAAGGACGGCACAAAGTACAGCCCGAAAGAGCTTGCCAAAATCACAAAAAACTGGACTGGCGGGGCTGAAATCCCGCGCCAAGTCCACGTAATAAAAAAACTGTTCGGCGGCGAGATTGTTGCCGTCACAGAAAAAAAAGGAGACACAGAATGACAAAAGAAATCCCGCTTGCCGTGATAGACTACGGCACGAACATCAGAAGCGAGCGTGACGAAGACATCACCGAACTTGCCAAAAGCATAGAAAAGAACGGACTCCTTTCGCCGCTTGTCGTCCGCAAGAAAGACGGACGCTTCGAGGTCATCTGCGGGCACCGACGCTACAAAGCAATTAAAATGATGGGCGGAAATCCATTCGTCCCCTGCATCATCCGCGACGACGTGCCGGACGCAGACCTGCGCAAAGTGCAGCTGGAGGAAAATATCCAGAGAAAGAGCATGAGCGCGTTCGAGCTGGTGGAGGCATTCGAGCAGATGAAAAAAGAGCATCACGGCCGTCTCACCAACAAGGCTATAGCCCGCCTCCTCAATAAACCAGAAATTTGGGTCTCGCAGCAGTATGAGGCGGTACGCAAGGTGAACTCCCTCTTTTTCTCAGAAAAAAACAACTATACGGGGCTTTCATCGGGAAAAATTCTCGGCCGCATAAGAAAAGAAGCGCGTGCAAAAACACAGGTAAATTGTGACGGCTTTTATTTTGAGTATGAAGGAAAAAAAATAACCGTCCACTGTGCTAGCGAGCTCAAAAGGGACTACGTAATCTCACACCTGAACAGAATATAAAACAAAAAAAAGAGGCATGAAAACCTTTCACGGACAAAGATATGAGAAGATTTGACAAAAAAGAACTACCGTTCGACAAATACAAAAACAACCTGCTCGACTACCTGCGGATGCAAGGAATCCAAGCCGAGATAGGACAAGTGCGCTCATGTCCGTGGCACGAAGATTCCACGCCGTCTTTCAGCGTATTCACCGGAGACGAGGGCTACCCCGCGTTCAACTGCTTTGGCTGCGGACGTGCCGGAGACATCTACAAGGCGGTAGAATACTGCACGGGCGAGACAAACGCAAAAAAACAGTTTGAGGAGATAGACCGCATCTTCGGCACAGGAGAAGGATCGGCACTTTCCGCGCTCCCCCGCCCCGAACCGCCAGAAGAAAAAGCACCCGCATTCACAGCCGACCCCGCCGCATTCGCTCGCTTCACCGACTGGCTCAAGTCCCAGCCCCACGCAAGCGACAGTATTATAGGCTACTTTGCCCAGCGCGCACAGATAAAATCAGAAGGCTACATCCACCAGTACCCGCAGTCGCTGCTCCAAAAACTTGTACCATATTTTTATTGGTATCCGGGGAAAAAAGCGGCGGAACAGGCATTGGGCAAGCCCGCCCTCTTCGCCGCCGGCGTTCCCTACGCAAAGAAAGACGAGGCACTGCCGCCGGAAGAGCGCGGCATCGCGTGGTGGCATTCCGGCGTGCTCGCCAAGTCGCCAGAAGGCTACAAACTGCTGTTCATGGACGGCATCGAAAGCAAAAAAATCAACCCCCGCGCGGGCGTGTCATACTTCCCCGTGCCGGGCGCAATCCCCGAAGGAAAGCCCGCCGTCCTTATGGAAGGCGAGATAGACGCAATCCTGTGCCACGCAAGCGGCATAAACGCCTATTCAATGGGCGGAAAAGGCGGGCTGACAAAGGAACGCATCAAAAAATACATCATTCCGCAGAACCTGCCGGAAATAATACTCTTTGCAGACAACGACAAGGACAAAGGAAGCCAAAAAAAATTCGGACTGCTTCCCATAACCAAAGGCGACCACATCCGCGAGACCGTGCCGGAGAACCTGCGCAAAATGGGCTACACGGGCGAAATCAAAGTGACCGTACTTCCTGACGAATGCGGGTTCAAAGACCCCGACGACGCGATACGGAACAACCGCCTTGACCTGGTGCAGAAGGCGATTGCGGAGGCAAAACCGTATACACCCCCGGAAACGCCCGCAACCCCGGACACAGACAACCAGGAGAAAAAAACGGCGGAGCAGAAAAAAGAAGAGCAGATACCGGGCACCATCTACAAGACCTATGACACCGTTCCGCTCAAATTCTTCAAGTCGCTGCTAAAAAAAGTGCCGTACACAACCTTACAGGCAGACGACGTGCAGCCGTTCCTCTGCGCCGCATACAAAACCTGCCGCGATGACGGCGCGACCGACGCGCTTATCGCCTGGTGCGACGATGCGTTTACCGAAAGCGACCTCAAGAAAATCGCCAAGGAAGACTACACGCCGTTCCACCTGCTCACGCTGCTTCCCAAATACGAAGCCTCAAACTATTACCGAGCCAAACTGGAAGAGCTGCTTGTACCCGCAAAAGAAATCCTGCGCCTGTTCAAAATCAAGGACACGCCCATACACATAGATTATGAGAAAGCCGTGGAGAGCAAGACGCTCCAGGCGTTCCTAGACAAAAAAGGAAACTTCTCGGCGGCAGATTTTCTTGCGGAAGTCACAGACGGAAACATCATCTATGTCATCGAAGACAAGACAAACTATGCCTACAACGGGCTGAAATGGTGCGTCGTCCCAGACCTTGCCGTAACCGCCCACGACATATTACAGAACATACTGCTCAAATATCTGGAGAAAAACCTAGACCAGAAAGACTTCATCAACAAAGTGCTGACCCATATAGACAGCCGCCGCTTCCGCTCAGAGCTCGTCCGCGACTTCAACGGACTGGAGCAAATCGCCTGTGGAAAATCTGTGGATAAAGAAATCATGTTCGATTCCCTCGCCGTCCGCGCGACGCTTACCCTTGCCGACGGCGTTATGGATTTCTCCGGAGAAAAACTGAAATTCCGCAAGGCGACCCGTTCAGAATACCGCCGCTCATCGCTCCCCTACACCGTCGCAGAAGTCAAAAAAGCCGCCTCCCCCGAAAAGTTCTTGCAGCTGATGCAGTCAAATTTCAAACCCGCGGACGAAGAAACGCTCAAAAAGAACCCCGTCACCACCGTGGAGACGCTCATGTACTACCTCTCGCTCATCCAGTCGCGCGACACGTCCCGCAGATACGGCGGCTTCTTTCTGGGAACGGGCGGCACGGGAAAATCAACGCTGCTCAAAATAATCGCCGCAATCTATCCCGGATGCACCACCGCGCTCAACGAGAACCTGCTCGTCTCCGTCACCAAGCACTTCGACAACCCAAACGGCCCTACCCCGGAGATGGCGAAACTGGAAGGAATGCTCTTCGGCTACATATCGGAGACCCCGGAGCGCGGAAAACTCAACGAGACAATCTTCAAACGGCTCACCGGCGGCGACATCATCACCGCCCGAACGCTGCACCATGAGCCGCACGACTTCTTTCAGACAGCCCAAATCGGCATCGCGTCAAACAACTCGCCCTCATTCTCGCACTCCGAGACGGCGGCAATCGACCGCATGATGATATTCCGCTTCAACGTCCGCCATGAGAAAGGACTGAAAGAATCAAAAACCCCGGAACAGCTCATAGAATGGCTGCGCCCCGAATTTCCCGCGATTATCAAATATTTTGCGGAGAAATACATCGACCTCAACATCAACCTAAAAGGCAAGATTCCGATGAGCACCGAATGTATCAACGAAAAAGGACTGTACATAGACGCGCAGGCAAACGACACAGACCGCTTCATCAGCTTGTGCATCCAGTTCGACATGAACAGCGCGAAAGCCTTTATCCCGTCAAAAGACCTGTATTCCTGCTATCTGCTCATGCTCAAAGCCTTCTACAACAAAGAATTCCTCCCGGATTCAAAGGAAACGCCCAGCCAGCGGCAATTCACCACATGGCTCAAAACGCGCGTCGAGTTCCAGAACACATGGAAACAGCAGCGCGTAGAAGGCTCAGAAATGCCGGAATGGGGCTTTGAGCACGTGGCGTTCACCGATTACGCGCTCAAACTGATGCAGACACAGCCGCCGCAGGACGGAAGCCTCAATTTCGGCTCTACCCCGCCACAACCAGACACAACTACTCTCAAGAGTAATCCGCCCCAAGATGACCCGTTCGCAGATTTGCCCGATGAACCCGATACAGACCCGCTCACCGATGAGGACGGAAACGAGATAGATATTTTCTAGGAGGAAAAAAATGAAAATCTACATCGCCGGAAAAATCACTGGATTCACGAGAGCCGATTATCAGGCAAAATTTCTTATCGCGCAAAAGAATTTGGAATACGCAGGGCATAAAGTAATGAACCCAGCTTATGTCAATGCGACCGACGGCTTTGAACACGAAGACTACATTCACATCTGCTACGCGATGATTGATGTGTGCGATGCCATCTATATGCTCAAAGACTGGCAGCAAAGCAAAGGCGCACGAATGGAATTGCAATATGCCGCCGATTGGGGGAAAGGCATCCTCTACGAGGACAAAAACACCCGCGAGGACGGCTTCCCGATTGCGCATAAGCTTCCGACCTACCGCGTCGGTGATGGAAGCAAAATCACAACATCAGCGGATTTAAGGCAATGACACAAATCAAGCAAACCCACGAGAAGCGCGGAAAAAACGTAACAGACGTATCAAGACTTGCCGTGCAGGCACTGGAGGATAACTAATGACAACAAAAACATCGCTCAGGCATATATACGAAGAATACTGTGCCGCAAAAGACATCAAGGCAAGTGAACAGGGGTTTGCCGCATTCTGCGCGGGGAGAGAGCATCTTGCAGCCCAAATAGCATCCTGTTTCAACATTTCAGTGTCACGCCATGAATGCAGTGTTTTTCTTTCAAAACTCGACAAGGCATCCGAATGAAAGAATGGGAGCGTCTAAATATTCCCCGCTCAACATATTACTGGCGGACAAAAAATCGCCACGCACTTGAAACGGACGGCAGGCAGCATAGATTCAGCGGCAGACAGTACGACAATCCGCCCGAAAAGATTGCCGCGCTCAAAAGCAAGTACAGGAATGGCGTGACCGCAGACATTATGAAAGAACTTTTTTTTTGAAATAAGTTATTGACATTTTTCTAATTATAAAGTATATTATGACTATCAGCGGACGCGCTGATATGGAGGTTCATCGTGAAGAAGTTCTTTCTTTACTTGGTGGACAAGCTGGTGGATTTCCTTTTCGCCATGCTGGGTGTAATAGTAGGATATTACATAACCAGCTGGCTTGAAGGAAGATAGTTAGTTTGTCAGAAAGTGTCCTGCACAATCCAGTGCAGGTGCTTTCACTCCATTCTTGCACAAGGAGCGGAAAATGTCAAAGCATTTCGTAAAATGGGGAATCTGTTTCTTTATCGGGCTTGCCGTTGCGTTCCTGATTTGGGGGGCAATATGAGCAGTGAAGAAAAAAAACGCGGTGGCTTTCGTGAAGGCTCAGGCAGAAAACCAACGGGCCGGCTTAAAATCTTCGCCAACACCACAATTTCAGGCACTCCCGAAGAAATAGCCAAACTCAAACGGCTCGCCAAAGAGAACGACAAGACCGTCTCTAGATTTGTTATAGAAAACCTGCTTGGAAAGAAATAATTTTTTTGAAATGTATTGACAAACCTTTACAAAGATGATATATTCTAATCATCAGGAGCGTTGCTCCGGTGAACAAATCTTTGTTAAAGGGAGAAGGTATGAAGAAATGGATAAAAAAATACCTGCGAGAAGTATCGTTACTACTAATCGCAGGTGTAATCCAAATCCTTGTAGCGGTCATCATTAAACTGATAATCGGCTAGCGGGGAACACGGGCGGCGGTTAAGAGCTTCCGCCTGTGTGTACTCATATCTTACCCCAAGGGGGCTTATATGTCAATAAAAAAGGAAGAGGTACTTTACTTCATTCTGAAAGCAATTACGCAGGGAATCATCAACGGAATCGTGCTTGTCGTGATTCTTAAAATCTTCAAGATGATTTAGTCATGGCAGAGGAAAAGAAACGTGGCGGTTTCCGCCAAGGAAGCGGCCGCAAGACGACGGGCGAACGCGGGAAGACATCAAACATCTGTTTCCGCATATCGCCGGAAGAAAAGGCGATTATTGACGCAAAGGCAAAGGCTGCGGGAAAGACGACCTCACGCTACATGATAGACCTTGCATTGAACGCATAGGTAAACCATGACGCTGATAGAACGGAAAGACGAAGTGCGCGGCAAAAACGAGATAATTCTTGCCGTCTACAAAGTCGAAGATGACACGGAAAAATACACCTACTCAATCCAGTGCAAGCTGTGCCGCTTCGTCCGTGCCGTCTTCCCGCACCAGATAGCCGACACCTACCCCACCCCATGCGCCGCCAAAAAAGCTGCCGTCAGCAAACTGCGTCAGTGGACACAGCACAACCGCTCCGCAAAAGAGCACCTTGCCGCCTTCGATTTGCTCTCAGTAGACCAGCTGGAACTGTTCCCGTGCGGGTAAAAAAAAGCCCTCGGTAACACGACATCATACCTCAACCTTTGTCTTCGGAAGCAGACTCATTTGCCCGCATAACGTGCAAGAGCCAAAAAGACAAGGTGCGGGCGGCACGGGAACAAAATCCTCTATGACCATTCGTTGCGTACAATCCGCATTCTCTGCCGTCCGGGAAGCAACCCTGTCAAATTCAATGTACACATAATCCCAGCCTACGGTACAGACATAGCCCTTTGTCCTAATCGCCTTAAAGAGCGAATTCTCGTACACCGTCCCGTCCGTAATAAAACTGTTCCTCGTCTGATATTCCCGCTCAAACAAGTTTCCGTCAGCATCTTTCAACGTGGCAATATACCGGGGCTTCCCCGTAACGCGAGACGCGGCGGTATACAGCCGCGCGTCTTTCCGCTGCATATAACGCTCGCTCCGTATGTCGGCATCTATGTGATACGCCAGCTTTTTTGCGTCACACATTTCCTTAAACTGCATCACAAGCGGCTGATTGCCCACGGAACTGACCATCTGGCAAGTAAACCATGTCGTATGGCCTTTTACACGCTCCGCTTTATATATGTAGTCATCCAGCCCCTGCCCCTCAGAATGAAAACTCGCCGTCAAGCTGAATTCAACGCCCCTTGAAGAAAGATAATCACCCAGAGCAGCATAATAGTCTGCGCCGCGCATAAAATTACTGGTTACCTGCACCCGCTTTAAAGCGGGACTCGTAATACGGGACAATATTTCTTCCAGATTAAACAACGTCACTTCCCCGCCCACAAGCTCCAGCTTGACCGATTTTTTCCCCGAACGCTCTATAAGCGACGCTATCCGTTCCGCAGTGCGGACAAGGACGCTCTCCTGTGCGGATATATCCGCAGGAAGCGTGTCTTTATGCCTTTGGACACAATAAGAGCAATGCAGATTGCAGTCTCTGGTCATGCGCCATTTTATCGTAAAATCATGCTCCAGCACACTTTGTAACGAATGCAGCCGAAAAATCATAGGAACGCTCCCTGAATCGTGCCGCCGACATTCTCATCAAATGTTCCGTTATCTTTTGCGTTCGGGTTATTATACTCAAGGTCATACTCAACGGAAACAGCACCCGTCCATGTAGGGAGCGTCTTTGTGCTTCCGTTGGTAAAAGAGACGACCGCCGAGTTGTAATACACCTCAAAACTTACGTTGCCAAAGCTTTCACTTTTTCCCGTCAAAGCAGTAATCAAAGAAACAAAAGCCCCGCTGGTAGTAACGTCCCCGCTATAGGAATCCGTCTGCAAGACAGTCGTATTTCTTTCCTTTACAGTCAGAACAAGCCCGTTAAAATGCACCTTGCTGACCGTCTGCCCGCTCCATGAGACAGAAAGTCTTGGAGATGAGGCAACCGTGCCCTCTTCAACCTTTTCTCCGTTCGCGCAGCTTGTCGTGGTTAATCTGTAACTTTCAATATCCGCGTCAACCCCAAAGGAAAGTGAGCCTTGCGAATCCGCGATTGTCGCTATACGGCATGTTTTTTGCGTTCCGTTTTTGCTGTAAAGGACAACGGTAAGAATATTATTCTCCTCGTCAAGGCTTCCGACCATATAATCATCCTTGTACCTCAAAAGCCTTAATGACAACACATCGTCAATCGACGGCAGGTGTATTTTACTGACTTTCGCATCATCGCCCAGCGGCGCAATACCACCTGCCTTGCCTTTCGTGTTAATGAACGCCGTAAGCTGCCGCGATACGCCATTCGCCGTATCCGTCACGAATTTCTTGATGGCATCCCACACGTCGCTGCTTTTCGCGTTCTCAGTCACGCCAGAGAGCTGCCTTGTCACGGTTTCCCCTGAAACTTTCGGGTTTCCGTAAACCCCGTGGAACACCGCGTACATAAAACCTATGACATCGTTAAAAAACTTCGCGAGAATCGGCGTTCCGTCAACGCTGTTTTCGTCAGTCGCGTTTATGGCCGATCCTTCAGGATATTCCTCGCTCGCCGCCTTAAAGTACGGACTGTAACTATTATCATACTTATTCATACATCCTCCTCATATTCAAGAAAAAGTACCGCAATGCTCTGCACCGGCTTCAGGCTTAGCACTACATATTCTATGAATTCCTTCCATTTTTTATTGACTTTTATTCTGTCAAACGCTTTAATCGCGTTCGTTTCGTCCCTCGTTACCTTCCCCGATATAAAAAAACACATGTTCCAAAAACGCTCGTCATGAGGAACGTCCCACGGCGTAATAGAATCATTCCGCAGAACTTGCGGAAGACTTCTCGACTCATATTTGTCTTCGTCACAGAACGCACGGCGATTTCCGCAGCACATATATCTGTTCCCGCAGACATTCTTGTAATTCAGAATCATACCGACAACATTGGCCGTCGGTACATTTTCCGTCACAAAAAGGCCAGGCACAAAAAGCCGCAGCACCATCTGCATGAACTCAGCAGTCGTATTCCCGTATCTCAAAAGCCAAAGCGCGCCAATAATATTTCGCCTCTCCTGAATGCTAAAGAGCGATGTCGAAAACTGAACCCTGAATGCTTTTTCCCATTCGTCCACCGCCCGCGTCGTTTCCGGGTAATAATCGAGCAGCACCCCCTCAAACTCTTTTTTAACATCATCAGGAACAACAGATAACGCCTCAAAAAAACTGCGCAGATTCTTCTGAGCCGTCATGTCAAATACCCGCGATTTTGGAAGCAGCGCGCCGATTGCGTCAAAGAACTTTCTGCCAATCATATTACCACCTCGTTCACCCGCAGCTCTCCAAGCTCGCACAACTCGCCCTGCCCAAGCGTATACGCTTCTGTCGGTGATGTATTATTAAACAATAAAAATGCGGTATCAAATCGCGCATGAAAAGAACTCGCCACACCGCTTACAACGGCAATAACCGCGTTTCTGAGCACATCGTCAGCGCGCGCATTCTCATCATCAAGTCCGCGTATAAACGGCTCACGGCTCTCAAAGTACGCCGCAAGCTCAGACTTCACCGAGGCAGAGAAATCGGCGAGCACCGCCCCGGTCACCCCTGTTATAGACACGCCAAAAGTCGTCACGCGCACCGGGCGCACGTTCGCATAGGACTCGTCAAAATCAGGGTCAAGCACCGCCGTCAGGGGCTTCCTGCTCGCTTTCCCCGTGTCCGGATCATACGTGCAAGCCTCGCCCACCGCCTTACATAATCCGCTGTCAGGAATGCGGTCAGTATAAACGGACGGGTCTCCTGCAACATACAGCAGCACACCGGCAGGGTTATCCGTGTCGTTATACGGGTACACCTGCATGACCCCTGAAACCCCCTGCGCCCAAATGCGGTAATCAGAGAGCGATCCGCCCTGTGGCTGTGGACCGTACCCAGTTTTTACCCTGTTCCTGTAATGCTCCTCGGTCTCATCATCCGTGCCCGCCTGTGTCGTTCCGCTCACCGTGGCGTTCGTTTCGACAAAACCGAGCGGCGAGACAAAATTCAAAACATCGCCTGCGCTCAAGTTGCCGGATTCGCCCGCCTGAACACAATACACGGGCACCTGCACGGCACTTGCCTCAATCCCCGTGTTCTCAGCCACATTGTAAACCAGCCCTGTCTTATCGCTTTTAAGCTGCGTTCCGAGCGTAAGAGCCTTACCCGTAGAAACAGCCGTCACCGTAATCGTGCCACGCCATTCACACCCGCTTTCAGGCTCGCCCACCCCAAACTGCTTGCCCAGCTGCACAAGCGGACGTATCGTATTCCCCAGTACAGTCACCGCCTCAAAACTCGCCGTGTCCGGCCAAAGCTGCAAATAAAACCATCCGCCAAGTTTGTAGAGAATGACGAACACACCCGCAAAAATTTTCGACAGCACGACAACAAAAGACTTCGGAAGCAACCGAAACTTGTTGTTGAACTTATCCTGAAAGGATTGGATTAAAAGCCCATAGACGTAATCCACCGTCTTGTTTTCATATGCCATTAAGAAACCGCCTCCTGCCACTGAAATTCATACGCTCCGCCGCCAATATGCTGCCCATCCCGTGTTATCTCGGAAAAAAGCGTCACACGGCGGGCCTGCTCTGCCGAGAGCCGCACGGTAATGTCGTCAGCCCCCGCATCTGCCTGAATCCATTGCAAATCACGTTTGGCGGCTTCCCCCGCCCTGCGTAAGTTTCCGCTTGTGAGCGGAAGCCCCGTCACCATCGCGCCAAACTCACTCTGCATCCATTCGTTCCTTTTCGTGCCGGAAATAAGATTCCCCCACCAAGTCTCTTTAGGTCTGCCGTCCAAATCGTTCTTGTTCCCGCCAAAAAGCGAGAGATACACCGCCGTGTCAAAGTTCCGGCAATCCTGAATCAACCCGTCCTCCACGACAATATCCCCGCCGTCAGGCGTTGAAACAAGCAGCACATCGCCTGAAAAACTGTTCTTGTCCACATCCATATCTGCCTCGTCCTACGAGATTGTTCCCGTTCCTGTTGTCGTTGTCGCACCTGTTTGCGCCTGTGAAGTGCCTGTTGTGGATACCGAAATTCCGGCCGCAACAGTCACCTTTGCGTTATCCTGAATATGCTTCACAATAACACTGCCGATTCTTTCCCATTGCGCCTTTATCCTGGCCCGCATTTCAGCAGGGGCATCCGATGAGATTATCAAAGCGGCAATCTCATCGCCAAGCGTCGTTCCGTTCATTGCCATACCCATACCTCACTACGTACATAAGTACCTACGCATTCTGCACCTGTTTTCCCGTCTGCGGCGCACCGCTAAAAAGACAGTACGGAACGCCACAAAAACACCCCGTTCCGTCAGCAACAGCCATTCCCTTGCATTGTACCGTGCCGCCGGTAAGTTCCGTGGTCGCCGCAGAGAGCGTCAGCTTTTTTTCCGCCTCAACCGCAACATTCTCACCCGTGAGCGAAAAATCGGTGGGAGCGACCATCTCAATCTTCCCGTCGTTCAGCAGTTTCAGGACAGCCTTCACATTTCCGTCCGCATCACGCGAATACAGATACTTCTCGCCCGGCTTCGCGCCCTGCGTTTTAGACAGAACGCCCGCAGCGACAAAGTTCCCCGTGCCGTCCACTTGAACCAGCACGATGCGGTCATCTACAAGCGGCGGCGAATCGTCGCCGCTAGGCGCAAAAGTTTCCGCCGTGACGTTCGCACCGTAATACATCTCCACCGTCTGCACGATAAACTTCTGGATTTCCGTCTTGATAAGCCTGCCTATTCTTCCCACGGCCACACCTCCGGCAACGTCCCGTCACGGCTCCCCGGAAGCACAAGAAGCAACTCCGTCCGTGCGCCAGCCTGGTCATCGCGCTTCAGAGTCACCTCATCCACAAGAAACTTCGTCTCGCGGTAAATCTCCGCGTCGGGGGCTTTCACGCTCACCGCCATATTCTCGCGGTAAAGCCTGCCGTTCTTGTCACGGTGGCCGCTCACCGTAAGCCGCCACTTCACGCATCCGGCGAACATTCTGCCCGCCAACGCCTTCACCGACTGCTCCAGCGTTCCTTCCACCGCGTCATCAATCTGCTTGCCGTAACAGCGCAGAACGCCCTTACGTGTAAGCAGTTTGTTTTCATATGTATATTTCTGCGAGTCCGCACCCGCAGTCGTCTTCGTGTACCCGGTAATATGACTGTACATCTTCTGCCCGTCAAACTCAGGCGCGCACGAAATAAACGGCACTTCCCCCTGAATAAAACTCGCGCTCACCTCTTTTATCACTGGCTTATAAATCAAAAGCCTTCCGTCAAATTTATTCGTCATCGCCATCCCGCGCTGTCCGGCGAGTTTCGAGAGAAAATCCCAGATTTTATCATCAAGCCCCACATCCACCTTGTCGAACGGCTCGCCCACATCCCCCTCAATCACCACGCCTACGCCGAACGGCTCGCACACCGTCTCGGCGATTTGCCGCAAGTCAAGCCCGTTGTACTCGGCAGGAAAAAGCGATGGCGGGAGACAGGAATCTATCAGAACGCCACAAAGCGGAT
Organism: Treponema sp.; assembly: GCA_017449285.1. GTDB lineage: Bacteria > Spirochaetota > Spirochaetia > Treponematales > Treponemataceae > Treponema_D. The sequence goes on from JAFSJX010000105.1 coordinate 97,260, forward strand.
ACCCCTGCACGTTTATAGTCCGATACTCGGGAGAAATCTGCGGTACGGGCGGAAGCACTATCCCGTTAAAAATCACGTTGCCACCAAAAAACAACTTGCATGGTGAATAGACAAACGGCCTGAACGCATCCCGGAGCCCCCTACTGTCCGCATTCCATTTGCTCATAAAAGAAAAAGCGTCCATGCTTGCGACCGAAATTTTTATAGTAAGAGCCGTAAAGCCCGTAAATTTTTTCCCGTTAATAACAAGCGAAAAATCCTGCGGCGCATTCTCGTCAAAAACAATCGTTTCTTTCGGTACGCTCTCCTGTGCGGGCAAAGTCTCGTCAGGAATGATAAGCACGTCACCCGGAAAAATAAGCGGCGAACCGTCTACGGCCGCACGTCTCCCCTCTAGCTGCGGATTAGCCTTGACAATATCCGTCCACCGCTTCCACACGCCGTAATAGCTGACGCTAATCTTTCCCAGCGTATCGCCGGACACAACCGTATAAGACTTAGCCATAGTAACGCACCTCACGCCCCATCGGAAGCAGAACGATTTCGTCCGCCGTCAGCTCGTTGTCCGTGATAAACTGGTCTAATCGGTCAAAGCCATCTTTCCCGTACAACTCACACAAAAGCTCAATCACCTGCCTGTCACGCCCAAGCCTGACAATCCTTGTCATCGGTAAATCAAACGCCGTCTCCTGCAAAAGCTGCACGGAACAGACAACCGTCTCCAGAAGCGAAGCATATCCCTCGCCCGTGTCCACAAAAACATCCTTGTCAATCTGCGCGTCCGCATACGCCTTGTATGTCTCAAACTGCTCCAGAATCGCATCGCACACAGAAAGCACATGCGCCCGGCTCATAAAACCACTCGCAGAAACCCCGCCAGACGCACGAGAGCCGCTCGTATTTGCGTCGCCCGCACACTTGGCGACACCGAACCCGGCGGCAGCAACCAAAGCCCCCAGAATCGCGCTGGTGACGGCATACTGGTTGGTAACAGCTTTTGCGCCCACAGGGTCATTCTTTACGTTGTTGATAATATCTTTCATTACAGACGCATACCCCTCCACCTTTGCCATCGCACCAATGGCAATCTCAGAAGGAAGACGTGCCGTCTTAATAAGCACCGTCGCAATTCCCTGCGCATTGGCGGCAATCCCATCCACCTTGCCAATCCACCCCTGCACCGTCGTTTTCAAGTTCTGAACCTGCTGCAAGAGAGACTGCTTCTGCTGCAAATCCCCGGCATTCTCCGCAAGTTTTGTAATCCCCTTAAAAAGACTGTCGCTCTGCGCCTTCAAGACCGACTGCAATTGCAGCTCATCGTCCACGCTCCCCGCCTCAATCAGCCCTGCAAACGCCCCAGACGCAACATCCTCATAGCCTTCAATCGCAGCATCCAGCGCGTCAGCCGCCGCCACCTCGCTGTCAGGAAACGTGCGGTCTGTTATCGTCTCAGAAAAAATAACCTTCACGTAAGTTACGTTTAATGCTGAGACCAAATCATCGCCGCGGGCAATCTCGCCGGTAGGAACAACCGTATGCTTGCCATAAATCGGATGTTCAAGGATTCCATACCCCCGCTCGCACAAAAGCTCCTCAAAAGAAGAGGCTTCCGTCATGCAGTCCGCACCAGAAAAAATAGCCGTCATCGGAAATTTCTTCCCGCCAAGCCCGAGCGACTGCACTTCCGCCCCGTCCACATCCGGGAAAGTATTCTCAGCAGTTTTCAGCGACGTTTTCTTTTCCAAAGCCGCATCATAATTGAAAGCCATACGCTTGCCGCTCGGAGAAGTATACGCCGCTTCAACAATATCCCCAGTCCACGCCATCCGCTACTCCTCGTCACTACTCTCAGGAGTAGCACCGTATGCCGGATTCCCGTTGTTGTCCTCCAGCGTACGCGGCGTAAAATTCATTCTCGCCATCAGCTCCCGCTCCCGCTTCTGCGTCTGCATCACCTGCATAAAACTCAAGCCGGAATGTCTGCGCGCTTCCAAATCATACGTCGTCAAGCCGTTGTCAAGGAGCGTCTGACTTGCCCCCGCCTCTTTCTGCCGGTCTACACTCGGACGGTTCAGCCCCGTCCATGCGCACTGCAACCATGCGTTCACAATCTGCCATCCGTCAGGCTTCCCATACGCGCGTATAAATCCGGGCAAAACAAGCTGCCCAATCTGAACCATCTGCGTAAGCCACCCGTTATAGACCGGCTGCGTGACCGCCTCGGAAAAACGCTTCACAAAACGGCTCAGATACACCTCAAATTCATTGTTCGCCTGACGGCTCGCGCTGTAGTTGTTCCCAAACTCCAGCATCAGCACCTCGGGCGGAATCCCATGACTCCACGCAAGGACGGCGATAATAGACCGCTCAAAAACCGAATAGTTCACGTTCGGACGGTTCGTCTGGAAACTGGTGATTTTCCCGCCCGTAGGGGCTTTGTACACCGTTCCCGGATTCATAATGTCAATCTGGTTAGTCGGCGGCGTGACCACAGGCGCATAACCGGCAGGAAGCACCCCGTCGCCCACAGGCGGAAGCGGTGCGCCAGAAAGCGCGCCACCACCCGCCACAGCCCCGGGATTGCCGCCCGTCCGCATCAAGTCCGAAGGACGTGCAACCTTTATCTCGTTCGGAGCCTCCTCCAAAAAAAGCGGAATCATCGCGTTCACAAGACTTGCCCGCACCTCAGCGTCACGGGTACGGTCAAGGTCTTTTAGCATATACAGCGAATCCGCAAGGAACGGCTCGCCGCGCACATCGTCAATAAAATGCTCGCCGCCGTACACCATCCAGCTGATAAGCCGCCCGCTCTTCTCGCCGCGCACAGGAATCCGCTCATACTCAAAAACGCCGTCTGCCTCGCTCTGCACATAGAACGCGACTTTTCTACCCCAGCGGTCAAACTCAACCCCATGCTTTATATAATGCCCCTCGCGCAGATTCGGATTGTCCGGCGTTCTGATATGGTCGCCGTTCACCCACTGCCAGCGCGGCAGATTCGTGTCCTTGTCAATACGGCTGATGATAATGCCGTCTCCGCTGATAAGACTCTCAAGCCTCACCCGCTCCTGAAACGCGCCGAACGTCTCCTTTTTCCCCCAGTCAAAAACGGCCGGACTGTTCGCATACAAATCAAACTGCGTCGCGATACGCTCCCCCCACGCAACAGCATTCTCCTCCCGCTCCATCTCATCCATCTGCGAAAACAGCACCGCGCCCACCGGCGTGGGAGTCGCCACCAGCCCCGTGTGAATCTCATTCCACACAAGACGGCGGATAACGCCCTTCGCGTAGATGTTCGTGCGGAAAAGCTTCATGCTCCGCTTCCTGAGCCGCCAGTAGTCCACAAACGTCCACTCAGCCACCGGTCCCAACGAACCAAAGAACTTCGACCCGTCCCAAAAATCCCCGCCATAATAATCGCCCAACGCCCTGATGGTAATATTTTTGAGATAATTGCTGTAATTTTCGATAGATTTATTTTCCGTCATATCAGTACCCCGGCAAAACCTGACTCCACCGGCATCCCCCATAAAGTGCGTTTGAAAGTTGGTTTATCTCTGCCACAAGCCGCTGTTTCCACGAATACAGGGAGACAAGTTCAGACCGCTTCACCGTCTGCCTGTCCTGCCCCGTGTCAATCGTGTACTCCACAGTACCGTTCGCCCCATCGGGAGACAAAAAAAACATAATCGCACGGTCAACCTCGTTTAAAAGAACCTTGTCGTTCTTCAGCTGGTTTTCCCAATACGAGCGCATATCCAAATCAGCCACCCCGTTCGGGTCATCGAGCAACATTCCCATTACTACGCCGCCTTTACCTCAAAATTTTCTTGACAAATATTATCATTTTTGATAATATCTAAGATATGGAACAGGACAAGCCCGATGAAAAGAAGGACAAATACAAGGTCGTTTGGAAAAACAAAATCGAAAAACAGATTTCCAAATGCCCTAAAAATGTTCAGGAGAAATTCTGGCAACTTGTGAACGACCTTAAAAGAAAAGGCGCAATACAAAAAGACTGGGGCAATTTCTCCGAATTGGGAAAGAATTTTTACCACTGCCATCTTAGTTACAGTTGGGTTGCAGTTTGGTATTGGGAACAAAACACTATTGTTGTGGAGGTGACTTATGTTGGTAGCAGAGAAGACGCGCCATATTAACGCGTATGTATACGGACAGGGCGCAGAATTTCTTGTCGAAACCTTGCGCAAAGAAATCCCCTCTCTGGAAATCTTGCCCGAAGAAGCAGTTGCCACAGACAATGACGAGGCATATTCAGAAGTTTCTGAGTCCGAGTGGTTCAAAGATATGAAACGCGATTGGCATCCCGGAAAAACCCTGCTCATCCGCCGTGAGAATAAAGGCTGGACACAGGCAGAACTTTCCGCGAGGACCGGCATCGCCATTCCGAATGTATCGCTCATGGAAGCAGGTAAACGCCCCATAGGCGCGCGAACCGCAAAAAAACTTGCCGACGCGCTTGGCTGTGACGTATCTGACTTCATCGCGTAGCATCTCCCGGCGGGGCTTGCCCCGCCAGCCAGTGAGAGAAAATATCGCTCCGCCCAATCCGATTTGTTTCCCATCAGAACTCCACGTCCCTCGCGCTGTCCCGCACGAGCGGATAGGTGTCCGCGCCTATGGTTGCGGTTAAAAACTTCTCCCCAGTATATTCATAGACCGCATTTGCTCCTGCTATAAGCAGACCTTCAGAAGCAAGTATAAGTTCTGCCTCCTGCAAATCATAAGAAGTTTCCAATTCTTCCCATACAAGATAGTCTCTGCTCACAAGAGCATTCTGGGTAGAAGTATTCGGCAGCGCAAAATGCAGACCGTTATATACCACGGGACTCAGAGTAACATTTGACCTAAATCCGCTCGTTGTTTTTTCCTGCCAGTTGTCCAAATCGGAAGACATGATAATTTTTCCGCCCTTAGACGCTACCCACATCTGCAATGTACTGTCATATACAACATAAGCATTGCTCAAGTCGCCTTTTCTTATCCAAGTTTCCCCATCCGCGGAATAATACATTACTCCATAAATATCGTTTGCAAACCATCCATTTTCATAGCGGAGTTCTAAAACAGCGCGATCAGTGCTAATAGAAGTGTTCGTCCATGTTGCCCCATAATCTGTACTTTTTCTTATATGGTAGCCGTCATAACACCCACAAAGCCATGTTCCGTTGCCGTCACTAGCAACATCGTAGATTGTGGATGCGTTGTTAAGACCGACACCAATTGTCCAAGCAATGCCATCGTCGCTGACCGCAACAAAATCATTAATACCATAAACGACAAATTTTCCGTCAATCACCTTCAAGTTTGACAGACCTTCAGTGATATTTCCATACGAACTTGCTCTTGTCGGAATCTGCTGCTCCTCAGACCATGTTACACCATCGGTAGAACGCTTCACAAAGTAACGGCGGCCATCATCCCCATCTGGCTGCTTTGTGTATACATGAATATATATCCCGTTGTTGTAAGTCATCCGTCCAGAAGATACATCGCGGTCTTTTGCCACCACGCCAAGATTATCAAAAAGAACTTTATACTCATCAAGCGACACGACATCATTGTCCGTTTTCAACAGCTTGCGATTTCCAGAAGTCGTAACAACATCATCAGCCCATCGTCCTGAACCGTTCCATGTATATCCTTTCAAAACGTGCGGCACATCCACGGTCACTTTCTTAACTGCAACGTTTCCGTCAGAGGGGAGAATGTCTGTCGTCCCTTTCGCCGTAATCTGCACCACTTTTTCCTCTTCCAATGGAATGGCTGCCGTGACCGTCACCTTCTCCATAGCAGTCTTTCCGCTTGACGGCTCAATCTCCACCGTGCCGTTCTCGGTAATCTCCACCGCCTTGTTCTCTTCCAGCGGAATCGCCACCGTTGCCGTCACCTTCTCCATAGCGGTCTTTCCGCTTGACGGCTCAATCTCCACCGTGCCGTTCTCGGTGATGGACACCGCCTTGTTCGCCTCAAGCGGCACAGCAACCGTCACCTCCCCAAGTCCGGCATTCCCCGAGTCAGCGGAATATGTGCCGTTCTCGGTTATCGTCTTGTCCTGAAGCACGGGCGTGACCGTCACCTTCTCCATGCCGGCGTTCCCGCTTGTAGGTGTTATCTCTGTCTCCCCCGGAGCGGTCAGACTCACCGCCTTGTTCTCTTCCAGCGGAATCGCAGTCGTCACCGTCACCTTCTCCATGCCGTCATACTGCTTGATTCCCCCATAAGTCGCGTAGTATATATCCGTCGGCTGCGCTTCGTTAAGGGCAAGGAATGTGCCCACCTTGTCATACCGCACGATGTAAGGATACTGATTGTTCGTGTCGCCGTACTCCCAGATAGACCCGGCAGCGTCCTTATCGCTGTCGTATCCGATGGAGAACTGCGTGAATCCTGTGACTGGGTAAAAAAATTCGCCATAGAGCGAATACAGTTTTATAGATGCGGCGAATGTGACTGCGTTGAGAGCGGCTATCAGCGCGGCGTCGGTCACCTTCGTGCCGCCGATACCAACATTGAAGAACGAATAATACAAATCGTTCCAGTTTGAGATGCTGAAATCAAAGTTAAAGTAATAGTCGTCGCCGTTTTTCAGGTACAGAACGCCGTCATAACAGGCAATCGTGTAACCGTTCTCAACATCCATGTCATACTGCTCTTCGCCGCCAGAAATGGCATTCGCCCCAATGCGGCTGGACTTCTTCGCGTTCGCAGGAAGCGCAAGCGTCTCATGCGTGGCGGCATCCTCAATCTGGAAGTAATACAAATACAGGTCTTCCCCATCACTCGTGTAGTTCACGCCGTTGGCAGTATACATGCTGCCAATCTGATTCTGAGATTCCACCGTTCCGGCAGGAATCGAAGACTGCGACACAGAGCCGTCCTCGTTATACCGTCTGGTAAAGTCAGTATAGCAGCTTTCCGACGCGCTGGTCGGCACAATCTCCGTCGTGCCGTTCTCGGTAATTGTCACCTCTTTATTCTCTTCAAGCGCACCGCCGCCGGCAACGTCCACCGTCACCTCGCCCAAGCCGTCATACTCATCGTCAGCGACATACCTGCCGTTCTGCGTTATAGTCTTGTTCTGCAAGTTCGGCGCAACGTCAGTCTCAATGTTCACCTGATTAAGCACAAAACCGTTGTCAGGAGACACAGAAGAAACGCCGTTCTGCGTAATACGCACGTCCTTCGTCTGCCCCTCCGGAGCTGCGGGAACAGCGACCGTCACCTTCTTCAAGCCCGCATACCCCGCGTCAGGCTCAATATCCCCGTTCGATGCGGCAGTCTTCTCCTGCAACACAGGCGTTGCCGTCACTTTCGCCATGGCATTGTATCCGACAGACGGCGTTACCTCGGTCGCATCCTGCTTTGTGATTGAGACTGCCTTGTTTTGCTCAACAGTCACATCCCCGCCGCCACCGCCGCCAGTGGACACCGGCCACCAAGCCCCGCTCGCGCGGTCATACACAAGCGACTCGCCCGTGTCCATGCAGTACGCCGTGCTTCCCGTCCACAAAGACTTCTCCACAGCCCAGCCCAACAAATCCGCCTTGTCCCCGCTCAGACACGCAAGCGCAAGCCTCGCACCGTTGTTTCTCGTTCCCACAACCTCAATCGCCATTTTTTCTTCTCCCTATCAAACTTTTGCCCGCAGAACGCCAAGCATATTCTTCGTGCCGCGCACGTTTATTTTCGCGCCGTCCTGGCGGAATCCGTCCTGCTCAAAGACAAGGATGTTCCCGTCAGACACCGTACCCACGCAGATAGCCACATGCCCGTATTTGTTCGTGGCAGAGCCGCCATATATCACCACATCGCCCACTCTTGGCGATACGGTCGGAATCCTAAGAAAATACTTTTTCTCCACGGGAAGAGAGTCATAGCGCAGAAACAAATCCTTTGCGCCGTCCACCGCGCCCGTGTGCGGAAAACCGAACACATCCTTGCAGTACTGCCTGAACAAGTCCACGCACTGCGCCCCGTATGCGCCGTCAAAGTCAACCTTCGTGTTAATCCGCTCGTTGATAAATTCATTCAGTTTCACCGCATCCCCCTTTCACTACTTACAAAAGTAGTCACTCTTCATACAGGGCCTTCAGCCCGCAATAATCCTTTTCCGTCTCCTGAATCCGTATATGGTATTCCTCCAGCCGCACAATCCACGCTTCCGGCACAGTCACCGTCCGCGCTTCCTTGTCGCGCACCGCATCCCCCTCCGCAAGAATCGGAAAAACCGGGAACACCAGTTCAGGCACGACAGGTTTGTCCACATACACAACCTTATCGCTTTGACAAGCCGTCAAGAGCGTTGCCAGCAGCGTCGCCGCTATGCAAAGCATCAATTTTCTCATCCGCTTCCTTCCTGTTCGTATTGGTAACGTCAATCACATTGCTCAGCCGTGCGACCTGCTCTGCGAACGCCTTCTTTTCCTTTTCCGTTGCCTCCAGCTGACATTTCGTCATCCGAAGCTCATTTCTGAGCGACCGAAGCCGGAAAACAAGGACAAAAACGACCGCCGCAAAGACAAAAGCAAGCGAAAGCAAAATTTTCGCGCTCATCCGTATACCTCCCGCGTCTTCACCAGACGCTCTATAAGCTCCTCGGTCCAGTTGCACATACGCTTCTTGAATTCCGGCGTTCTAAAATCCTTGTCAACATTGAACAGATACACCAGATTGCAGATAGACTCCTGTTTGTCTTGCACATATTCAGTCGAAGTGGAGATGTGATTGAATATGATCCATTCCAACACCTTGTCGTACACCCGCTCCAGAATATACTTCGTAAAGTACCCATTGTATTCCATCGTCTCCACGTTGATTTTTCCCTCAAGCGATGAGATGAACTCATGAGCCACCTTGACCTGCCGCCATTTGACATCCGCATCCTTGTTCTTCCCCATCCGCCCGATTTTGAGGAATGAAAAATTAAGGTTAAGGAAACCCGCACTGACCATGACCACGAACATAAAGATAATGAGGATAACCCCTACTATCGTCGCCACGGTATTCTCGCTCGTCAATATTTTCCCAATAGCATCCCACATCGCCTAACTTCTCCCCACAAATTTCTCAAACATAATGTTCAGGTCAATCGTACCCGCACCAAGCCCGTACACCACAGCCCACATCATGCAGATTTCGCCGACCGTCGCCCCCGGCATCAGATCCAGCCACTTCAAGACCGCGCAGACGACAATGCCGCCAGCAGCCACGAACTTGAACATCTTGCTGATTGTTTTTGCTGCCAACACGTTGCCGCCGTCACAAACCTTTTCCGTCTTTTCCTCTGCCATAATCCCCTCTATGTATTCCATACCTCACCTAGAACCCCGCCGCTCGCTTCCCGGTGTCAAGCGTCACATTCGGCGCGACAGCTCCGACCCATTTTCCGTCAAGCCCGTCTGCAAGGCTTACATCAAGCCGCGACACATGCTCCGAATAAGATTCCGTGACCGTCCGCGAGTTGACAGGTCCGCTTCCCGCGACCAACGCCCTCATCTCCGCAGCGTCCGCATTGTCAAAGTCTGCGCCACCGGTCGCGTCGTTCGGGTTCAAAATGCCCGCCCGCTGCTCGCTGAACCAGTTCCGCATCGCTTCCGCCTTTTTCCCTATTCCGGGAATAAACGAAAGACTGTCAAGTATCGCCTGAATCGGTGCCGCAACGAACTGCAAGAGAGAAAGCCCCAGCATCTTGATTCCCGCAAGAAAACCGCCCTGTTTAAAAGCATTCAGCGTATCAAAAAGCCCCCTCGCCAGATTCCAGACCAGCTCAAACGGTCTTACAAGACTTTTCAGGATAAAACCGCCTATCCCTTCCATGTTTCTCATCCGCTCAAAGAATCCGTCCACGGCGGCGGTCACACTCTGCCACTTGTTCGCGAGTACCACTATTATTCCCACGAGAACGACAAGCAGACCGACAATCCATGCTATCGGACAAGCCATAATCGCGGTATTCCAGAGCCATTGCGCGACTGTCACTGTTTTCGCTCCAACGGCGTAAAGTTTCATTCCTATAGCCGCCCCGAGCGTTGCGGCATTCTCTGCCTGCACCGCAACGACCGTTCCCCATATCGCAGCGTTCCGCGCAATCTGAATTCCGTGCATGATTCCCATAGCAATGTTCTTTGCCTCTATCGCAAAAGTAACCGCCTTTATCGGCCCCACGAGAGCCATCATAAGCAACTGGTAACTTCCCCATAAGCCCAGAACTATTGCGAGCGGAGTTCTTAACTTCCATAACCGCCCGACGAAAAAGCTGATGACCGCGATAAGGGGCTTCATAACGGTAAACGCCGTGCCGAACGCGTCAAAGAGTTTCGGAAGTTCCCCGACCACCTGTTTTATTCCCCGCTGGATTGTCGGAAAAATCTGCGTGACCACTGCGGCTATTTTCGGAAGCACATTCGACTGGAAATACCCCACGGCTTCCGTGAGTGCCGAAATCACGTTCCTTGTTTCCTCCGAGTCAAAGCTGCTCACAAAATTGATTCCCAGATTGCTTACAGCCGACTTCAAAAGCTCTATCCTTCCTTTCAAGGAAGCGTTCATGGTATCAGCCATCTGTTGAGATGCACCCGCCGCATTCTTCATGTCGCGCGTAAAGTTTCGGAGACTCTTAGAGCCTTCATTCATAAGGATAAGGAAACCCCCCATGTTTTCCTTCCCGAAAATGTTTTTCAGTTTCTCTGCCTTCTCCGCATCGCCCATACCGGCGAATTTACTTTCAAGGTCTCCGATAATGTCAATGACAGAGCGCATCTTCCCGGTAGAGCGGTCGAATGCGTTTATACCCATACTGGCAAGTGCTTTCCGTGCGGTGCTTGCCGCCCCTGTAAGCCCCAGCGTGATGTTCTTTATCGCAGTTCCCGCTTCTCCGCCTTTTACGCCCGCATCGCCAAGTTTTCCAACCAATGCCGAGAATTCTTCTATATCGCCGCCAAACTGTGTAAATGTGGCTGCCCCGTTTTTCACGGACTCAAACCACATATTCATGTCAATATTTGCGCTGTTCGTGACTTTTGCCACGACATCGCTGATTCTTTCAAGGCTTCCTGCAAGCGCATCACCCTTCAATGGCTGCCCGAGACTGTCTCTTGCCATGTTGAACGCGCCCATCGCATCAGTCGCCATGTCGATTGCGCTTGTAGCGTCAAGACCTGCGGCGGTGGCAAGTTTCGCCATGCCGGGAAGAGTTGCGATAACGTCAGAAGCGGTCATGCCAGCCATAGCCATCTTGTCTATAGCACCCGCCATATCGTTCGCGGTAAATCTGGTCGCAGCCGCAACATCAAGCGCGGTCTTCTTCAACTCTTCCATAGAGGCATTAAGACCACCGCTCGCGCTCATTTTTGCCCCTGCCGCAGTAAGCGTGTCATCAAACGCAATATATGCGCCCGTGGCTTTCGCAATTCCACCGGCAAGAGCAGTCATTCCCATTCCCGCAATGCCAAGCGCGGCTTTACCGGCCGCCACGCCAATCGCATTGAGCCGCCGCTCCGCCGTCGCCAGCCCCGTCCCAAGCGATTTCTGGAGGAACTTGCTTTTTATCCCCATAGTTTCAAGCGTTTTTGACGCTTTGTCTGCGAGAAGGAATTCTGTGACTATCGCGTATTTCCGTGACATTATTTCCCCCTCTCTTTGACAGATACAAATTTCCGTGCTACACTTCCTTTAAAAAAGGGAGTGTAGAAATGAGATTCCGTGACTTTGTATTTCTTGCTTTTTTGCTTCATAAAAACCCGCCCGCCGATTCCGCAAAATATACGAGAAGCGGCGAGAAAATGGCCCAAACCGTTCTTGCGCATCCCCTCTGTTTTCTTTTCTGCATACTTGCCTTTTTTCTCGGCGGGTATATGTTTATGAAAGGCTGCAATATAGCAGGGTGGGTTATCCTCTCTTTGATTCCTGTTTCGATAAGCCTTTCTGTAGACAGGCTCTACGCATGGAGACGGATTGACTACATTTTGCACCCAGCCGGCTTTGAGTGCTTCTGCGCTTCGTTTTTCTGCTTTTGTTATTCCCATAAAACGATTGGCTTTGCACTGCTTTTTCTCGGCATTCTGTTCTCTTTTGTCATTCCGTTTCAAATCCATAAGCATCTCCTCAATCAGGAAATCAAAAAAAATAAAAACGATTCTACTTCTCTTTCACCTGCTTCTGCATCCTTAGAAGTCCAGGAACCAGCGGATCATACCAAAAATGAATCTCTTCCAGACTCAACTCCATGGGATTGGTAGGAAGGTGATAGTCAGAATAAATCTGCCGTATCATCGTTGGTATTCCTTCCAAAGCCCTAACAGTCTTTTTCTTGCCGTTCAAGACAACCGTGACTGTCAGGTGTTCATAAAAAGCGACACGATGTTCGTGAAAATCAAGAAATCGCCGCTCGCAAGATTGGCGAACCAACCCGTGTCTTTTCCCGTTATCGCCGAAGCGACCGCAATCAGCTTGTGGATTTGCTCCTCCGACTTGTACTTGTCGGCGGCAAGCCAAGCCCTTCCGTTCAAGCCTGAGATTTTAACCTTGTCCCCTGCATAACCCGCAGGGCTTGCCTGTGACACCTCGTATTCAAGCGTTCCGTCATCGTTCACGAACAGCGAGCCGTTTTTAAAGGCGTTTGAGATTCTTTTTTTGATTTTCAGGAATGCCACCACCTCGTCTTCTGCATAGCCAGACAAATCGATGTTTGCCAGATTTACCCATCTTTCGAATTCTTTTTCCGCAAGCTCTTCGCTCATAACCTCATTCTTTTCGTTCATTTTTCAAAACTCCTGTTAGTCGAAAAAGTAGTCAGCCATTTCGCCACCAGCTAATCCTGTAAGGCGAAATGACTTTTTTACAGCATCCTGATTTTTCCCTGCAAGGAAATCTCCATCGTGTTTGCCTTGTCGTTATATTTCGTCTCACCGACAATCATCACGCTGCCGGAATACACATGCCCGTCAACCCTCGTGGCAGAGATTGAGAACGACTCAAGACTGCCCTTCAGTTCCTTGATATGGTCAAGGTCTCCACGGTCAACGTCAATCTCAATGTTCAGACCGCTGATAGACTGAACCTTGCGCGTCTTAACCGTGCGGAAAGTGCCGTCAGAATTAGCCTTCACCTCGTTGTCAAATTCATTCAAATCGACTTCCGGCTCATCCTCCGCGTCACAAGTGTACCGCCTGTCTTTCAGGACGATGCTCTCAAATGCTCCGTTCGCTTTGCTCATCTCTTATCTCCTCATGCCACATACTGACCAAAATACACATCGCCGGAAACAACCTCCACGTTGCCGGAAAGTTTCACCGGGAAAACATAATTGATACGTTTCGGATTCTCGCCGTCAATCGACACTTCAAGGTTGTCAAGCGTAAAATCCACATCGCTGATAAGCGCATTCTGTCCAAGACTGTCGGCAAGGTTAGCGAACCACGTCTTGAACATCTTAGGCTGTACCGCAGTCGGATTGCTCGTCACCTGCCCGTCAGGAACAAGCGGCGCACCCTTCACCTCGTCGCTCTCGGTAATCAGACGCAGGTTGTACACAATGTTCATCAGCTTCACAATATCCACCACATACCGCCACGCAGGATATTTACCGCCGCCCGCCGGGTGATAGAACGTCACAATGTCATTCAGCTCAGCCACGCTGCCGTTCGGAATATTCGTGCTTGCGCCTTTCTGCACGCTCTGGTTGCGGACAAGATAGCTTTCCTGCGCCGCGTCATCTCCACGCTTCAAGCCGGTAAGCGTTCCCTTATAATTCTGCGCCGGGTTCTTGTCAGCCGTCGTAAGAATGTCAAGCAAACCACGCGCCGCCACCACAAACGGAAGCTCAGGCGAACCAACGCTCTCAATCAAGAAATTGATACGGTCGCCAGGACGCGCATCCGTCACCGCAGTGCGGGTCGCATAGTTGTCCGTTGAGCCATGTGCGACAAGCAGCCCTTTCTTCACAAGCACATCCCATCTGCCCTCGCCGAACGTCTGGTATACATCAAGCAAAGAAGACGCAGAGCCATTCGTACCCTTGTAGTCGAACGTGTCCAGAATAAACGTCTCCCACACCTCGCCTACCTTCGTAAGCGCGGCATCCACACTCGGCACTCCCGCACCGCTCGCAAACGCCGTAACCGCGACCGTAAGCCCCGGGATGTCACCGCTCATAGAAAGCGAAATCCTGTTGCCCAGCGCACCGCTCCAACGGGAAGTAAGTTTCACCGAAGAAGACACGAGCGAAGCGGTCACGCATCTGTCCTGCTCAGCGTTCACCGCAGCGATGATGTCATTCATTACCTGAGCAGGGGTCGCACCTTTCGCAGCGGCAACCTGCACGTCAAGCCCGCCCACAGAGAACACCATGTTCCCCGCAGCCGTAGCCGCCGTGCCCGTAACCGTAATAGAACCCGATGCCGCCGTAAACCCCGAATCGTCCTTTTTGACAGGAATAATCGAAACCGGGAACGTCGCCATCGCACCCGCAGACGGAAACAACTGCTTTGCGGCAAGATGCAGCGGACTTCCGTAGCCGTACCGCTCCGCAACGCTCACCGCGCTTCCGTCGCACTCATATTTATCCAAAGAGTACACCACATCGTCGTTACCCTGCCCAATAATCACGAGACGCTGCGGAAGCATAGCCGCATTCCCCGTGTTAAAGTTCTTTGGTGTCACCTCAATGCCAGTAACGCGGCTCACCGCGCTTTTACTCACGCCCATAGCTTTTTTTTCTCCTCTCTACTCCCAAGAGTAGTAAACTGCCATCATCTCAGGATAACCCGTCCGGTCTCGTCCGTAACTATCCCCACAATCTCCCAGTCAATGACTCCCTGAGAAATCTCAACATCTTCCACATAGTCCACCGAAAGCGTAATGCGCACCATCTTCACCCGAATCGCGCCCCTCGGATTGTTCGGCTCGCCCGACTGGAACTTAAAGCCCACCTTGCCGACCACTCCGCGAAGCCGCAGGTAAGTGTTCGGCTCAGCCCGCAGAATCCGCCGCACAAGCCGCGCCGTCTTCCATGCCTTCAAAGCCGCCTTAGTTCCGAAATCCTCGTCGCTCGCCGTGTTCCCCGTCGCATAGCAGTCAATATAGAACTGCGCCGTCCAGCACTGCCTGTTCACACTCGCCGTCCCCTTATCGTCGTCACAAGAGTCCAGCGACACATTCACGCACGGAAACGGATTCGCGCCCGGCGTTGCGTCGTCCACATATTGCAGCGGGTCATCGTTCTCCACATAGACCGCCACATCGTAGTCGCCATCATTCGGGTCTAGCGTGTTCATCGCAATCTCATGCTGCTTGTTCAAGTCAATCGCAAGCAACGCCGCAATCTGGTCGCGTATGATTTCGATGTTGTCCGGCTCGCTCTGCAATTCAGAATAAGCCGGCTCGTATTCATCGCTCATGGTACTGCCTCGCTGTCCTCAAGTCGCTCATGTCTCCGCCCCCAGCTGAACCACAAGGAAGATGCGCATGAAGCCCACCGTGGTGTCAGGCTCCGCGAACGAGACGAACATTCGCTGCGCCTTGCCGTGAATGTCCGTCCAACTGAGCCGCCAGCCGCGCCGTGGGGTAAGGATGTTTCCGTCGTCGTCCGCCACGCGGTCTGACACATAAGTTGCGTAGCAGGTGCGCCCCGCTATCGCGTTCCCCTCGGTGTCAGTCTGGAAGCCGACATCGTACAGAATCATCTTCACTTCCCAGCTTCTGCCGCCCCCGTCCGTGAGCGTGCAGAGTGTGTTTCCCGCCTGCTCGCCCTCAATCGTGAGCGCGGCATCCCTCTTGGCAAGAAGCCGCAGGTTCACTGCTACTTGTCCTCGGTCTTTTTGCCGTCGTCAGCTTTTTTGCCGTCGTCAACTTTTTTGCCGTCGTCAACCTTTTTGCCGTCGTCAGCGTTTTTGCCGTCGTCAGCTTTTTTGCCGTCGTCAGCGTTTTTGCCGTCGTCAACTTTTTTGCCGTCGTCAGCTTTCTTACCGTCATCAGACTTGGCAGATTCGTCTGCGGGTTTACCCGCGTCCTCCACAATCTTATTTGCCGAAACAAGCGTTTTGATTACGTCCGTTTCAAGCGCGTTTTCGGGGATAGCCTCGCCCGCACCAAGCACCACGCCCTTAACAGTCAGCGCAACGCCGTCACAAACCTTATATTTCTTGTTAGCCATAATAATCTCCTCAAACGAAAACTTTTTATACAACCTGTGTCTTCAGACAGCCATAGCGGTCAATTGACACAGGAATTGAAAGCGGTCTACATTTCGCCTCTGCCGTGTAAGTGTCCTGAGACTCATCCTCAAAGACGCGGTTGTTCACGCGGATAAAGCCCGTGCCCTCCCCGCTGTTACCGAATGTGACAACAGACGGCACAACCTGCGTAAACGGCTCTTTCATGCCCAGAGACGGAATGCCGCCGTACACCGTGCGGAAGTCCAAATCTTCGGGACGAGCCGTAACGATAGCCGCATCCTTGTCCAAGAACCGCTGCGGGGTGGAATTGGCGAGCGTCTTGTAAGTGCCGCTGAAAGTCCAGATTTCAAGCGTATGGCTGCCAAAGTCAGCCATGCCGTGATACACGCCGCCACGAGTGCGCAAGCCCGGCTGCAAAGTGCCAAGCCCCAGCCCGTCCTTCTTCACGAATTCCTTAAAGATGTCGTCTTTCAGAAGATTCTTCCAAGCGTCATCGCCAAGAATGAGCAGGGCGGGTTCAGTCTGACCGTCCGCCGCCACCACATCGGCAAGCGCGGCAACATCCTCAACCGGCGTTGCGTTCGCGTTTCCCCAACCCACCGCCGCCGTCGGAAAGTGCGTCACAGCCGCGCCAAAGTCAAGGTCAAAACTCGTGTTGTCCTTGTCGTCCTTCAGCGTCACTCTGCCCGTCTGCATAATCTGAGCCGCCTGCAAGTCCACCTGCAAGCCAATCATGCGGTGGAACTTCGAGAGCGCGCGCACGATTTTCGCCGCAAGCCGTCCAAACCAACTTCCCACGCGCTCCGCGTCGTCGCTCTCGCCCGGCATACGCTCCAAAAGGCTCATCAGGTCAATCGGCTCTTTCAGCCCGATATACGGCGGGCGGAACTTGTGCTCTTTCCAGCTGTCGCTTTTCACGATGACAGCACCCGTGCGCGAGTCGCGCAAAGTGGGAGCAACAGTGTTAGTCGTGCGCTCCACATCCAATTCCACATACTCGGCGTTGGTGTAATCCTCTTCCGTAGTCTTGAAAAAAAACGAAAAGAAGCCGCGCTCCACATTGCGCCGCCCGTCCGTAAACATTCTAAGAACTTTCTTCAAAAATTCAGGCATTTCCGTCTCCTACTTAAACCTCGCGCACAGGAAGCGCAAGAATATTGTTTTTGCGCAAAGCGTCCGCCTGCGCATCCGTCAGGGCATTGCCGCCCATATTCACAAGGTTTCTGTTCACCTTGCCGCTGATGCACACGCGCACCGCATAGTCGCCCGCCTCGGTAATCGGGGCTTCCACGCGGTCAACAAGAATAAACAGCGCACCGTCCGTGTCCGCCGCCACCTCGTACTTTCCGTCACCGTTTCTGGTGAGCACCGTGCCATCCGTAATGTTGATGGTCTGACCGCTTCCAGCGGCCGCCACCGTCAAAACGCCCGTCTCAAACTCGTTGTCGCCAAAGAGCAATGTCTTAGGCTCAATCGAGCGCGTCTCATGGATTCCGTTAATCGTCCCCATCGTCATATCCTCCCGACTTCAATGCACTGTCAAACGCCGCGCACATCGCCTTACTGTCCGCATTCTTGTCATTCTTCGGCGGGTTCACGTCAGGAATGCTCTTCTCATCCTCAGCCTGTGCCGCCAAAGCCTGCGCAGCCTTCCCCTTGTCAAAGAAAGCGTCCACAACCTTTTCGTCTGCGGGGTCAGCCCCGTTTCTGATACATTCAAGAGCATAGTCAGTGCATCCCGCTCGCTCGCCCATAGCCAAAAGGCGATTGACACGGGCCTGCTCTTTGCACACCCCAGCCTTTTCGCCGTCTGCCATCACCGTGTTAAACACATCGGGATGAGCCTTTTTAAGTTCCTCAGCTGTCATCGCAGCCCCCTTTTCGTTTCCGGCACCCGCCGTTTTTTCCGTATTGCTACTACTCACGAGAGTAGTGAATCCCCAAGCCTTGGCCGCCGCCGCATAATCACGATGCGGCGCATCCTTTCCCCGCTTTGCCTGAACAGACCGCATCAACTCGCACGACTTGTCAAAAGTCGCCTTCGCACTATGAATGCAGCAATCCTTTCCCGCATTGACGACAAGCCCCTTGTCAATGTCCGCCTGATATTCCGGCTGAATGATTGCGTCAGCAAAACCGCCGTCAAGGATTTCATTTCCCCAAAGCCATGTCTCCGCGTCCATCATCGCGCGGATCTCGACATCGCTTTTGCCCGTCTTGCGCACATACACCGCGCGAAGCATGTCATCAACCTTGCCGAACCACTCCGCACCCTCGCGCATATCGTTCGCGTTCCCAACGACAATCCCCCAAGCGTTGTGAATCATGTAAACGGAATTATCCTCGGCAACAACAACATTCTTCTCAGGGTTCACGCTGTTCGCCGCAAGCGCAATCACGCTCGCCATGCTCGCAGCCATCCCCTGAATATACGTATTGATTGTCACATCCGGATGATTCCGCGCGAAGTCGCGGATAAGATTGAAAATCGTGATTCCCTCAAACACATCACCGCCGGGAGAATCAATCACAATCCGCACCTCAGATTCGCCCGCAGGAAAAGCGGCAAGCACCTCGCGTACATGACGCGCCGAAATCTCCTCCGACACGCCCGTGTACTGCTCCCACCAGTCCTCGCCGATAACCTTGTCTATCAACAATTCATACATAAATCTATTTTTAACGAGAAAAAATAAAAACACTATTCCCTAAACACTTTTTTTTAATTTTTTTTATCTCCACGCAAAAAAAAGCCGACTACTCTCAAAAGTAGTCGGCCAAATCCTACGCCATGCCCTCCAAGCCCAGCACCTGCTCCAGCTCGCCCGCCCAGTTTTCCACCTCAACGCTTGCCGCAAGCGCCGTCCCTGGCCGCAGATGGATTTCTCTCTTGTCCATGTTCCTGAGCAAATCCGCGAACATGCGCATCGTGTTCAGCTTGTCAATCACCAGCGTTTCCACGTCATCAGGCAAATACACCTCTTCATGCTCCAGCCTTATTGCCGCAACAGAACCCATACACACCTACCTTAGCACGTTTATCACGATAAACGCGCCGAACACCACGACAAACGCCGCAAGATAAAAATACGTCCTTTTCATTTGACACCCCTTGTCAGTTTGATTTATAATAAGCGCTAAGAGCGGTTGTTCAGACCGCCCTTGCGGATTGGTACTACCTAAGCACCAGACTGAGTATTGTTGCGATTGCGGTTATCAGGGTTGCAATCGCAACAATCCAATCCGTTACCTTCGGCTTGTCTTCATTTTCCCTTTCCATGTCATTCACCTCCTTATCAAGGCTCTTTGCTCTTGATGTTTACAATATACACTATTTTGTTTCTCTTGTCAATAATCAAAAGAAACTTTTTTGTTATTTTTGCACATTTTTGCATTGTCTTTGTATCTGTTTTTGTGTATAATCAGCGTATGAACAGTACAGAATACATCAGACTTTGCCTAGTCAAGCGGAACAACATGTCAGTTGCAGAGCTTGCCGAAAAAACAGGTCAGACACGGCAAAACCTTTCCAACAAAATGCAGCGCAACGAATGGAAGCAGGCCGAACTTGAAAAAATCGCCGCCGCCTTGGATGCCGACCTCGACATCCGCTTCATCGACCACGCCACCGACGAGCCGATAATCTAGCATTTTCCCGCCGCCCAAAAGAGCGGCAGGAAAGCGCTATGTATCCGTTACTGCTGCTTTCTGGAAAGAACCCGCACCAAAATGCGGCATACAACCGCAATACCCAGACAAACCAGAATCGCAATTTTCAAAGCCATGTTGACCTCCTTAAAAAAATCAGTGTAGTATCTATGTAAACCCCGCCCGTGGAGCAGTCCGAAGCGGGGGCAATTTCATTCAAGGTCAGCCGTTAGACGAACAGCAGAATGACCATCAGAATGAAGCTGGCAATCGTTACGACGTCTGCAACGGTTGCCAGCACTTTTCTAAGCTTGCTCACTTCATATTCACCTCCTTATCAAGGCTCTTTGCTCTTGACAGTTATAATAATAACGAAATAGTTATAATTTGTCAATAAAAATATTTCCTTTTTCGTTATTATTTTCATTAAATTGACATTTTTTTTTATTTATAATAATATTTTTCACATGGATTTAGCAGAAAACATAAAAATTATTTGCATAAAACGCAAAATATCAATGACAGAACTCGCCGAAAAAACAGGTCAGAGTCAGCCAAATCTTGCAAACAAGTTGAAACGCAATGATTTCAAAAACTCTGAACTTGAAAAAATCGCCGCCGCTCTGGACTCTCACCTAGAAATTAAATTTATCGACAACGCAACCAACCAACCGATAATCTAGCATTTTCCTGCCGCCCAAAAGAGCGGCAGGAAAGCGCTACAACAGCACAGCCATAGCGACCATGCACGCGCCCATAACGCACAGGCACACCGCAATCAAAATCTTTGTTTTCTTAGCCATATTGACCCCCATTGAAATAAAATCTATATTTTCCAGTAAAGGAGCGGTTGTTCAGACCGCCCTTTACTGGTTATTTAACCAGTGCTACAACCAGCCCTGCAACGCTTGCCGCTGTTCCGACCAGCGCAAGCAGCTTCCAGAACCAGTCTTCGGGAAGCTTGCAGGGCTTCTTTTTTTGCTCATCCACTCATAATCACCTCCTTACCAGTGCCGTTGCGCTCTTGATGTTTATATAATAAACCTTTTTACTTATTTCGTCAACAGTAAATATAAACTTTTTTGCTTTTTTTTATACTTTTTGTTGCTAAAATCATCTTTTTTGTTTATTATAAAAATATGGCTATAGATATTTCAGAATACATCGATTTATGTTTGGTAAAAAGAGGCAAAATGTCTCATGCAGAACTTGCCCGACTTACAGAACAGTCGCCGCAAGTCATCTTTAAGAAATTCAAGAACGGGACATTTAAAATTTCCGAGCTGGAAAAAATCGCCGCCGCGCTCGACAGCCGCCTTGACATTCGTTTCCTCGACAACGCAACCGGCGAGCCGATAATTTGACCGCCGCAAAAAAAGGCAGTATCATAGCACCATGACCTACGAAGAAGAACTAAATCTGTACAACTGGACAAAAGAAACCTGTGATTTTCTCGATGAGGAAAGGCTTTACCAGCAGCACAGCTTTGATGAATGGCTCTTGAAAATCTGCGCGGGGGTTTTCGGCGTGTCGTTCGCCTTTATCGAGAAACTCATTGACTTTTCGGTAGCCGTCTGGAAGCCGCTTCTTTCCGCGAGCTGGTTCTTGTTCGCGCTCTGCCTTGTCGCCGAAATCTTTAACTTTATGAACTCCGAAAAACTTTACCGCTTGGACATAATCAGCCGACAGAATGATTACGACAATCAGGCTCACGGCAAGAATCTTCCCACTGATTTGGTAAGAAAAACGGCGTTCATTGGTAAGTACATGAATTATGTGTCATTTGTTTTGTTCTTGGCGGGAGTTATATGTTTGGTTTCATTCATAGCAAAAAATATATAGACCCTAGGGATATTCCGCAAAACCCGCGCCCCATGCCCAATCCCCCGCCAACGCCGACACAGAAATAAAATTCATCGACAACGCAAAACAATCAGCCGATTATTTGAACTGAATGTTTTGCATGATTAAACATCATCATTTTTTGATAACTTTGTCAAATAGAAATAACGGCCGCCATAAGCGACCGCTGTAATCTTAAATAATCATTATTGCAGGGGCTTTCCCGGAAGAAATCAATTTCAAGGCTGCTTGAATTCGTTTCTGTGAATCCTGATTCAGATTTTCAGATTCTTCCTTGTATTTTCTGTATTCTTGCAGAGCGTATCCCCATTTGATGGCGTTTTCCCTGTCTCTGCGCCTCCGCTCCCATTCTTTAATGCGCTCCGTATCCATAATCTTCGCCCTCCCTTATTTTGCAAAAATTGTTATGAGCGTTGCCACCGTAAGAACGATAGACACTCCCTGCAAAGCGATAAACGCGAGGTAATGGCGGTCAAGGTTGTCTGAATCGCCGTAATCACTATTGCGACTAGTGCCAGCTTTTCAGCCCTTGACCATTTTTTTTGCTCATTCACTCATAGTCACCCCCTTATGCAGAACTCTCAAGAAGAGCAGGACTTACACCGCAAAATTTAAATAGCAAATATACTGGCAACAAATTTAGCAACCATGATTTGGAAAAAATCGCCGAGGCTCTGAACTGTGAGCTTAAAATCTCTTTCATCGACAAAGACACAAAAGAGCCGTTGATTTAACTACTTACGTAAGTAGTCGCCACAGCGAGTAGAAAAAAAAGGCAACTACTCACGTGAGTAGTTGCCGCCTGTTCTTATTCCGTTTCTGCTACAAATACATAAAAAAATCAGCCGCATCGCAATCAAGTGCTTCTGCAAGTTTCTTTGCGTTCACCTTGCCGATTTTACGGCTTCCGTTTTCCATCTGCGAGATGTTGGGAACTGCGATTCCTGTCACCTCTGAAAGCTGCTTCTGCGTGATTCCCTTGTTTTCGCGCCGGATGGAAAGAACGTCAGCCGCCGTCATTTTTGATTCAATATCTTTCAGCACGGAACTTTCTTTTGAGCTTACAAAATCTTCGTCCGCATTTTCCTTAAACTGAATGTCGGGAAAAGTTCTTAAAAGGGCACTCTTCACCATTTCAAGCCCGTGCCCGTACATCGTAAAATCAATATGGTGCTTTCTCTCTACTACCTGCATAAGTTACCTCCACAACGATAGAATTTTTCTCGCAATACCAGCAAGCTACCCAGTGATAGGAAAGATGACAATGATATTTGTCCTTTCCCAAATCGGAAAAGTTGCGCCAGCCTTTCTGTATCGGGCCTTTTTTCTCCAGGTCCTTCACAAGCAGTGCGAACTTCTTTTGCTCCGCTTCGGGCATTTGCTCAACCTGCTTGTCAATCTTTCTTTTCCAAATCACTTCGTACTGCATGATTAAACATTATCATTTTTTGATAATATTGTCAATATCAAGGTATGTTCACTTTACAAATTACCACTCATGCCCCCATAATGTCCGTATGGCAACAAAAATAGTTCCGTCTTTTTCCGCAGCCCTCGCGGACACAAAAAAGAACATGCTCAAAGCAGGCATAGCCACCGTAAACATCGTGGCCGCAAACGCCCGCCGCTTCGCACAGGAAAACATAAAGCGCAACTTCACCACCCGCAACAGCTTCACCGTCAACTCCGTCCGCTTCACCCAGTGCCCCAAAAGCGCAAAACACTTCTCCGACATCAAAAGCGAGACAGGCATCACCGAAAAAGCCGGCTACATGGTCCGTCAGGAAACCGGCGGAATAAAGCGCAACCCCAACGGCAAGAACCTGATTATCCCGAACACCCGCGCCCGCGGCGGCTCAAACAAAAACAAAGTTCAGAAACGCTATCATTACAATTCCATCATCAGAAATACAGTCAGCTGGACTTCACGCGGCGGAAGCCGAAAATCAAGACTTGTCGCAACCGCATTCATCGCATCAAGGCAGAAAAAATTTATTCGCATGAACAACGCATTTTTTCAAGTCACCAATTTCCGCAAAGGAAAAAGCAAAGTATCATTCAAACTCAAAGAAATCCTGAACTTGAAGTACCATACCACAGAAACCCCGCAGAATCAGTGGCTTGAGCCGGCATCAGAAGCAGCCGCCAAAGATATGCAGTCAATTTTCAATTCACAGATGGACAAACTCTAACTACTCACGAAAGTAGTAGCCGCCAGTTTTACGCAATTCCCAATTCCCGCTTTAATGCCCCCTGTGTTATTGCGGAAACATTCAGTTTTGCGGCCGTTGCCATATCATCAAGCCATTGCGGAAGGGTAATATTTCTGCGAACGCTCTTCGACTTTTCCCTTAATCTGAAAGCCGCCAAATCCACATCAACAAGGGAAACAAAAGATTTCCCGTCCTCAAAAAACGGACTGGACTTCAAATCAATATCATCAATTCTTTTTGCTGCAGGTATTTCAGAATCGGGAACATCAAAAAGAATATTGCCGATACAATCCTTTGCCATTTCTATAGCATCAATAACCCCATATCCCTCTGTTGACCTATCAAGGTCGGGAATATGAACGAGAACAACATCTTTTTCGTCTTTAGTTTCTGTAAAAATAACTGGATAAATAACCTTCATAAAACGCTCCTTACAAAAAGATTTGTCCGCCCTTTCGGCGGGCGGCTTACAGTTTCCATCTCCTTATGATGTCCTTTGCAAGGCTTTCTTTTATTTCTGAATGTCTTGGTACTGTCTCGCTGTCTTTTCCCCTTTTGTAGACATCGTGATTTCCCCCATGCCGTTCAAAAACAAAACCTGCTTTTTCAAGCCGTTTAATCAAATCTTTTCGTTTCATAATTCTATTATACACATTATATACACATTGTCAAGCGTTATTTTAATTCCGTTTTGCAAACTACTTACGAAAGTAGTAAATCACTCCGTATAGAACGCCCGCGTCTGCTTTGCGTATGCCCAGAACGCAGCCCAGTCCAATGAACGAAAACCCAGCTCGTGCCGGCAGATGTCATCGGCGAAAATCTCCAGCGCACCCTTGTTGTACACCCGCGTGTCAAAGGCATGGTTGTCTGCGCCGAATTTCTGCCGCCAGATAGTTTTCAGATATTTCCCCGTCCACTTATCGACAACCTCAACCTTTTCCTCAGCCTCGTACATCTTAAAATAATCATCGCCAAAGTCCTCCGGGAAATTAGGATACCATGCCGGCTGCACCTGCCCGTCATTCCAAAAAAGCCGGTTCATCTCGTTCGCAATCCTGTCTTTCAGTGCGCCCGTGTTTATGTGGTAAGCAAGCGGAAGCCCGATTTGTTTGAGCGTCGCCGGCGCAAAAAGCTGATAAACCTGCCCGTCCTTGATCCACTCCTGACCCTTGCAGGCATACACGCCCGCCCTGAACTGTGCCACAAACGCATAGACCCAGCTCGTGTAATGCCCGGAGTCCACAAGCATAATCATAATCTTGTACTCCCTGCCCTCCTCATCAAAAAAAACACCGTTCGAGAAGATGTCAGAAAGCACATTCCACGGGCCGCCGAACTGCTCCGTAGCCCCCTCAATCCACTTAAAATCAATGCTGAAATTACAGCCACGCTCCGTATAGCCCACGATGTCAAGATACAGCCCATTTTTCTGGACGTCCACGCTCGCCACAAGAATAAGAACGGGAGAGCCGCAGTCACGCTCCGCCATACGGTTAGGCACAAAACCACGCGCAAACCCAAACCGCCGGTAGCGCAACGCTCGCTCATACTTGACCGTCTCATGCTGCTCCTGAAACGGCAGCCCCTGCTTCAAGTTCCTGAACGCGCGGTATTTTTCTATGTCCTTCACGCGGTTATTTTTAATGTCCCATGCGAGCGACCACTGCTCCACATAGTCTTCCCAGCCGAACATACCCGGCGGATTGTATAAGGCCGTTATGTGGTAACTGACCGCACCAGACCGCGCAGGTCTGTCGTTTTCCGCCCGCCATTCGCCGTGCTGGATAATGTTCACCTTGTCATAATTTTTCATTATGCCGCCGCAAAAACGACACTTGTAGCCAACAGTCGCCAAAATAGGCATAAAGTGCTCGTCATTCTGCCAGACTATGCCTCCAATCTGCTTACTCTTGTCATGCTCATCCCATACAGCCCATTCAAGCTTCTGCATCTTGCCGCAATACTTGCACGGCACATAATAATACCGTTCGTCTCCCTCATGGAACAGACGATTAATAAGCGACGTGCTTTCTTCTTTTGGCGTAGAGCCAATCACCAGCTTACTGTGATGCGGGTATGCGTCCTGACGCGCACTGAGCAGCGTGAACAAATCACCCTCGCCCTTAATCTTCGTCAGAAGCGCGTCCGCCTC
Source organism: Treponema sp. (assembly GCA_017449285.1). Lineage (GTDB taxonomy): Bacteria > Spirochaetota > Spirochaetia > Treponematales > Treponemataceae > Treponema_D. The sequence goes on from JAFSJX010000105.1 coordinate 123,341, forward strand.
ATCCGCAAAAATAATCTTGTATGAGAAATTACGGAAACGGTTGCCAGACCCGCCGCCAAAAATACGAAGTGAGCCGCCCGGATATTGTTTGTGCATAGCCGTGTCGCCGGAGTCTCTAGCGGACTTTGCTTTTTTGTTCTGGCTTGCAAGCATAGGACGCAGCCCGCAGTTATCTATGCAGCTTTCAAGTTTTGTCTTCACGTAATCCCGCGACATCGTACCGTCCGGAAGCACCAAAGCCTGTTCCTCTGCGTCCGCACCCATAAAGTACATGAGCCCTGGTTCAAGCACCCCCGTCGTATAGCCGCACTGATTGCCTTTCATAACGAACACATACTTTGTCGGGTCTTGCGGGCTGAGCCTGTCCACAATCTCTTTGAAATACGGAAACTTCTCATAACTGAACTTTCCCGGAAAAGGAGACAGAGACTTGTCTATGTAGCGTACCCGCTGTATGTACTCGCTCGGAAGCTGATACTCTTTTTTCTCTGTCAGCTTATCAAACTGCCCCATGAGAAAATCAACGTCACTCCCCTTGACCACCACTTCCACAAAAACCTCTCACTACTCTCGTAAGTAGTGCATCACCTTCCGTCCTGCAAAACCTGTTCCACCATATCGCCCAAAGCATCATCATTCTTCTCCAGCATCTCGTATTTTCCCCGCAGAGAATTCAACTCGCTGGCAATATGTTCCTTTGCTCCCGCAATGCATTTTGTCAGGTTGTCGGAAAGCAAGTGTATAACGCCACTACGCGCCCCTTCTCCATCAGCAACAACCATGGCAATGAGCGCATCACAAATACTTTCAGGCACGTCAAGCAACTGCCTCATCAGCGTGTCGATATACCCGAACATACGCTGCGTCACAAAATCTTTCGGTATCTGCACCAACCGCCGCTCTTGTAATTTCTGCTCACGCTCATCCGCCGCAGACAAATCCCGCAGAATCTTACTGTATTTTTCCACATTATCCAAAGTTCCATGCCGCATTATCAACTGCCGGATAGTCATATTCAGCATTGCCCCAGCCGCACCAACAGCAGCCTGTTGATTTGCATTTACATTCCGTCGGCCACCATCGAGAAAAAAATCTTTTTCCCCGCTTCTGCTCTGGAGAGCGTCCGAAAAAACTGCGTTACCGCATGACGCTCCATTCATTGAAGCGTCGCTGGAAAGCTGCGCAGAGGCGTTGTTCTCATTTGCCACCGCTGTTTCCATTTCGCGCAAAGACAATTTTTCTTTCATTGCCGATTGTTTGCGCTCCATGTACGCTCTGTTCACCGGATTATCCGTGTCCAATTTCCGCCCGCTGTTGCGAATCAGCGTTCCGTTTTTTATTTTTTTAGACACCGCCATCGGCGAAACACCAGCCATCCGCGCAAATTCGGACGCAGATACTTCCATACAGCAATTTTAAACTAAGTTTTTAAACTTTACTATTCCCTATAAAACATTTTTTAAACTTGAATTTAAACATGGCACGCAATTTTACAAGAGCACCCGCCGCCGAATAATTGCGCATGGGTATACCCCTCTGGCAGTACCTTTTGCAAAAAAAAAACTGTAATAGCATATAACATGAAAAACGTAACTTTGTAACATAAAAACATGCAAAAATCGTTTGTATTTACATATAAAAAATTTTTTAAATCAAAAAAATAAGAAAAAAAACAAATATAAAATTTTTTTTTCGTATAAACTAACCTATTATTAAAATATTTATGTTACAAAGTTACAAGTTAAATATATATAATATAAAGATTTAGTATTTTAACCCCTAAAAAAACGCAAAAATAGAACAAGTTTAAAAAAAAAACGGGACAACTTTAAACTGTCATCCCGTTTTTTTTAATTTTTTTTAAAATTTTCAGTCAAACAGGTTTTCGACCGCTTCTTTAGTTCCTAAAATACCCGCAAGACCGTCTTCCAGCGAAGCCCTCGTATAGTAATCGGTCATTTTGTCGTCCGTATGCCCCACCAACTTGCGCACCGTTTCTATTGGAAGCGTCCGACGCATCTTTGTAACATAGGTGTATCTCAATGAGTGAGGGCTTAGTTTTCGCCCGTCCATGTCTATGCCCGCCTTTTTTATGGCAGATTTGAAGATTGAGCCTAAATATTCCTTTCGCAAGGGTTTATTTTCATGTGTGAAAAGAAAATCCTCGGCGTTCTTATGCCACCGTGCGGCATAATCATGAATTTTTGCCATTACCTGCTCTGGAATCAACACAATTCGCGTCTTTTTGTCCGTCACAGAGCCTTTTTTGTTGAAATCCGTGCGTATTTCGCCCTCACGAAGAAAGCCGTCAATGACAAGCGCGTTCTTTTCCTGCAAAAACTGCTTCAAACGTATAGCACGGGCTTCACCAATGCGCAGACCCGCAACCGCAGAAACAAGAAAAAGCAAGTAGACCGTTTCCGCATCGACCGCTTTTCCGCTGAAATTCTCGACATTGAAAAGTTTTTTAAGTTCTTCTGATGAAAAAATGTCCGTGTTTCCCTGTTTGCAGACAAAATGCGGAAATCGCGGGCGCAAAACCTGCACTCCAAGCCATGCTGCCTCGTCAAAAATCTCATAAAAAATAGTGATATAACGTTTTTTCCAGCTACCAGAACGTTTCAAGCCGAAAAGATACGTGCCGACATCAGCCACCTTTATCTGCGTTATGTCGATTTCACCCCATTTTGCAATTATTTGTTCAACATAGCCACGCGCATCCCGCATAGTTTGTTCCGTAAGCGGTTTTCCGACCGCCTCACGCCTTTTCATGTGATCGCTTCCCGGCAAAAACATATTTCTGGCAATCTGATAGACACTCTTTGTTACCGCGTTTTCCGTGCTTTGTGACGGCAACTTTGACACAAAAGCCATAGCCTCAGCTTTTGTGGAGCAGTTTTTGCACACAATTTGCCTTTGAATACCGTTGTCAACATACCAACAATACCATCTTTTTACTTTTTTTCCTTTTTTTCCGATAACGCTTTTCTGAAAGATATTATAATTCATCATGTCTCCTTAACATTTCATTAACATTAAAAAAATGCGTAGAAGAACAAAAAAAATAACTCCTTGCATAGCAAAGAGTTATTTGTCGGGCTAGCCGAATTCGAATCGGCGACCCCTTGCCCCCCAGACAAGTACGCTAACCAGCTGCGCTATAGCCCGAAATGTATATGTACTATATAGAAAATCCTTATTTCTGTCAATGATAAAAAACACTTACATAAAGTCAAGAAATTCCGATAATCAAAAAGAAGCCTTTATTCTTTGGGAGTCAATATGAAAAAGAATTCTTTTAAGATTATGCTGGTTTGTACGCTGATGCCGCTCTTGTTCGGTTGTCTCAGCACTGGCAAACGAGATGAGTCGATTCAAAGCCTGATAAAACAGGGACGCTATGATGAGGCAAAAGAGCGTTTCGGCACAAAAGAAAATATCAATGCGCAGGATGAGGACGGAAATACGGCGCTCCATGTTGCGGCACGTATGAACGAGTCGGAACTATGCAGTTTCCTCATCATAAAGGGTGCGAATACCGAAATCGTAAATATGTCGGGAGACACTGCGCTGCTTGTGGCGGTAAAAAATGAATGCAAGACTGCCGCACACGCATTGACCAAACTGAGCGCCAATATTTTCGCAAAAGACGCGGAAGACAATTCTGCGATTGAACTTGCCCTTGCAAAGGAAGAACCGTGGTATGACGTAATGATAAATGCGCAGACTGGAAAAATCCGCAGCGTAGACGGAGAAACCATCGTCCACTATTTTGTGAAGACGCGCGATGAAAAAGCAATCGGTATGTGCATCCGTTCGGAACTTCCTATATCAGAAAAAGATAACGAGGGCATAACTCCGCTTGCGCTCGCATTTCAGTCGCCAAAAGATTCTGCGGCAATCCGCATTGCAGTTCAGCTTATTCTCGGTGGCTCAGAATTGGTACGCGGCGACTTCGATTATTTTGAAGATTCAATCAAAACCCACAATGTTCTGCTTCGTTTCACTGACGGCCAGACTCCGCTCCATCTTGCAACAATTCTTGGTCATACAGGAGTAGTTGACTATCTTCTGAAGAACAACGGCTCTATTCGCGTACAGGATATGATGCAAGCCCAGGACATCGGTGGCGCGACCCCCCTGCATGAGGCTGTCCGTTATGGTCGTGACGACATCGTAAAACTACTTCTCGCAAAGGGAGCAAACGTAAACGCCCTTGATGCGATGGGGAAGACTCCCTTCCTGCTGATTATTCCCGTAAACGCCCAACTTCCGATTTATACGATGCTTATAAAAGCGGGCGCAAAGGTAGACCAAAAAGATATGTATGGCGACACGGTTCTGCATATCGTCACTATGGGGGCGACAACGAACGAAGTGCTTAAACTGCTGGTTTCAAAAGGTGCGCCCATCAACGAACGGAATAAGCAAGGCGTAACGCCGCTCCAACTTGCGGTGGAAAAAAATCTTGGGGCGCACGTGCTGTTCTACGCGAATTCGGGCGCGGACATCAATGCAGAGGATAAGGAAGCAAATACGCCGCTCACTCTTGCCTTGCACAAAAAAGACATTGAGATGATTCAGACACTGATTACCAAAAAGAATGTAACGGCAAAAGATTCCGCAGGAAACACTCCCCTGCACACGGCTATCCTGCACGATGCTCCGTTTGAATACATTCAGTACATCGTGAACACCGGAGCAGACGTGAATGCACGCAACAAGGACGGAGATTCAGTTCTCTATCTTGCCACGCAGAAAAATATGAAAAACGTGGGTGAACTGCTCATCGACAAGGGCGCGGATATTTTTGCCACCAATATGCAGAATTATTCTCCGCTCAGACTGGCTCTTGAAGCAGGTGGTGACGTGCAGAGTTGGCTGATTACTTCCCGCACGATGAATATGACCGACGGAAGCGGAAACACTCCCCTGCACTATGCGTCTGAATGGACCCTGAACAAGGCAGTTCTTTCGTTGATTGAAAAAGGAGCGCAAATCAATGCGGTCAATTCAAACGGTGAGACAGCGTTGTTCTCTGCGGTAAAGGCAGACAGTCCTTCAACGATTAATGTGCTTGCAGAAAACGGAATCGTCACCGATGCCCGCAGCAATCTGACCCGCGACCATTTGGGCAATACACCGCTCCATGCCGCAGGAAGATGGAACGCACTCCACGCCGCACAGACGCTTCTGACATTCGGAATGGACGTAAACGCACAGAACCTAAGCGGAAAAACGCCGTTAAGTGATTGCTGCCGTTCGGGAAAAACTGAGATGGCACAACTTCTAATCATGAACGGAGCGAACGTAAACGCAACGGATGCGGCAGGTCGTTCGATTCTGATTGACGCGGTTCAGGCTCGGAATGAAAGCATGGTTTCGTTGCTTTTGCAGTATGGCGCAAATCCGCAGATTCAGGAGATGTCAGGACGTAATGCATATCATGAAGCGGCTTTGAATGGAAACACAAACATCATCACTATGCTACGAAATGCAGGAGGAAATCCGCTTAGCCGCGACAGTTATGGTGAAACGCCGTTCTCTCTTGTCCTGCGCTCAAATGACGAGAATCTGATTCACACGGTACTCGGCGCAAACACAATGATAGTTGACTCTGATGGAAACACGCCGATACACATCGCCGTTGAAAGACAGGCATCCGCAAAAATGCTGAATATGTTGCTGAACATGGGGTATCCGATAAATCAGCGCAACGGAAAAGGCATCACCCCGCTCTATCAGGCGGTTATCTCAAATCAAAAGACGCTGGTAGAAGCGCTTCTGGAAAGAGGGGCAGACCCATTCGTTGCGACAACTTCGGGCGACAGCGCGCTTCTGAACACTATTACCGCGAAAAACTACGGTCTGCTTGACATCATTGCAAAGTATTGTGCTACAGGAACGGATATGCAGGGCGACACCATCATGCACTATGCGGCGCGCGCTGCTGACACGGAAACGGTTCAGCGTCTGCTTCAGATGAATCTTGACCGTAAGGTACGAAATATTTCCGGCGAGACTCCCGCTGATATGGCTGCCCGCTGGGGACGCGGAGACATCGCAATGCTGCTTCGCTAAGCATATAGACGAGGAGAAAAAGGGACGTAATTCGCGTCCCTTATTTTTTTGTCAAATCAAGGAGACGGCGGAACGCACTGTCAGGCTTTTTCAGTTCACGCGAGCCACGAGTAATCTTACACAGACTCATTCCGTATTTGCGGGCAATCTCCCGCTGGGTAGTACCAGCATCAAGTTCACGCACCAAAAGCCAGCGCATGGCAAAGTCTTTCAGTTCCGCCGGCGTAAAAAGACAGCCAAAAAAATCATATATAAACTGCGGGTCGTGATTATCTGAAAGCAGCTGGCAGATTTCCCGCATAGCCGCTTCCAGTTTTTCGTCCCGCTCCGTTGTATCTGCGTTCTGTTCCATAGAAACAGTATAGCACAAATTAGTTTTTTTGTCACACGGATAATTCGTTCCGCGTTACAACACTTATTTATCGAATTTCTGCTTTGCTACGACCAGTGCCAGGAACAAAAGAATCGCACCGACAATCCATGAGATGATGCCGCTGACAACGATGCCTAATTCCTGCGTAAAGCCTGCAATGATGTAGGTAAGGAACGAAATGGCAGCCACGGTAAGCGCATACGGCAACTGTGTCGAGACATGGTTCACATGGTCACACTGCGCGCCAGCACTCGCCATAATCGTTGTGTCGGAAATCGGGGAGCAGTGGTCGCCGCAGACAGCACCCGCCATACAGGCAGAGATGGAGATGATGCGCAATGGGTCGCCAGCACCAGGAAAGACGGCGATACAAATCGGAATCAAAATGCCGAATGTACCCCAACTCGTTCCCGTGGCGAATGCAAGCAAGGCAGCAATCACAAAGATAATCGCGGGCAGGAAATTCTTGAATCCCTGCGCACTACTTTCCACAAGACCCGCTACATATTTTGGCGCATCCAGAGAATCGGTTATCGCTTTGAGCGTCCATGCCAAGGTCAGAATAAGGATTGCAGGAACCATCGCCTTGAAGCCGTCGGGAATACAGGACATGCACTCTTTGAACGAAAGCACTTTGCGAATCAAATAGACCGCAATGGTCAGAATCATGGCGGCAAATGAGCCGAGTACAAGTCCTACCGAAGCGTCACTGTTTGCAAATGCGTCCACAAAACCCTTGTGGTCTTCCCCGCTCGCAAAAAATCCACCCGTGTAAATCATGCCCAACGTGCAGAGCAGAATCAGGCTCGCAATCGGGAACACAAGGTCGAACACGGTACCGTGGGAAGACGTTTTTTTCTCCTCTTCATCATCAAGCAGACTTTTTCGGCTGTTCTCAAACTTTGCCATCGGGCCGAATTCAAAATTCATAAAAACCAGAAGGAACATCATGCCAATCGTAAAGAATGCATAGAAATTGAACGGAATCGCCTTGCAGAAAAGCGCAAGTCCGTTTTCCCCCTCGCTCACAAAGCCCGCAACAGCCGCCGCCCAAGAAGAAATCGGCGCGATGATGCAGACAGGAGCCGCTGTCGCATCAATCAGGTATGCCAGTTTTTCGTGGGAAATTTTGTATTCTTTGGTAATCGGGCGCATAACAGTGCCAACCGTAAGACAGTTAAAATAGTCGTCGATAAAAATCAGAACGCCAAGGCAGATTGTGGCAACCTGCGCGCCCGCTTTTGTCTTGATGTGCTTTTTTGCCCATTCGCCAAAGGCCGCAGAGCCGCCCGCACGATTCATCAGCGCGACCATCGTTCCCAGCACGACCAGGAACACCAGAATGCCCACGTTCCAACTGTCAGAAAGCTGCTTTATCATGCCTTCGTTAAAGACGTGGGTGAAAAAACCCGTAAATCCGCTTCCTGCGTCAATCGCAAAGAATGCGCCGCCAATCAAAATACCAACAAAAAGAGAAGAATACACTTCCTTTGTGATAAGTGCCAGCGCAATCGCGACAATCGGCGGCACAAGAGACCAAAACGTTCCTACCATTTTTTACTTTCCTTCCTTTGAAAGAGATTTAAAATCAGTTTTCAGCGGATTTTTAACGCCGTCGTTTTCCAGTTTTTCGATGATTGCAATCGCGTAGTTCAGTTTGTCCAGCAAATCTGCCGCGCAATAGGTTTTGATTTTTTGGAGCGCGTCCAAAACTTCGGTATTTGTCATAGTTCCTCCTTATAGTCCTATGTTCTATCTTCTTATGAATTCATTCTAAAACACATCTTACTTTGTGTCTATCTCCGATTTCTTTCCACTCAGGAATTTCCGAGCGGCATTTTTCGCTTGCATGGGAACAGCGGTAGGCGAACGGACAGCCACGCAGAGTTTCCAGCGTTGTCTTGACCTCGCCGTTTGTCGCCGCATGAGTTCCGTTGCTTCCCGCAAAGAGCAGTTTGGTGTACGGATGTGCGGCAGATTTGTACAAATCGGCGGCGGGGGCTTCCTCAACCAAAAGACCGCTGTACATCACGCCAATGGTGTCACAAAAATAGCAGGAGACCCGCAAATCATGGGCGATGAACAAAAATGAGATGCCGCGCTTTTCACGAATCTCCTGCAGGAGATTGAGAATCTGGCTCTGCACGGAAACGTCGAGCGCACTCACAACCTCGTCGCAGAACATCACTTCCGGCTTCATAATGAGCGCGCGCGCAATGGAAATACGTTGCCGCTGTCCGCCTGAAAATTCGCTGGGTCTGCGCTCCAAATCGCTGGGGTCAAGCCCTACTTCTTCCATAATATGCGCCGCCTCGTCATACGCGACTTTTTTTCCCGGCCAGATTGACGAATACTTGTAACTTGCCGTAAGGATATTAAACACCGTGAGCCGCGGATTGAGTGAGCGTGACGGGTCTTGGAACACGTACTTAATTTTTTCGCGGTAGCGGCGCAATTCGGCGCGGTTGTAAAGGAGAATATTCTGGGGGTCGCCGTCGCTCGCCCTGCTTTCTTTTGGCGTATACCAGATTGAGCCTCCATCGGCTTTGTACATTCTGACAAGCATTCTTGCCGTCGTTGTTTTTCCGCAGCCACTTTCGCCCACAAGGCCATAGGTTTTTCCGCGCTCAATGCCGAATGAAACGTCGTTCACCGCGTAGACAAATCGGTCGTTTTTGGCGAAAAATCCTGCATCCAGCGTAAACTTTTTGGTCAGGTGGTCGGCTTGAATAATATAATCGCTCATATCTCACTTCGTAACGAACGCAATCGCGCCATCCCAGTTTTTAGGTGGGTTCTTGATAAATTCCGCACAACGGGAAAACATCAGTTTTGCAGCCTTGTCTCCTGGTAAGGCGGAAAGTGCCTTCTCAAAATAATCTCGTGCCAAGTTCCAAATGCCCTGTTTGTACAAATCCATTCCCTTGATGTACGAATCCTTGTATGCGAACGGAAATTCATCTTCGCTGCGGTCAACGGCATAAATGGAGACTGCATCTTTTTTGCCTTTTACGCGAACGTCATCAAGATGGCGGAAACAGAACGAATCTTCGCCCGCATCTTCCAGTACGCTCTGGCTGACCAGAATCTGCGTACCGTATGTCTTGGTCAGTCCCTCAAGGCGGCTTGCAAGATTTACGTTGTCGCCGATAACGGAATAGTCGGTCTTGTCTTTTGAGCCGATTGAGCCAACGATTATATCGCCGTAGTGAATGCCGATGCCAATGTTGAACTTCATCCCTTCTGGCAGAACCAAGTCGCCCAGTTCCACGGTGGGAAGAGCCGCCCGCATCTCACAGGCTGCGGCAACCGCACGACGGCAATTGTCCTTGTAACTGACGGGAGTGCCGAATTCCGCCATAATCGCGTCTCCGATGAATTTGTCGATTGTGCCGCCATGTTTTTTGATGATTTCGACCATCGTGGAAAAATAGCGGTTCAAAAAGGCAACCAGCACGTCCGCCTTGTTCTTTTCGCTGATGTTCGTAAACGCACGGATGTCGCTGAAAAGTATTGCCACCGCCCTTGTTTCGCCAACGCTGATTTTTTCATTTTTTTCGTCGGACTGCATAACCAGACTGTCGATAATTTCTTCCGGCACAAAACGGCTGAATGCGCGGCGGATTCGCTTTTCAAAAAAGATTTTTTCTTTGACAATCAGTGCCTTGTCAAAAACAGGGGCGGCGTTTTTTACGCAGAAGAGGAAGAGATTTCTTTTTTCCCGCGTGATGTTGCCTTCGCTTACGATATGCACCGTGCCGAACCGTTTGCTGCCCGAAATTGTCTTAAAGGTTTCGCTCTCATAACTTGAAAGCTGGACGGTTTCGCTGAAAAATCGGTCAAGTTCAGGATTGATACCCAGCCGCTTGGGAACGATTTTAACCGCATCGTAATTTTTCTGCACGCTTCCAAAATCAGCCACGCATACGTTCAGGAAATCTGCAATCTCTTTTTTGCCAATATTGCCGGAACTAACAAAATAGCCGTGCGGGCCGTCATTTTCTACGACATACAGGGCAGCAATCGGCACTTCGCAGACTTCGGCGATAAAAAGCAAAAATGACTTTACGATTTCTTCAAGGCTTTCAAGACTGTCTATCAGATTCAGCAGTTTTTCGAGCATCGCGTTTTTGCGGGATTCCCAGTGCAACAGTTCCGCCGTTTTTTGAAAAAGAAACGTGTCGTCAAACTTGCCCTGCTTTTGCGCCATAAACGAATTGTCCAGCTCAGGCACGGAAAGTTCGGCAAGCACCGCCACTTTCTGCACAAATGAATCGCGGTCAAGCCTAATAAAAGAAGTTACCCCACATTCCAGGGCAAAAACTTCGTCAAGCGGGGTTGGGAAATTGGCGTACATACCGATTGCCAAATCCTCAAAACAGTCCATTGACCGCAGAATTCTGACGATTTCAAAACTGCGTGGGCTCTGAATGTCAAAATTCAGCAGGAACAAGTCCGGGGGAAATTCAAAAAGATAATAGAGGGCTTTTCTTCCGTCAGTCACAAATTCAAGCGTGTACTGCTCTTTGTCCAGCGTTTCGGTGAAAATTTTTTGCAATGTCGCGGAAGTTTCAAGGATAAGAATCGTTTTCGCCATCATGCCTCTCCTACAAGTTCTTTTATCGTGCTGATAAGTTTTCCGCGTTCAAAACCGCCCTTTGAAATAATCGCGCTCGCCCGCAAGCGGTCAAATTCACGCTGCACCTCATCGCTTTGGTCTGCGGAAACGATGACGACCGGCGCATTTTTGTACTGCTCCATGCGGCGCAAATTGTCCAAAAGCACCAGCCCTGTCATACGTGGCATATCTTTGTCGCTCAAAATCAGGTCATACTGCTTTTCGCGCGCCTTTTCAAGGCCATCCAGCCCATCAAACGCCGTATCCACGACAAATCCCGCGCCTTCAAGAATCGTCTTTTCAATCTGCCGCGTCGTGTCAGAATCATCGACTACAAGAATCCGCACCGTCCGTTTTTTGGTCGCCGCCTCGTACTTTTTGATGTCATAGCTACGGAGCGACTTAAATTTTTTAAGGATGTCCGGCACGTGGAGAATCGGCACAATGTCATAATGCTCGTCAAAAACGATGCCCTGCAGAATCGAAAAATTCTTAAACGCCTTTGGAAGCGGTTTTACCACGAGCGAAACATACTGCTGCACTTCCTCCACAATAATGCCGATTCGCTGTTCCATATATTCGGCGATGAGAATGGAATCTGCTTCCTGATTATAGATTCCTTTCCGCTCATCAAACAGCGTGGAAAGCGAAAAGCACGGGATAAGTTGCCCCTCAACTTTGATGTAACTCTGGTTGTGCAGGGTGATATATTCGCTTTTCTTTCTATATATAATGTCAACAATGTGTTGCGCGGGAATAAGATATTTGTCCTTGTTTGAGAAAACGAACAGCCCCTGCAAGGTTGAAAGCGAAAGCGGAAAGTGCAAAATGAAAGACGTGCCTTTTCCCGCCTCGCTTTCAATTTTGATTCTGCCCTTGATTTTTTCAACGTTTGCCCAGACGACATCAAGACCCACGCCTCGACCCGAAAGTTCCGTAACGGTGTCTTTGGTGGAAAAGCCTGACTGGAACAAAAACTGGGAAAGTTCCTTGTCGCTCATCTTTTTGATTTCGTCCGCCCGTTCAGGATACAGGCTGTTCGCTTTGGCACGAATTTTGTCGTAGTCAAGACCACGCCCGTCATCGCTGATTTTCAACTCAATATGCTTTGTCGCCCGCACACAGGTTATGCTGACCGTTCCAATCTCCGGTTTCCCCGCCGCCTTTCGCTCTTTGGGAGTTTCAAGTCCGTGGTCAAGGGCGTTCCGCACCAAATGCATAAGAATGTCGCCCAGTTCTTCCAAAATCACTTTGTCAATCGCAATGTCGGTCTCTGGAATCACGCACTTTACTTTTTTGCCCAGATTCATTGCCTCCAGCGCAATCGTGTTTTCCAGCGGGCGAAGGACGATGCTGATGGGAAGCATGCGGAGGTCAAACACCTGCTCCTGAACGCTGAAAATCGTGGTCTCCAGCGCGTAAATGTCCGACTCAAACTGCTTGCGGATTTTTGAGAGCGCGTGGCTGCCCGTTTTTTCCTCAATTTTCTGCAATTCACCAAGTTGGTGCTTCAGGTGGAATTCGCGCGTAATCATCGAATCAAACGCGGTGATAATCTCGTTCACGCGGGAAAGTTTGATGCGGATTGACTGGATTTCACTTACATTCTCGTTAAAATCATCCTCATCATCGTCAGCAACAAACTCGCCTTTTTCCCTGCGGATTTCGTCAAGGAAAGCGTCAACATCAATCAATTCGCCCGCCGCAAGTTTGTCGCAATACTGGAGATACCGCTCAATGTTCTGCTCATCCGTGCCCTTTTTTGCGATTGCTGAAGCGCACTCGGCGATTTTGTCCGCGGCGGCAAACACGAATTTCACGAGCCGCTCTGAATTCTTAATCTGCCCGTCCTTAACGCTCTTGTAAATATCCTCAACCGCATGCGACAATTTTTCAATCGTGGGAAAGCCGAGCATACGGGAATTTCCCTTTATCGTGTGCAGATTTCTGAGCAGACGGGTCATAATGTCAGAATCATTCTGCGTCAGTTTTAAATCTATGATGTCTTTTCTGGAAGATTCAAGGAGTTCCTTTACTTCGCTGACAAAACTTTCGGTAATATCGGCTGAAACAACGGCCATCACCGTACCTCCTTTTTATGAAAATAGAATACCGTTCCGTCAAAGACTTTTTCCAGCGACGACGGCATAATATCGGTGTCAATCTGGGCAATTTCGCTCATCGACACGAACAGAATTCCGTCAGGCGCAAGGCAACTTTCGGCGATAATGCGGAGAATCTTTGCGCGGAGTTCCTGATTGAAGTAGATAAACACGTTACGCAAGAAAATGATGTTCTGATTTTTGGGCAGGAGCATTTTGCATGAAGGCACATCGATTACCGAAAGATTGATTTTTTGCGTTCTGATGCAGTCTTTTATCTCATCGGGGAAGACAATCTTTTTGTCATCTTTCCGATATGGCGCGAGCAAGCCCTGAAAAGCAACGCCGTCCACAGAGCGGATTGACGAATCCAAGAACACGCCGCTTTTGCAATGCTCCAGGACGATGGAATTGATGTCGCTCGCCGTCACCGAAACATTCAGCCCGCACGATTTTGCAAGCAACGCAAGGGAATAGGCTTCCTCACCGTAAGAACAGGCCGCGCTCCAAATCTTGATTCTCATGCTTCCGAACATCGCTTTCCACTGCGGGAAAATCGTATTTTTTAGGACGGTAAACTGCTTTTCCTCGCGGAAAAAATAAGTTTCGTTCACCGTGCTTTCGTTCACGAATTCGGTAAAAAATACGTCGTCAGAAAGAAGCGCGTCCTTGCACTGCTCCACCGAAAGATTCTTTTCCTTGATTCTGCGCTCAATGTATGATTTGATGCCACCACGATGACTTGCCCGCGGAACGATTCCTGTCCGACTCTGTAAGATTGCGAGAATTGATTCAAATGCTTCTTCCGTAATGGTCACCAACTTGTCCTGAATCATTTGCCCACCAATTCCAAAATTCGTCTGGAAATCTCAGGACGGGGCAATACCTCTTTTGCTCCTCCCAATGAAATCGCCGCCGCAGGCATTCCAAACACCGCGCACGTTGATTCGTCTTCTGCGATTGTCCAGCCACCACGCTCACAAATTTCCTTACAGCCTTCCGCCCCGTCCGCACCCATTCCCGTAAGCAGAACGGCAAGACACGCATTCTTGTAGAATTTTGCCGCGCTTCTGAACAGTTTGTTCACTGCGGGGCGCAAGAACCGCTCCGGGTCATCATTTGAAAGTCTGAGGACGGGATTTCCGTTCGGGCGCACATAGTCAATCACCAGATGCTTGTCAGCAGGCGCCATGTATACAACACCGGCTCTCGCTTCCTCGCCGTTCTCGGCAAGTTTAATCTGAACATTGTGACACACGCCCGAAAACCAATGCGCCATATTTTTGTCCGCACCAATTTCAAGATGCTGGATGTACAAAATCGGAAGCGGGAAATGGTCGCCCAACGAGGAAAGCACCTGCGAAACGGCAGAAGGTCCGCCCGTAGAAGCTCCGATGCACACAATTTTGAAAGAACCGTTCCCGTCCGCGCATGTAGAGCGTTTTTCCGAAGACGCGGAGATTTTTCCTAGTTCCTTCACCAGCACATCAAAAAATTCTTTGGTGTAGGAATTAAGCCGTGGTTTTTCCAGCGTCTCCACAATGCCCTGATACTGCACGCCAGAAATTTTAGAATCAGACAGAAGGACAACAGGAAGCCGTAGTTCATCGGTTATAATATGCAGACTTTCTCTTCCAGCCGGATCGTGAATGTCAAAGCCACAGATAAGCGCGTCAGGGCGTTCATTTTGTGCGGAAAGAATGACTTTTTTTCCGTTCGACACGGAGGCGATGATTTCAATTTCTGCGTATTTTCTTAAATTCTGTTCGATGATAGCACGGACTACAGCAGAACCGTCCGCGATGATGAGTTTCATTTTTTCTCTCCCCGATTTTTATTTATAAGCCCCGCAGAAAAAAATGTCCGCAGAAGATTGTCTAGCGACAGAAGAATCTGCTTCCGCGTAAGACGATTGTCCTTTTCGTCCGCAAGAAAACCTATCGCCGCCACGCCACATTTTGTCTGTGCAGTGCGGATGCTTTTGGGAATCAGCCGAAGCGAAGAAATGTCAACCTGTCTGCTCGAAATCGCGCTGTTCACCGAAATCGCAAAATTTCCGCTTGCAGGGAACGGTGTCTGCGTATACGTCGCAATCAACGTCCGCACGTCTTTCGCAAAATCACGCATCCGCATCACCAGAATCACGCCACAGTTTTCCTTTGACTTGCACGAAAATTCTTTTTCCAAAAGCGCGCCAATATGAATGTGCGGCAAAATTTCCTCGTTAAATGCAATGTTCCGTACATTTTTCGCAACATCAAGGTACATTCCGAAGACCATATACTTGCTCTGAATGAGAAAATCCACGCTGTCGTAGGCGATGCAGGTAAAATATTCAGTCGCTTCCAAGGTCTTTCCTTATGAGCAGTTCAAATGCGTTCGGATTCAAGACGGGAATTTCCTCGCCGTTATAGCCGAGCGTTCCTAAGAAAAATGCTTCCTCATCGTTCCCAGGAATAAGGTTCAGTTCATTTTCGTCCATTTCGGCAAAAAACAGGATGTCGGAGATATGAAGCGAAAGTTGGTCGTCATCGCGCTTCAAAATCAAAAAGAGCGGTTCTTCAGGCGGGACTGTCTCTTTTTCGCCAAGCAGAAGACGTGGATTTATGACGGTAAACGGATCGCCGCGCCGGTTCAGCACGCCCTCAATATAATTCGGCATAAACGGCAGTCGGTACACAGCGACATCACGGATAATTTCAAGGACATCGCCTGATTTTACGGCATATTTTTTGCCCGCAATGGAAAAAAACAGCCACGTTATCATGCGTTTTTCTTCAACGACCTCATCTTCCGTCTTATTCTTCAGCGCAATCTGCTCGATTATCTCTTCGTTCATCAAAACTCCTTTGCCGTGTCATTCCGAACGTGATTCAGAATTTTTTTTGTCGCCCAATTCTTCGGCAATTGACTTTAAATTCTGTGAGGTCTGCGAGATATGCTCGGTCGCCGACGTAAAATTTTCAACGCCAGAGGCAATTTGTTTGAGCGTGATAAGAATCTGCTCGCTCGCCGCTGCCTGCTGCTGGATAATCGTGGTGATTTTTCCCGCGCTGTCCGCCGTGCTTTCGGAGGCATTTTTGATGCTTGTAAAGCGTTCCTCCAGATTCTTCGCGTTCTCAACGCCCTCTTGGATTTTTTCAGTTCCATTTTCGCTCGCAAGGATAAGGCTGTCGGAACTCTGCTGGATTTCGGTAATCCGCTCCTTGATTTCCTTAGTGCCGTCAATAATTCCATCCGCAAGCCGCCGAATTTCCGTTGCGACGATGTGGAAATTGCGCCCCGCCTCGCCCGCACTGCTCGCTTCCAGTTCCGCATTGAACGCGATGATTTTTGCCTGGTCTGCGACCGAATTAATCAGCGTAACGATGTCCCAGATGTTCTCAATCTTGTCGCCCAGCGATTTGATTCCAGAAATCGTGTTCAGGTTCGTGGCGGCAATTTCTTGCAGTTGCTTTACATTCTCTTCAAGGTAGGCAACTCCGTCCGAAACATCGCCGCTCGTCTTGGTGGCAGCCCCAGAAACATCCTTGATTTTCTGAGAGATGTCCTCAGAAAGCGCGGTATTGTCTTCCATCGTGGCGACGATTTCCTTGACCGCTGCGCTCTGATCCTGCGCTGTAACCGCCGTTTCTTTTGAGGAGACCGCAAGATTCTGAATCTCCTCCAAAATGCTGATTCCCACTTTTTTCTCATTTGAATGAAGCAGATGCAATCTGAGGAACACAAAGAACACCAAAAAGATGAACACAAGCACCACAAGGCAGAGCGAAGCCGGAACGATTGCCCCCGCGATAAATGCCGGCACCGTGTAATTTTTTGTCACAACGATATTCCAGCAGATTTCCCCCAGCGGCTCAAAGGCATACACGGTGTTTTCCTCCGCGATAAAAGTCTCGCCGATTTCAGCCAACTCATCCTCACGCCCGCGGAAATCGGGAATAATCTCCGTGATAGGCGTTTTATTTTCCAGATGCTGCAAATCCATTGAGCCGGTCGTTTCCAGCGCGTCGTTGTAAATGTACATCGCATAATTTTCGGGCAAATCCGAATACAGCGAATTGACGAATTCTGAAATCGGGATGCCCGTGCCAATCAGCCCCAAAAAGTCATTGTTCTGATTGCGGACAATGCAGTTGACCCACATAAACGTCTGTTTTAGCCCGATGTCATAGTTGACGTTGAATTCATAGGATTTGTCCGAATTCATCAGGCTGACATACCATTCGCTTGAAGGCTCGCGCTTATTCATCGTGTACAGATATTTGTTGTTGGAATAATAGCGCAGGTCAGCGTCACTAATCATAAAAGAAAGTTTGCTCAAAAATGAATTCTGATAGGCAAGCACCTCGTCAAACGCATCCGTCCGCAGCGCGTCATCAGAGGGATGCTCAAAATACTTGACGATGAGCGGAGATTTTGCCATCTGCAAGGCAAGCACGAGCTGCTCATTCAAGCCAAGGTCAAATTTGAGTTTCATATTCTTTACAAACTGGGAAAGTTCCTTGTGGCTCGCTCTCTCAAAATTGGCGCGTGCGCTTTTGGCGATGAAAAAGAAACTTCCCGCAAGAATAGCGACAAGAACCACCGCAAAAACCAATGCCAGAAGCGGGAACGGCAGCCGTTTTGATTCATTTTTGACTTTAAGTAAGCTCATAGGGTCTCCTGTTTTTCTCTGCTTATTTTATTTACGCAGTTCTTCTGCAATCACCTGCAATTTCTGGGAGGCTTCCGATACATTTTCCGTTGCGCCCCTGAACCGGTCTACGCCGGAAGAAATTTGTTTGAGCGTCAGCAAAATCTGCTCGCTTGCCACCGCCTGCTGCTGGATAATCGTGGTGATGTCGCCCGCGCTGTCTGCCGTGATTTCGGAGGCATTTTTGATGCTCGTAAACCGTTCCTCCAGATTTTTCGCATTTGAAACACCCTCGCGGATTTTTTCCGTTCCACTTTCAGAAGCAAGGATGAGCGTGTCGGAACTCTGCTGAATCTCCGTAATTTTCGCCTTGATTTCCTTTGTGCCGTTGATGATTCCGTCCGCAAGCCGCCTGATTTCCGTTGCGACGATGTGGAAATTCTTTCCCGCCTCGCCCGCGCTGCCCGCTTCCAGCTCCGCATTGAACGCGATGATTTTTGCCTGGTCTGCGACCGAATTAATCAGCGTAACGATGTCCCAGATGTTCTCAATTTTGTCGCCCAGCAGTTTGATTCCCTCAATGGTGTTCTGGTTTGCAAGCGCAATCTCCCGGAGTTGCTTGACGTTCTGCTCCAAGTATGAGACACCTTCGGCAACGTCATCGCTCGTCTTTGACGCGACATCCGAAACATCCTTGATTTTTTTGGAGATGTCCTCGGAAAGCGCGGTGTTGTCTTCCATCGTCGTGACAATTTCTTTGACCGCCGCGCTCTGATCCTGCGCCGTATTCGCGTTCTCCCTGGAAGAAAGCGCAAGTTTATGCGTTTCGTCAATCAGGTGGTTGCTCGCCCGCTCTTCCTTCCGCCTCATTCGGCTGATAATGAACGCCGTAATCGCCATGATGACGATAAAAAGAATGGTGAACGCGGCAGTCAGCAGAATCTTTGTTGCCGTGGAAAATGCGTTTACGTCCTTTATGCTTTTTCCCAGCACATAGAACCACCCCGTCATCGGAATCTGCGCGACACGGAACACATATTTTATGCCATCAACCTTGCCGAACACAAAATCATCGCCAACCTCAAGCATTTTTTCGCCCAGTTTGCGGTATTTGCCGTTCTCAATCGTAAGGATGTTGTCGTCTGCCGTGTATATCTCATGCATAAAAAAATCGCCGCGCGGAGAAAGAATGAACGATTTGTCAAGCAAATCCGTCTTTACCTCTCCGACAAACATCTGCAAATCTTCCAGCGGAAAGTCAAAGGCGATAACACCGTCAAGTTCCTCATTCTTATACACTGCAATCGAAAACGTCATCACAAGTGCGTTAGTCAGGTCGCTCACATACACATCGGAATAATACATCTCGCCCGCATTTTCGACCGCCCCGGAATACCATGCGCAGTCCGTGGGAACATACCCGTCAGGAACGTCAATATTCGGTCCCTTGAACATCGTTCCGTCCGCACGGCAACCATAAAACCCGGGGAAATCAGGATATGCAAGCGACATCTTCTCAAAAACGGCATTTGTCTCGTCATCATCGTCAAAAAAACCGTCCTTAAAAAGCCATGCGATTGCCTCCGTCATCTTTGAAGGCGCGGTCAGCGTATCCTCAAAATTCAGCACACATTCCCGCATATTGGAATACATCAATCGGTACGCCTGCTCTTCGGTGAAATTGGAGACAAGATTTGCCACAATAATCGTCGTGAGAATAAAGAACGCCGCAACAGACACGCCAATCAGCAACAACGCCCTCTTTACAAAAGCCATTTTTTACTCCTATGCGCAATTATATCACGATTCTGCAAAATATAAAAATCAAAATTACAATTTTTATTCATTTTTGGGCGCACGGCTACGCCGCCGGGCTATCCGCCCTTCGCTCACGCTCATTGCCGCAAGCGGCAACTTCGGGGCTACTATCCCTTGCGCTCCGCTTTCCAGCACACCGTTCCCACCTGCTTACATCCATCTTTCGCATAGGCACACCGCGGTGCGAACGGACAACCCGGCTCCGGGTGCGCGGGGTCAGTCACACGGCCAGGAATGGAGACCAGTTTTTCGGTCGTGTAGTGTGTGCCGAATTTCGGGCTGGAAGCGAGCAACGCCTGCGTGTACGGGTGGCGGGCGTGGCTCATAATCTGCTCACTCGTTCCTCTCTCCATAATCAGACCGCCGTACATAACGATGATGTTGTCGCACAATCCCGCCACCAAATCAATGTTGTGGCTGATGAATATAATGGAAAGTTTCCGTGTCTTTCGTAAATCGGCGAGCAGGGAAACAATCTGCGCCTGAATCGTCACGTCAAGCGCGGTGGTCGGCTCGTCAGCGATCAACAGTTCGCACCCCTGCGCCAAAGAAAGTGCGATTCCGATTCGCTGTAACTGCCCGCCCGAAAACTGGTGCGGATAGTTTTTCAGGCGGCTTTCGGGGTCGGGTAAGCCCACTTCGCTTAAAAGCGCGACCGCCTTTTTGTCAGATTCAGCGCGCGGCATTTCCGGGAATGAATTTCTGAATGTCTCAAAAAACACCGCGCCGATATTCTGCAAGGGGTCAAAACTGCGTCCCGGCTCCTGAAAAATCAGCCCGATTTTCTTTCCACGGTAAGCGCGCATTTCTTTTTGGCTGAGCGCGGTAAGTTCAACACCATCGAAGAAGATTTTTCCTTCAACGGTCGCGTTTGACGGATGCAAGGCAGGAATTGCAGTTGTGGTGACGGATTTTCCGCTTCCAGACTCGCCCACGATACCAAGGATTTCCCCGCGCTCCATGCTGAACGAAACGCCCCGCACGGACTGAATGGTGGTATACGAAGAGCCGCGCAGCACGGAAAACGACACGCGAAGATTTTGCACGGAAAGCCAAGCCGCAGGCACTGCGTTAGGGATAGTAGGGGCGGCGCAAGCCGTTGCGGAATGAGCCTGCGAATGGAGCAATGGAGCGTCAGCGGAATCCCGAATAGCCCGACCGCGAAGCGGGAACGCCCTAAAAACCTGCGCTAATCTGCGTCCACCTGCGTTTTTTTTCTTTCGCCATGTGGGAAAAATCACATGATATGGGTCAAAATAGTCGCGGAGCGCGTCGCCCAAGAAATTGAACGCAAGCGTAACGGCAAGCAACAGCCACACCGGGGTGAGAAGCCACGGAAAATTCTTGAGGTTTGAAAGCGTTGAGATGTCGCGGTTTATCAGGCTTCCCCAACTCACCGCCGGGTCTGCAATGCCCAAGCCAAGATAGGACAAGGTGGTTTCGCTCATAATAAAGCCCGGAATGGCAAGCGTTGTGCTGACGATAAGAAGGCTCGTAATCTGCGGAATGATGTGCGCAAAAATAATCACCGTGGACGGAATGCCTTCCAACGCCGCGTCCTGCACAAATTCCTCGCGCTTGATTGCGTGAACCATGCCCCGAAGCGTGCGCGCGCTCCCCGGCCAGCCCACCAGCGACAAAATCACCGTGATTATCATGTAGGACGTGCCAGAATCCATCTTGCTGTTCAAAAGCGAGCGCAAAAACAGAATTAAGTACAAGCCCGGAATGAGCATAAAAAATTCGGAGAAGCGCATAATCGCCCAGTCCGTTTTGCCGCCGTAATAGCCCGCAAGCCCGCCAAGCAGAATTGCCAGCACCAGCGAAATCGCGCTCGCCACAAAACCAATCGTAAGCGAAATGCGGCTTCCGTAGACGATGCGGCTAAAAAGGTCGCGTCCCAGATTGTCCGAGCCGAGCAAAAACACGGGATAGGTTTCGCCGGTAACGGGGTCTGGCACTACACCGAACAAGTGGCGGCTCGTCTGGAACAGCCCGAACAGGCGGTACGGCTCACCTTTGACAAAAAATGAAATCTTGTGGCGGAATTCCGCGCCTTTGACTTTCGCATATCGCCACGTAATCGGATTTAAGACGCGATACTCGCAGGCGACAATGCCTTTTGCGCCGTTTGCCCCGCCAAAAGAAAACTCGATGTTTCCGGGATGGAACGTGTCTTCCTCAAAAATGCGCGTAGGCGTGTACGGCGCGATGAACGGGGCAAAAATCATCATCAGGTACAGCGCAATCAGCACGATGACGGAGATGATGGCAAGAGGACGTGTCTTTAGATAATTGAAAAGTCGTGTCATAAAAACCTTACTGCAAGTATAGCACAATACGTAAAAAAAATCAGCAGGATTGGAAAAATCGACTTTTCATCTATATTCATACGAATGGCTTTGGGAAAGGGTAAAAATTTGATTTTTTTTCTTTCTCTTTTTAATGGCTTTTTTTAATTTCTCAACATATAATTAGTATGGAGATTTGTTATGAAAAAACACACTGCCAAAATACTCGTATGTGGTATATTGCTCATTTTTACATTATTTGCCTGTAAAGAGGCCGACACAGAATACATCTACAGAAACACATTCACGGTCTCATTCGATGCCAACGGCGGTTCCGGGAAAATGGAATCGCAGACCTTCGAGCAGGAAAAAAGCCAGAACCTCAGCAAGAACAATTTTACTTCGCCTCAAAGCGGAAAGGTTTTCGCCGGCTGGGTCAAGGACACTGACTCAAAAACCGCCGACTACACGGACGGACAATCCATCACGGTCGGGAAAAACCTTACGCTGTACGCCCTGTGGCTTGCAAAAGAAGGTGACGGCACCGCAAGCGAAACAAAAGGCTGGTGGGGAAAAAGCGACACATTTGAAGGCTACGGCTTTAACACCTACCGAGATACTAGGACAAAGCCCGGCGATGACTTTTATACGTATTCACTTGGCTCTTGGCTAGACGACCCTAATGGCGTTGGCGTATGGAAAAAAACTGATATCGGTAAAGCCACCAATAAAGACGATGGTGGTGCCATATTCAATCAAGATACAGTCTGCACGAAGATTAAAGATGATTTTCTGGCTGGTGAAGCGACCATGCCTTTTAACCTTAAAAATTTCTTGTCAGAGGCTCAAACTGAACAAATCAATCGAAAAGAAACGCTCAAAACTCATTTTGAAAAAATTGGTGCAATAACGACGCGCGATGATTTCTTTGACACCTTTGCGGAATACTTTCTGACTGATGCGCTTGCCCTTTATGTATCGGCAGATTATAAACGCAGGACAAAGGAACATGTACTTACTTGCGCTGGCATAAACAAATTTACTTACGCTTTAAGAACAATGAAACTGTATAGTTTCCGAAGTGATATACTGAGCTTTGAAATCATTGTCAAATTATATGAAGAATTTGCGGATTGCACGGAAAAAATCGAAGTCTTAAAAGATATTATTGGCGAAGAGAATACCGATGCATACGCAAGAGCTTTTATTGAAATCTGCAAGGAACTGGATGCTTTTCCTGATGACGTCGCAAATTCCGGCAATGATGACTTTGGGCAGAAACTTTTGGAAAAGGTAAATGAATTAACAGCACAGAGTTTCAGCGGATTCACCAATTATGAGCATACATTCTTCAATCTTCTGTTCAACGACACCAGTTCCGTCTTCTCGGGCGAAAATTCAAAAAGATTTTTTCAGATGCTGTTCCTGCTCGCCGCGTATGATGTCTACCAAAAAGACTCATTAAAAAGCATGTTGCTCTACCGCCCTGCCTTGCTGAAATATTTTGTTGACACCTACGATAGCGACGGCAAAAACAAAAAATATGTCAGCGACATGTGTGAGGAATTCCGTAATAAATTCATTGAGCGAATCGAAAAAAACACCTGGATGAGCGTAAGTTCAAAAAAAGCCGCACAAACAAAGGCCGAGAAAATGCTTTTTATATGTGGTTATCCTGCAAAAATTCCTGACACTTCAAATATTTCCTCTACAAAAACAGATTTTCTTGACAAATACATTGACTTATACAAGCAGGTCTTTGTGACGATTATTAATGCTTTTTTTGACACACAAGAAGAAGTTGAAAAGATTACCTATGTCCAAATGCTAGATCGGGATATTTTGGACTCAAATGCACTCTACCGTCCTGAAACAAATACGGTAACGATTCTCCCATCAAACCTTATTGACCCCATCTGCAACACAGATTATGCCGATGCATACAACTATTCTGGCATCGGCGCGGCAACAATCGGTCATGAACTGTGCCATGCCTTTGACGCGGAAGGCTCGAAGCGCGATGAATATGGAAACAAACGGAATTGGTGGACGGTATCTGACAAATTGCACTATGATGATAAAAAACATGAGATGACAGTTCTTTTCAATATGTTCACGACCCCTGAATCTGCAACAAGCATAAATGGAGAGGTAACGCTCGCCGAAAACATGGCTGACTATGGCGGACTTGCCGTTGCCTATGATTTGTTTGTCGAAAAGAAAATCAAAGAAGGCTTTGGCGGCGAAAAGCTGCGCGAGCAAAAAAAGATGTTCTTTCAGTCATTTGCAATCGCATGGTCAGAAACGTCCACAGATACAGATATGGTAAACCTGATTAAAAGCGGAGATGAGCATGCACCACCATACTTCCGCGTAAACGGAACTGTCTGCCAGTTTGACGAATGGTATGATTTGTACAATGTCCAAAGAGGAGACCGCTACTACCTTGAACCAGGGCAGCGTATAATTCTGTGGTAAAGCGAGCAGAAAACTATCCTTCTTTTCCGTAGCGGATGCGCGGGTCTACGATGGCAAGCAGAATGTCAGAAATTGCCATGCCCGCAAGGACGAGCGCGCTGATGAACATATTGTTCGCAAGGACAAGGTTTACGTCCTGCTGCATGACCGCATCGTACATAAGGCGTCCGATTCCGGGATAGGCGAAGATGATTTCCAGCACGAGCGAGCCGGAGAACAGGCTTGCCAAAAGGTTCGCGCTCCCGGTGATGTAGGGATTTAAGGTGTTGCGGAAGGCGTGGTTCAGGTAGACGCGGCGTTCCGAGATGCCCCGCGCACGGAGAGCCATGATGTAAGGCATCCCCATCTGGTCAAGCATGGTAGAACGAATCATGCGCATGGTACCGCCGATGCCGCCCAGAAAAGATGCGAGAAGTGGCAAAAACACGTGGTAAGAATAACTGAACACAAAGCGCGCGGGGGCTTCGCCAATCGGGAAGTCGGGATAGGCGGTGACGGGAAACAAGCCCGAACCAGACGCGAACAATTGCAGCAAAATCAAAAGCAGGATGCCAGGGAATGCGTGGAAAAAGAGCGCGAAAAAAGTCGCCGCCACGTCCAGCCGCGTACCTGCCTTGCTTGAAAAATACACGCCGAGCAAAAACGAAAAAATGGTGATAAAAATGAGCGAAATGACGTTCAGCACGAGGGAATTGACGATGCGCGAACGGATAAGAAAACTGACCGGGGCTTTGCTGATAAGCGACACGCCCAAATCGTGGTGGACAAGCACGCGGTTGAGCCATTTAAAATACTGAATCGTAAACGGCTGGTCGAGTCCCATTTCGGCGCGCATCTTTGCCAGTTGCTCTTCGCTGAACACATCGTTGCGGTTTCCGCTGCCGCCTGTATGCGCATTGCCCGTCTGCGTGAGCAACTGCTGCTGCATCATCTGGTCTACGATGTCGCCGGGGGCGAGTGCCATAAGACCGAACAATGCCCAGCCCAAAATGAACAGGATGACCGTCATGGTGAGGATACGCCCCGTAATGAATGAGCCAAGAGGAAATTTATTTTTGAAGATGCGCCAGGGCATGGAACACCGCCGCAAGGCGTTCTGGAGCGAGCGCAAGAGAGCGGAAGAATGAGCGTTAGCGAAGTGTGAAACGCCCGACCCTGCAAGGGTGGCGCCCGAATTTTCGTTCATAGGAAAAGTATAGCACAAAAGAGTTGCGGGTCAAGCACAATAATGACAGATTCGCCGTTGAGTTTTTCGGGAAACCGCTTTATAATAGAAGAATGAAAAAAATTGCTCTGTTTTTGGCGGGTTTGATTTGGGCGCAGATGGCGGTCGCGCAGGAGTCTTTTTTTGACAACTATGTGTACCAAATGTGGAATTCGTTTGGAAGCCTGAGCGGAACAACGGCAACGGATATTCTTCAGACAAAAGATGGCTACATCAACATCGGTACGTATGAGGGACTGGTAAAATTTGACGGCGTTGCGTTCAATGCATTCAAGCGGACAAAAGACAATGATTTGAAATTTGTTTCTGTGCGCGCAATTCTGGAAGATTCACGGGGCAATCTTTGGGTCGGCTCAAATGACGAAGGCGTTCAGAAAATTTCGCTGGATGACAATAACAAGCATTATTCGACGCAAAACGGTCTTCCAAACAATTCGGTGCGCGCGCTTGCGGAGGACAAAAAAGGAAATATCTGGATTGGCACTGCGGCTGGCGTGGTCTACTTGACTCCCGAAGGACGTATGATTACGCCGCAGTTTGAGGCGGGAACGGTTTCCAAGGGAATTATTGCGACTCATCTGTACTGCGATACTGCGGGAAGAATCTGGCTTTTGACGGCGAATGAGCGCGGGCTGTTTTTGTTTAACGACGGAATTTTCCGCACACGACCTGAACTTGACCAATTCGGCACTTATTTTGCGACCTCAATTTGTCAGGACTTGCGGGGAAGATATTGGATTGGTCTGGGGGACATGGGAATTGTCCGCGTCTACAACGGAGTGGTCGAAAAACTCACTTCCGGCACGGTGATGGATTTTGTTCCCACAACGGCAAGTCACCTCGACCCCAATGGCACGCTCTGGTTCGGTACGGAACGGGGGCTTGTCGTTTACAACAACGGAAAATTCTACGAATACAAAGGCGCATCGCTTGCCATCGCAAACATCAACAAAATCATCTGCGACCGCGAAGGAAACATGTGGTTTGCCACGGACAGAAGCGGCATCGGAAAACTGACCAACAGCAAGTTCAAGATGATTAAGATGGTATCTTCCGTAAACAGCATTACCGAAGACCGAAGCGGAAAAATCTGGGTGGGAACGGACAAAGGCGTTCGGTGCTACCAGAATGACAAGGAGATAACCAACCCGCTGACCGAATACACCAAGGGCATCCGCATCAGGGACGTGCAGGCGACGAAGAACGGCGATGTGCTGGTAAGCTGCTACACAAAGCCAGGACAACTGCGGTATTCTCGGAGCGGAATCAAAAATTGGACGACTGACAACGGACTTGCGGGAAACAAAGTGCGTGTGGCGATTGAGACAAAACCAGGCGAACTATACGTAGGAACAACGACGGGACTAAGCATCATCCATGCGGACGGAAGCATAAAAAATTTCAAGCAAGCTGACGGTCTGATAAACGAATATGTGATGGCTCTGTATCAGGACACGAATGACATCATCTGGATTGGCACGGACGGTGACGGCATTTATCTGATGCAGGACGAGCAGATTCTTTCGCACATCACTTCGGAAAACGGACTTGCGGGAAACGTCATATTCAAAATCACGCAGGATATGGACGGCGCATTCTGGATTTGCAGTGGCTCAGGCATAACCCGTTGCTCCGGATTCAACAGCAAGACGGGCATTCCCACGGTGTTTGAGAACATTGATTCGGAGCAGGGAATCGGCACGGACTCCGTCTTTCAAATTCTTGCGGACAACGGAAACAATCTGTGGATGATAAGCAATCATGGCATCTCATCTTCTCCGTTCAAGGAAGTGCTGGATGCGGCGGGCGGAAAAATCGACACGATAAACGTCAAATATTACAACAAGAACGACGGACTTGATTCTGACGGGCCGACTTCCACGGCAAAAAGCATTACCGACAAATACGGCAGATTGTGGTTCACCATGGTTGACGGCATCGCAATCTACGACCCTGTGCGCGTATTTGAGAATCCCGTTATGCCGCTGGTTCACATTGAAAAAGTGACGGTGGACAACAAACTGTATACCAACACGACAAAAGCCATCACGCTGAAGCCGGGAACAAAACGCGTGGAGATTAAATTTACCGGACTAAGTTTTGACGCGCCGGAGCGGATTCAGTTTACGCACAAGATGACCAACTTTGAGGATGAATTCAGCGCGCCAAGTTCTGAGCGGACGCTTTCTTACACGAACCTGAATCCAGGGAAGCATACGTTTCTGGTCAATGCGATTAACGGAGACGGTTTTTATTCGGAGCAGGCGGAGGCAATGCTGTTCGTGCAGAAGCCCTACTTCTATCAGATGCCGCTTTTTTGGATTGTCAGCATTCTTCTGGGGCTTAGCGGTATTTTTGCTGTGTTCTATCTGAAACAGCGGGCAATGCGCATGGAGAACATTCGTCTGGAAAATATGGTGCAGCAGCGGACAAGTGAACTTGCGCAGGAAAAAGATAAGGCTGACCGTCTGGTGCGTGCTATTCTGCCAGATAAAATTGTGGACGAACTAAAAGGCGAAATTCATTCCATCGGCGAGAATTTTGACGATGTTACCCTGCTCTTTTCCGACATCGTTGGTTTTACAAAAACTTCAAGCGGTCACACGGCGGCGGAAATTGTCGGTGCGCTCAACGATTTGTTCAGCCGTTTTGATGAACGGGCAAAGCGGATGGGCGTGGAAAAAATCAAGACGATTGGTGACGCATACATGGCTGCCTGCGGAATTCCTACGCCGAACAAAAATCATGCGCAAATAATGGTAGATTTCGCAAAAGGTATGTATGAGGATTTGACAGAATACAATAAAAAGGCGACAATTACATTCAAGCTGAGAATCGGTCTGAACTGCGGTCCGGTTACGGCGGGTGTTATCGGAAAAACAAAATTCATCTACGATGTGTGGGGAAACACCGTAAATGTGGCAAGCCGTATGGAGACAGCCTGTACGGTAGGCAGAATTCGTGTTTCGGAGGCGGTGCGACAGCATCTGCTTGAAAGTGACGTGAAATTCAGCGAGCCAATCGAATGTGACGTAAAAGGAAAAGGTCTGATGACCACCTATGATATTTTGTAAGGGGATAAAAAATGAAAAAATCTGTAATTGGATGTATGGCGGCTGGCGCAATCGCAGTCTTGCTGTGTGCGTGTGGCGGAAAAAAAGATGCGAACACCGTAAAAGTTGGCATTCTCCATTCGCTGACGGGAACAATGGCAATAAGCGAATCTTCCGTACGCGACTCGGAACTGCTTGCGATAAAAGAAATCAATGAGGCTGGCGGTGTTTTGGGCAAACAGATTAAGGTTGTGGAAGAGGATGGCGAAAGTGACCCTGCGACCTTTGCAGAAAAAGCCCGGAAACTCCTGCAGGACGACAAAGTGGTTACGGTATTCGGCTGTTGGACTTCTGCCTCGCGCAAAGCGGTCAAACCTGTGTTTGAAGAATTGTACGGTCTTTTGTGGTATCCCGTGCAGTATGAAGGCATGGAAGCAAGCCCGAACATCATGTACATGGGGGCGTCTCCAAATCAGCAGGTCGTTCCGGCGGTAGATTACTGCGCGGAGCATTTTGGGAAAAAAATGTATCTGCTTGGAAGCGATTACGTATTCCCGCGAACAGCAAACAGAATCGTCAAGGCGCAACTTGCGCAATTGGGTGGCGAATGTGTCAGTGAAAGATATGTTCCGATGGGACATCAGGATTTTTCTACCATCATCGAGGACATAAAAACGGAAAAGCCGTCGGTCATTCTTAACACACTCAACGGAGATTCAAACATCGCATTCTTCCAGCAACTGACAAAAGCCGGAATCACCTCAAAGCAAATTCCAGTGATGAGTTTTTCCATCGCAGAGGAAGAGGCAAACATTATCGGCGCAAAAAATTTGGCGGGTCATCTGGTGGCATGGAATTATTACGAGACCACGGAAACTGACCGCAACGAAAAATTTGTCGCCGACTACAAGAAAACGTATGGTTCAGACCGTTTTACCGGCGACCCGATTGAAGCAGGCTATATCGCCGTGTATATGTGGGCGGCTGCCTGCGAAAAGGCCGGAAGTTTTGACGTAGAGGATGTGCGCGTCGCCGCAAAGGGAATCAGTTTTACCGCGCCCGAAGGAACCGTTACCATTGACGGCGGAAACCAGCATCTGTACAAGCAGGTACGCATCGGAAAAATCAACGAAAACGGACTGATTGACGAAATTTGGGCGACTTCTGGTGCGGTTAAGCCAGATCCCTATTTGAGTACCTACGCATGGGCGCGGGGACTGTAACAATCTGATTCTGCAAAAAAAAAAGGCTGCCTAAAAATTAGACAGCCCTTGCAGAAGAATCCTGCCACTCTCCAACGCCAGCATGATAATTCATCTTAATACAATAAATTATACCCCCCCCCCTCTAAAAAGTACACTCCCCAATCGGGTAGTTTTTTCAAGAAAATTTTACAAACAAAGCGAGCTGTGCTATAATAGAGTTCAGTCTTTTTAGACGTAAAAAAGTGATGGTTTCAACTGATTATATAAAACCGCAAAACGCATGGAATCTGCTCGCAGAAGCAAAACGGCAG
Organism: Treponema sp.; assembly: GCA_017449285.1. Taxonomy (GTDB): domain Bacteria; phylum Spirochaetota; class Spirochaetia; order Treponematales; family Treponemataceae; genus Treponema_D. The sequence continues at coordinate 153,532 of JAFSJX010000105.1, forward strand.
AATAATCCTGTCTACATCTATGGTATGTCGCTGTACGGAAAAACGGAATTGATTCGGCAATTTTTTAAGAATAAGACGTACCTGTATTTTTCTTCGGATATTGACAGCAAGAACATTCAGCCGCTCAATGAAAAATTCGCCCGAAAGACTCCCCTGCCCGTTGTGTTCGATGACCTGCAATTTGTTACCGACATTGAAAAACAAAATATGATTCTTCGGATTGCAGACAGGAATGACGTTCAGCCGATTTTTATTTCCCGTGCGCCGATATTGGGCTGGCTCATACCCAAATACACCCGGCAGAATACGACGTTCATCTCCGAAAGAGACCTTTCCCTGACCAATGAGCAGATACAACGCTATCTTTCCGACAAGGGCATTCACGCTACTATGGATCAGATTGAGCAACATAATGAAATCGTGCAGGGAAATGCCTATGCCGTCAAACTGATTGCAGGACGGCTTCAGACAGACCCCGACAGGTACGCGCTTCATTCCTATCTGTACGAAATCATTACGTACAATACGTTGCACCACGTCATGCGCCAATGGCCAGAAGAACTGAAAAATTTTGTCATCGTGATGAGCATTCCCGATTCTTTTTCGCTGGAACTGGCGGAATATCTTACGGAAAATCCGTTTTCCTCTGCCCTTATCGAGAGGCTTCTGAGCATCGACAATTTTATGGAAAAAGACGGCGGTGAATATACGTTCCGCTTTGTCGTGCGCAACTCATTTCGTTATCAGGCACAAATTTCGTTTGGAAGCGAAAAATTCCGTCAGATTGCATTTCGGGCGGCTCAGTGGTATGAAGGTCACAGCGAACTGGAAAAAGCGATGACGTTGTACCAGAAAACAGGAAACCGAAACCACATCAAGCGGGTGCTGATTCAGAATTCGATGCAAAACCCGAGCAACGGACATTATTTTGGGCTTGCGCACTACTATTTTAATCTGTCGGAAGAAGAAATTGAGCAGGACATTTTTCTGATGAGCGGCATGAGCATGATGTGTTCACTTTCCGTCAAACAGGAGCAGAGCGAATACTGGTACGAAAAACTAAAATCGCGTATGCAGACGCTCAAAGGCACGGAAAAATCCGAGGCAGAACGACAACTTGCCTATCTTGACATCGCCCTTCCCCACCGTGGCAATAAGGATTTTCTCGCCATCATAAAAAACATGGAAAATTCGCTGGTTGCGCGGGATATGGAACTGCCCGAATTCAGCGTGACCAACAACCAGCCTTCAATCATAAATGGCGGCAAAGATTTCTGTGAATGGACATTGCACGATAGGGAGATTGCCTCCAAATACGGCGACCTTATCTCTCTTGCGATGGGAAAACACGGAAGACCGCTGGTAAACCTTGTTCTTGCGGAAAGTCTTTTTGAAAAAGCGGACGATTACGTGGAAACGCTTTCCTTGCTCAGCCGTGGTCAACTTGAGACAGAACTGAATGAAGACCTTGAGATGGGATTTGTCGCCACAGGGCTTTTGGTTCGTTTTTACCTTGCCCTTGGCCAGACAGAAACAGCCTTGCTGCAATATGCGTCTTTTGAAAAACGATGCGCCGAAAAGAACTGCACAAAACTGCTGCCGAACATGAGGGCACTTCACTGTCAGATTGATTTGTACCTTGGCGACCATACGGCAGTCGATGTGTGGCTCAAAAAATATGCCCCCGATGAAAACAAAGAGATTTTCACTTTGTTCCGATTTCAATACATGACCAAAATTCAGTGCTACATCAGCGAGGGGAAGAATTCCCTTGCATTTGCCCTAAACGAAAAAATGAAATGGTATGCGGAGCAATATCATCGTGTGTACATCGGACTTCAATGCGCTATTTTTTCTGCGATTCTTGCATACCGCAGGGCAGACGACAGCTGGAAAACAATATTGTGCGACGTGCTGAAAAAAAGCGAGGCATATCATTTTGTGACGATATTCAGCGGCGAAGGAGCCGTACTGCTTCCTCTTTTGCAAAAACTGAAAGGGAAAATTGCGGACAGCGCAGGAATTGACGACGCATACTTTACGAAAGTATTTGAACACACGGAGCGGATGACATCGCTGTATCCAAAATATTGTCTTCCAAAAGTCACAACGCGCACCGATTTTTCCAAAAGCGCACGAACCATTCTCCGATTTCAAACGCAAGGTTTTTCTGTTACTGAAATCGCAGAGCGACTGGCAATGAAAACAGAGACCGTGCGCTACCACATCAAGCAGAACTACAAAAAATTAGGCGTAAGCTCCAAAAGCGAAGCCATTATCGCCGCACGAGAACTCTACCTGATTTAGCGCAAAAGACAGGGCAAACGCATTTAAATGCGTATGTCCTGCACTGAAAGGAGGGAAAATTAATTCTTTATCAGCGCGAATAAATCTGCAAATCTTGGCGAATGATTCAAAAAGAGGCGGGAAGCGCGGTTCTGGCGCAAAATTCGCTTTGAGCGGGCGAGCGAATGCGAGACCAATACCTTATACGCTCAACCGTGAGTTATGCGACAGGTTCGCGCTGGTAGCCTGTTTTTGCATAAGCGAACTAATTTGCACACTTTTTGCGTCAATTTGTTTTTGGTGTATAAATGGTTGTAATGCGTTTGCCCTGGCTCAAAAGGGCTTGCCGATTTCCTCTGATTTTAGTATCTTTTTTATATGAGTGAACGGCTGGCACATATTCTTATTGATTCATTCTGGAAGATTCTGATTCCGGGACTGACGATGACCATTCCGCTAACGGTGATTTCGTTCGCGTGTGCGCTTATCATTGCTATTGTCGTCGCGCTCATTCAATTCGCAAAAATCAAATACCTAAAAGACATCGCACGGTTTTACATTTGGATTATGCGCGGAACGCCGCTTCTGGTTCAGTTGTATGTGATTTTTTACGGGCTTCCAAATCTTGGCGTACTGATTAACCCGTTTCCCGCCGCCGTGCTAGTTTTCGCGCTGAACGAAGGCGCATACACCGCAGAAACAATGCGCTCAGCCCTTGAATCCGTACCGTCGGGTCAGATTGAAGCGGGATTCTGCGTGGGAATGAGTTATCTGCAAATCATGCGGCGGATTGTGCTTCCTCAGGCGTTCAAAACGGCTTTTCCTCCGCTTTCCAATTCGCTGATTGCGATGACAAAAGATACGTCTCTTGCGGCAAACATCACGGTAACGGAAATGTTTATGGCAACCCAGCGGATTGTTGCCCGTACCTACGAGCCGCTAGCACTGTACATCGAAGTCGCATTCATCTATCTTTTGTTCTCTACCGTGCTGACAAAACTGCAACGCCTTGGCGAAAAACGCATGAACAGACTGTACGAAGAGGCGGGACGGTAATATGGCAATGCTCGCAGTAAAAGAATTGAAAAAACAACTGGGAAACACGCAGGTACTTGACGGCATCGATTTAAGCATTGAAAAAGGTGACGTTGTTGCCGTACTTGGACCGAGTGGCGCCGGAAAAACGACCTTGCTTCGCTGCCTGAATTTTTTGGAAAAGGCAGACTCTGGTACGCTTACTTTTGATGAAGAAACATTCAATCTTCACAGCATACACAAAAAAGACATCATCCGCCTACGAAAGAAAACGGGATTCGTGTTCCAGAATTACAATCTGTTCCGCAACAAAACCGCGCTGCAAAACGTCACCGAAGGACTGATTGTTGCACGAAAAATGAAAAAATCCGAGGCAGAATCTGTCGCGCTCAGCATGCTGGAAAAAGTGGGGCTGGCAGATAAAAAAGACCGCTACCCGCATCAGTTGAGCGGCGGTCAGCAACAGCGCGTTGCCATTGCGCGGTCTCTTGCGACAAATCCTGAAATCATCTACTTTGATGAGCCGACCAGCGCGCTTGATCCCGAACTAATTGGTGAAGTGCTTTCCGTAATGAAACGCCTTGCTGAAGAAGGAATGACCATGATTGTGGTGACCCATGAACTGTACTTCGCACAAAATGTGGCGACCAAAGTGGTTTTTATTGACGGCGGAAAAATTATCGAATCCGCAAGCGCAAAAGACTTTTTCAAGTCGCCCAAAGAGCCACGTACAAAAGATTTTCTGCGCACGATAACGCATTAGAACGAAATAAAACGGTCATTGAGCAAAGTCAAAATGACCAAAAAGGAGTTTATGTATATGAAAAAATTATTGTTTGTAGCATTGGCTGCCGTACTCGCACTGAGCGGCTGTAAAAAGAATGCGTCCGGCGACCTGCTTTCGCGCATCAAGGAAAAAGGCGAAATCGTTGTAGCAACCGAAGGCACCTGGGCACCGTGGACATTCCATGACGAAAGCAACAAACTGGTCGGCTTTGACGTGGAAGTGGCGCAGGCAATCGCGGAAAAACTGGGCGTAAAGGCGGTTTTCGCAGAAACCGAATGGGACGGCATTTTCGCAGGAATCGACAGTCGCCGCTACGACATCACCTGTAATGGCGTGGAAATCACCGATGAGCGCACACAAAAATACGACTTTTCTGCGCCCTACGGCTACATCCATACCGCACTCATCGTCCGAAACGATACCACAGACATCAACGATTTTGCGGATTTGAAAGGAAAAACCACGGCAAATTCTTTGGGAAGCACTTACGCAATGCAGGCAGAAAGTTACGGCGCAAAAGTGCAGACGATTGATACGCTGGAAGAGACCTTACAACTGGTTGAACACCGCCGCGTGGATGCAACGCTCAACGCCGATGTAAGTTTCTACGACTATATGAAAGTCCACCCCGAAAAGCCGTTCAAAATCATCGCGCTCACAAAAGATGCGTCGCAAGTGGCAATTCCTTTGCGAAAAGGCGAGGAAACGGCATCGCTACGGAAAGCAATTGACAAGGCAATCGCCGACCTTTCCGCAGACGGCACATTAAGCGCAATTTCCGTAAAATATTTCGGAAGCGACATTACTCGGTAGACATTTCTTCCGCGCACACCTACAGCGTATACACCTCAATCTGGTCATCGGCGAGTTCTTCCTGAGTGCAGGTCATATATTTGTAGCCGTCCTGCAAATCCACTTCCTTGAAACGCCAGCCAGAATTGAACGGCGATTTTTGGTTCATCAGCATGGAAAGCGGCTCGTCGGTTGCCTTTGCGTAACTTTCAAGCCGTGTCCACATATCGGTGTCGCGGTCAAGGGAAATTTGCTCCACGTCACAGCCAATCGGCTCATCGGAGACAGCGCACATCGCCCGCTCCTGAGAATGAGACAGGCTGAAGTGAAAATCCAAATCATTCTTAAAATATGGCTTTCCGCTTTCGCTGTAGGCAATTTTCAGTTCATCCTCAGAAAAGCCCGCCGCTTCAATCGCATGAGAAAACACCACGCCCGTGCCTAGACAGAGCCGCTTTTCCGCATCCGTCTGATAGGCATCGATTTTTTTCCGGCGATATTCCGGCATCTTCCGATACATCTCATCAAAAATCTTTTTGTCTCTCAGCACTTTCGTGTCAAAAATATACACCATCGTCTTCATCGGCAGCCTCCTTTATGTGTTCTCTCCTCTAGCATAACCCCTGATTGCAAATTCGGCAAGATTTTTTTTCTATGATATATTATACCGTCTACTTACAAAATTCAAAAAAGGCTGGTATAATAACGATATGACGGCAATGGATTTTTATTTGTACACACGCTTGCAACAAGGCTGCCTGGCAATTCTTATTTACATTGCCTACAGTTTTTTTTCTGTCAAACGGCGAAAAACTTACGTACATAAACTCTTTTCCGTCATCATCATCTGCTCCCTTTTCAACCTGATATTCGACATAATAACGGTCTACATGGTCAATCATCTGGAGTCTGTCCCACTGATAGTCAACCGTCTGTTCCACACGCTCTTTGTAGGGAGCATTGCGACCGTCATATTCTGCACCTATCTCTATGTCCGCTCGCTCGTGTACACCGATGTAAGACATCCTTTGGGAAGACCGCTTGCCATCATTCCGTTTGTCCTTGCGCTGGCAAGCATTATTTTTCTTCCCATTGAATACAACGAGAATCCGCACACCAATTATTCAGGCGGTCCTGCGGTCTTTGCGGCATACATCTGCATCGCATTTTATTTTGTCAGAAGTTTTATGCTGCTCATCTTGTTCCGACGTATCATCAATCGAAAAAAAATGAAAGGAATCGTCACGGCACTGATTTCAATTCTGAGCATCACTTCGTTACAGGCTGTCATTCATGAATCGCTTGTTTCCAGCATGGGAATCGCCCTTTTGAACCTTGCCTTCTTTTTTACTGTGGAAAATCCTGACGCCACATTGATTGAGGAACTTGAATTCGCCAGAAGAAAAGCGGACGAAGCAAACAAAGCAAAATCCGCATTTCTTGCAAATATGAGCCACGAAATCCGAACGCCGCTTAACGCAGTGCTGGGCATGGACGAAATCATCCTGCATGAAAGCAATGAGCCTTCAATCGTCACCTATGCGGAAAATATCCAGAACGCGGGGCAAACATTGCTCTCTATCATCAACGATATTCTTGACTTTTCCAAAGTTGAGGAAGGAAAGATGGAGATTCTTCCCACGCAGTATGAATTAAGTACCGTTATCGCCGACATACTGAACATGATTCGTACCCGCGCAGAACGGAAGGGGCTGGAACTTGAGATTGCGGTCAACGAGGACATTCCCTATCTGCTGTTCGGTGATGATATCCGCATCAAGCAGTGTATTCTGAACATTCTGACCAATTCCGTAAAATACACGGAGCGTGGTTCAGTCAAACTTTCCGTTGATTTTGAGAAAAAAGATAAGGAACACATTCTTCTGCAAATCCATGTTTCTGACACAGGAATCGGCATTAAAGAAGATGACCTTGCAAAATTGTTCGCACCTTTCCAGCGCATCGAAGAAAACAGGAACAGGACGATTGAGGGCGCGGGACTGGGCATTACGATTACGCAACAACTTTTGCAGCTTATGGGCTCGGAACTGAAAGTGCAGAGCATATACGGACGCGGCTCGGACTTTATGTTCACGCTGGAGCAACGGGTAATCCGCTGGGAGCCGCTCGGCGATTTTGTTCATCATTACGCAAATCTTCGCGAGCAGCAGAAAAAATATCACGAGAGTTTCCACGCGCCCAAGGCATTAATTTTAGTGGTTGACGACAACGTGGTGAATCTGACGGTCTTTAATGGGCTGCTCAAAAAGACAAAAATCAAGATTGACACTGCCACAAGCGGAAAACAGGGGCTTTCTATGCTGGCAGAAAAAAAATATGACATCGTGTTTATGGATCATCTGATGCCAGAAATGGACGGCATCGAAACGATGCATAAAGTACAGGAAATTTCTACGCCAAACGCAGACACACCTTTTATCGCGCTGACGGCAAACGCAATTTCCGGCGCACGGGAAATGTTTATCAGCGAAGGCTTTGCCGACTATCTTTCAAAACCAGTTAAAGGAAGCGAACTGGAATCTATGATTGTGCGCCATCTGCCAAAAGAAAAAGTCATCCTCGAAAGCAACCCCGACTTTGTTCCCGACCCACTTGTGTCCTTAAAGCAATCGGAAAAGTCAGACTTTGCGCCGCAACTTTTGCAGAACATGAACAACATCGGTCAAAAAGCCTTTGGCATTCAGTTTATCGATGCGATTGCCAACTGCGGCGGCTACGAATTTTTCTACGATGTTATCCGCGATTTCCACCATGAGATTCAGCACAAGGCAAATCTTATCGAGCGATATGCCCGTGAAGAAGACTTCAAGAATTATACGATTCAAGTTCACTCGCTCAAAAGTTCGGCAAGAATCATCGGCGCAATGCAACTGCACGAGGCGGCAAAATATCTGGAATCCTGCGGAAATGCGGAAAACAAGGATGAGATTGTCAAAAAGACACCCGATTTGCTCAGACAGTACCGCTCCTATGCCCAGCTTCTGATTCCATTGCTGACCATACAGGGCGCGGGGAATGAAAAAAAATCAATCAGCGAAGAGGAATTGAAAAATGCCTTTGACAGCATACGCGAACTTGTTCAGGCAAAAGATTTTTCCGGAGCGCAGAATGTTATCGAAATGCTGGAAGAATACGACATCTCCGCGGACGAAAAAAACACCTTCCAACTGATAAAAGAAAAATTGCAGACAAAAGATGCGAAAGGAGTCATTACGCTGTTGAACTATCACCCCTTCTGGTAATTTTCGCTCTCAGGCTAGGAAAACGCCCGAACAAACTCCTGATAATTGGCAGTCTCCAGATACGGTGGGCAGAACACCGCGAATTCAATCTGTCTGAATGCCTTCTCGTATTTTTTCGCCAGTTTTGCCATCACTTTTGCGACCACCTGCGGATTGTTTCTGAATGCGCCGCACCCAAATGCGCCCAAAATCAGCACATCAACCTTGTGCTGCACGGCAACGTCAAAAATCCGCAAATCACGTTTCTCATGCAGGGAAGCAAGTTCATCATCGCTAAGGGAAAGTCTCTCTTCTCCGTCGCCGGGATTGTACCGATTGCTTGGACGCTCGTGCAGATTCGGCGCGGCACAGGTAATCACGTCAACCGTGTACCAGTCGCTTTCGTCCATTCTACGAGGGCTGTCCGTATCCGTTTTGACCACAGTGATGCCCGGCGAATACAGAATATCATCGTTGTGCAACGGATTGTGATTTATGCGATGCGGATTGTAAAATCGATTCCAATTTTCATCGGTATTCAGCGTAAAATACAAAGTCGAGCAGCGGCACAAACTTTCTTCCTGTGCGCGCGAGCCATGCACCACTCCCCCGCCGGGATTTGTTGAAGACGCGAAATTCAGCACAGCAATTTTGTCGCCGCACGCCGTGTATGTCTTCGCCGCCTCAAAGGTACGTTTTTTTGAGACAAGAATTTTTGCGGGCGTGTCAAAGCGTTTTTTTTCACTGCCGTCGGGAAGAAAATCTTTTTCTGCGATAAACTGCTGCTTCTCAATGCTCGCGCGAATCTGCTCCTGCAAGCGCGGATTCTTTTGGCAAAGGTCAACGGTATCTTCAAAAATAGCGATATTGTCAAAATGCGACATAGCGGTTTCCTTTTTTTCTTCTTCCTATACTATAAGGTGAAAACCGCAAATCGTCAAACGTAAAAAAAAGTGATTCCACCGCAACTTGCATATCGCCCTAAAACTCATTACAATGTATGATTATGAAAACAGAACTTATCAAAGATATTTTGACTTCACAGCCAGATGGACGGACGGTAACTGTCTGCGGCTGGGTGCGCACGATGCGCGATTCTAAAAATCTTGTTTTTATTCAGGTGAACGATGGCTCCTGCTTTGCGTCCATACAATTGACTTTTGACCGCACTAATCCTGCGGCAAAAGCAGACGCAAAAGTTATAGACGCAACTCTTGCCGATGTGACGACTGGTGCGAGCATTTGCGCAACGGGCAAACTGATTGCATCTCCCGCAAGCGGTCAGTCTGTTGAGGTGACCTTGGAAACGCTGGTCGTCCTAGGAAAATGCCCCACGGATTCCTATCCGCTCCAGAAAAAAGCCACCTCTATGGAATTTCTGCGTGAGAACGCGCATCTTCGCCCACGGACGAACACCTTTGGCGCAGTTTTCAGAATGAGAAGCCAGATGGCGTATGCGCTGCACACGTTCTTTCAGGAGCGCGGATTCTTCTATATCAATACGCCCGAAATCACTTGTTCCGATGCTGAAGGCGCGGGAGAAATGTTTCAGGTCACTACGCTCAGCATGGAGAAAATTGCCGAAATGGGTGTAAAAGCTGGTAACGGCGGAATGAAAGTTGAGGACGCGGCAAAAGTAGTGAATTACAGCAAGGACTTTTTCGGCAAGAAAGCAAGCCTTACGGTGTCAGGTCAGTTGGAGGCGGAAACGCTGGCAACCGCACTTGGCAGGGTCTACACATTCGGACCAACCTTCCGCGCAGAAAATTCAAACACCACGCGCCACTTGTCCGAATTCTGGATGTGCGAGCCAGAGATGGCGTTTTTCGATTTGGAAGATGACATGAATATTCAGGAAGAATTCATAAAATATCTTCTGAACTGGGCTTTGACAAAATGCCCCGCGGATATGGAATTCTTCAACAAGCGTATTCAGCCAGGAGTGATTGACACGCTCCGCCATGTGGTTGAAACGCCCTTTAAGCGCGTCAGCTACACCGAAGCGATTGCCGAACTGGAAAAACATGCGGACGATTTTGAATACAAGCCCTACTGGGGTTGCGATTTGCAGACTGAGCATGAACGCTATCTGACCGAAAAAATCTTCAAATGCCCGGTGATGGTCTACAACTACCCCAAGGAAATCAAGGCGTTCTACATGAAACTGAACGATGACGGAAAGACCGTTAAAGCAGTGGACGTACTTGTTCCAGGGCTGGGAGAAATCATCGGCGGAAGCGAGCGCGAAAATGACTACGACAAATTGCTCGGCAGAATCAAGGAGTTGGGCTTAAAGCCAGAAGATTACGACTGGTATCTGGATTTGCGAAAATTCGGAAGCGTTCCTCACGCGGGATTCGGACTGGGATTTGAGCGGCTTTTGCTGTACGTTACCGGCATGGCAAATATCCGCGACGTCATTCCGTTCCCCAGGGCACCGAAACTTGCCGATTTCTAATCGGCAAGTTTCAACAAGTTTGTAGGACAAACTTGCAAGTTAGCGGATTTTTAATCGCAAGGAGGGGAAAATTTTCCCCGCGACTTTTGCGTAGCAAAATGTCGGTAAGCATATTTATGTGCGACCAATACCCTACTCTATTTTCCACACCGCTCCGTTTGTTCTGCCAAAAATTTCTTCCTCGTACATACATTCGGCAGTGGCGCAGGGGGTGTGGTAGATGCCTTTGTGTGTGGCGCGGAACTGGAATTCTACCGTCTGGCTACCACAGGGAAAGTAATTCCAAAAGAACTGCACCTCGCTATCATACGCGCCTTTATAACTCAGCCCACGATTGGGATTGCACCACCAACGGAACGGCATAATGTTTTCATTTTTCTCCGTTTTTTCAGGGTCAGGAGAAAGCGTACCAGTGGTGACAAATGCAGTGTTCATAATTTCCGCACCCGCAGGAATCGGCGCACGGACGGCAACATATTCTGCGTCAATCGTAGAAGAAATAAACACTTTTTCACGGTAGATGTTGCCCGCAATCAGTTTGTCCGCAGTCACCCGCTCGCCTGTCTTTGCGTCAGTAATTTCCGTGTAGATGCACAATCCTTCATCGCGGGCAACTTGTTTTTCCGGCGGAATCGCATATTTCATGCTTGCCGTGTAGAACAGCGTTCCCGTGCCGTCCTTACTGAACACAAGCGGGATTTCCTTGTCCTTTGGCTGAGAAGCGAGCGCGGCAAAATTGATTTCCTTTTCTTCGGCTTCTGCGGCTACTTCCTTAAAGCGACCATCCAGCAATTTCGTTCCGTTCAGCAGGGCTTCCGCCGTAAAATCAAGGTTTTCCAATTTGTTCGTCTTGATGTAGTCGTTCAGCGCAATCAAGATGCGGCTGGTCACAGCGGTTGACTGCCAGTAGCCGCGCCCCGATTTTTGCATTTTTAGAAGTTCATACACCAGCCGCTGATTCACGTCGCTTTCGGTGCGCAGACGGGTGAACAACTGTAGATAGAGCGCGTATTTTTCACAGTCCGCGTTGAAGAAGCACCAGTAATGCCGACCATGTTTTTCGGTGATGTCGATGCCCCGATTCGTCTTTCGGGTAAACGTCAGCAGTTTGTCCGCAATTTTTTCCGCCTTTGCTTTTTCACCCTTGTTCAAATAGGTGAGTGCGACCAACGCAAGGGCTTCCACATCGGCATTGTCAGCGGCGGCGATTTTTTCCAGATTGCTTTCCGCGACCGTTCCTCCCAAAAGATGCGCCGCGTAATAGCCATACGCCGCCGTGTACAGACTCCATCCCGCATCAGTATGTTCTTTCAAAATGCCGTCACTTTCTTTTATCAAATACGAAGCCAGTTTCGCCTCATTGATTCCGCTTGAATCAATCACCCCATTTTGTTTTGCAAGCGCAAGAATTTCCGCAATCCGCATGGAGACATAGGGGCTGCTGTCCTTGAAAAATCCGTCTGGCCAGTACGGAAATCCGCCATCACGATTCTGCACGTCCACCCATGACTTGATTTCTTTTTTCGCCACGGAAGCGGGGTTTTTGACTTCGCTGTTCAGCCCGAAAATCTTGATGTATTTGCCGAATGCCACCAGAGGGAGTACCGCCGCCGAACGCTGCTCCATACAGCCATACGGATAATGGAACACATAATTGACCGCTTCCCTCAAAACGCCAAGACGCGTGGGGTCAAGTTGCACATACAGGCTTCCGCGTCCGTCCTCTGCATTTCCGGGAAGCACAATCAGTTCGGTCTCGCTTACGTTTCCATCGCCCCTCACTTCACCAATTGTCGTGACCGCCTCAAAAATATATGGCTTTTCAATTTCAAGCGGAACAAGAATCTGCTCATTTACCACATCGCTCCGCACCGTAAATTCCAGCGTAATCCAGCCTTGTCGCTTTGCGTTCACCATGAACATCAGCGGCTCGGTTGATTTGGGGCGCAGGGAGATTTTTTTCATGCTTGTTCCGCTCACGCTCGCCGCACCGGGTAATTTCTGCACGCTGTCATCGGTCTGTGCCTCGCCCGTTTTTTCAATGCCATCATACAAGGCAAGGCTGACCGAAACTTCATGCGATTTGTCATCAAGATTAGTCAGCGTTACGCCCGTTTCGCCCATGTCATCAAGCCGCAATTTTCGGGGAAGAATATGGCGCACGGAAACAGGCTCTGCAACCAAAAGTTCACCCTCGGTCTTAGCAAAACTATGTTCTTTAATGCCGATTACCGTAAGACGATACGACGTAAGGGAATCAGGCAACGTGAACTCACAGGTGACGTTTCCATTCGCATCGGTCTTCAAATCAGGCAGAAACAGAGCCAAACTCGCAAAATTGCGCCTGATTTTCATCTGAACTGCGCCGCCTTCGCCCGCATCCATCTCGGCTTCCGCAAAATCATCGGACATATATGCGGCATTCGCAGACAGTGCCATCGTCTTCATCATACGCGGCCCTGCCCCCATTGTCATCATATCCATCGCCGCTTCCTCAACAACAGATTCTTCGGCTTCCTGCGCGACCAAAAGATTCCGCGAATCCCCACCAGCGGCACGATTCGGGAACAGATGACGGGCATAGAAAAAGTCAACGGGGTCTTCCACATGATAATCAATCAAATCAAGTACGCCACGGTCAACCGCCATCACCGTGATTTCCGCATTCTGAATGGTTCTGCCATTTTTTTCCGCATGAAGCGTGATTTTTGCCTTCTCGCCCGCACGATAGGTCGCCTTGTCGGTGGTCAGTTTGACATCAAAACGCTTGCTTTTCGTGCTTACGTTTATCGCCGTCACACCAAAATAACTTTTCGGTTTGTCCTCGTCCTTTCCGCTGGCATTCATCAACTGCTTTCCCGCGGCATTTTCCGAACGCACCGAATATGAAGAAAGGCTTACGTACACCACGGGAACATACCCCGCCTCAATAGGAACGGACACCATCGAAGTGGGAGCGTCCAGACGCAAAAGTTTCTGGGAGATAATGCCCTCGCGTTCCACGGTCATCAGATACGTTCCTTTTGGGAGCGCACTCTGCACCATCAGCTGGGCTGTCTCGCCGACCTCGTATTCGTCTTTGTCCGCCGTAATGCCGATTTCCTGCGCGTCATTTTCGCTGTGCCAAAACCAATCGCTACTGGTCACATAGAATCTGCGCTCAGCAATAATTTTGTTTCCGTCCGCATCCATCGTGGAAAGCCGAAGATAATACACGCCGCCCTTTTCTGGCTTTACGTTGCACTCCGTTTTTTCGCTTTTGCCCGAAAGGGAAATTTCTTTTGTCTGCTCGGTGATAATTTCGCGGTGGTAGTCGTTCGTCACCAGTCCGTTCGGCTGTACAATCTGCCTCTGTTTCCATTCCTCGCGGCGCAGCTCAAGCAGCAATTGCTTATTCTTGGGTAAATCGTTTTTTGACGGGGCGGACTCATCTGGCGCAATGCAGACATACTCAAACGTAAGCGTGTCGCCTTTTTTTGCAAAGCCTTTCAGATTTTTTGCGCCGCTCACGCCAAGATAAAATTTTGCGGGGTGAACCAATGCCGTCGCGCTCGTAGCAATCGCCTGATTTGAACTGTCAACAACGCGGGCTTCCATGCGGTATCGGTATGGGAGCGCGACAATATCCTCATCGCCTGTTTTCTGACTGACACTGGCAGTTCCGTCTCCCGCCAATCTTCCTGATGATTCCTTGTAAAAATGCCGTTCTCCGTCATGGTCAACCGGGGCAAAACTCATACCACGGAACTGCTCGCTTTTCGGAGAAAAATCTGCAATCGTCCTTGTCCAGTTCGCATGATAAGTACACTCGTCCAGCGCGCCGCCTCCCAGATACGATGCCGAAAGAGAAGCGGAAAGCGTGTCACCACGGAAATAAATTTCGTCCGCAATCGATGCATGGGCTTCAAAGCGCAGTTTCTCAAAGAATTGCACCTGAACACGGCAAGTCTGTTCCGTCTCGCGCCCGTTACATTCACGCTGATAACGAAGCGTGTAATCTCCCGGCTTGATGTCGGCAGGAAGCGCGATTTTTCCCCATGTCGTGCCGTTTTCGGTCAGCGTTCCCGCCGTAGAAAAATAGGATTTTCGGTTTCGCCATGCGTTGTCGGTCAGTTCAATCTTGAATTCCGCCTGTTTTCCGCTTACCGTGCTGTATTCGCCTTTATACAGATTTCGGTCAACAATGCGGTAAGTCACCGTTTCTCCCGGCTTATACAATCCTCGGTCAGTAAACATCAGCGTGACCATTCGTTCATTCTGTATGCCCGCAATGCCGTCGGAATGGACGCCCGCCCGCCAAATCCGCGTATCCTCAGGACTGAACATTACACGGTCATCTTTCGTTTTCGCCTCGATGAACAAACGGCTGTCTTTTTCCATCGTGCGCGCAAAATCACCCGAAAGCGGAATTTCTGCAAGACCATCGGTATTCGTTTTGGCAGAGGCAAACACGGCATATTTTTTAGTCAGAATGACTGATTTATCATCAGCAGTGCGCCACACATCTTTGTGCGGAATAAAAAGCATATTCACTTCGGCATTAGGAACAGGTTTTCCGCTGGCAAGGCTCGTCACCAGCACAACCGCCTTATTGTACGCATACCGCGCCGTCACACCCAAATCCGTCACCTGAATAATCTGCTCATTTTTTGCAACGGATTTTTCTCGGCGGATTTTTTTGGAACGCCATTCGCGCCACTGATACTCATAATTCACTTCCGCCGTAAACCGAACCGCCCCGCGCCATTGAGTGCCGACCTGCTCTAAAAACGGACGTAAATCCACTGTCTCGGTAATGCGCTTGTTCTGCTCGATTTTCGCGGGGTCAAGTTTTGTCGTTACGCTTCGGACATTATTTTTTGTGCCGTCCGCCAACGTCAGCGGTTCAAGCGTATATTTTGAGGGAGATTTTATGTTCTGATAATAGAAAACGATTTTTGGTGAAAACTGACTTTCCAGCACTTGCAGACCGCTGTTTTTGAATGTCACGTAACTTCGCGCCAGAGGAACTTCAATTTTCTCGTCAAACGGCTTTCCGAGCGTGCGCCCATATACGTCAAAAAATCTTGCGTCCAGATACAGATGATAGGTCGATTCATACGTAATCGGGAGTCCGTGAACAACGAGCGTGCGCCCCTGCACTTTCAGATTTTCCGCCGTTACAGCGTGTCCTAAATCCGTGCTGACATATTTCGCCAGTTCCGTCTCCGAATCCTGCTTCAGAAGCGAAGAAAATGTGATTCTGACGGGATTGGTCAAGTCAGCATCGTAATAATTGGCAAGGGGATTGCAGTCCGTCACCGAAAATGCAATCAGCGTATGGAAACTGCGGCTTGCATCTTTTGCCGTGGGATAGCAGTCTTTGTCCGCCATCGCGCCTTTTTTGAGCGTGACCGTGATAACCGTGTCTTCGGCAGGAGTATCGTTAAGAGAGAGCGTGACGCAATTTTTTTCCGCCTGTTTTGCGCTAAACGAAAATTTTTTACCCGCTCCGTCAGAAACGGCGACAAATTCTTTTACGACATTCGCATTCACGGGCGCATTAAAAAAGAGTGCAATATCTTTGGCAAGTTCAGGCGGAACACTTCCCTGGTCAACCGATTTGCCATTTTTCACCTCGCCATAGCCCGCCGTCAGACCTGTCAGTTTTAGTTCCTCGGTGTGAAACGTATATTCCAGTTGTCCGCTGATTTTTGCGCCTTTCAGGCTGGTCAGATTCGGGTTGATTTTTATCGTGTAGACTTTCTGCGGAATCGCCTCGTCCTCAGCGTCAAAACTGATTAGGCTTGTTCCCCGCCAGCGAAAAACGCCGTTCAACTTTGGTTCAATCGTAAATACATCGGAAGTTTTAACCGGCTCTCCCAATGATTTGAGCGCGACCACCGCTTCGCTGAACTGCACCTGAATCGCGGGATACGCCACTTGACTAGGCAGTTCCCCCTGCGGAGTTACCGAAATGACCGAAAAAGATTCGTTTTCCTGCACTGCAACCGTTTTTGCAGGAGCCGCATTCGCTCTGTCCGTATTGCATCCGCCCATAACCGCCGCAACCATCATGCCAATCACTCCGCCCATAACACTTATCCGCGCCATACACGCTCCTTCTTCACTTTATATAAAGGGAGCGATTTGAACAAGGTTACAGACCGCCGATTGCACAAAAAAATCCCCCGCAAAAACGGAGGATTTTTCCTACTCAAACTACATTGTAATGTTAGCAGTTCGCCGTCCGCTTACGCGGACTTCAGCGAGAACTTAGCAGTTCGCCGTCCGCCTACGCGGACTTAACGAGAACTTAGCAGTTCTCGCTGAAGTATTTGATTGTGCGAACCATCTGTGAGGTGTAGCTGTTCTCATTATCATACCAAGAAACAACCTGCACCTGATAGGTGTTGTCATCAATCTTAGAAACCATTGTCTGAGTTGCGTCGAACAATGAGCCATAGGTCATGCCGATAACATCAGAAGAAACGATTTCGTCCTCGTTGTAGCCGTAAGATTCAGTTGCGGCTGCTTTCATCGCGGCATTGATTCCTTCTTTTGTAATGTCCTTGCCCTTTACGACAGCGATAAGAATCGTGGTTGAGCCAGTCGGTGTAGGAACGCGCTGTGCAGAACCAATCAGCTTGCCGTTCAGCTCGGGAATAACAAGACCGATAGCCTTTGCAGCACCCGTTGAGTTCGGAACGATGTTCTGTGCGCCAGCACGTGAGCGGCGGAGATCGCCCTTGCGCTGCGGACCGTCAAGAATCATCTGGTCGCCAGTGTAAGCGTGGATTGTAGACATAATGCCGCTCTGAATCGGTGCGTACTTGTTGAGTGCGTCAGCCATCGGAGCCAAGCAGTTTGTGGTACAAGAAGCCGCAGAAATGATGTTGTCATTCTTGGTCAGAGTCTTGTGGTTTACGTTGTAAACGATTGTGGGCAGGTCATTTCCAGCAGGTGCTGAAATAACAACCTTGCGTGCGCCAGCGTCAATATGAGCCTGAGCCTTTGCTTTTGATGTATAGAAACCAGTACATTCCAGCACAACATCAACTTTGAGGTCTTTCCAAGGCAATTCTGCCGCATTCGGCTTTGCATAAATTGTGATTTCTTTTCCGTCAACGATGATTGCGCCCGGAACTTTTACGGTCTTTCCATCGTCTGCAAGAACTGCATCTTTGTAAGAAACTGTGTGCTTGCCTTCGCCGAACTTGCCAGCATAGCCGCCCTGAGCAGTGTCATACTTCAAAAGATGAGCGAGCATTTTGGGGCTTGTGAGGTCGTTGATTGCGACAACTTCGTATCCCTTTGCACCAAACATCTGGCGGAAAGCCAGACGACCGATACGGCCAAAACCGTTGATAGCTACTTTAACATCAGCCATTCTATAACTCCTCTAAACCGTCCTCAGACGGCAGTTTTACAAAAAGTTTTTCTATAAAATAAGATAACGAATTTACAGGGTTTAGACAATAGCAAATTCACGGCATAACCGCAATTACTTTTCGGCTTCCGCCTGTTTTTTTCGGTCAAAATAACCGTTGTCCACAAGCACCTGACGGCGGGTCATCACAAGGCTTATCAACTCCTGATACATATTGTAGTCCACTTCCAACGCAATCGGAAAGATAAAGTATTCGGTTTCGTCGCAGTAGCGTTCGATGAATTTCTCGTCGGTCACAAAACCAAGGCTAATCATGTTGCTGATTCTGTCGGCACACTTCAGGACTTTTGCCTTGTGGCTTCCCGTCTCGATAATTCTGCGCAAAAAATCATTTTTCTGCTCGCCATCGCGCTTGGTCACTTCCAGAACCAAGTCCAGCACTTCGTTTCCGTCCTCATCGCACGTTTTTATGATGTTGTGGTCAAAACCGGGGATATCTTCAACTACGTCATGAATGACGCTCGCCTTCAACAAAATACCATCGATGTAGCCGTAGTCAATCAGGATGGTCATCGTGTCAAGTTGGTGGCGGAACATATTGCCTCCCGCGCGACGACCTTTTCCAATCAGCGCAGTAGCAATCTGCATGTAAGGCGCAAGAAAAATATTCTTCAGCTGCAACATGTGCTGCTGATCCATGGTGTCGGGTTTATCGACTTTCATTTCATATTTCATACGCACCTCCTCTATTAAATTTCTCACAGAGCGAAAGAGGGCACAGAGAAAAACGCTGTGATTTCTGTGTTCTCCGTGAGGAATTTATTTCAATGTTGCAATATACTCCGTTACCTTTTCAATCCGCCGTTTCAGTTCTTCCAGTTTGTCGCGCTCGGCCTGAACCACGTCTGCGGGCGCGTGCTGGGCAAAACTGCCGCCCAATTTTGCTTCCGTGCGTTTTGCCTCCGCCTCAGATTTTTCCACATCTTTTTTGAAGCGCGCCAAAAGCTGGTCTTTGTTGATGCTTTCGTCAATCAGAATGAACGCCTCAAAACCCGTTCCGACCGCACCGATTGACTGGGCAGGCTTTGCGTCCACAAAGTCAATTTTTGCCACGCCCGCCAAAAGCGAAATCATCTCCACTTTCTCGCGGCAGACTTCGGCGTGGCTTCCCTGAACGATTTGCAGCGCGATGTGCAGTTTTGTCGCGGGGTCAATGCCACACTCATTCCTAAGCCCGCGCACCGCACGAATCAAATCTTGCAGGACTGCAAAACGATTGGTCACTGTCTCGTTCACGCGACCGTCTGTAGGTGCGGGGAACGGCGCGGCAACCAATTTACCCTTATAGTCGCTGTTCGGGAGAATATTCTGCGCGCCCGCTTTCGCACGGTTCTCAATGATTTCAGCAAGCGGCAGTTTTGAGTAAATCTCTTCGGTCACAAACGGAATGAACGGGTGCAGCATGCGCAGACTTTCTTCCATTACGTTCAGCAGGACGGAAACGGCGCGGTCTTTCTCGTGGTCATCGCCATTCTTGAACGAAAGTTTTGTCGCCTCAACATACCAGTCGCAGAAATAATTCCAGAAGAATTCGTACACGGTGCTTGCCGCCTCGTTGTAGCGGTAGCCGTCCAAAGCAGAACGCTCATCGCGCACCGCCTTGTCCATCGCCGCATAAATCCAGCGGTCAAGTTCGGTCAAGTCGGCATCCGTCACGGGAATCAGCGTGCGTCCTTCAAGATTGCCCAGAATGTAGCGGCTTGCGTTCCACACTTTGTTGCAGAAGCGGCTTCCCATCTTAAAGCTTTCGTTGTCAATCAAGATGTCCTGCCCCTGCGCGCAGAGGAACGACAGCGTGAATTTGAGCGCGTCTGAGCCATATTGTTCTATTATATCCAGCGGGTCAATGCCGTTTCCAAGCGATTTTGACATTTTGCGCCCCTGCTTGTCGCGCACAAGACCATGAATGTAGATGTCGTGGAACGGTGCTTTTCCCGTAAACTCCAGTCCTGCCATAATCATGCGGCTCACCCAGAAGAAGATGATGTCGTAGGCGGTCACCAATGCGCTTGTCGGATAGAAATTCGCCACGTCAGCAGTCTTTTCCGGCCAGCCGAGCGTACTGAACGGCCACAGCCATGAACTGAACCAAGTGTCAAGCACGTCGGGGTCTTGCTGAAGCCTGTCGGCTTTTACGCCGCACTTGGGGCAAACGGTCGGGTCGGTGCGGCTTACGATGGTCTCCCCGCAGTCCTGACAATACCACACGGGAATGCGATGTCCCCACCACAATTGGCGGCTGATGCACCAGTCGCGGATGTTTTCCATCCAGTTGCGGTAGGTGTTCTCCCATTTGCGCGGGAAGAATTCAATCTCACCGTCTTTCCATGCCTTCAACGCTTTGTCGGCGAGCGGGCGCATCTTTACAAACCACTGGAACGACAGGTACGGCTCAACCACGGTCTTGCAGCGGTAGCAGTGTCCGACAGAGTGCGTCATCGGCTCCTCGCACTTGAACAAACCCGCCTCGGTCAAATCTTCAATGACGAGTTTTCGCGCTTCCTCGCACTTCAATCCACGATATTTTTCAGGCACATTCTCATTCAGCGTACCGTCGGGATTCAGCAAATTGATGATTTCAAGATTATGGCGTTTTCCCACTTCCCAATCGTTGGGGTCGTGCGCGGGCGTAATCTTCACCATGCCCGTACCAAATTCCTTGTCAACGTAGCTGTCAGCAATAATCGGAATTTCCTTTCCCGTGAGCGGGAGTTTAAGCATTTTTCCCACAAGCGACTTGTAGCGGTCATCATCGGGATTTACGGCGACAGCAGTATCTCCAAAGAATGTTTCCGGGCGCGTGGTGGCAACCTCAATTTTTCCGCTTCCGTCAGCGTATTCGTAGAACAGATGGTACATCGCGCCCTTGGTGTCGATATGGTCAACCTCATCGTCAGCCAATGCCGTGCCACAGCGCGGACACCAGTTCACAAGATACTGACCTTTATAAATCAGTCCGCGCTCATACAGCGTGACAAACACTTCGCGCACCGCCTTGGAAAGACCCTCGTCCATCGTAAAGCGTTCGCGTGTCCAATCCGTACTGTTTCCTAATTTTTTCTGCTGCTTGACAATCGTCGCATGGTGGTCTTCTTTTACCGCCCAGGTACGCTCCAAAAATTTCTCGCGTCCAATCATCTTGCGGCTCAAGCCTTCTTTTTTAAGCTGGCGTTCCACCACGTTCTGCGTGGCGATTCCCGCATGGTCAGTACCAGGAATCCACAGGGTATCGTCGCCACGCATACGGTGATAGCGCACCACCACGTCCTGCAAGGTATTGTTGAGCGCGTGCCCCATGTGCAAAACGCCCGTTACGTTCGGCGGCGGAATCACGACCGTATATTTGATGTTCGTATTGTTCTTCTGCCCATGAACCGGAGAATCCTTGTCGGAATGCGGACGGAAATATCCTTTTTCCACCCACTCCGCGTAGATGCGGTCTTCAAAATCCTTGGGATTATACGCTTTTTCCAGTTCAATTGCCTTCATATTCTTACTCCAAATCTCTTGCTCAATTTACTGCATTATATTGAGATGATTTTTTTATTATAGCGAATTCGCCCAATATGTTCAATTTTTTTCAGGATTTTTTGTCATTTTTGTACTGATATTCAATCAGCGATATTTCAAGATTTTATAAATGGGAAAAAGAATAGCACTTACACAGTACCGATTACACCGCGTTCGTTGGTAAACATAATCAGCGAAAACGAATACGCTCCGTTCACGCGGCGGGCGACATGCTTTTTCGCCGCATCCATAAGCGTTTGCATCGTTTTTTCCGTGAGCGCAATTTCGTCCAGAACCGTAAGCGCGGCATCCACCGTGGCACAGTCCATTATCCGTACCAGAATCGGCTTTTCTGCCCCGCACAAGGCCGCGTACGCTGAAATCAGTTCCATGCGGCA
Organism: Treponema sp.; assembly: GCA_017449285.1. GTDB lineage: Bacteria > Spirochaetota > Spirochaetia > Treponematales > Treponemataceae > Treponema_D. Next base: position 175,469 of record JAFSJX010000105.1, read on the forward strand.
GTCCGCAACGCGCGAATGGGTATTCATGATGCCGCCCGCAAGCTTGACGAATTTGCCTGCGTGTCCTACCAGCGTCACATGCGTAAAACCATAGGCAGCGGCAAGGTCAAGCGCGTTTCCGATAAAATTGGCGCATTTTAGCACCGGGATTTTTTCCAGTTCAGGATAACGAGTGACAAAATCCTTGCCGTAGTTCCCCGGCGTAATCACCAGTGGGCGGGAAGTTTTTTCCGCATACGAAGCGGCAATCACGCGAATTTCTGCTTCAAGTGCATCGAGAAGAGCCTGCTCGCTCATCGGCTCCACCACACCGCTCGTTCCGATGACGGAAATGCCGCCCTCAATGCCCAACTGCGGGTTAAAGGTCTGGTTTGCAAGTCGCTCGCCTTCGGGAATGTCAATCGTAATGCGCGCCTCGCCTAAAAAGCCGTACATTTCACACACGTCGCGCACGGCGGCGGCTATCATCTGCCGGGGAACACGGTTTATCGCAGCCTCGCCAATTGGCTGGTCAAGTCCCGCCTTGGTCACGCGTCCCACGCCTTTTCCGCCGTCAATCGTCACGCAAACGCCCGCCGCATCGGGAGTGTCTGTAGCCGTAGTAACAGCCGCACCCACGTCAATCCGTTCGGCGGGAATCAGTTCCGCCGTGGCAAACACATGGCAACCGTCCGTCACGTCGGGGTCATCACCCGCGTCTTTTTGAATGCCACAGCGAAATACACCTCCATTCTGCGCAGGGGGAACACCATTTTCCGCAATGACCTTTGCCCGCACAAGCCAGCCTTTTGGCGTACGGAGCGAAACGGTCTTTGGCATATACCCCGAAAGAAGCGACTCCACGGCTGCCTGACTTGCTAACGCCGCACATGTTCCCGTCGTAAAACCACAGCGCAGTTTTTTTGTGCCAGAGAAAATGTACTGTTCGTTCGCAAGTGTTTCAGCCATTATTTCGGGTCATGAACCTCTTTTTTTTCTACGCCCAGTGCTTTTGCCACGTGCTGAACATACAGGGCACGGATTGCAGGATATTCGCCCAAGCCCTTGATGTTCGTGGTCACCTTAAAGCCGGCTTTGGTGAACTGGGTTTTCCAGCTGTCGTCATCATCGCCCGCCATATCGTTGTTCGCATGGTCACCGGCAACCAGCATGAGCGGAGAAAGCACCACGCTCTTGAATTTTCCCGCCTTGACCAGTTTAATCACGTCCTCACACGCAGGAAACGCTTCCACCGTACCCACAAAAATATTGTTGTAGCCTTCCAGTTTTGCCTGATAGTCTGTCGCGGCATACAGAAAATTGCTAAAATATTCCGTTCCGTGTCCCATCAGCACCAAAGCCTGTTTTTTTGCGAGCGGATTTCCCTTTGCAAGCGCACCCAAAACCACCGAAATGTCCTCTTTTGTCGCCATAAGCGGCTCACCGTACAGCACTTTCTCAAACTGCTTCTCGTAGGGAGCGGCAAGGTCTTTCATCTCGTTGTACTCAAGCCCGTACATCATGTGCGTCGGCTGAAGCAGAACCGTTTTGCAGCCCTTTGCCTTCGCGTCCTCCAAAGCCTCTGCCACGGAGAAAATCTTTGTTCCGTCACGCTTCAAAAGCTTGTTCCGAATCATCGTGCTAGTGTATGCCGATGTAACATACGCCTCAGGGAACGCCTGCTGCACTTCCTTTTCAACCGCGACAATTGTCGCCTGACGCGAAGATTCATACGATGTGCCAAAACTCACCAGAATAATCGCCGTCAATGATAATAATGTGTTCATTCCGAACCTCCTCTATATTTAGAGGGGGAAAGCCTTCCCCCTAGTCGCCACTGCGTTGGCTCCATACCCCCTTCTACGGGGATACCCCGTAACGCCCCGAACAAAAAATTACATCCTGTAATTTTTTGTTCAACGAGAAAACTTCGTTTCTCGCTTGGCTTTTCAAGGCGCGTCCGTGCGCCTTCACTTTTTTACCATTCAATACAACAGCCCGCTCAAAATTTCATAGCAATCTGCCCACTTTTCCCCGCTGGGCTTAAAATGAAACAACTCGCGCGGAAGGATATAGCATTTTCCGTTTTTCACGGCGCGCAAATCACTCCACGCGGGGCTGGACGCAAGTTTTTTTTCAAAGCCTGCGATTGCCTTTTCCTCGCTCGCGCCCATCGTCGTTACAAAAATAAAATCTGGGTCGCTTGCGATGATTTTCTCCAGGCTCAAATCCTCGTTTAAAGAGCGGTCTGAGTCGGCAATGTTCTGCGCACCCAAATCAAAAAGGAGCGAGCCAGTCATATTATTGCCGCTGTTTTTTGCGCTCGCGCCGGCACTGAACGCACGAAGGAGCAGCACAGAAGGCTTTTTCCTGACGGATTTTTTCTGCGCGGACTTTACGATTTTCTCACATTTTTTTTGAATTTCCGTACCATTTTTTCTATATAAATTAGTTTTTTCCGTGATGTCACAGCAGATTTTGAGCATGGCGAGATAATCGGAAAACGTCTCCAATTCAAAGAACGCGCACGGAATGCCCGCCGCCTCGAACAAAGGAAGCAATTTTTTGTGACCGCTGATGTTCGCGCTGAGAATCACAAAGTCTGCGCCGCTTGCCAGAAGCAGTTCGCTGTTCGGGCTCATCATCGTGCCGACACTCTCTGTTTTGTCCGCAGTCACCACCCCCGCGCTGTGGGCAGAAAACGCTTTTGTGTGCCAGATTTTATTCAGCTCGCGGGCTTTCTCCGCCGTCACCTCAGGCGGCTCAATGAACGCATCCGCCGTGGCACACGCAACTTCTCCGCCCGCACACAACCACACAGAGGCAAGGCTTCCCTGCAACACAGCGACTTTTTTTGGCTTTTCAACAGAAACAGACCGCCCCAGCGCGTCCTTAAACGAAACGGCACACAGTGGCAAAAAAGATATATATACACAGACTACCGCACACAGGCGGCGCAAAAAACGAGTTTCCATAGCAAATCCATACATCGTGAATTCTTCTGACGCAAAGCCCGGCATTCTGACTCTACAGTGGCGGGACCGTGAGGGACTTGCACCCTGCTTCCCCGTTGCCTTTCGGCAGCATTGCGTTATAGATAGTATAGCAGATTCAAAGCGATTGGGGAAGCACACAACACCCAATTCCCCAAGTCTGCGCAAATCTGTTATACTGTGTGTATGGCAAAAACAGGACTGATTCTTGAAGGCGGCGGAATGCGCGGGCTGTTTACGGCGGGAGTGATTGACGCGCTGATTGAAAAGCACATCCGCTTTGACAAAGTGTACGGAGTAAGCGCGGGTTCATGCCATGCGATTTCATATTTTTCCGGGCAGAAAGATAGGGCTCGCAGGGTAAACGTAGATTATTGTACACGACCAGATTATTTTGGCATAGGCTGCCTGATTCGGGAAAGGAGTATGTTCGGCTGGGAACTGATTTTTAACGAGATTCCGAACAAACTTGACCCGATTGACTACGACACGGTCTGGAAAAACATCAACAATGACTCCGAGGAAAGCACAGATTATTATGTGGTCGTCACCAATGCACGAACTGGTCAGGCGGAATATGTGCAGCCAAAAACGACCGCAGAATTGCTGGACACCTGCAAGGCTTCCTGCTCTCTTCCGTTTATGTGCAAGCCTACCCTGCTCAACGGAATCCCTTACTACGACGGCGGAATCGCAGATTCTATTCCCGTGCGAAAAGCGATTGCAGACGGCTGTGAAAAACTAGTAGTCGTACTGACCCAAAGTGAAGACTTCCGCAAAAAGCCAATCCGTCATCCTGCGCTGATTAAACTGCTCTATCAGGAATATCCCAAACTGACAAAATCGTTGCTGAATCGTCACGAAAACTACAACGAGTCTCTCGAAATCATAAAAATGCTGGAACAACAAGGAAAAGCCATTGTCTTGCGTCCACCTAAAGCCGTAAACGTAACCCGAACCGAACGCAATCCACAAAAATTGAATGTCCTTGCGCATACTGGCTACGAACTTGCAATGCAGGTGCTGTAAAAAGACCTCCCTGCTCAAAAATTCTTTACTTCCCGCAAAAACCGTGGTATGCTGATACAAAGACTGGAGGAAAAGAGGCATATATGAAACCAACTTTGCTTGTTTTGGCAGCAGGAATGGGAAGCCGGTATGGTGGGGTCAAGCAGATTGACGCTGTGGGCAAGAATGATGAATGTCTGCTGGATTTTGCCACGTTTGACGCAAAAAAAAGCGGTTTTGGGAAAGTCGTCTACATAATCAGAAAGGACATTGAAAAGGATTTTCGGGCGCGGCTTTTTGACCGTGTGGCGCGAAATTTTGATGCGGAATACGTATTTCAGGGGATGGATTCGCTTCTGACGGCGGACGAACAGAAAAAGACTGCGGAGCGGAAAAAACCATGGGGAACGATTCATGCGGTGCTGTGTGCGAAAGAAAAGATTCACGAGCCGTTTGCGGTAATCAATGCGGATGACTACTATGGACGCGCCGCATTTGAGACGCTGGGGAACTATCTTTCTTCTATAAATAATGACTCAACTGAACATGCGATGGTAGGCTACATTTTGGGGAACACGATGAGCCGAAACGGTTCGGTAAGCCGTGGCGTTGCGCAGACCAAAGACGGCTATCTTGCATCCATCGTTGAGAACACAAAAATCTACTACACGGGCGAGCATTTCAGCGGGAACGAGATTGTCTCTGATTTGGACGGCAAACTGATTCCGATGACGGGAAAAGAAACCGTGAGCATGAATTTCTTTGGCTTCAGCCCCAAGGCATTTGAGCGGTTTGAAAAATACTGGGAAAACTTTAAGGCGACCAAACTGGACGAACCGAAAGCGGAGGCATTGCTTCCTGTGGCGGCAAGCGACATCATCAAAAATGGCGAGGGCAGGCTCAAAGTTTTTACCAGCGATGAAACTTGGTTTGGCATGACCTACCCAGAAGACAAACTGCTGGTCAAAAACGAAATCGCCAAAAAAATTGCGAACGGCTACTACCCCGAACGACTTTGGGAGAACTAACTGGTCATTGAGCCTGTCGAAATGACACAAGCACAAGTGGTTTCGACTGCGCTCAACCACCGTGTGAGAACAATGATTAAACTTACGCCGATACATTGCCCCAGAGTGTGGGGATACGAGGACTGGATTGCTTCGACTCATACGGACGGCTGCCAGAAAGAACTTGCGGCAGCGACGGGGGATTATCCGCTTCTGGTGAAAATCATTCAGGCGGACGACACGCTTTCGGTACAAGTGCATCCCGATGACGAAACCGCCATGCGGCTGGAGGGGAATGCCGCGCGGGGAAAGACCGAATGTTGGTATGTGCTTGACGCTTCCCCCAACGGTGCGGTTATCTACGGGCTGAAAAAAAACTGCACCACCGATGAACTGAAAGAAGCGATTAAGACGAACACACTGGAAACCAAACTGAACAAAGTCTCCGTCAAAAAAGGTGATTTTGCATTCATTCCTGCAGGAAGCGTCCATGCGATTTGCGGCGGCGTTCGTTTGCTTGAAGTACAGCAGAACTGCAACATCACCTACCGCCTGTACGACTGGGGACGCGGACGAGAATTGCACATAGAAAAAGGACTTGCAAGCATTCATCACGCTGACCGTTCTCCTGTCGCGCCCATGCAGGACGAATTTTCGTGCGATTATTTTACGCTGAAAAAAATCTCCGTGCGCGGCGGCTACACGTTCCTCGTGCCAAAAACGGCACAAAAGGCTTCAGCCGACGGCGTAGGAAAAACAGAAAGCCCCGCACAACGCACGGGAAAAGGCTGGCAACTTCTGTTCATCGCCAGCGGCACTGGTACAATCCGCACCACATCAACGGATGGCAACAATAGCGAGCCGATTGCGTTTGAAAAAGAGCAGATTTTCGCCCTTGCACCAGAAGAAAAAGTGACGGTTGAGGGGATGTGCGAAATTATAAGGATTATGAGCCCTCACAGCGCATAAGAAACCACAAAGAACGCAATGCAAACAAATTTCCACCCCTTTCATCGCACGCTCTGTAGCTTCGTGAGATTACTTCGCCGTAGCCACAATCGTTTCCAGTGCCAGTTTCATCATCGTGGTGAACGTAGTCTGGCGTTCTTCGGCGGTAGTCGCACCGCCAAGCAGAATATGGTCGCTCACGGTCATAATCGCCATTGCCCTGCGCTTGTATTCGGCGGCGAGCGTAAAAAGTTCCGCGCTTTCCATCTCAATGCCAAGGACTCCGTATTCCGCCCACTTCTTCCAATTGTCGTTCTTGTCATAGAACAAATCGCTTGACGCGACAGAGCCGACGGCATAGCGGATTCCCATATCGGAAGCGATTTTGTCTGCGGCGCGCACAAGGTCAAAATTCGCGGTGGGCGCAAAATGCAGAGAGCCGAACCGCTGATTCAACAGGCCAGAGTCTGAGCAGGCGGCATTCACGATAATCGTATCCCGCAACTGCATGTTTTCACTCACCGCGCCACACGTTCCCACGCGGAGTGCCGTCTGCACATTGTAGAACTTGAACAATTCCGTGGCGTAAATCGAAAGCGACGGCTGTCCCATGCCCGTACCCTGCACGCTGACGGGAACGCCTTTGTATGTGCCGGTAAAGCCGAACATGCCACGCACCTCGTTATAGCACTTGGCATTCTCCAGAAAATGCTCCGCGATAAACTTAGCCCTGAGCGGGTCGCCAGGAAGCAGCACGTTCGGAGCGATTGCGCCATCCGGCGCGTTGATGTGTGTACTCATAGGAATAGTATAGCACGGATTGGGATTTTTGTCACACGGCTTGTCCGAAAAAAAGTGAACCAGAAAAATCATGCTCCTCTGCCATATTTTGACAAAAGTAACAGTATTTTTACACATATTTGCTTTTTTCGTGATATAATAAAGATGCTATATATTTTGCCGTTGGCAAAACTGCGATTTCGTGATTCTTGCACGACCGCTAACGCGGGGTTTATAAGGAGATATTTTTATGGCTTCGATTTCTTGGGAAAATCTGAACAAACTGGATTCATTTTCAAAGTTAAAGGCGCTCAAAGGCGCACAAAACGGCGTGAGTTTAAAGGACGCGCTTAAAGGCGCAAAGGGCGCAAAACGCGTTGCCGAATACCAAGTGCCCATGGCGGCAGGGCTCACCTACAACTATGCCGCAAAACAGGTGAACAAGCAGGTTCTTGACGTATTCAAAAAACTCGTCAAGGAAGCACAGTTGCTCGAAAAATTTGAGGAGACCTATAACGGTGCGGTCATCAACACGGGAGAAAAACGCCTTGTCCTTCACCACCTCACGCGCGGACAGTTGGGAAAAGACGTAATTGCCGACAATGTGAACAAGCGCGAATTCTATCTGGCACAGCAGAAAGCCATCGCTGAGTTCGCAGAAAAAGTCCACAGTGGAAAGATTGCCAACGCAAAGGGTGAAAAATTCACCACTGTCGTGCAGATTGGTATTGGCGGAAGTGACTTAGGTCCCCGCGCCATGTACCTCGCCCTCAAAGAATGGGCAAAGACCAACAATGCGCTCAAAATGGAAGCCGAATTCATTTCCAACGTAGACCCTGACGATGCCGCAGCCATTCTGCGCACGGTAGATTTGCCCCACGCTCTTTTCGTACTCGTCTCAAAAAGCGGCACCACACTGGAAACGCTCACCAACGAATCTTTCGTAAAGGACGCGCTCAAAAAAGCGGGCTTGAACCCCGCAAACCACATGATTGCCGTCACGAGCGAAACAAGTCCCCTTGCCCACAACTCTGATTATCTTGCCGCGTTCTACATGGACGACTACATTGGCGGGCGATATTCGTCTACCAGTGCAGTCGGGGGCGCGGTGTTATCACTTGCATTCGGAGCAAAAGTATTCGCAGACTTCTTGCAAGGCGCGGCAGAGGCAGACAAAACCGCCACGGAAAAAGACCTGCTCAAAAACCCCGCATTGCTTGACGCGTTGATTGGCGTATACGAGCGCAACGTACTGGACATGCCCTCCACAGCAGTCCTGCCCTACTCACAGGCACTCAGCCGCTTTCCCGCCCACCTGCAGCAGTTGGACATGGAATCAAACGGAAAGAGCGTAAACCGCTTTGGAAAGAAAATTGCCTACAAGACAGGTCCCGTTATCTTTGGAGAGCCGGGCACAAACGGTCAGCACTCATTCTACCAATTGCTTCATCAGGGAACAAATGTGATTCCCCTCCAGTTCATTGCATTTCAGGAAAATCAGGTTGGCAACGATGTGGTGATTCAAGATTCCACAAGCCAGCAGAAACTCTGTGCAAATGTGGTGGCGCAGATTATGGCTTTTGCCTGCGGAAAAGACGACAAAGACCCGAACAAATATTTTGCCGGAGAACGCCCGTCAAGCCTTATCTATGGAAAACAACTCACGCCACAGGCATTGGGCGCACTGCTTTCCCATTTTGAGAACAAAGTTATGTTCCAAGGCTTTGTGTGGAACGTGAACAGCTTTGACCAAGAAGGCGTGCAGTTGGGTAAGACACTGGCAAAGAAAGTCCTCGCCCACGACACCGATGGTGCGCTTAAAGCGTATGCGGAATTGCTGAAGATTTAGACATAGGCTGGGGGGGAATGTCTCTTTCCCCCAGCCGCCTCCTATTCCGTATAATTCTTAATCAGCACATACTGAATTTCCGGAAGATGATGGAGAAAAACTCTCTTTAAATCGCTGTTGTCTTTGTTCAGTGCCAGCGTAAGAATTTTCAGAGTAGCATCTGTAAGACAGCCATTCTGCCCCGCCATGTCTATCATTTGAAGAAGGGCAGTACATGTCGATTTAAGTTTTGCGTCATCATAGGTCGCACTCTTTTTACCAAGGTATTCTTTGATTGAATCGTAAAGACCATCCGCATTCATCATCCACTTTGAAATGAGCACAAGTGGATTTTCTTTTAGATCTTCGGCAAGCGAAGCAAAGGCATCGGTGTTTTCAAAAAACAACTTAATTGCATAAGAGACATATTCCTGCACCGTGCTGGCATAGAGTTCGCGGGTTTTAAGACTGTATCCGCCAGTGGCAGTTCCGTCTTTTTCCATCACCAGACTTAAAACCCAGTCAACCATTTCTCTTTCGGTCGTATAATAAGGCGTATTTTCTGAAGGTGTAGAGCTTGTACCGTCGGCATATTCAAGCCATGAAGATTTATGGATTCCAAATGCCGGGTATTCAAGTTCTGGATCGAGTTCTTTAAGGTAGCCATCCAAAACCGAGGTGTAGGAATAGGTTTCCGTAACACTTGCAAAATCGCTGAATTGCAGTTTATCCGTTTGTTTGTGTTCTGTGTAAGAGTCCGAATTTGAACGATAGATTATCTTGTCCTTTCCACAGCGTCCCAATCCCCATACAGCCGGGGGTACCAGTGCTACGACATCAGCCTCGGAAACAAGATTAAAGACATTCGGAAAGTCAATCGAATGCTCTTTGGTAAGACAATAGGGTGTGGCAACCGCGTAGGTGAACACATTCTTGTTTTCGATATCGAGTTTCTTTTCTCCCAGAATCATGTAGGAAAGCACATTTGCGATTGCAGCGGTTCGTGAATATCCAGGAAGCCACAGTTTGAGCGTTTTGGCTTTGTAAGAATTTTCGTATTTGCTTTCGATATAGGATTTTAATTTCTCGTAAAGACTGTTTGCCGCTATTGAAAATCCTTCGTGGTCACCAGAAGTACCTACGACAAGGTTTCCGCTAAAACGAATTCCATACCCCAGACAGCGGGTGACACATGCAATGACATCGCTTCCGTTGATATTTTTATGTGCCAGACAATACGCATCTAAATGAATGTCATCGGATTCTTCATATCCGCCGGTCACAATGTTGTCAAAGCCAATGCTTTCATAAAGTTTTTTTGATACTTTCTGCGCTTGCAGTTTCCATTGTGGAAAGATAACTCGCCATTGCAAGGTTCTTATTGAAGACAGTCGCATCGTCAAAAGCTGAGGAAGAAACCGTGACAGATGCCGCATACCCTTCATCTCGGCTTGTGTTCAGCATTGACTCAACGCTTGCATTTAGCGTAAAAGATTCGTCTGTTGTTTCATCATCAGTATCGCTACAAGATGCAATGCCGAGTACCAGAGGAAGCACACATGCCGCCGTCAAAAACCGAAGTATTCTTCTCATGTTAATCAGTCCTTGCGTTTTCCGCGCTGTTATATATGGGAACGCCTTTAAGAAAGACAGTTCGTTACATTTTGACTATTTCTGCTCGCTCTTAGCCCTGCTCCACCTGCTTGATTTCGTCTTTTGACGCAGTTTTGAGCGCGTAAGTGTCAAAGGCAGGGTCTTTTGGCAGTTGAATCTCAATGCGGCTTCTTTTTGCGAGGCGGACTTTTCCACGTGTCATCTGAATTTCATACACATGCCCGCCCTTGTTTCGCTCATCGTTCACAAAATGAAGATGCCAGCCCGCCGCGTTGATTCCGTCCATGTAGTCCGGATAATAGACCCCGACAAGGCTTCCTTTTATCTGACAAAATTCAAAAGATTTCTGCGTCGTCTCAAGCATCTTTTTGAGCGTGACATGGTGAGAGCGATAAGGGGCTTCCGAACGCGCATAGATTTTTTCAAATGTGCCGTTTATCTGTATGATGTGCATACTGTTCAGCCCGAAATCTTCTTCTATGCGGTTATTCAGCTCATCCTTCAGACTTTTCATATCATAATCGCCTGAAAGTTCAAATTCCCTGCATCCGTCCATGTAGGCGACCGCCGCAAAAGGAACTCCCCTGTCATCGGCGGCTTGCTCAACCGTGCCGTCTTCCATTGCGCGAAAACATTTGCCGCCTATGGCTATCATTTCGCCGTTCACGTCTTCAAATGTGCCAAGTCCTGCCTCGCCATGCTTCATCAACTCGTCCACGGTTATGACCGCCCGAGTGTAGCCAAGTGCCAGTGACTGCAAGGTGGAAACCTGAAACATATTTGTGTTCATATATCTTATCCTTCCGTGCTTTATTTTGAGCCGCGTTCAGCCTTGTCTGCGTATTTTCCTTTGACTGCAAGAAGAACCGTTACATCCGCGACAATCGCAGAGACGGCACCCATTATGTTGAAGTCAAATCCTGTAGAAGCCAGATGGATAAGCCACAAAACTGCGGCGAGAATGTCAAAGGCAAGGAGCATAAAGGCAAGCGTTACGGTCTTCTTTTTTCCCAAATTCTTCCAGAATGCAAGGACAAAAAGAACGATGATTTTCGCGCCATAAAAAATATTCTTTCCAATCAGCAGGGCATTAAGTTCTGTAAAGCAGACATCGAGCAAAATTGCAATCGTAGTGACGCAAAGAAGCAAAACTAAAAAGACCTTGTAATAGATTGCGGCCCTTTTGCTGTATTCATTGAAGAGATACAGCATACCGATTGCAAGAAGCACCAGAATGAGCAGAAGCGTAAAACCGCTCAGCAGAACTTCGGTCAATCCCCTTCCTTCGACGGCAAGTTTAAAGCCTCCCGCATACATGGACATGGCAAAACAGGCTGCCAAAAACAGCACTGCCATTAAAATCAGATGACAGATTACGAAAGGACTGAATTTTTTCATATTTTATCCTTCATCTAAGATTTCTTGATGTGCTCAATAAGAACGATTGCAAAACCCGACGGCGAAATCATGAACGCGGATTTTGAAGTCGGTGTGACTGTAATCTTTTCGCCGTAAATATTCTTAAAGCCACGGCTAAGGAGAAGTTGGAAAGTCTCGTCAAAGTTGTCTACATTCATGCGGATGGCAGTTATATCATGGTCTACGGGCATGTGTTCTGGCGAAGAAATATCCACATAAAAGCCGTTTGCGTCTTTCATGCGAATTCCTGTAACATTCCGCTCACCAATGCCTTCCTGTTCGTGCCGCTTTTTAAAGCCAAGCTCCTCAAAGAGTTTAACTACCGTCTCAGGATTTTTTGTGACAATCTGCGGGTTAAATGTTGTAATTTTCATAAGTAATCTCCTTAAAAAACCAGCATTCCTTTCCCAATTATACAATACAATGGCTAATTTGCAAGCGACATATCAAAAAATTCTGCGGGAAAAGTTACATACAGGTTTCCGAAATGCTCCGCGTTGAACAACTGCACATGGCTTCCGATTGTATTCAGCACGAGGAATTTGTACAAGTCGGCATAGACAATGGTTCTATCACTCGCAATTTTGTCGGTAAAATTGTGGGTGAAACGGTTTGAAAGCCAGACTTTTAACTCCACGCTGTACAAATCGGCAAATGAAGACTCTGAGCCGCTGGCGGCCGTGAACGCAAGCACGCCAGTAAAGCCTTCGGCGACATGGAGGACGCTTGCAGAATAGCACGGCTCTGCGATGATGAGCATTTTTCGGAATCTTTTATTCTCACTGTCACTCATGGCGGTTGGCGTTTCCACAAGTTTTGGGTGCAACTCCTTGTCGGTGCTACGTATTGTGACATCAATTGTTTCGCCCTTCATAATCTTAACCATGTCGTCAGAGGTCAACTCGGAAAGAAGGTAGTCAATCTGAACATCGTTGGTGTAAAGGTTTTCTCCGTTCAGGCGGGCATAGATTTCGCCGGGCTTTTTGTTGCGCCAGCCCGTAGCAATGTCATCGGCAAGAATCAGGATGATGTGGTCGTCATCGTAGCGGTCTTTCGGTTCTTTCAAATTCTTTAAGAGATGATAGAGATAGAGCGCGTCCGCCTGATGACGGTAGTTTGCCCAACCGTATGATGCGGCAACGATGACCGCCCAGCGTGATTTTGCAGTTTCAGATTCGTAGTCAACTGATATTGTTTTGGTCTTTTCAAGATCCCTTTCCACTTCGTCAACCAGTACATTCTGAAGAGGTATAGTCCAGCATGACAAATTTGCCTTCCACCACCGTCCAATGGGTGTACACGGTACGAAGCGCACTGGTGAGCGTTTCTGCGTCAAAGTCAAGCAAGCCGGTCGTACCATTCAAGGGAAAGCGTAAAGGGCGTGGAAAACTTGCTGTCTTCCAGCGCGCCTTTTAATGTAGAAAGATACCAGTCTGCAATGCGATGAAAACGCGTGTTCTGCTCGCCGCTTGCGGGAAGCACCACTGCAACTTTGATTTGCCGCTTCGTGTTCACTGTTTCACCACCCGATGAACCTGAATCATCTGAGCATGAGGCAAGAGAAAAAAGCACGACACACAACGTAAAAATATCTTTCTGATAAAAAAAGAGGTCGCTTTTGTATAAAAAAAGTGCGCAAAAACCCATTACATTAATGTAGACGATGTCCGCAATCAGCGGATTATATCTTGAACAATTCTTTGATATTTTTATCAACTATCTTGCTCAACTGGGCGGGAGTACGGTTTCGCCTTGTCGCTATGAACTCGTAGGTATACCTGATGTTCACAGGATTGTTCGGCTCGCCTCGCAGAGGCACGGGGGCAAGATACGGCGCATCGGTCTCCAAAAGGATGCGGTCATCGGGAACGTATGCCAAAAGTTCGTTCATGTCGTCCATGTGGGACTTTTTTGTATACGTTGTCGCTCCTCCGAACGCAAGATACCAGCCTCGGTCAAGGAACGCCTTTGCCTCACTCAGTCCGTACGAATAGCAGTGAATCACGCCGCGGTCGTAGCCAACATTGCGAATGCAACCCAACGTTTCCCGGAATGCGTCGCGACTATGCACAATGAACGGCAGATTCATTTCGCGGGCTAATTCCAACTGCATCTCAAACAGTTCCTGCTCGCCGTTGTACAAATCTTCGTCAAAATCATCTTTGTCGCGTCTGTCCGCGCCGCTCGGATTCCAGTGGTGGTCAAGTCCGCCTTCACCGATTGCGACCAATTTTTTTGCGAATGCCCCGCCATCTTGCTTAAATTCTTCTATTGAATTGCGCAGGGTTTCCATACAGTTCCAGCGGTCACGGATTTCATCAGGGTCGGGCCAAATTCCCGCGCTAAAATAAACCATGCGCTGCGCCTTTGCGTGCATGTTGTGGTCAGAAATCAAATCAAGGCTGTCCTGCACCGACTGCAAGCGCGGCATCAAATCATCACAGCGCGTACCGATGTCCAAGCCAAAAAGCACATCGCTTTTGACCATCTGCGTGAGTATATCCGCGCCAAATTCAGAGCCATCGGGATTGTCGTCTACAAAATGCTTAAAATGAAAATGCGTATCAGAAAACATAGTGCTGGAAACCGGAATCGAACCGGCACGGCAGGTTTACTTGCCGAGGGATTTTAAGTCCCTTGTGTCTACCTATTCCACCATTCCAGCATACCCGCAGTATAGCAAAAATTTCCGCTGTAGTTCAAGAGGAATGGAAAAAGAAAACGCGGCACAAAAAAAGCACCACAGTTTCCTGCAGTGCCTTAGGTCGGGTAGACTGGATTTGAACCAGCGACCCCTACGTCCCGAACGTAGTGCGCTACCAGCTGCGCTACTACCCGAATAGATACGTCGAATCAAGGCACGCTAAAGCTTAAAGCCTTGACTTCGCCGTTTTTAGGGTTTGTAATAAACCCTAAATAAAAAGACCCGCTCCTTGTTGAGCGGGCTAAAGACGGGAGCGAAGGGGCTCGAACCCTCGATCTCCGGCGTGACAGGCCAGCGCGATAACCAGCTTCGCTACGCCCCCGTGATGTTCCTAACTATAGCAAAAAATATTTCAATATGTCAAGTCGAAAAAGGGAAAATTCTGCAAATTCAGGCAAAGAATTTTTGTCAACTTACGGCAAGACATGCATCCGCTCATTGACACCAGCGGGCGGTAATGATAAAATAAACACTACTATCTTCATAAGAAAAAGGACGATTTTATCATGAAAAAGACGTTGCTTTATGTTGGCTCTGTTTTTATTCTCATTCTTTCTGCAATCACTTTCATCTTTATTCCTGCCATGCTCCAGCGCGCGCCAAAAGGACTGGTGTTCGGAAAATATGACGGAAAAAAGATTGAATGGACTCAGGGTTCTGACTTTGCCAATGCGGTTGCAAATTACAGCGATATGTACAAGAATCAAGGCGTACAACTCGATGATTCAGCATATTTCTATATCTACAACTATGCTTTTAATTCCACGGTCACTTCAATGGCGTATGCGGACGCGGTAAAAAAATCCGGCTACGAACCAAGTACGGCAACTGTCTCGCGGGCGATGGTTCCCTATTTTGCGGACGAAAACGGCAATTATTCTGCCCGCCTGTACAACGCCACCGCAGAATCAACACGCAATGACCTCCGCAAAAATATCCGCAAAAATCTGATTTGGAACCGCTATTCAGAGGATGTTTTTGGGTCAAGCGCAAAAATCGGAAAAAGCAAACTGTTTGGTCTGAAGACATCTGACGCTGAGACGAATTTTCTGGCAGGTCTCAACGCAAAAAAACGCTCATTCGACTTGGTATCATGGAATAAAACCACCTATCCCGATGAAGAAGTTATCAAGTATGGCGTTGACCACTACGAACTTTTCAACAAGCACGATATTTCGGTCATCTCTTTGGACGACAAGGCAGAGACTGAAAAATTGCTGGCTCAGATTACCAATAATGAAGTCACTTTTGAGGATGCCATAAAAGAGTATTCCAAAAAGTATTACAGCGGCGATGATGGAAAACTGACCTCAAACTACGAGTATCAGATTAAAGAAATCATTCCGGGCGAAGATGACTTTAAGGCTGTCATCGATTTGGAGAAAGATGGCCTTAGCCCTGTAATTCAGACGGCAAACAACAGTTATTCTATTTTCCGCCGCAACGAAAAACGTGAGCTGAATCATCTGAACGTGGAAGAAAATATTGACGTTGTGCGTAATTATCTGAACAGTCACGAAGCAGGTCTTGCAGAAGAATACAACACAAAAATTGCAAAAGATTTTGCCGCCAGCGCGGTTGCAAACGGATTCGACAAGGCTTGCAAGGAAGCAAAAGTTGAGAAAGTTGCTGTTCCTGCATTTACGTTGAACTACGGCGGAACTTCTATGACAGGGGATATTCCGAGCGACATAAAGGAACTTCAGGGGGCAAACCGCAACGAAAACTTCCTTGAAAAAGCATTCTCACTCAAAAATGGCGAAGTTTCAGAACCGATTATCGTGGGTAACAACGTTATCGTCCTCAAACTGACGGGCGAGCAGACTGACTCCGTAACAGATGAGGCAAAAACAAAAATCGCAGAGAACATCACCAACTTCGATTCTTCTACGGCGCAGAAAGCATTGCTGAACAGTCCCAAAGTTGAGAACAATGTTTCCAACGTATTCTTCAACGAAATTATGGCGAGCAAAAACAGCTGACGGAGTTCTTTTTGTCTGAAGTAGCGACAAAGCCCTGTCTGGTTCAAACTGGTCAGGGCTTTTCTGTTTCTTACAACGGAAGATTTCTCTATTCAAAATACGCGCCCAAAAAAGCGATTGCGCAGACCGTGGCAAATCTTTCGCTTTTGCCGGGCACATTGATTCTGTGCGCGTCTCCTTGCCTGTGGTACGGTCTTCCCGAACTGCTTCAAAAACTTCCCGCGGACTGCTTTGTGCTTGGCATTGAAGTGGACGCGCAGTTGTATGAGGTTGCAAAAGCAGAACTGGAAAAAATCCGCACGGCAAGCGAAGGCAATTTCTGCGGTCTTCCAACCACACAGGCACAAGATGCAAGGCAGAGTCTTCCTGTCGCGCTTCTTTTTCCCGATGAACTTTTTGACATCGTGGAAATCATTTCTTCGGGCAAAACGAAACACGACGCGGCATGGAATTTTTCATTTCCGCCAATCCATCGTTTTCGCCGCGCAATTATGCTGGAGATGAGCGGGGGAACGGCTTTTTATGCCGACACGTACAAAAAAATTGCGTTTGCAGCAGAAAACACGATTGCAACATTCTGGAAAAATCGGCTCACGCTCACCAAACTGGGACGGCTTTTTTCGCGGAATGTATTCCATAATCTTTCTGCCCTTCCCCGCTCCGTGCCGCTTTCTTCTTACCTCAAAAAAATTTGCCGCCCGATTGTCGTATTTGGCGCGGGTGAAAGCGCAGGGAAAACAATCGCATCAGTTCCGCGCACGGCATGGCAGGACTGTTATGTGCTTTGTGTTGATGCCGCCCTTTCCGTTCTTAAAGCGAGCAAAATTAAGCCAGATGGCATTGTCGCCGTGGAAAGCCAGTTGGCAATTGAAAAAGCCTACATCGGATACACCGATTCCACCACTTCGGCTTCAAATCGCAACCAATGTCCGACATTGTTTTCCGACATGTCCTCACGCAAGCAAGTGACGACGCACACAGGTGGCAACGTTGTCTATTTTGCCTCGGAATTTGCGCGCACTCATTTTCTGGAAGACTTACAGACAGCAGGACTTTTGCCGCCACAGATTCCTGCGCTGGGGTCGGTTGGGCTGACGGCGGTATACCTTGCGCTCCAATTGCGCGCCACAACCGACATTCCCGTGTACGTGACGGGTCTGGATTTTTCATTTTCGCTCGGAGCAACCCACACACGTGGCGCGCCCGCACACACCGCCCGCCTTTGCTCGGCAAACCGATTGCGCCCGCTTGCAAACTACGATGCCGCATTCAGGACGGGAGCGCAGTTCGTACAGGGAAAAAACGGTGGCATCTTTACAGATACGGCACTCAGCGGCTATGCACAACAATTTGCGGGTGTTTTTGCAGGAACAAAGAATCTGTTCGACATCGGCGAAAGCGGGCTTGATTTGGGAATCGTACGAAGAGATTTGAATTTTCAAAACCACGGTGGCAGCCACGCAAAACCAGACGATTGCCCTGAAATCGAGTCTGATGATTTTGAAAGGCTCACCCCGCAAGTCACGGCGTTTTTTGCAGAGGAGCGGAAAGCGTTATTCAGGCTGAAGGACTTGCTGGTAAACGGAGACGCGGCACGCTCAAAGACGATGACAGTGCAGGAAGAAATCGGCACGATTTTGGCACGGCGGGAATATTTGTACCTGCACTTCCCCGATGGCTACGAGTGCAAACCAAGCGACATCAGTTTTTTAAAGCGCGTGCGCAGTGAGATTGATTTCTTTCTGAAAGATATGCGGGATTAGGGGCGTTCCCCGCCGACAAGCGGCGGGTCAGGCTTTTCGCCGTTCCGCGCTAACCGCGCTCCATTCCTACGCTACGCTTCGGAACGAGCCTAACGGCTCGCCCCGCTAAGCAACGGAGTTGCGACGCATCCTTAACGCTCGGCTAATCGGTAAAATTAGTCGCCGGTGTAGTTGTAGACTATGGTTGCATTCATCAGTGGCTCGTTATAATTGCCAAAGCTTATTGCCCACCACTGCTCTTCGCTTCCACGGTAGTTTACGGTTGTAAGTGCATTGCAGCCATAGAACATATAGTCTTTTATATATGTCACACTGTTGCCAATTTGTACAGAAACAAGCGTCGTTTTATTAGCAAATGGAGAATCGCTAGCATAAGAATTTGATTCATAAGAAAGATTTCTGCCAAGGTATACTGTTTCGAGCGGACAGTCATAGAATAATCCCATTCCGTCTGCTGCTGGTTGTGCTGCTTCTGATCCACCTCCAGCTGCAGGTGCACTAGCATAAACACTTTCTGTAGCATGCCATCCCAGTGTAAGTATTTCTTGCCCATCTTGTATAATCAATTCCCTTAGTGCGGTACATTCATTAAATACGGCATTCCCGATGCGTGTCACGCTGTTTGGTATTGTTATGCTTGTCAGTCCGCTACAACCAGAGAATGCGAATTTCCCTATGCTTGTCACACTATTGGAAATCGTGACGCTCTTAAGCCTGCTGCACCCAGAAAATGCATATTCCCTTATGCCCGTCACGTCATCGGGTATGTTCAAATCCATCACTTCTGAACCGCCTATATACAGATGATGAGCATAATACAGCGGATTCGAGTCAAGCGAACTGAACGAGATTTGAAGCCATTGTTCTATAGAGCCTTCATAACTCACGCTCGTAAACTCGCTACACCCAGAAAACGCATGATTTCCTATGCTCGTTACGCTACTGGGTATCGTCACGCTCGTAAGCCCACTGCCGCCAGCAAATACATACTTCCCTATGCTCGTCACGCCGCTGGGTATACTCAAATTTGTTACTTCTGAACCGCCTATATACAGATGGTGGGCATAATATAGCGGATTCGCCGTACAATACAAAGTAGTATCCATATACCTAGGGTTAGACGGTAGATTATACGAAATTTGAAGCCATTGTCCTATAGTGCCTTCATAGTTCACGCTCGTAAGTCCGCTACACCCATAGAACGCATAGGCACCTATGCTTGTCACGCTAACAGGTATCGTAATGCCCGTAAGCCCACTACACCAAGAAAACGCAGATTCCCCTATGCTTGTCACCCCAGTGCCTATACTGACGCCCGTAAGCCCGCTACAGCCATAGAAAGCACTGTCGCCAATGCTCGTCACGCTGTCTGGTATAACAATGCTCGTGATTTTTGGACAATCAGCGAAGGCATTGCTTCTGATGGTAGTTACAGAATCGGGGATAGTCACCGTACCGCTCACTTCTGCACCATTCAGATACAACGGTTGCGCAGTGTGACCTTGTGTAACTCCATTCCCACTAAAAGGAATCACCACAGAACCGTTCAGCCAGTCAGCAAGCGTTCCCGCAAAATTGACAATAGTAGAATCAGAGTTTACCGAAGGATAAGATTCTATGCTGCACGGAACTGTTATCGCTTTTAGGTTCGAGCAATTCTCAAACGCATCATCTTGCACCGATGTAACCGTATTCGGAAGCGAAATGGCATACAATGTCGTCAGTCCGGCAAGCTTGTTTGGCCACGCCGTTATGCCCGTTGTTTCCGAAAAATCAAGCGCAATTTTCACGCTGTCGTTTGTCTGCATGGCAGCGGCTACCGTTGTGAGCGTAATTGAGTTGATTCCTCCCGTGAATTTCAATGTCGTATCACTGGTAAGCGAATAGATTGCATTCGTTATTTCGGTCATGTTAGTTCCGTTTGCAATAGTCACCACACTGTCAAAGCCCATGAACATGGTTGTTGTCCCAGAGGTTGAGCCGCCGCCACTGTTCCCGCCATTGCCACCGGAATTTCCGCCACCACTCGTGCCATCTTTTCCGTCCTTGCCAGCCTTTGCGAGCAAATTCCATTCAGAGCCATTGTAGATGTACGAACAGCCAGTTTCGGTGTTGTAGTATGCCCAATACACTTCGGGATTTGTCGGAGCAGAAGCAAGCTCACCTTTCCAGACGATTGATGTGCCGTTTACGTCATTGCTTCCATTAGTACCGTCTTTGCCATCCGCACCATTTGCGCCAGCCTTTGCAAGCAGCGTCCAATAGCCCCATGACGTGTAAATATATGAGCAACCGTCAGTTAAGTTGTAGTATGCATCAAGATATTGAGGCTCGAAGATTTCATCAGAAGAAACAAACTCTCCACGCCAATTGATTGATGTACCCTGCCCACCTTTAGATGCAAGTTTTTGCCAATCACCAAATGCGTAAATATATGAGCAACCGCCAGTTGAGTTGTAGTATGCATCAAGATAGTGAGGCTCGAAGATTTCATCAGAAGAAACAAACTCTCCACGCCAATTGATTGATGTACCCTGCCCACCTTTAGATGCAAGTTTTTGCCAATCACCAAATGCGTAAATATATGAGCAACCGTCAG
>JAFSJX010000014.1 GCA_017449285.1 Treponema sp.
CATCTGTTCTGAGTACGGCGGACAGAACATCCAGTGTAACGGTATCGGACCTGGATACATCGCAACTCCACAGACAGCTCCTCTCCGCGAAAAACAGGCAGACGGAAGCCGCCACCCATTCGACCAGTTCATCTGTGCAAAGACTCCGGCTGGACGCTGGCTTGACCCCGAAGAATTGGCCGGTCCTGCAGTCTTCCTGGCTTCTGATGCATCAAACGCAGTAAACGGACACATTCTGTACGTTGACGGCGGTATTCTGGCATACATCGGAAAGCAGCCGAGCTAAGCAGTTACGGGGCTGTCTGATACGTTTAAAACTACCTGTTGTTGCCGTGTTCGACCCGACAATCTTTTGTCGTATAGGCAAATAGATTTTCGGGGCATACACGAAAATGACAATGTTTCAACTTCTATGCCCCTTTTTTGGAGTGCATCCATACTCAAAAGTCCTCTCCAAAAGCGAAGAGGACTTTTTTGTTTGTGGTGGCTTGACATAGTTTTTAGTAAAAAAGTATAATTTCACGTATTCTATCGTATGATGGAAAATCATAACATTTTGTGCTAAACAATGCACAAGGAGATGATTGTATGAAAAAGACTTTGGCAGTACTGGCGGCAATCGCTATGAGCGTAACTGGGGCATTTGCATATACGCATAATTTTGGCGTTGGATTTACCATGCCGATTTCTCAAGTTGGCGTGGACAAGACTGGCTTGGACGACATTTTTCAGATTGGCTATGGCGTACACGGCTTTTATTCAGGCATTCTCGACAAAGGCTTTACCTTTAAGGCAAGCGAATCTGTGGGCATTGCGACAAGCAATGATATGCCCAAAATTGGTCCTTCAAAAGCGGATGTCGGTGTTTTTTCCAACCTTGATGTTGGTGCGGGTTGGACATTTATCCAAAACGGCAAAATGACTCTTTCTGCGCTCGGTATGCTGGGTATGTATTTGGCGGCATATCCCAAGACTGATGAAGAAACTATCCTCGGTAAAAAGCATGAGTACAGTTATACGGCGGGCGTTGTTATGTTCGATGTTGGTGCAGACTTGTACTTTTCATACAAAATTGGAAATCATTGGGGTCTGTTCGCGAACATCGCAGGTCGCTATCTGATTGCAGGAACTGAGTTTGGTTCAATTGAAGATAAAGAAGATAAAACCACGACGACAACAACTATTGATATGGGCGATTTGCGCGGCAAATTCATGATTCAGCCGACGATTGGTGTGTGCTGGAAATTTTAAACGCAAAGCTGCTACCTTTGCCTGTGGACGCGCATCCATGCGCGTGAAATCTAATCCACTTCAAGCGGAAGTGGATTTTTTTATTTTAAATTCCCGCAAATTCAGCATAAAATTCAGTTGACAAGTTACCACTTGTTCGGCATACTATTGTTACCGACTGTTCGGTAACAATATGGCAAGGCTACATCATTCTGAAAAGACAGCACGAGAACTCATTTTGGACGCGGCATTTTCATTCTACAACGAACCGCGTCTTTCCGTCTTTTCCATGAATGAACTGGCGGCAAAAATTGGCATTTCCAAGCCCGCTATTTACCGCCACTTTAAAGACAAGGACGCTGTGCTGGCTGCCATGCATGAGCAGTTTGTTTCTTCACTCTCAGAATGTCTTTTGCGGGTACAGCAGGAAGAAGATGGCGGGGCGGTACCCATTGCATCCGTGGCGGATGTGGTGCAGTTTTTTGTGGAGCATCCCTACTATGTCAATTACATGATTGGAAACCTTGCCTCCGTAGAAGATTTTGAAATCCATTTGGCACAAGAACTGGAAACACGCGGTGTAAAAAGTCTTTCGGGTTTTAAATACGCAAGAGAAAAAAGCACAAAGAACATCATCGAGAATTTTGACCACTATGTGCGCACCATCTATTGTGGCGTAACGATTTTTATCTTCATCAAGGGACGTGAAAAACTGATTGCAACGCAGTCTCCTGTGGAAGAGGCAAAACAATTCTCACACAATCTGGTATCTTTTTTGGCGCGCGGGCTTGTGGAAACAACGGACAAGGCAGACATCCTGCATCCTCTTCCAATTACTCCCGCGCGTATGGCAGAGCTGGATTCCCTCTGCACCATCACCGATGACATGCTTCCGCCAAAGAATCGTTTTTTTGAGGCCTTTGCGTCCGTCATCAGAAAGTACAAATTTAATGGCATTACGGTGGAGCGCATTGCGGACGAACTGGGCATGGCAAAGAGCAGCCTGTACGAATATTTTGACAACAAGAACGAGATGATAAAGACGCTGATTACCAAGGAACTCAGTCTGCTCAATACAATTGTCAAAGAAAATACGGTGGAAGCGCAGACCTTTAGCGAATACTTGTACATTCTTATCCGCTCTGAATTCGCCTTTTTCCACTTGCGCTCATCGCTTATTCCCATTTGCGGCTGGCTTTTAATGTCCACGGCAGACGAAACATTTTTCCATGAATTTGATTCGCCCGACCAGTGGATTTCACGCTTGCCAGACCCCTTGGAGCGACCCCATGTTGGCATTCCTCTTACCGGGGGCAGTCTTGTGGCGTGGGTATCCTGCCTTCCGATTTCGCTTGTCATGCAGTGCGAGGGACGGCAGTTGACGCAGGAAGAAAAAATCTCTGCGCTCAAGAAAATGTTTGATTTTGTACAAAATGGCATTGAGCCAAAAGATAGGATATAGGAGTTGCTATGAATAATAGAAGAATTGTTTTAGGCGTAATGATGCTTTCGCTTGCGGCGTTGGCTTTTGCGCAAGAGCAGACAACAAGCACAAAAACTGAACAGAAAAGCGAAAAAGTAACGCTGACCGCACAAGAAGCGGTGAACTACGCGCTGGAAAACAGCCGCACGCTCAAAAGCGCACAAATTGACCTGGAGATGAAGAAACGCGTCTCAAACTACGGCTGGAATGTGCTGCTGCCAGATGTAAGCGTGTCAGGAACGCTGAACAGGACAACGAATATTGATTCTACATGGAGCAGCATTCTGTCTGGCGCAGGTACGGCAGCAGCGGCACAGGCGGGCAACTGGGCAGCGTATGGAGCAGGAGTCGCCGCCGCTGAAAATTCTATGAAAAAAAATGAAAGTCTGCACTGGGCGGCCGTGGGCAAGATAGGCGTTAGTTGGAGTCTCAGTCTGGCAATGATTCAGGGCATTCGCGCGTCAAAGGCAAATTACGAAGGCGGAAAAATTTCTTGGGAACAGAGCCAGCGCGAAGTCAGCACGCAGGTTCGCAAACTGTTCTACGCTCTTCTCCTGCAGCAGGAAAGTCTGAAGATTCAAAAGACTTCTCTGGAAAACGCACGACAGCGCGCCGTACAGGCAGAGACAAACTACCGCAACGGTTTGGTGCCAGAAATCTCCATGCTGAGCGCACAGGTTACCTATCAGAATGAAATTCCAGAGGTAGAAACCGCTGAACTGGAATTGGAGCAAACCGTGGACACCTTTGCCTTTTTGCTGGGCTATCCTGTAGGCACAAAACTTGAGTTGGTGGGGTCAATTGAGCCAACCTATATTGATGCTGACACCGATGACCTGCTTGCCCGTTACGGCGGAAACAACTTGGACATTCAGGCTATGCGGAGCAACATCAATCTGCTGAAAATTCAATTGAGCGCAAACGACTTGTCTACATGGACACCGGCCTTGGTAATCAGTTACGCTTTGCAGCCGACCCTCGCTCCCTATGCTCTTGACTTTGACAAATGGGGAACAGGCAGCAATTGGAATGATGGCGGTTCACTCAGTTTTACCCTCGCATGGAACATCACCAATATGCTTCCCTGGTCTAAAAACCGTCAGAGCGCGGCGGATATTCGGGCAAACATTGCAAAACTGGAACTTACGCTGGAAACTTTGCTTGAAAACCAAAAAGTGGAAGTTCGCAAGGCGGTAGACACTCTTAATCAGGCGCGCGAACAGATTGATGCCATGGGACGCAACGTTACATTGGCGCAACGCTCGTATGATATGTCTGCCCGTCAGTATCGGAACGGTACCATTGAATTGCTGGATTTGCGCGACCGTGAAGCCCAACTCAATCAGGCAAAACTCGGACAGCTGAGCCAGAAATTCAACTACATCTCTGCGCTCATGGATTTGGAAAAAGCACTGAATGTCGGCCTCACACGCCCCGCAAATGCGGACGCACCGGCAAAGACATCTCTAGAAAAATCTAACTAAGGAAACAAAGGGGGAAACCTATGAAAAAAATAATGACAGCGGCAGTCGCCGTTTTGACAGCAGCAACCCTTCTGACAGCAAGTGGCTGTAAAAAAGGCGGAGCATCTTCAAAAACAGTGGATGAGGCAGAAATTATCTACGCAGTCTCTTCATACAAAACCGCTCCGGGCAATCTGGATGAGTACCTGGAATTTGGCGGTGACGTAGATTCAAGCTCAGCGGTAAACGTTATGCCGGACCAGGCAGGAAAAATTTCCCGCATTTTGGTAAACGTGGGCGACCATGTGACAAAAAATCAGGTAATTGCCTATGTTGACGCAAGCCGTCCTGGTATGAATTACAGCGAAAGCCCGGTACGTGCTCCAATTGCAGGACGCATTACTTCTATTCCGCCGACTATTGGTGCTACCGTAAGCCAGGCTGTTTCCGTTGCCCGCATTGCCCGCACCGATGATTTGGAAATCAAAGTAAATGTTGCAGAACGCTTTATCAGCCGCATCAAGCAGGGACAGACGGCTGTTGTTACCTTTGACGCATATCCTGGCACAGACTTTAAGGCAAAAGTGTTTGAGGTCAGCCCGGTTCTGGATACATCAACCCGCACTATGTCCATCAAGCTGCGCATCGATCCGCCAGACAGCCGCATAAAAGTTGGTATGTATGCCCGCGTTCGTCTGGTTACCGACAGCGTAAAAGATGCCATTGTCATTCCAAATGCGGCAATGATTATGCGTGACGGAAAACCCTATGTATTTGTTGTGGCAAATCAGCAAGAAGGCAAAAAGAATGCCACGGTGCGCTTGCAGTCTGTAAAAGTCGGTATTTCTGTGGATAACAAGACAGAAATTGCAGACGGTCTTTCTGCAGGTGATGAAATCATCATCAAAGGTCAGTCTCTTTTGAATGATGGCGCACAGGTAAACATTATTTCTACAACAGACGCAGCAAAGTAAAGGGTCACTGACCAATAGGAGAAACTATGA
This sequence comes from Treponema sp., assembly GCA_017449285.1. Taxonomy (GTDB): domain Bacteria; phylum Spirochaetota; class Spirochaetia; order Treponematales; family Treponemataceae; genus Treponema_D. Next base: position 5,181 of record JAFSJX010000014.1, read on the forward strand.
CACTATCAGAGAGATGTGTTAATAAGCCCACCACGACACTGCTTATCTTCTTGGTGTTGATTGGTCTGGGCATCTACTGTACAAAGAGTCTTCCGGTTGATATGTACCCGGATATGGACTTGCCGTACATGATTGTATATACCACCTACGGAAACGCAGGTCCTGAGGAAATTGAACAGAGTTTGACGCGCACATTGGAAAGTTCGCTTTCTGGTTTGAGCGGTCTTAAAAAAATGCAGTCACGTTCACAGTCGGGCGTATCGCTGGTCATCCTACAATTTGAATTTGGCACGAACCTAGACGCAGCGGCGAACGACATACGAGACAAGATAGATATGGTGCGGCGATATTTACCAGAAGACGCGGACAGTCCTATTACCATCCGCATGGATCCGTCCATGATGCCGATTATGATGCTGGCAGTACAGGGAAGCCGCACGCCAGAGGAACTGCGCCAGTTTGCGGAAGATGTTATTCAGCCGCGTTTGGAACAGTTGGACGGTGTTGCATCTGCAAACGTTATCGGTGGCCGTGAAAAGTCTATCAATGTAGAAATTCCCCGCGACCGACTGGAAGCATACGGCCTTTCAATCAGTTCCGTTGTGCAGATGATTGGTGCACAAAACATACAGTCTTCTGGCGGTGTTATCACCAGCGGTGACATAAACTATACGATTAAGGCAAACGGAAAATATCAGAATCTTGAAGATTTGAAAAACACCGTTATTTCATACAAGGTGAGCGCCTCAGACGGGTTCAATGCACCTGATATGCGTACCGTCCGCTTACGCGACATTGCCGATGTATATGAAGGCTACAAAGACGAAAGCACACTGGCATATTTGGACGGAAACCCCTCCGTCATGCTGATGATTCAGAAGCAGAGTGGCAAGAACTCCGTGAGCGCAGCCAAAAAAGTGCGTAATGCCCTCGTAGAACTCAAAGCCGAATTGCCGTCTGACGTAGGCTTGACCGAAACATACAACACTACGGACATCATTGAGCAGACGATTATGGAAGTTGTTTCTTCGGTTGTGCAGGGTGCTTTGCTTGCTATCGCCGTTCTCTTTATCTTCCTGCGTTCACTTAAAAGTACGATTATCGTTGGTCTTGCAATCCCGATTTCCGTTTTGATTACGCTCTTCCTCATGTACTTTAAGGGAATCACCATTAACTCAATCTCAATGGTCGGCTTGCTCTTGGGTATAGGTATGTTGGTTGATAACTCTATTGTTGTTCTGGAAAACATCTATTCCTACCGTCAGCGCGATGCAAAGCCCAAGGTGGCCGCAATCCTCGGTTCACAGGAAATGGCCATGTCCATCACCTCGTCTACCCTTACTTCTGTGTGTATCTTCCTTCCGATGCTGATGTTCCAGTCAAAACTGGGCATTATGGGTCAGATGTTCCATGACTTGGCTTATACGATTATCTTCTCGCTCATGTGTTCTCTCTTTGTTGCAATTTGTCTGGTACCAGTATTGACTTCAAAATATCTTCGTATCGACAAAATTGACGACTCTGGTGATAGTACTAGTGACAAAGTAAACCGTGCATTCAACCGTTTCTTCTTCAACATGGAAAACAGCTATGCAAAGGGCGTTTCATGGGTTCTGCATCATCGCAAACTGAGCATTATCGTTCTGGTCATTCTCTTCTTCCTGTCTATTGCAGCGGTTAAAATCGTAGGATTTATCTTCATGCCGGAAAGTGCGGCTAACTCCGTACAGGTCAATCTGGAACTGGCAAAAGGTACTCGCCTTGAAGTAACAGAAGATACCCTGCGTGAATTTGAGAACATGGCCCTGCAGGATTTAAAGGGCGTAAAATATACGTCTGTCACCGTTGGTGGTACTTCCATGATGAGCGCAAGTTCTGAAACAAACACCGGTTCCGTTACCTTCATGCTCTATGCAGAAAAGGAACGCCAGAAAGGTTGGGACAATGAAAAATCCGCAAAGGAAAAACTGCGCCGCTATTTTAATCTTTTCCCCGGCACAACCGTCAAATTCGGCACAAACATGAACAGCGCATCAAGTTCCAGCGGCATGAGTATCGACATCAAGAGTGATGACCTGAATCTTGTCCGTGCTACAGCATCACAGATTGCAGACTTGCTCAAAGAAAAAGGCAGCGACCTTGTTACGGAAGTTTCCAGCGACCAGGAAGACGGCCTCCCCCAGGCAGAAATCATCTTTGACCGTGACCGTATGTATCAGTTTGGCTTGAGCATCTACAGCGTTGAGGCAGACATCAAGGGTGCTATCAACGGTACAACTGCAAGCCGTCTGACACAAAACGGTAAGGATATTGACGTTATCGTGCGCCTGCCAGAAAAGGACAAATCTAAACTGGCCGACTTGGATGAAATCTCAGTGGTCAATTCACAGGGACAGCGCATTCCGCTTTCCAGCTTTGCCCGCTACATTCAGTCTACCGCTCCTGTTACGATTTACCGTGAAAATCAGGCACGTATCATCCACGTTACGGGTAAGCCTGTTGCCGGTCTTTCTCTGGACAAAGTGCAGAACGGCATCAAGCAATTGATTGACGACAACATTCCGAAAGATGAAAACGTAACGATTTCATTCAGTGGTGACTACAAAGACATGATGGAGGCAGCGGCAAACTTTGGCTTGATTATCTTGATTGCGGCTATCTTGGTTTTTGTCGTCATGGCAAGTCAGTTTGAATCTTTGCTTGACCCCTTTATCGTTATCTTTACCATTCCGCTGTCTTTTATCGGCGTTATGATGATTTACGGATTTACCGGCAATCAGCTCAACCTCGTTACTATCATGGGTATGCTGGTTCTGGTCGGTACCATCGTTAATAACGGTATCGTTCTTGTTGACTACACCAACCTGTTGCGCAAGCGTGGACTTGGCTTGGAAGAAGCCTGTATTGAGGCAGCCCGCAACCGTCTGCGCCCAATTTTGATGTCTACCTTGACCACGGTTATCTCATTGATGCCGATGGCGTTCTTCCCAGGCGAAGGTTCACAGTCAATGCAGCCGATTTCACTTACGGTCTTTGGTGGTATGACATTCGGTTCTTTGATGACCCTCTTCCTCATGCCTACGGTATACTACATCTTTAACGCCCGTCGTCTAAAGAAGGCAGCAAAGAAAGCGGCTCGCCAGGGCTTGGCATCTGACAGTCTGCTTGTCGATAAATCAATGAGCGCAAGGGAACTCCGCCGTGCAGAAAAACTGGCCGCCAAAGCAGAAAAGCAGCGCGCCAAGGCAGGAAAACTGGCAGCCCAACTCGCCGCCGCTCAGGAAGCCGCCAATGAAATGGCAAAGGCACAGGCAGAAGCCGAAGAAAAAGCAAAGCAGGCTCAGGCACAAGAAGAAGCCCTTGCTGCAGAGCGCGCCGCAAAAGCCGAAGCAAAAGCCCAGGCAGCAGAAACGGCTCAAGCACAAGAAAATGCAACGGAGGAAAAATAACTATGGCTAAAGATACAAAAAAAGAGCGCGTTGATTTTACTCCCGCGCCACTCAAAAGCAAAAAAGATGATGAACGCTACGCTCCGGCGGGCAATGTCATCCGTGTAGAAATAATCTGTACGCAGGCATTGGAAGAAGACTTCCGTCAGGAATTTGACGAACAGAAAGTTGCGGCGCGCTATACCAAACTGGCGGCTGTCATGGGTGCGGGCTATTCAAACCCCTGTCTGGGCGATGCCATCTGGCCGCAGCTCAACGTCATGTTCATCATCTATTGTAGCGAAGAAGACTGCGCAAAGATAAAAGACATTGTGTGGAAACTGCGCGACAAATACCGCACGGAAGGAATTGCTTGTTTTGTTAGCAAAGCGGAGGAAGTATAACGATGGCTATCATCACGCTTACAAGACAATCAGGCTCCATGGGTGATGAAATCGGTATGCTCATTGCCCGCCGCTTGGGGTACACATTTTATAGCCGCAAAGAAATTGAACAACGCATCATCGAAAAAGGTTTTACCAAAGAGGAACTAAAAAAATACGATGAACGCAAGCCCAATTTCTTCGACCGCTTTTCCAAGTTGCGTGATCAGTATCTGAACTATCTGAGCATGGTCATCCTAGAAATGGCTCAGCAGAATAATTGCGTTATCATGGGACGCGGTGCTTTCCTCTTTCTGCGCGACATGCCTAACCATCTCACCATGCGCTTTGTCTCCACGCAAGAAAAACGTCTGGAAAACATCAAAACGCTGGTAAACATTGATTCCGACAAGGTGGCACTCAAAATGCTCATTGAATCCGACAAACGGCAGCGGGCATTCTATAAAAGTTGCTTTCACTATGATTTGAACGACCATTCGCTCATTCATGCCACCATCAACACCGCCTCTCTCAATCCTGATATGGTTGCGGAAATGATTGTGGCCGGCATCAAGAACAATATCTCTGATGAGGTGGAAATACTGGGTGAACAGCGTATTGGTGAACTTATCTTGGCGCAAAAAATTACAAACAAGTTGGTTTTTGAGCACAATTTACGCATTGATGAACTGTGGGTTCTTGTCCGTAACAATGTTATTACACTACACGGCATGACCGCATTTCACGCTACCGTAGAACGTGCCATCACCATTATCAACAGCGAATGGGCAGGCTACGGAATCAAAGACGAAATAAAATGTGTGCAGGACAGTTTTTCGTCTAAAGCCTAACTATCGTTCGTTATTTTTTCTCGGCAGACTGTGTGCTACCAATCGTTCGTTAGCATTCAGTCTGCCAGACGAATTGCAAGTTTTCGTCAATTTGAGCGATGATACGCCCCTTTTTGAATGAAATTCGCTGCAAAGTCAGCCGATTGAAGTAAAAAAAGACAGAATTGATAAAATTTCCGAACCGTCCGGGAAATTTGATTTTATAACTAACGATAGTTTGGCTTAGGAAGACCATACCCACCAGAACCGCACTTTTGTGAAGACCCAAAAATAATGCGTCCTGTGTGATACGAAACGAACTAACGGTAGTTAGCACCTTTCCCGCCGGAGAGAGTGAGGCAAAAAATGTAACGCACAACGTCAGCAGGATTGAAGGAAGCAGACGGATTTTTTTTCTGCGGGCAAAGGCAAGAATCATCAGCGCAAAGACGATTCCCCATTCAACTAACAACCGTTTGGTAGTCATAACATTATCTCCCCGCCAGTTTGCACAAAAAAAGAAGCGTACCACCGGCTTTTGCGTTTAAATTGCCACGCAAACAGACCGAGCAAAAATCCCGTTATCAAGCCTGTAATCAGCAGGAATGGCGCAATGTATCGGACATTCTCTCCGAACAAAATAAACCGCGCAAGGGCAATCTGTGCTACAGTATTCGCAAGCGCACCCGCAAGGCTCAGTCCAACGGCAGAAATAAATTTTTTGCAGGTAGCGAACAAAAAGAGCATGGTCAGCCCGCTTGCAAACGACCCCGCCGCTGAAAACAAAAAAATGTACGAAAAAATCGTTCCGCTGATAAGCCCCTGTCCAAGCACTTTAAGCAGCACGAGCAAAACCGTATCGCGTCGGCGCATAATTTCCAGCGAAAGCAAGATAGGCAGGTTTGCCAACCCCAGACGCAAAAACGGCAGTGGCTTAGGAATCGCATATTCTACGGCAGAAAGAAACAGACAGAGCGCGGCAAAAAAAGCAATACGGTTAGTCCTGCACGGCGATTTTTGTTCAACAGAGAGCGACATAGGCATAGTATAGCAAGTGACTTCGACAGACACAATCACTGAGAATGACAGAGCGGGAACAATCTGCTATACTTTCCGTATGATTCGCTATGCCACCAAAGAAAAAACGATTGTTGGGGTGATTTTTGCCGCTTTTTCGGTGTTCCTGTGGGGAATTACCTTTGTAAGTACAAAATACCTTCTAAGGTCTTTTAGTGCGCTGGAAATTCTTTTGTCGAGGTTTGTGGCGGCGTATATCGGCTTGTGGATTCTGCGACCACGAAAATTGCATTTGGCACAACGAAAAGATGAAATCTATTTTATGCTGGCAGGAATGAGCGGCATAACGGTGTATCAGTTTATGGAGAACATAGCGATTTCATTTACGTCGGCAAGCAATGTGAGCATTATCGTTTCTATCTGCCCGATTTTTACGGCGATTATCGCGCAGATTTTTCTTAGGCAAAAGCATCTGACGGCGACCTTTGTGCTAGGATTTTTTGTGGCGATTGTAGGTATTGCGCTGGTCAGTTTTAACGGAGCGGTTGTTTTGCATCTGAGTCCTAAGGGTGATTTACTTGCGTTGGGTGCGGCTGTCAGCTGGGGATTTTATTCGCTGTTCGTGAGCAAAATAAATGCGCTGGGACTTGATTTTATTCAGGCAACGCGGAGAATCTTCTTTTGGTCACTGGTTTGGATGATTCCTCTTGTATTCTACGGCATTGTAAAAGCAGTACCTTCTTCCAGCACGTTTATCAATCTGGACGAAGCGACAAATGCTTTGCGCTGGTCAAATCTTCTTAATTGGATTAACCTGCTCTTTTTGGGCTGGGGCGCGAGCGCATTTTGTTTTGTCGCGTGGAATATTGCTTGCAACCAACTGGGAACGGTTCGTGCTACGGTAGGAATTTATTTGATTCCCGTAATCACAATTATCTTTGCATTCCTTGCTCTGGATGAACGGATTTCCGTAATGGGAGCGATTGGCGCAGTATTGACGATTACGGGATTGTTCATCAGCGAAATACGGAATAAACTATGACCCCTTCTGTTGTCCACGATGATTTCCTGTGATATATTTACATAGTAAGTTATCATTATCGAAGAGGTTAATACAATATTATGGAAGTCATCCAAAGTTTTACTATCGATCATACTCATTTAAAGCCGGGGATTTATGTTTCACGCGAAGACAAGGGCTTTACTACATTTGACATTCGTATCACCGAGCCAAACAAAGAGCCTGCCATCGCTCCCGCTGCCATTCACAGTCTTGAACACTTGATGGCAACATGGTTTCGCAACTCGGCGGTAAAGGACGATGTGGTATACGTAGGGCCTATGGGATGCCTTACGGGTATGTATATCATTATGACAGGAACATACTCTACAGAGGATATGCGTCGCCTGACTATCGAATGTCTTGAATGGATTCTTACGCAGACGGAAGTTCCTGCTACCACGCCCGAAACCTGCGGAAATTATTTGCTCCACGATTTGCCAATGTGCAAATGGGAATGTGAGCGGTATCTTAGCCGCCTGAAGAATGATTTTCATAGTGAATACACTAAACTCCAGGTTACTCTTGAAGATGGACGGGTTTTTGCGGATGCATAGCAGATGTATTTTGTTGCATGGGAAAATTTCTGGAAAAATAAATCACTGTAAGAGCAAAATACTATGAATCTAAATACACAGGCATCGCTAAACAACAGAATTATTCGCAGGAACATCGCTTTTATGTTTCCTGCAAATTTTGCTTATGCGATTGTTATCGGATTTGTCTTTATGGTGGATATGCTTCTGGCAGGGTTCCTCATTGGCGAAACGGCAATTGCTGTGGTTGCAATCGGTCTTCCTTGTTATGGGATGTTCCTTGCGCTTATGAACGCAGCCTGCCCATGGAACTTCGCTTCGCATCACTTGGATTTTAGGGCGTGGCGACTATGAAGGCTACAGACATGCGTTTAGTGGCGGATTCTATTTTTCTATTTTTCTTTCAGTAATTTTTTTCCTTATCATACAGTTTTTTACCCGGCCGCTTATCATCGCATTTGGCTTGCCTAGACAACATGATTTATAGTGGGGCTTTTAATCGCATACATTTTCCTTGCGATTGTATTCAGAAAACTGCCGCTTCCGCTTGATAAATTTCTTCTGCTCAAACCGCAGATTATTCATCGTTCTCCGATGATTGACATTTCAGTTTCAAATACAGATGAAGAAGTTGTGGGTGTCTCTGAATATATCCAAAAATTCTTGCTGGAATGCGGGGTTTCTTCGCGGAGTTCATATATTACGGCATTGTGCGCGGAAGAACTTGCCGTTGACATGACCAATCATTTTAAGGCGCATCCAGTCAAACATTCGTTGGATAACGCGATTCTTGACATCAAAGTGTTTGACGATGAAGAGAGAATGGAAATCCTTATCAGAAGCATGGGAACTCCGTACAATCCGCTTGATTTTGAACTGGACAGCGAGACTTTTTCAAAAGCCGGCGTAAAACTTGCCCAAAAAGTGGCAGATAAAATCATATATACCAATATCTACAAAATGAACATCGTTTCTATTGTGGTCAAAAAATGCTAGAATTTTGTGAATAGAAAGCGAATAAGGATATTTCGTGAGTTTATTGGGCAAGAGCATGGAGCAATGGCGAAGCCAGTCGGGAGCGAAGCGGACGACCGCGCGTTAGCAAGTTGCGGAACGCTCGACCCGCCGTTAGGCGGGTAGCCCCCAAATCTGGCAGAAAACGAATTTTCAGCAAAAAACAGTTCGTTACTTCTTTTTCGCCTTGGACAGATTCTTTACGTCGTAGCCACGGTCGCGGGCGACTTGGTTGATGTCCCAGAGAGCGGTGTCGTCCTCGTATTTGCCGGTTTCGATGTTAAAGACGCGGTTCATAATCTGGTCGCGGGTGGAATATTCTGCCTTGTAGGTTTTCTTTTCGATGTCGCCGGCATCTTTGTAGCGTTTGCTGGTGTCCGCGGGCTTTTTGCCTTCGATTTTCTTGAATGAAACATTGTATTCTTTCCAGCCAACGTCTTTGCTGTTTCCTACTACGCGTGGAGCTTTTCCTACGTACCAGCGTTGTTCGCCGATATTTCCTTTGCCCCAAAATTCTACGTTTACGATTGCAGCCTGATCATAGTACGGCACTTTTGCTTTGTCCACGGCTGTTGCACGGCGACCGTAATAGGCATTTTGGCGCATATCGACTTCAACGCGGCTGTTGAACAGAACATAACCTTTGTTGATAAGCGGTTTTCCTTCTTCGCCAACGCGGGTTTCAAAAATGTAGGCGCGGTCTTTTGCGCTCAACGGACTGAATACGCTGTGAAAGTCACATTCTTCAAAAAGTGCGACATCTGCTGTTCCCCATACGTAGTCAACATCGCCTTCAACGTAGCAATTGTAGAACCAGCATTTTCCGCTGATTTGCATGGTGTCCTGCAAACTCTTAAATGAACAATTGTATGCGCTGAGCGTGCGTCCTTTGCCGTGATAGAAGAACAATGCCTCCGCCTGAGCGTTTCCGCTTGCGTATTTCAGCGTAGAAAGATACGGTTTTCGCGGGTCGGTGGCATTGATAATCGTCAGGTTTTCCAGCGTGAGGTTTGCGCCTGTGAAAAGGAATACAACGCGTGTGTCTTGCTTTGCGTTCATGTCGTTGCAATTGATGTACTTGATGATTACGTTGTCACCACGCTTGTTGTCTTTTGGACCTTGCAAAATGATGTTTGCCTTGCCCTTGTAATGCAGAAGTTCATAATAGGTTGCGGGCGCAAGGCTGATGGTAAACGTGCCTTCGTTGTCCTTAACAAAATCGAGTGCCGCCTGAATGGAATGGAACTGCGCGCTGTTTGAGGCATCCATGCTGTTGTTGACGGTAATCGTTGCGCCGTCACTTACTGCGGCAGGAGCGGCTTTTGTTCCGAATGACCAGACATCTTTTGCAATGCCGTTAAATCCGTCTGCCTTGATTGCGTCTGCGGGAATGACAACGGAATAAATTGCGCTTGGAGCGAGTTTTCCGTAGTGCGGCTGAATGATAACAGATTTGCCTTCCTTGCGGACAAGTTGGCTTGCTACGGCAACTTTTGTACCGTCAGCAAAAATCTGTTCGTCATCGGTGAATGCGATTGTGTCAGCAACAGTGCCGTCTGCATTGTAAATTGTGATGAATGAGCCAGGGACAAGTTCTGGTTCAGTCTGAAAAGTCAGCACCAATTGCGTGTCATACGCCGCATCGGTTGCATTTTTTGCGGGATACAAGGTCTGGGCAGAAAGCGCACCAGCCAAAAGAGTTCCGCACAGCACGGCGGCGATTTTTTTCATGTGGGATTGCATACGTTTTGCAAAGCCTCCTTTGAGAGAATATCACTTCTATTATACAGGGAGATGCGGAAATTTGCAAAGCGATATCGCAGGGAATGTATAAATTTTCGTGTTATGCGATATGCAACGAGGCCTGTCCGGAATTTGAAGGAAATATCCGAACAGGCACATTTTCAGAGGTCTTTAAAAACCGCAGTTTTTAGAGGTTATCTCAACTTTCCCAAATTAAACTGTACGACTTTGTTTCCAAAGGTCCTTTGAATATTTTGCAGTTACTAAACAATCTGGAACCATCATAGACAAAAATATATTGGGAAGCATCAAAAGTGACGGTTATAACTCCCTCATCGTTTGTGTATGTTCCAGATATATTATTGATATCATCTTTTACTTTTCCATCGGAAGTAAAGGTAATGCTTCTCCCTTCCGCGATATTAGTCCACGTAGTACAAAGCGTGTCACTTACCAATGGAGAGAGTGCCCCGTCAGTGGTATGATATGCCGTTTCATTTACAAAAAAGAAATATCCATACGTTTCATTGGTGCTGCTCCAATACATTCGCCCTGTTGTTGCGCCATAAGCGATGGGACCTGATGCAGATGCGACACGAGTAATGTTAATTCCACTGGAATCCAAATAAAAATACTGCCACGACTTTGAAGAATCCTTTGAGCTCATTTGTGCATAATAGATGCCTTTTTGTGTCCAATACGTCAGCGTCGCATAATCGGCTTTCGGCGCAGTAAAGGTCATGCTGTTTACATATATTCCGCCACCAGAATCTTCATTACGCGAATACACGAGGAACACATTGCCCGCGCTTGTGACATTTGCCGTAAGCGTAGCCGCTTGATCTTTGGTGTCGTTTTTAAGCGCGGCAAGTACCGTGCCGTTTGCGTCAACCAAGGCGGCGACACCTGTAGGTGTGGTATCTGAATCGCTCTTGCCCGTAGTTAGTGATGCCTCAACTGTTCCCGCGCCCGTGGCTTTTACGGCGATGAACACATCAATCTTCGTCATGTCTACGCTTCCGCCAACTTGGCTGGGAACATCTGAACGGTAGGCTTTGTTGCTGTGGCAAGACATATAAAGATTACTTAATGCACCTTTTTTTGTCTTTATCTGCATGCGGTCAAATTTATTGGAATACAAAACCGCACCATCAAAATTCCACACTCCAGGTGCAACATAATAGTTCATACTTGTTGAAGAAAAGGAATTTGTCTTTGTGTAATCGTACTCGGCTGTATCAAGATTTCTTTCGCTGGTGCGAGTATACAAATTAACTTCGCTCGGATACGCATGATTTGTAAATGTCGTTCCCGCCCCAGGATTCACATCAGAAAGGGCTATCCATTTTGCGTACAATGTCGTGTCTTTATCCACCGTGTCGCCATATAAAGCAGGTTGTGTATAATTGCTGTCATAATACCAACCGCAGAAATATTTTTCATAGCCAGTAAACCCTTTGAGCATTGCCGCTGTTAAAACGCCGCTCGTTGTTTTTGGGCATTTTTCAACCTCATACTCGCTAATGTAGGTGAGAACATAAGTCGGTACGGCTTGTCCGTCTGATGTGGTGAATTTTGCGTACAGTCGGCTGTCTTCCGTCACATAAAATGGCGAAAATGCCTGTGTACGTGCCGCGTCCATGTACCAGCTTACGAGCGTGTAGCCCGTTTTTATCGTGTAATCGGTTGCTTTTGGCAAGTCGTCTGCGGTAAATTGTTCATTCTTGGATTTTACGGCAGAACTCATCGAGCCAACCGTTTGGTCATCCGCTGACTTAACGAGAAAATTTGCAAAGTCAAACGAAATCTTGTACGACACCGATTCGTCAGGTTTCGATGTATTATCGCCCGATGAATTGTTGTCATTCGAAGAATCATCATCTGAGCCACAACTGACAAAGCAGAATACCGCAAACATCGCCATAAAAGCAAATAAAAATGTTCTTTTCATAAAGCCTCCTTGTAGTCTGTCATGTCGTTATTTTTGTAAAACATAGCATCACATACCCTACTTAAACAATAATACAGCATAATAAGCAATAAATCAATAAAAATATGGCTTATCATGTCTTACAAAAGGTAAGATGCGATGGTGACTGAGGAATTTTTTAGGGATAGACTGAGACATTTGAGGAACGAGCGGCAGATTTCGGCACGGGAAATGAGTCTTGCGCTTGGGCAGAACGAAAGTTACATCAATAAAATTGAAACAGGCAAATCTTCTACCACGATTTCATCTTTTCTTAACATCTGCGAATATCTTGCTGTTTCGCCAGCGGATTTTTTTAATGACTATGTGCGGAATTCGGTCAATGTGCAAGAAATTATACAGTATTTTCAGCGGCTCACCCCACACCAAGCGGAATATATGCTTGATTTTCTGAAAGACTTGTCTGGTGGAAATCATTAGAATATCAGTGACAAGTTCGAAGTGATTCCGTATACTATCCCCATGAAAATCTTTCCGATTTTTCTCGCTTGCTTGTTGCTTGTCGCCTGTCAATCTATTCCTGTGGAGGAAAAAATGACCTACACCAATCCGATTATCCTGTGCGATTATTCTGACCCCGATGTGATTCGCGTGGGAGACACGTTTTTTATGACGGCTTCCAGTTTTAATTTTATGCCGGGGCTACCGATTCTTACCTCTACGGATTTGGTCAACTGGACGCTGGTAAATTATGCGGCAAAACGAATTCCGCTGGAGCAATACGACACGCCGCAGAACGCAAAGGGAATATGGGCTCCGTCTATCCGCTACCATGAGGGGCGATTTTATATTTTTGTCGCAACGCCGGACGAAGGCATTATGGTTACGGAAACGGCTGACCCTTACGGCGAATGGAGCGAATTGCGGTTCATCTGGAAAGGAAAAGGCTTTGAAGACCCCTGTCCGCTTTGGGATGATGACGGACGCGTGTGGCTGGTGCATGGCTATGTAAAAAGCAGAATCGGGTTCAACTCAAAACTGGGCTTACTGGAACTTGACCCGCACACGCTGGATGCAATCACCGAAGACAAAATTATTTTTGACGGAACGAAAACCCAGCCTACCATTGAAGGCCCGAAGATTTACAAAAGGAACGGCTGGTACTACATTTTTGCTCCTGCTGGTGGAGTGACGACTGGCTGGCAGACAGAATTGCGCAGTAAAAAAATTGACGGCGGATATGAAGAAAAAATCGTGCTGGTGCAAGGAACATCGCCGACAAATGGTCCGCACCAAGGGGGGTGGGTGCAGACGGCGGGCGGCGAAGATTGGTTCGTGCATTTTCAGGAGCGGGGCATTTTTGGGCGCATCGTGCATTTACAGCCCGCCGTATGGAAAGATGATTGGCTTTTGATGGGAACATCGGTGCGGACAGGGAAAATTCCCGGCGAGGCGGTGACGACATGGGAGCGACCATTTTTTGACACAGATGAACACAAATTGACACAGATAGACACAGATAATGCGGAAAGCAAACCGATGGGATTTTCTGCACCTTCTGCAAACGCTGTGCGTCTTAGTCCGTATGCAGACATGCAGTGGCAATGGTCGGCGAACGTGAATGAGCATTTTGCGGATTTTGCGCCTAACGGAACGATTACGCTCTCTGTGCTGGACACGCGCGCGAAAAAAGACGACAGAATTCCGTTCCTGTGGAATAGCGCGAATGTGCTGACGCAAAAAATCCAGCAGGAGAATTTTGATTTTAGCGCGACCGTTGATGCAAGCGGTTTACCCGTTGGCACGCGCACAGGCATTGTCTTTTTGGGAAAAACGTATGCCTCTGTTGCAGTAGAGCGCGGAAAAGACGGCTTTGCGCTGGTGTATGTTGTGGCGGACGGAGATGGCGACATTGTTCGCGCCGAACTGATAAAAGACCGTCTGCCGCTTGCATCCGCAGAAGATGCTCGTGCCATAGAACTTGCCTTGCATTTTGAAAAACAGGATGAGCGCACTGGCATAGTGAGGTTCAGCGCAAAACGTGGCGCAAACACATCGGAATGGACACCCACCGCAAAGCCATTTGTTGCAGAAAAAGCGCATTGGGTTGGCGGACGGTTTGGCATGTATGCGGTGGGAGCGGAAAAAGGTCACGTAGTCATCTCAAATTTGACCCAAAAATAAGCCGCGCAAAAAAACAGGTGACCCAAACTGAGCCACCTGTTACTTGGAGATTTTACGGATTTTTAAATACACTGTAATGTGAGTCCGCATGGAGGCGGACTAAAAAGCCACTAGCCTTTGAATGCCTGATTCAAATCCGCAATGATGTCGTCAGCGGTTTCCGTGCCGATAGACAAGCGGATTGTATTTGGCTTGATACCCTGGTCAAGCAATTCTGCTTCGGTCAGCTGGGAATGGGTAGTGCTTGCCGGATGAATAACCAGCGACTTAACATCCGCCACATTTGCCAGCAGGGAGAAAATCTGCAAGCGGTCGATGAATGCCTGAGCCTCTTTTGCGCCGCCCTTAATCTCAAAGGTAAAGATTGAGCCGCCGCCATTGGGATAGTATTTTTGATACAGCGCGTGGTCAGGATGATCAGCGATTGCCGGATGGTTGATGTGCTCTACATAAGGGCTTTTTTCAAGATAGGCAAGCACTTTCTTTGTGTTTTCTACATGGCGTTCTACGCGCAGACTCAGTGTTTCCAAGCCCTGCAGCAAAAGGAATGCATTGAACGGAGAAAGCGTTGCGCCTGTGTCGCGAAGCAGAATCGCGCGGATTTTGGTGACAAATGCCGCCGGGCCGATAGCCTTTGCAAAAGAAATGCCGTGATAACTGGGATTGGGGTCAACAAGTGCGGGAAACTTGCCGCTTGCAACCCAGTCAAATTTCCCTGAATCCACAATAACGCCACCCAGCGTTGTGCCGTGTCCGCCGATAAATTTTGTGGCAGAGTGAACTACGATGTCTGCACCGTGTTCAATCGGACGGAACAAAAAGGGTGTCGCAAAAGTTGAATCCACTACGAGCGGGATTTTATTTTCGTGTGCAATCTTTGAGAGTGTGTCCAGATCAGGAATATCGCTGTTGGGATTTCCCAAAGATTCCGTAAAAATCGCCTTGGTATCTGCCTGAATCGCTTTTTTCACTTCGTCCAGATTGTGAATGTCTACAAAAGTCGTTTTGATGTTGTACTGTGAAAGCGTATGGGCGAGCAGATTGTAGGTGCCGCCGTAAATCGTCTTCTGGGCAACAATATGTCCGCCGCCTTCCGCAAGGTTCAGAATAGTGTAGTTGATTGCCGCCGCACCACTCGCCACTGCCAATGCCGCAACGCCTCCTTCAAGAGCCGCAATACGGCGTTCAAACACATCTTCCGTGCTGTTGGTCAGGCGACCGTAAATGTTACCGGCATCCTTCAGACCAAAACGATCAGCGGCATGCTGTGAATTGCGGAATACATAACTTGTAGTCTGATAAATCGGTACAGCACGCGCATCTGTTGCCGGATCAGCCTCTTCCTGTCCAATGTGAAGTTGCTTTGTCTCAAAACCCCATTTGGAAGTATCTGTAATTTTTGCCATAATTTCCTCCTCATCCTAGTAGGTCACTTTTTTAACCAAAAGGTCATTCGCCCTAAAGGATGTTCTTTTTAATTCCTACTAAAACCATAGGTTTAATATATATAAAACATAGCGGAATAGTGGGAATATGTCAATAGGAATTTTAAAAATTTTTGTAAAAATTTGAGATTATGAAAAAGCGTAGAACAATCGACATTTTTAGAGATTACTGATGATAGCATTTTCTATTTATTTCCGTTACAATCCTTGCATGAACAAAATGACTGAAAAACAAGATTTTACACAAGGGCCTATTTTTTCCAAACTGATTGCGTTTATGCTGCCGATTTTGCTTTCGCTGGTGTTGCAGTCATTGTACGGGGCAGTAGATATGCTGATTGTGGGACGCTTTGGTACGACGGCGGGAATCAGCGGCGTTGCGGTGGGCGGTAATGTAATGAACCTGTTTACGATGCTTTTGAACGCGATTACGATGGGAGTGACCGTTCTAATGGGTCAGTACATCGGAGCAAAGCGTTTTGAGCAGGTGAACAAACTGATTGGTAATGCGGTGGCATTTTTTCTTACGCTTTCTCTTGTGCTAACCGTGCTGATTGTGATTTTTGCCCGACCGCTTGCCGTGGCGATGCAGACTCCTGCTGAGGCGATAGATTTAACGGTGCAGTATATCCGCATTTGTGGCGCGGGATTTATTTTTATTACGTTCTACAATTTTATTTCGTCGATGTTGCGAGGCGTGGGAGATTCAAATACGCCTCTGTTTTTTGTAGCGATTGCCAGCGTGGTAAATATCATTGGTGATTTGATTTTGGTCGCTGGATTGAAGATGAATGTTGCAGGTGCGGCGATTGCAACGGTTGTGGCTCAAGCGGTAAGCGTGGTGCTTTCTCTGTGGATTATCCGCCATAAAAAAATGGCGTTTTCGTTCCAAAGAAAATATTTTTCGTTCGGAAGTGAAGTGCCGCGCTTTGTAAAATTGGGAATGCCGCTCACGATTCAAGGCTTTCTGACCAATTTTAGTTTTCTTGCGTTGTGCGCCTTTGTAAATCGACTGGGATTGGACGCTTCTTCGGGGTATGGCGTGGCGCAGAAAATCCAGATGTTCATCATGCTGATTCCGGGCGCACTCATGCAGAGTATGGCTCCGTTTGTGTCACAGAATGTGGGCGCAGAAAATGAAAAACGTGCGCGGAGCGGAATGTTATGTGGTCAGGCTTTGGGAGCGGGAATCGGTTTTGTGATTATGGCTCTTGTGTTTTTCTGCGGAGATATACTTGCGCGCTTTTTTACCGAGGACGAAGCGGTTGTTGCCCGTGCCTTTGAATTTTTACGCGGATTTTCGCCAGAAGCGGTTGTCACCTGCATTTTGTTCAGTTATTTGGGCTACTTCAACGGACATTCCAAATCGTTGTTCGTCATGGTGCAGGGCTTGTTGCAGACATTCTTGATTCGCCTTCCTGTTTCCTACCTGATGAGCATTCGTCCGAACGCAAGTCTTACGGGAGTTGGTCTTGCCGCTCCGTTGGCAACCGTGTTTGGCATTATGCTCTGCTTTGTGTACTACAAGCGCATGGGGCGTAGATTAAAGCGAAAGTAGTTTATACGATTTTCACTCCCGTAAGTTCTTCAATTACTTTGTCGGGATAGCCGTATTTTTTTGCGGAAAAATATAATTCCTGCGTCAGTTCTGTTTTGTCCTGCGAAATTTGGGAGAATTGTTTTTCCATTTCGGCAAGGTTGCGCAAATGGGCCAAAAACCACAGGTCAATTTTTGTAATTTCGTGGATTTTTTCTATTGAGAGAATGTCGCGTTTGATTGCGGCAAAAATGGCGAAAATGCGCTGGTCGGTACATTCGCCCACACGCCGCTTGAGGTCAGCATCACTTTCTTCGGCAAATGCGGGCAGATTCAGACTGTTCACGCCGATTTCACAACCACGTGCCGCTTTCATAATTGCTTCTTCAAAACAATGACCGATTGCCATTACTTCGCCGGTTGCCTTCATCTGTGTGCCGAGTTTTCGCGCGGCATACACAAATTTGTCGAACGGAAATTTGGGGAATTTGACTACCACATAGTCCAGTACCGGCTCAAAACAGGCGGCTGTCTTTTTGGTCACAAAGTTAGGAATTTCGTCAAGATTGTAGCCAATCGCAATCAATGTCGCCACTTTTGCAATCGGATAGCCTGTTGCCTTTGAAGCAAGTGCGGACGAACGGCTGACACGTGGATTCACTTCGATGACGGCGTATTCAAAACTGTCGGGTTTCAACGCGAACTGACAGTTACAGCCGCCTTCCATGCCCAGCGAAGAAATGATGTTCAACGCCGCCGAACGCAGCATCTGGTATTCCTTGTCGCTCAATGTGACGGCGGGAGCAATAACGATGCTGTCTCCCGTATGTACACCAACAGGGTCAAAGTTTTCCATTGAACAGACGGTCAGCACATTGCCCGCATGGTCACGCATCACCTCAAATTCAATTTCCTTCCAACCGCTGATACATTTTTCTACCAAAATCTGATGAATCGGCGACCGATGAAGTCCGTTGTGTGCAATTTCGTCTAATTCCTCATCGTTATTTACAATGCCACCTCCTGTTCCACCAAGCGTGAATGCAGGACGGATAATCGCAGGATAGCCAATGGTATTTTTTACAAAATCGTATGCGTCTTCATACGTGGTGACTACTTTGGAAGGAATGCACGGCTCGCCAATTGATTCCATTGTATCCTTAAAAAGCTGACGGTCTTCGGCTTTGTCAATCGTCTCTGGCTTCGCTCCCAGCAAGCGCACATTATGACTCTCCAAAAAGCCTGATTTTGCCAGTTCCATGCACAATGTCAGCCCCGTCTGTCCGCCGAGCGAAGACAAAATAGAGTCGGGCTTTTCTTTTTCGATAATCCGCTGAATCGTTTCCAAAATAAGCGGCTCAATGTAAATTTGGTCTGCCATAGCGTGGTCGGTCATCAAGGTGGCGGGATTGCTGTTTACAAGGACTACTTCCAAGCCTTGTTCTTTGAGTGCTTTGCATGCCTGACTTCCTGCATAATCAAATTCCGCCGCCTGCCCAATAATAATCGGTCCAGACCCAATCACCATTACTTTATGAATATCTTTATTCAGTGGCATTTTGTTACCCCATTTGTTATGCTTGATTACCGCAAAAGGCTTTGCAAAAAAATGGGAACAACACGGTTTGTGCTGTCCCCATCGACACATATAGTATAGCATAAAACAATGTTCGTGTACATACTTTACCCCCTTTGGAAAAAACAGAGAGTGCGGGGGAAGAAGAAAGCCTTTGGGGAAAGGTTGCGTCTGCCCCCGCATTACATTATAATAGAATAATGTTTCGTATCTATGTTGAGCGCAAAAACGGCTTTGAAAGCGAAGCCCAGCGCATCTATTCAGAAATCACTGGTTTTTTGGGAATTTCGGGCGTAAAAAAAGTCCGCTATTTAAATCGTTATGATATTGAAAACACT
Source organism: Treponema sp. (assembly GCA_017449285.1). GTDB lineage: Bacteria > Spirochaetota > Spirochaetia > Treponematales > Treponemataceae > Treponema_D. The sequence goes on from JAFSJX010000014.1 coordinate 24,202, forward strand.
TCTGACGAAGTGGCGCGTCTTGCCGCAGAGCGCATTTTTAGCGAGCCTCAGAGCGACCTTGTGCTGACGGAAAGCCCCGCGCTTTCAGAGGGCGACACGCAGATTATCTGGGAATACCTGCCCGGTCAGTACGACCAGAGAGCCGACAGTGCGGAACAGTGCCTGACCCTCTTGCGTGAGGCGGTAAAAAACAGTGTAAAAGTCGGTACGGAACCACCCCGCGTCCGCTGTGCAAAAGTCGCCATTCTGAGCGGAAACGTGAGCGCGGATGAAGTGGTGCGCATTCAGCATTATCTGATTAACCCGGTGGATTCACGGCTTACGGACGACAGCATTCCCGAAACACTGGAAATGAAAACCGAAGAGCCCGGCGACATTCCTGTGGTAACTGATTTTATCACTTGGGGCAAAAAAGAATTGGAAGCCTACCGCGCAAAGATGGGGCTTGCCATGGATGCGGCCGACATCAAATTTTTGCAGGACTATTTTAAGGGCATCAAGCGTGACCCCACGGAAACAGAAATCCGCGTGCTTGACACCTACTGGTCTGACCACTGCCGTCATACCACCTTCAATACGGTGCTCAAAAATATCAAGATTGACAAAGGCCCCTATGCCAAACTCTTTAAGGAAAGTCTGGACGAATACAAGGCAATGCATACTGACATCTATGCAAAGCGCAAGGATAAGCCCCTCACCCTTATGGACATGGCAACGATTGGCGGAAAGTATCTGCGCAAGCACGGAAAACTGGACGACCTTGAGGTGAGCGAGGAAAACAACGCCTGTTCTATTTTTATTGACGTACATTATACAACTGACAAGGACGGAAACGCCCTGCCCGAAGGCAAGGAAGAGACAGAACGCTGGCTTTTGCAGTTTAAGAACGAAACGCACAACCACCCCACGGAAATTGAACCCTTTGGCGGTGCGGCTACCTGTATCGGTGGCGCAATCCGTGACCCCCTTTCCGGGCGCAGTTGGGTCTATCAGTCAATGCGCATTACTGGCGCGGCAGACCCGACCGTTCCGATGAGCGAGACCATGCAGGGAAAACTGCCCCAGATTAAACTGTGCCGTGAGGCTGCGCAGGGATTTTCTTCTTACGGAAACCAGATTGGCCTGACGACAGGGCAGGTGGTGGAGTGTTATCATCCGGGCTTTGTGGCAAAGCGCATGGAACTGGGTGCGGTCATTGCCGCCTCTCCCTACGACACGGTGATGCGCGAAACTCCCGAGGCAGGAGACATCATCATTCTGCTTGGCGGCGGTACGGGGCGTGACGGTATTGGTGGCGCAACGGGTTCTTCAAAGGCGCATACAGAAAAATCCGTGACGACAGCGGCTGCGGAAGTGCAGAAAGGCAATGCCGTTGAAGAGCGCAAGATTCAGCGTCTCTTTAGAAATCCTGTGGTGAGCAAGATGATTCGCCGCTCAAACGACTTTGGCGCGGGCGGTGTGTCTGTTGCCGTGGGCGAACTTGCGCCGGGTCTGGACATCAATCTGGACGCTGTTCCCAAAAAATATGAAGGCTTGAACGGTACGGAACTTGCCATTTCTGAAAGTCAGGAGCGCATGGCGGTTGTGGTGCGCAAGGGCGATGTGGAGAAATTCATCGCTGAGTGTGCCAAGGAAAATCTGAATGCCGTCGTTGTTGCGACCGTTACCGACACAAACAAACTGGTGATGAAGTGGCGCGGCAAAGTTATCGTAGACATTGACCGTGCGTTTTTGGACGCGGCAGGGGCAAAACACGAGGCTGTGGCCCGCATTGAAAGCCCTGCACCTCAGAACCAAAGCCCGCTGGTAAAGCCCTTGGATTCTGTGGCTGCCGCTCTGGGAAAGTGTGCCAGCGCAACTGGCGAAAGTGCAAGCGAAAAGCCCACCGAAGAACAGATTCACGACGCTTTTGTGGCAAACATTTCCGACCTTGCCTGCTGTTCTCAGCGCGGTTTGCAAGAACGCTTTGACGGCTCAATCGGTGCAAGTACAGTGCTTTTTCCCTTTGGCGGAAAGTATCAGGGTACGCCCGAAGCCGCAATGGTGGCAAAAGTGCCGGTACTCTATCCGCGTGAAACAAGCACCGTCAGCATGATGAGTTACGGCTATGACCCGCGCGTGGCCCAATGGTCTCCATGGCACGGTGCGCAGACGGCAGTGCTTTCTTCTCTTGCAAAAATCACCTGTGTGGGCGGAAAGGCAACGACCAGCCGCTTCTCATTTCAGGAATTCTTTGGGCGCACTTCAAGTGACAAGGCATGGGGCTATCCCGCAAGCGCGTTGCTTGGTTCTGTAGACGCGCAGAATGCCATGGGTTGTGCTTCAATTGGCGGCAAGGACAGCATGAGTGGCACCTTTGAAAATCTGAATGTTCCGCACACGCTTGTTTCGTTCGCCGTTACCCATGACACGGCGCAGAACGTCAATTCCGGCGCGTTCAAAAAAGGCGGCGACTACCTGTTCTTGGTGATGACGCCGTACACCGACATGCTCGCGCCGAATTTTGGCACATTCAAGAAAAACAGCGATGCTTTGTACGAACTGAACAAAGCAGGAAAAATCAAAGCGATGTACCCAGTTGGCGCGGGCGGCATTGCAGAAGCGGTTGCTAAAATGGCTTTTGGAAGCAACATCGGCTGCCAGTTGACGGCAATTCCCTCCAGTGCAACCGCTGTGGGCTTCCATCGCAATGTAAACAACACCATTGCAGACTTGTTCACGCCCTTGTATGGTTCAATCGTCGTGGAAACCGAAGACGAGAACTTTGACAACAATCCCGCATTCGTAAACACAACTGTTGTGCGCATCGGAAACACGCAGGCAACGCCGGTTATCTCTGTGGCGATGAGCGGTCTGAATCCCCTGCCCTTTACGGACATCTCCCTTTCCGAACTCAAAAAAGCATGGGAAGGCAGGCTTGCAAGGGTATTCCCGCCGGTGAGCGGTGCAAAAGAGCAGGAGCCGCTTCCTGACTTTGCAAAGGCAGAGCATCCCTCTCTGGAAGGAGCGCGCCATTCATTTACTGTCGTGGATGCAGGCAAAACAAAACCCCGCGTTATTATTCCTGTGTTCCCGGGCACAAACTGTGAGTACGACATGGCGCGCGCATTCACGCTGAACGGCGCAGAGGCAAAGATTTTTGTCTTCCGCAACAATAGCCCCAAGGCACTGGAAGAGTCACTGATTGGGCTTCAGAAAGAAATAGATGACGCACAGATTCTTGCCTTTGCGGGCGGATTCAGCGCGGGCGACGAACCTGACGGAAGCGGCAAATTCATCGCCAACGTAATTCGGGAACAGCGCATTGCGGACGCGGTAACGGCTCTGCTGCAAGACCGCAAGGGATTGATTCTGGGTATCTGTAATGGATTCCAGGCCTTGATTAAGACAGGCCTTGTTCCCTACGGAAAAATCATGGCTCCCTCTGCTGACATGCCGACACTGACTTACAATACAATCCATCGTCATATCAGCCGTGTGGTGCGCACAAGAATGGTAAGTGCTACAAGTCCATGGGCTTTGGACGCGTCAGTCCTTGACCCCAGACCCCACTACATTCCAGTCAGCCATGGCGAAGGACGCATACTTATCAGCAATGAACTTGCCCATGAACTTTTTGAAAAAGGACAGGTCTTTACGCAGTATTGTGATGAAAAAGGCGTTCCCGCAATCAGTGAGCCGGACAATCCCAACGGTTCAGCATTTGCAATCGAAGGTCTTACCAGCCCTGACGGTCACGTACTGGGCAAAATGGGACACAATGAGCGTACCATTGGTAACGGCAAGGGCGGTTCAAGCGTAGACTTGATTAAGAATATTGCATTTGACCCGTTGACGAACCCTGATGGCAACAGCTGTCAGAATATTTTTGCGGCAGGTGTCCGCTATTTTAACTAGGACAGTTATAGGAGTTTGATTATGAAGAAAATTGGATTTTTTGCGGCAGCGATTTTGACTGCATTTGTTTTCACCTCTTGCGGAACGAAAAAAGTTGACGCGACAAAGTGGCTTACGAGTCTTACGGACGGAAAAATTGCCGCACAGCAAGCAGATAAAAAAATTATTTTGTTTTTCAGTGCGGACGACAGTGACAATTTGAGTGAGACACTCAAAGAAAATCTTTTGAACAAAGATGAATTCATTGCGGCCGAAACGGCAAAATATGTGCTGGTCAATCTTGATTTTTCTGAATCCCTGTATGAGGCGACCCAAGTTGATGAAAATGCCAGTTCTGCGGACAAAAAGGCTGCAGAAGCCGCACAGAAACAGTTGGAAGAAAATATGAACGTGGCGACCTATTACACTGTGCAAATGAGCCCGACATTCTATCTGCTTTCAAAAGAAGGCTACGTCATCACTCCGCTGACCTTTGATGATGAAACTACCAGCATTGAACAGTTTGACGCAGAAATCGCTTCTCACTCCGAAGAAATTACCGCGTTTGAGGATGCACTGGCAAAAACGACCGAAGGAAGCAACGTAGATAAGGTGGAAGCAATTGATGCCTTGTACGCAATGACTGACCGTCGGTTCGCCTATCTGCTTACGCCTTTGGCAAAACAAGTTCTGAAACTTGATTCAAAAAATGAAAGCGGTCTTGTGGGAAAATTTGTTTTTGAAATTGCACAGGCAGAGGCAACAGATGCCGCCTTGCATAATGATGTTGAAAAAATGGTAAAATCTTTTGAGACTGCCGCTGAACATAAGCATCTTGATGCTGACCAAAAGCAGTTGATGTATTATTATGCCGGCTACTATTTGGCAAACACAGGCTCAACAGATTATGCGCGGGTACGAGACTACATTCAAAAATCCTATGACACCAATCCTGAAAGCGACATTGCATCTGAAATCCAGAATTTGATTCGCATTATTGATGAACGCATTAACGATGTTTCCGAAATGAATGAGAATGTGCAGATTGAAGGCAATACGGATGTTACTGTTGATTCTGCCGCCACTCAAACAGAACCCGCTAAGGAGTAGCAATGGATTCTGAGCCACCGCCGAATACGTTCTTTTTGATTCTGCTTGCCGCAGCGGTTTGTGTCGTGCTTTCCTGCATTTTTTCGGCTTCGGAAAGCGCATTTCTTTCGCTGAACAAGTTGCGCGTACATTATCTTCGTGAAAAAGGCGACAGACGTGCAACGCGCGTAGGCAAATTACTTGACCGCAAGGAAGAACTGCTGAATATGCTTTTGGTGGCAAATGAGGTGGTAAACGTTGCCTTGTCTGTTTTGCTTACCACGCTTGCGCTGCAATTATTCGGACCTGCAGGTTTAAGTCTTTCTACCACTGTGGCTACGCTTTTGCTTTTGGTGTTTGGTGAAATCACGCCAAAAATCGTTACTACGCGCCATCCAGAGCCGTTTGCGTTTGCGATTAGTGGGTTCATTACGGTTCTTTCTTGTGTTCTCAAACCATTTGTCGCTGTTTTTACGGCAATTTCGCGCGGCATATTACGCATTTTTGGTATCAACACAAAGCAAAAACACGTTTCTTTTACTGAAGACGAAATCAAAACATTTATTGACGTGGGCGGTGAAGAGGGAGTCCTTGAAAAAGGTGAAAAAACAATGATGAGCCGCGTATTCAAATTTACCGATTTGGAAGCGACAGACATTATGATTCCACGTAAGAGTGTCATTACGATTACTCCTGCTATGAGTTACAGAGACATCGTGCAATTGAGCGAACGAACTCGACTTTCACGTTTTCCAGTGATTAAAGATGATATTGATGACATTATTGGTGTGCTGTATGTAAAGGATATGCTTTTTTACGAGGGAGACCGTGCTGATTTTACCGTGGAAAAAGTGATGCGAAAACCGCTTTTCATTATCGGCTCAACAAAAATGAGTGCGATTCAAGAGATGCTCCACAAAGACAATCAGAGCATTGCTATTGTGATTGACGAATACAGCGGAACTGACGGCATTCTGACGACGGAAGACATTGCGCGTCAGATTTTTGGCAACATAGCAGATGATTTTCAGCAGAGCGGGCGAGCCACCGATATTCAGATTGATAATCTCGATGATTTTTTTATCAGCGGAACTGCCCGCCTAAAAGATGTTGAGGAAATACTACATATCCAACTTGGAACAAAAGATAGCGAGACGCTTGCGGGATTTGTCTGTGAGCGTTTGGGTCGAATTCCTTCCGTGGGTGAAGTGCTGAAATCAAACGGCTATAAATTTGTCGTCACCAAAATGGACGGTCTTCGGGTGGCGGGACTGCACTGCATCCGCGAAAACGGAGGCGCAAAATGATGGCGATTTTAACTTCCATCGTCCTGCCGATTGTGCTGACCGCCGTGCTGGTATTTTTGGTGGCATTTTTCGCCTCATCAGAAACAGCATATCTTTCCGTCTCAAAAATCACGTTGCGCCAGATGCTCAAAAAAGAATCTCCCGATGTACGCAACACGCCCGCAAAACGCATTGCCTACTTGAAAAGCGATATGAACCGCTTGCTCTCACTCGTGTTGATTGGCATCAATTTTGTTACATCACTGGCTTCTGGTTTGGGCGCAACGGTAGCAATCAATCTGATGGGACAGCAGGGCGCAACCTACGCTACGTTCATTATGGCATTTGTGCTGATTATCTTTGGCGAAATTGTGCCTAAAACGCTGGCGGCAGTTAATCCCGTAAGAGTGGCTTCGTTCAATTCTCGACCGCTGATTATCCTTCAAAAATTGTTTATGCCGATTGTGTGGATTTTTACCAAACTGACCGAAGGTATTACGCTGGTCATCAATCACTTCTGGCATTACGAAAAAGAAGTGATAACCGAAGAGGAACTGAAATCGCTGATTAGCGTGGGCGAAACAGAAGGCACGCTTGAACAGAGCGAAAAGAGGATGCTTTATCGCATTTTTGAATTTACCGACCTTCATATTCATGACATTATGCGTCATCGAAGCCGCGTGCAGTTTGTTCCGATTGATGCGCCTTATAGCGAAGTGATAAAAATTTTTGCGGACACTGGTTATTCGCGGCTTCCTGTATGCGATGGTGATTTTTCCAACGTGGTAGGAATGCTCTACTATAAAAATGTGCTTTTGACTACACGAAATCGCGAAAGCAAAACGTTTGTTAAGCGTAGTATGCGGGATGCTTTGTTTGTGCCAGAAACGCTCACTGCATTGGAACTGTTGCAAAAGTTCAAGTCGGAGCAGGTGAATTTTGCTGTTGCCGTGGACGAAACAGGAAGCAACGTAGGTATTGTGACGATGGATGACATTCTTCGTGCGGTATTTGGCGGTATGGTTGTGGAGCATCCTACAAAAGAGTTGCTCCCTGCTAAACGGATTCAGGCTCTTTCCCCCACGGAATTTATCATTCCTGGAGACCTGCGGCTGACCGATGTGAACGAACTCTTGCACATGGATTTGGACAGTGAAGAATATGACACGCTCGGCGGCTGGCTTATGGAACAATTTGACGCACTTCCTGAAACAGGCGAAGTCATCAAAGTTGACGAAGTGGTATACAAGGTGGAATTACAGAGTCAACGGCGCATACAAAGTGTAAGGATTAAATTGCCTTCTGCACGAACTGCACGATAAGTTTAGCCGTATTTTCCAAGCCGAGCGTTGTGCTGTTTATAAGCAAATCGTAGTTTTTTCGGTCGCCCCAAATATTCTCCGTGAATGTATTGTAATGATTTGCCCTGCGTTTGTTTGCCTGCTGGATGAATTTTTTTGCGTCTTTCTCTGGCACATGATACTGCTCAATGGCACGGCGCACTTTATCTTCCATATCCGCATAGATAAAAATATTCACCAGTTCTTTTTGGTCAATTTCTTCTGACGAAGAAAGAATATAGTCTGCGCACCGACCGACAATCACGCAGGGGGATTTTTTTGCAAGCGAAAGAATTGTTTTTCGTTGCGCATTAAATAATTGGTCGGCAAGCGGCATAATTGGTGTGTGATTGGTAATGGGCTGTCCTGGTCCACTGGTAGAAAAGCCCGCATAACTTGTTCCGACCAACAGATTGTACAACCATGCGGAAGAAAGATTTTGTTCATTTTTTGCAATAAAATCGGGGGAAAGACCACTTTCTTGCGCTGACATATCAATTATTTCTTTGTCGTAAAAATCGTAGCCCAGTTCTTTTGCCACCATTTGACCGATGACCTGACCCGCTGAACCATATTCGCGGCTGATAGTAATAATTTTTTTCATATACGTCCCTTATGCTGTATTATACCACAGATTTTAGGAATTGGTATTAAAAAATATGCACTTTTGCGGAAAGTTTAACGGATGCCTCGTATATCGAAAGACCGCCTTTAAAATTGGTGCGAATATAAAGCCGTTCTTTTTCATCAGAATCATATAAATCACTTTTTACGACATCACCAACAAGACCTGAAACTGTCAGTCCAAGTTCAACCGTAGAATTCAACGCATAGCAGACTGAAATATATCCCTTGAAACGGTCAAAATATGAATTTTGAATATAGACGTAATATGCCCCTTTGAACTGGGTTTTTGTCTCATTGTCATAACTGTAATGAATATCTCTGGCGTAAGCATAAGTATAGGGAGAGACAAAAGCGGCAATGGCTATGTTTAGTCGTTCGGTCGGGCGGAGCAAAATGCGGAATCCTGCAAAAATGTACAGCGAGTGGCGGTAGTATTCTATGTCACAAACGCGGCGATAATATTTTGCGGCAGGGTCATTCCATGCCACGTCCGTCCCTGTTGAACTATAGCCCCGCTCTCCATGCCAACCAGAGCCGTTCTCCGCCTTAAAATTCTTGAACGAGTATTCGACGTTTGCCACTGGAGCAATTTGAATCATACTTTTTGGCAGAAAATCAAATCCCAGCGAAATTCCCGTTTGAATATTTTCCGTTGTGGTCAAATCATGTTCTGAAAGCGTTGTCTTCAAACTCTGGTCATTTGATTTCCAGTCGGAATCATACATTTTTCCACATTCACTGGGAATTCCTGCGTCAAAATAGAGCCGCATATTGAACCGATGATACCCGCCGTCAATGCCAACGCCATACGTCCAGAGCGGCTCTTCTTTCCACTCAAGGTAACTGTTTTTTTTGTATCCACCCGTGCTTTTTTCCTGATACCAGTATTCTCCCAGATGCCCCCATGTCATGCCGACCCGCGGTTCAACAGACAGATGCCAATTCCCCGATTTCGTGCAAAAAATCTGCGCCGCAATCGGAAAAAGCGGAAAAGTCAAACTCAGCAGAAAAAGAAAAAAGATTTTTTTCATACGTTAAAAGAAAATATACCGAAGTGAAAGATGCGCGTCAAAATAATACTCGCCTGCTCCACCCTTTATGGTCGAATTTTTATCGTAGGTCTTTCCGTCATTTGTGCTTACGTAGGTGTCACCTTGAATTGTTTTTGCCCAAAAAAATTCTCCGCCCAGCGAAAGAAGAATATGCTTGGTGAACCGATACGAAACGGCTGCCATCCATTTGTATGCCTCAAAAGACCCCCTCACAATGTCAGCATAACGGCTTTTTGTCAGCACGTGATTATCCCGCGAAATTGAATACAGGTAGGGTGCAATCTGAAATCCTATGTCAAAACCGATTCCATACGGAATGTTGAAATGCAGATTTGCTCCAATCCATAAAAGATAAGTGTAGCGATTGTATTCTATATCAACGCCAGTGTATCCTTTGTTGTCTTCTGAAAAAGCACCTTCCTTATTGTTCGTTGAATCATCATATCTGCTGTAAAAATTTGTTCCGCTTATCGTTTTTGCGTACCAAAAATAACCGTCTTTTGCCGTAAATGCTTTATAATCAATGTCAAACGCAACGAACGGGGTACATTCAAAAAAATACCACGGTCTGAACGTGTAGCCGCCTTGAATTCCCCAAGACCAGTTGCTTTCTAAATAATTGTCGCTTTCTGAATAATTTGTCTTGTACAGATAGTTTTCCGCATTCGCATACTGTTTGTTCAGCCAGTCAGAATCCATAACTATGCCGCTTCGTTTGGGAATTGCCCCAGTCACATACGTTGATAAGCCGATTCCTTTCCATCCCCCCGCAATTTTTGCGCCAAGATACACGGCAGGCTTTATATCCCAGTTAAGTTCGCTCAACTTGTTATCGCTGTAACGACAATTCTGCTGATACACATATTCGCCCAACTCACCGATTTTGCACCCGAACAGCGGCTCTACGGAAAGATTCCAGTCAATGGCATCAGGGTCAGGGAACGAAAATGCAAAAAGAGAGGCGGAAAAAAATACAATTGCAAGCATAGAAAGATATTTTTTCATTTTTTTATTTCCAGGTTTATGTTTGCTTCCTCAATCGAATCTACGCCAAAGATTGATTTTAATTGCTTGCGAGTTGCATCCATATCTTTTTGATACGGCGCGGTGAAGGTGATTCTTTCGCCAGTTTTGGGATGCGTTACGGTCAGTTTATAGGCATGAAGCGCAAGCCGGCTTAAAAGCGGACGTTCGGATTCTGCATCGCCGTTCCATTTGCGCTTAATTTCGCTTAGGCGCACAGGCTTTTGGTTTCCGCTATAAAGCGGGTCGCAGACAATGCTCAAACCAAGTTCTTTTAGGTGGGCGCGAATTTGGTGCGTTCTTCCTGTGCGCGGACATGCTTCAATCCAACTGTATGGCCCGCATATACCGAGCAAAGTAAAATCTGTTACCGCATCTTTTCCGTAGCGTGCGTTGGGTACGGTGCGATGCCGCGCATCTCCATCGGGAAGCAGTTTCAAGTCAAGATGCTTTTCTTCCCACAGCGGACGACCGTTTACCAGACAATGATAGATTTTTTCTACCTCACGTTCCTCAAACTGCATGGAAAGCGAACGATGACTTTCTGCGTTCCGCGCGTAAATTACACAACCAGAAGTGTCCTTGTCAATCCGATGAACTGCGAACAAAGTGCCGAATTCTTCCTTAGCAATAAGGTCAAGACGTGGAGCATCTTCGTCATAACGGTCAGCGGCAATCAAAAGACCAGAACGCTTGTTCAAAACAACGATATCGTCATCGCAGTAAATAACGGTGTAATCGGGCGTGATTTTCATACTTTTATTATAACAAAACTAATTGCAAATTTCCACTATTTGCGGTATGCTTGGGAATATCTGCGGTTGTAGTACATCGGTAGTACCCGGGCTTCCCAAGCCTGTGAGGCGGGTTCGACTCCCGTCAACCGCTACTAGAAAAGACTTTCCCAAAAGCGTAAAGTCTTTTTTTGTTTTAAAGAGATTTTTTTCTGAAATACAACGCGGAAGTCGATGCAAGTGAGCGCGTCGCAGGTGCGACGAAAAGGCGGCACGGATGCCGCCGACAGCGAACGCGCCAGTCCGAAAGGAGCGGACAGGAAGTTCGCGACTGGAGGAGACTCCCGTCAACCGCTAAAAGACATGTAACTCTATCTTTCTTCGTTCATAAATTTTTTGTCGGCGTACATCATTTCTTCGGAAATTTGGATAATATTTTCAAAGGAAGAGCTGTCTTGCGGATAGCGGGCATAGCCGATGGATGCGGTGATATTTACAGTGGTATTTCCTAACACTGTGGGTCGCCCGACAGATGCTTTTATACGCTGAACCAAATTTGCCAGGCCACCTATCGTCATCTCATTTGGCAGAATGATGGTAAATTCATCTCCACCAATGCGGAATACTTCGTCACCTTGGCGAATGCAGTTCTTCAGTTTCTTTGCGACAATGCATAAAAGTTCGTCTCCGCTTTTGTGACCGTATGTGTCGTTGACTGGCTTAAATTTATTCAGGTCGATATATACGATGGCAAACGGCTGCACTTTTCGGTACAAGTCTGTCAGCATCTCGTAGAATTTTCGGGTATTGTACAATTTGGTCAAACTGTCAATGTAGGAAAGTTTTTTAAAGGTTGACTCGCGTTTTATCAGTTTCCACAGGGAATTGGCGGAAAAAGAAAGTAAGGTCGCAAAAATTACGGCGACAAGAATTTCAAAAAGAAGAATGGAAGAGTTGCGCCAGCCATTTTTAGGCGTAACATAAAAAGCCCATGCCGTATTGTGAATGTCAAAGTTATAAGAAACGGGATTATTCAATGTGTTATACGTTGAGCAATCGACCATTTCAAGTTTTCCTTTGTGCGGATTTATGGCTTTAAGCTGATAATCATAATTGTCGTCTTCTAGTTCGGAAAGATTTGCGGCCTTAAAAATTTCTGCTGCCCGCAAAATTATTGTTGAAAATCCCCAGAAAGTATCTGTGCCGTTTGAATTGGTAATATAAATTGGTGTCCTAATAGCAAGACCGCTTCCGCCTCGCCGTTGAGGAAATGGACCGGTGATGGTAACCAATTTTGTAAGCAGGGCATATTTTGCGTCATCATGATGAATCGGGTCTTTAAACAAATCCGTTCCTTCATTTTCTTTTGACGGGGGATAAGAATATGTTACGATTCCCTCCGGCGAAAGCTGAATGGAATCAATGCAGGGGTCACCAGAATGAATTGCCTCGGCAAGAATATCGAACGAAACAACTTTTCCATTATTCCGATTGATTACTGTCCGCCAGAACTGCGTGTTATCAAAATATTCGTCCATTATTGCGCGCAAATTGTTAGCGACCTGTGCGACCAAATTTTTTGCATGAGCCTGCTGATTCCGCAAATCAGCGACTTGCAGACGACTTACTACAAATCCTGCGAAAACAGCAGCACAAAAAAATGTGATGAGTGGAACGAGAAGTGAATTGTCTGCCGCAGAATTATGTCGCTGTTGCATCAGTATACCTAAACGAAAAGTCTTTTAGAATTTTGCCTTTCTCAGACGAACTTCCTCAATATTCTCACTGAAAAGCTCACGCAAATCATTTAAGCCTAATGCCATCAACGCCATGCGGTCAATGCCGATTCCCCATGCGGCAACCGGAACATCTACGCCCATCGCCTTGGTCACTTCTGGGCGGAAAATACCGCTTCCGCCAAGTTCAAACCAGCCCAGCACGGGATGCTTGATATGCACTTCAACTGACGGCTCGGTGAACGGGAAATAGCCCGGCACATATTTGACTTCAGTTGCGCCCGCAACTTCTTTTGCGAACATTTCCAAGAAGCCCAGCAACGTGCGTAGATTTACGTCCTCGCCCAAAACAATGCCTTCCGTTTGGTAGAAGTCGCTCAAATGCGTTGCATCCACTTTGTCGTAGCGGAAACAGCGGGCAATGCCAAAGTATTTGCCAGGGATTTCAGCATTATGCAGTTGATGAGCCGACAAAACGGTTCCCTGACTGCGAAGTACAAGACGACGCGTAAATTCATGGTCAAAAGTGTAATTCCAGCCACGGCTGCCAGAATTTCCGCCGTTTTCGTGAGACTTCGCCACATTAGTCAGATACGGCTCTTCAATTTCTTTGGCGTGAGTGGGATTTTTGATGCGGTACACATCGTGAATATCACGTGCGGCATGGAACTGTGGCATAAACAATGCGTCTCCGTTCCAGAATTCTGTTTCTACCAGCGGTCCGTCAAATTCCTTGAATCCGAGAGAACACAATTTGTCTTTTACGCTTTCCAAGAACTGAACATACGGATTTGTTCGTCCGGGAATAATTCGTGCGGGCGGAATGGCGATATTGTAGCCACGGAATATCTGATTTTTCCATTCGCCGCTCGCAAGCATTTTTGGCGTTACTTCGCCAAGTTCGTTGCCCGTAACACCAGCATTTTTGAGTGCGGTAACAACGTCAGTAGCGGCGGCAGTCAGTTTATATACGACCGTCTCCCGCTCAACGATTTTAAATGGACTGTCAGCAGCACCGCGTTTTTTTGCAAAGCCAGAGATTGCTTTCTGTTCGTCCATGCTTAACGTAGCGTTATCCAATTGACCGTTTTCTGCCGCTACTGCTTTTTCAAACAATGCCTTCGCAATGGTAAGGCGAGCAGGAATTGCCCCGCCTGTGTATTCGGCTTTTTTTTCGGCATTCATTTTGAGTACGCCGTCTTTAGAAAGCTGACCGAACGCACTTCCTACGTCTTTATTTTCAAGATTTAAGCCCGCCGCAATTTCTGGCAGTGTTTTTGCGCCGTTATCTTTTACATACGCAATAATGCGTTCTTCGGGAGTTCCCGTTTTTGCTATCTCGCGTCCTACTTCGGTGATTTCATAAAACGTGTGCGGCGTGCGACTTGCAACGGTGACCAAATCTTTGCCACCAAGCCAAGAAAATGCCTGATTTGCGTGACCTTCCTTATAATCCAATTCTTTTTGCAGACGGTCAGAGGTCAGCGCATCTTTTTGTGAATAATGAAGAAGCACCTTGATTTCAAGCGGGTGCAAATTCTTAACGACATTTTGAATATCCATCAGAGAACTCCATGCGGTGGCAAGCAAATTCGATGCCGACCACCGCAGTAAACTTGTTTTTAGAAATTAAGTGTGCGCGGTTTAAATTCTACATACGAATGATAGCGCGCCCATTTGAGTTTGCGAGCATCGTTGTAGTATTTTACGCTGTCTTTGCGCAGGTAGCGGTAACTTTCGTACATATTTTCTTCCTGAAAGTCTTTCAGACATTCAAGAATGGTGTTCATAGCCGCACCCTGATCATAAGAAACAGCGAGGCAGTCATAGTAAATATGCACTTCGTGTGTACTCGGTGTATATTCAATCTGTACTTTCGCCGTTTTAATGCCGTCTTGATGCTGGTCTTTTGGAGTAATGGTAATCGTCTTGTTATTGTCTATCGCTTCCTGCTGTTTGAGAATGTCATCAATCTCATCAGCAAAGGCAGCACCAGCTACGCAAAAAAGTGCGGTCAAAATAGCAAGTATTTTTTTCATTGTTTGTTCCTCCTTATCGAACACAACGGCATTCACGCCGCTTTATGAAACTCAAACACATAGAATGTTAAAATGTTTCATATTTTATTATTCTATCTGTTTCCATAAAAAAATCAAGTGTAACAACATATCTGCCAGCTTCAATTCCGATTAAAGGCGGTTCAGTTATCATTACACGACCCATTATCTCTTTTGGTTTGTTTTTAATCAGTTTTCGCTCGTATTCACGGACGGCATTCTTTAACGCTTCGCCACAGGCTTCCTGAATTCCCGCAAAACCGTCTGACAATTTGGCATAACCGACACCTCGAATTCTGGGATTGGTAATCACTTGCCATGACTCAAAGATATGCATCATCTGCGGGGAACGTTTGTATTCAACCCAACACCACAGGCGGTCATCTTGAACCCACGGCTTTGTGTACACAATCGTTTTTCTGTCCTCATCGGTTAGTTTTTGTATGGGGGAGAACTCAAAATATTCTTCCACGCGCCGAGCCTTGTCGTATGGAGTGTAGTCAAACTGCCAGCCGTAAATCATGCCCTCCAGAATGAGCGGAGTAATCTCTCGTATGCGGCGCACGGGAACGGCATACATAGTATCGTTTTTTTCAGGCGGCTGTTTTTTTTCGTCATCAAAATATCCGGGATAGGCATCGGTCGCCGCCCACAGCGCAAAACGAATTTGCTGGTCCTGATAGACTTTCTGTGCAAAGGTAAAAGGAATCGCAGTCGTCATCACGAGTAAAGCGAAAATCAGTTTTTTGAGCGACAGACACTTTCTTTTCATTAGCGGTATGCATCCTTCCAAATTTGCAGGGGATTGATTCCCATGCGGATTCTGAAATACAACCATGCCACCGCAAGACCAGCCAAATGCGTCAGATGAGCCACACCGCCCCCTACACTGAACAATTGGCTTCCCAACTCAATGACAGCATACGCAATCACCAGAACTGGCGCAGGCACAGGAAGTATTCCCCAAATAAAAATCCTGGAACGCGGAAAGATTACAGCATAAGCCAATAAAATTGCATAAATCGCACCGCTTGCGCCCACCAAAAAAAGCCTGTCGTAACCCGTCAGAGAATAGATGACAACGGAGATGATGCCACACAGAATTCCGCTTACAAAATACAAAAGCAGGAATTCTTTTGAGCCAAGAGCCTTTTCCGTATTGATTCCAAAAAATACCAATGCCAGCATATTGAAGAACAGATGACTTATTCCGCCGTGCATAAACATATAGGTGACTGGCTGCCAGAACAGATGCATCCGAAAAAATCCGATTACGCTCAACGCCATATAGTTTTGATAGACATACAGCGGCGTAACGGTAAACAGAAAATACATGACTACGTTCACCAAAATGATGACGAGCGTGGCGTTTGTAAACGTGTAGCGGAAAGGTTTTCGCAAAATGCTTAAAAAATTCATTCGGGTAATTTTATCTCTGCAATTAGTTTTGGGTCAGCAAAAGTCACACGGTTTCTGCCAGCACGCTTGGAAACATACAATGCTTGGTCGGCATGGTCAACCAATTCTTTGGACGATATGGCAGGATTTGAATTTTTATCAAATTCGGAGACACCCGCGGAAATCGTGACTTTTACGTGCTGATTTTCGTAGCAGAAATCGTACTGCTCAATCTTGCAACGGATTCTGTCAGCAACGGTCATTGCATCTTCGCAGTTCGTATTGTTCAGCATGACCGTAAATTCCTCGCCTCCATATCGCCCAGCCAAATCATCCGCACGGATTCCGGACTTAATGATTTTTGCCACCGTAATCAGAACATAGTCTCCGAACGCATGACCGTAAGTATCGTTAAATCGCTTGAAAAAATCAACGTCAAACATAATGACCGCAAGAGGCGTTTCGTTTTCCCGCGCCAAATCCAGTTTGATGGTCAGCACATTGTAGAAGAAATATTTGAGTTTCAGATGCGTCATCATGTCGGTGGAAGAACGCTCAACCAAAGCCGCATTGTTGATGGCGATTGCCGCAAGAGAGCCAATCATCAGAATCTGCTCTTTATCTTCTTTGTTGTAGTCAAAGTCATTTCCTAAATCAAGACGCTCACCAAGCACAAGAATACCGTCCAGATGATTTTTCTGAATAAGCGGCACGATAAGCGATGGATTGAGCGACAGGAGCATTTTTAAATCCGCGTCGTTTGGAATCTCTTTTTCAAGTTCATCAACGGTAAATGTCTTTCCTTCCTTTCTTAGCGCAAGAATCAAAGGATGTGTGGCTGGAATTCTGTAACTGATATTCGGATTTAAATCCATGCCACTGTAATTGTTTCCGAGCATATATGAATTGGAATCCAGCGCATTCAAAATAAAGATTCCTGCTGAAAGCACTCTCATCTGACCCATACAGGTATACAAAATTGATTCAATCAGCGTGGAAAAATCTATGGTTGAGCAAAGTGAACGCGAAATATCCAACAACTGCTGCAAGTCATAAATCTTTTTTTCGTACTGAGCAATCTTTTCTTCAATTGAAGGTTCTGCAACCTTTTGTATATCTGCCATCATGCTTTTTTCTCAACTTCTCCGACAACTACATAATTCTTCATTATCTCTAGGAAAATTTCCCAAGATTCAAATTGCAGTTCCAATTGCTCGAATGCATCACGATTTCTGGACGAATTCAGCAGAACCTTGATATTGGTAATCGTATCAGGTGCTGATTTTTTTGAATCCACAAGCATCTCGCTAATCTGCATATACAACGTGTATAATTTCTTGGTAGATGTTTGAACCAGATTATATGCCTGTCTATTGATAGTATCGACATTTGCAGCCAATTTCGTGAGGAATTCTGGGTCTTTGTGGCTGTCCCGGATAAAACCTTCCAAAACAGCAATATCATTGGGGGCGTTTCGGTCAAACGAATTCTCAAAATTCTCAAAATCGGCAGGAATTTCTGCGGCAGCAAATACGTTTGAAGAAAATTCAGTCTTTGTCGCAGAATTATTAAAAAATCCTTCAATAACAATGTCGTTCAGCAATGCCTTTATCGGCTCGTTCATAAAATAATGGATGAATGTTTTTACCAGTTGAACTGGCATTACCCATGCGAATGAAGACTGCGTATTTTGCTGTAAGGTTTCGTTGTTCTCATTGTTGTAACCGTTGACTTGTTCAAGCGGCTTTAATCCGAACAATTTTTGAATTTCTGCCGCAATGGTCGAATCTTTTATTTCTATTTTGAGTTTTTTTTCGTCCGCGGAGAATTTCTGGTCAAGGTAATCCGCAAATTTCTGACGTGAATTCGCCTTGTAAGATGCCGTCTGAGGAGAAGCGTCAGGGTCTTTTTTGGCAAGGCAAATCAGTTTTTTAAGCATCTCCGGATTCAACACGCGAGTGAAGACCGAATTGATTTTTCTGAAGTGCCCGTTGATTTTTTGAGTCTCTTCTGTCCGCAATGGTCGTCCGCGCCGCAATTCTTCAAGGGCAAGCACCGCCCGCGCCAGCGAATTCGACAGATTTAAGTGACCCGAAAGATAATACAAATCCTGTAACGAAGCCGCCAACGAATCGGGAACTGCCGCCTGAAAATGAGGGGTGTATTCCGGGTTGATTCCCATATAGTCTGGGTCGAATGTATGGATGACGCTCATATAATTGTAGCGGCAAATGTCGCGCAACTGCTGCAAGCCCGCAATCGTCTCATCAATCTTCAGGAATTCGGGCGTACTTAATTCTTTTGCCAAAGATTCCAGCCGCTGGCGCTGAACACGAAGCACATCATTCATTGCTTGGTTTGAATCCAGAACCTCTTTCTTGCGGCTATCGTAAGAAAGACCTTCCAGTTTTTCCTGACTTGAAGGCGAAAATCCCGTAAGCAACAACTGCTGTTCAAAAATCATAGCACGATGTACGTCTTCACTGGCAATCGTATCCATCAGAATATCGCCGATGGGTTTTGTGTTTTCATATAGAACGCGGAATACCTCGGCAAGATTCGGCGTAAACAAATTATTTTTGTAAATAGTTGGCTGGAATGTTTTTATATCGGCTTCAATCTTACGAATTTCACTTCGTTTGCGTACTTCTGGCGAGTTACTTTTAAAAATCGATTCGAGAAACTCTACTATTGATTGAAGAAAACTCATATTTATCTATTTTACGATGATTTTGGGAAATTTACAATAGAGTTTTTAGGGGAGCGGCAAGCAACAGTTTTTTGATTTTCAATAGGCATCCGTGTGCGCTTCAAAGATTTCCCTAAATTCTGCCACGGTGCTTGCCTGTACCAACTGCTTGCGTAATGCCCCGCCGCCTAAAATGCCACGGCTGTACGCGCAGAACCGTTTTCGCATTTCAAGACACGCGCTTTTTTCTCCACGGTCGGCCACGAGCAAATTCAGTTCTCTAAAGCCCGCATCAATGCGTGTTTTTGTGTCTATCTCATGGATTTTGCCCGTTGTAAGAAAATCATGCGTCTGCGTAAACAGAAACGGATTCCCCATCGCACCGCGCGCAAACATTACCGCATCGCAGTGTGTTTCTTCCAACATCCGTTTTGCGTCCTCGGGCGTAAAGGCATCGCCGCTTCCGAACACCGGGATTTTTTGCGGGGCAGCAGCCGTTTTTTCCTGCACGAACCTGACCAGTTCCGCAAGCGCGTTCCAGTCCGCCTTTCCCTCGTAGCCCTGCGCTCGCGTCCGCCCGTGCATGGTCATCGCGCTTACCCCCGCTTTTATCGCGGCCTCTGCACAGGCTTTCCACGTGATATGCTCGCTATCCCAGCCAAGGCGAAATTTTACCGTTACTGGCACATGACCTTCCACGCTGTCTACCACCGCTTTGACAACGGCATACAGTTTTTCTGGCTCTCTGGTAAGCGCGCTTCCCGCACCCGTCTTGATAATTTTGGGTACAGGGCAACCGCAGTTGATGTCGATGCATTCGCAACTCGTCCGCTCCAAAACAATCCGCGCCGCATCCGCCATCGTTTCCGGCTTTCCACCAAAAATCTGCACCGCATACTGCGCTTCGTTGGGCGCGCGCCGCATCAGTTCTTCCGTCTTACCGCTTCCCCGCGTCAGAGCCTCCGCGCTCACCATCTCCGTGTACGCAAAATTCGCCCCGCATTCCCTGCAAATCGACCGAAACGCGCGGTCAGAATACCCCGCCACCGGCGCAAGGAACAAATTGCCACTAAGGGCGAGAGAACCAATCTGTACGGGATGATAAAGAGGCATACGAATATTGTAGGGAGATTTTGTGTGTGTTGCAAGGGCGAAAATAATGAAGTATCAGGAGCGTTTCTTCTTATTTTTCTACCGTACCTGTATACTGTCGTATTCCGCCAATCTCAATTACGTTCGTATACCCCCAGTCCGCCAGTTTACGGCTTGCGATTTTGCTTCGGTGACCTGATCGGCAATACACATAGATTTTCTGAGATTTATTCGGAAGGACGGCGGCAACACTTTCTTCCGTCATCGTTTCGTTTGTCAAAAGGACTGCACCCGGAATATGCCCGGCTTGAAACTCATCCAGACGGCGGACATCCAGCAGTATGAAATCCGAATCGTTTTCCATCAGTTTGATTCCTTCTGCCATGCTATAACTTTTGAAAGAATCAGACTTACACCCTGCAAAAAATAAACTGAGAAACAAAAACGGCAAAAGAACTTTTCTTTTCATATTTTAATTCTTCCGCCGTCTAAAAATTATTTCCGTTCCAGCCCCAGTTTGTCGTTCCCCAATATGAGACATATACTGCGTTTCCGGGAATGCCAAGTTCTTTTTCCAAAATCTCACAAACCTTTGCAGTCATCTTAACGCTTGCGCCGCTGTCTACGCTACCGAGGACTTTTACTTCAATATATGCGCCTTTATCGAGTTTCTTTCCGCCAAAGTACAAGTCTTGATTGTCTGCAAGGTTTACCATCAGGTAAGATTCTGGCTTTCCCATAACGCTGATGGCTTTTCCGAATTCCGCCTTCAGCACGTCTCTTTTTTCTACAGGCAACGGCATTGTCACCTTCGCTTCAATCATTGGCATCGCTTTACCTCTCTTTTGTATCTGCGCATAGATGCGCTTATTCTGGCAATTTAAAAATTTTACAACTATTCTTCCACAACTGGTCTGCTACTTCTTCCAGCGGCTTTTCCAGCATTTCGGCAAGAAATCGTGCGGTACTCGGAAGATATGCGGGCATAGTGCGCTTTTTCTCCCTGAATTCTGCGGGAATCATAAAGGGGCTTTCCGTTTCAATCAGTACGCGCTCCAACGGAATGTTCAGCACGGTTTCATGCAGATTGCGCGCGTTGCGGTAGGTCAAATTGCCCGCGAAAGAAAAATACACATTTAAGCCCGCATCAAGGCATTTTTTTGCATACGCCGCATCCTCGCTGTAGCAGTGGAAAATCGCGCCGCTTTCGGGAATGCGTTCGCTCAGCACGTCAAAAATATCGCGTCCTGCGTCTCGGTTGTGGATGATGACAGGAAGATTGTGTTTCTGCGCCAGTTCCAGCTGCGTGATGAACATTTCAATCTGAGTGCGCTTGTCACCGTACTGCTTGAAGTAGTCTAGTCCTGTCTCGCCAATCGCAACGACATTCGGCAGTTTAACGCTTTCTTCAATGACATTTACCCAATCGCGTCCTGGATTCACGATTTCTGACGGAGCAACACCAACCGCATGATATATTCCGCTGATTGATTTGAGCGTGTTGTAAACGATTTTAAAATCGTGCAGACTGTTGTTGATGCTGATAATGCGAGTTACGCCGGCAATTTTTGCCTGTTGCACAACGCGCAACTGTTCAAGAGGATCATCGTATATAAGCCCGATGTGGGCGTGAGTATCAAAAAACTGCATTGGCTTTTCTTCCTAAATGTGATGAGTTACGTATAGAATACCATAGGTATGGGCAGATGTCAAATAAGAAGTTTGAATTGGTTACAAATGGTTACGAATTAGTCACGGATACATAGTGTCATTTTTCTACTTGCCATTGTAACAAAATTCTGCCATAAACGACAATTCAATTACTTTTCCTTTCCCAAATCCGGATTGTTTATCGCTTTCATTTCTAAAAACGCCGTCGTTTCTTCTGTCCAACTATACTGATTCATGAATTCGCCCGCAAAACTTGCCAGTGCATTTTTATCGCCTTTTAAGAAATCGTAGTAGTCGCATTTTATTGCGGCGGGATTGATTCGGAAACTGTTGTATTCCGTGATAAAGAAATTAAAAATCTCCAGATTGCTCAAAGTGTGCTTTATATCCACGATAAGATTACGAAGGCTGCTTCCGTGCCGGTTTGAATTCGCCCTGTCACCCCATAATACGGAAATCAGTTCCTTTGTGTTGACCGAACTTCCGTTTTTGTATACGAGATATGCTATCAGCTCATTTGATTTTGTGCGTGAAAATTTAATGACCTTGTTTTCGTAAAAAAGCGTGAAATTCCCGAAAGTTTTTGCCTCAAGGTTCTGTCTCTGCTTTTTGAGCAATAAAATCTGCTTTTTTTCAAGCTTCCTTTTATAAAGCGACATGCAGAATATAAGAACCGCAGTAAGAATATAGTCGGCAAGGCTGCTCAGCGTAAAATTTGAATAAATACCCGGCGCCATAACCGCAACCTCTATTACAAGAGCGAAAAGAAAAATAATCGGCGAGAATGAAAACAGGAAGATAGAAACGAAACTTGCAAAACAAAATATAGCAAATCCGTTGAATGGCTGTTTAAGAATATAGAAATTGTAGGTAGCAATAATAAACGATATGAAAATGATTATGTATACAGGAATTGTTTTCAGAATATATGATTTTTCATGTGACACATTTTTTACGAGTTTTGAATATAAAAATACAAAGCCGCCTTCAACTGTAAAGATTCCAAAATAAAGCAGCACATCAAGATGATTCCGTAAGTCAGAATGATACAGTAAAAATATGACAATTAAATCCCCTATTCCAATTACAAGTAAGGCCATGCTGACAATAAGCAGGTTAATTCTGTTTGATTCACCTGCATTTACCAAATCAGTGGGTGGAATTCCGAATCGTTCATTATAGATTTTTAGAATATTTCCCTTCATGTTTTAGATTATACATCCTTTTTTATAATTGTGCTGATTTGTGGCGCAATTTTCTGTTTTTTTGTGCTTATTTGTTGCGGACGTCCATCTATAATTTACTCAGATAAGGAGATTACGATATGAAGAAAATCAAATTTTTAGCAAGCCTATCGGTCATAGTCCTTTTTGTGGCTACTTTTTTTTCTTGTTCAATGGGGCATGATGGAATAGACGGAAAAGACGGAAAAGACGGTAAGGATGCCGAAAGCCTTACAAAGCCGACTTTTGATATAATAGTTGAAGAGCTTAGTATTGAGACAGTGAATGTCAGAGGGGTAAAGAATGATATGCTTAGTGATGTAGTCCCTATGCGCTATTATAGGCACGACTTCAGCATATACGCAAGTGGGCTAAAGAATGATGTACTAAGTAATTTAGGCTCTATACCACTTGGTTTTAGGGCTGGTATGGAAGAAATTCCGTATATTCCGCTTGCCGACAATATTCTTAAATTTTTAAAGGGACCTGATTATTCCATTTCAGAAGTAGATGCCGATACCACGGAAGTAACGATTGTAAACTCAAAAACAAACACAAAAACCATAGTTGACCTTCTACATCATGAGTTTTATTTCGACAACTATGATGCGTTTCTTCAAGATTCAGACGTCTATGTTGATGTCGCCGATGTTAATAGTACAGGCGACTACATGAAAATAACCGATGCCTCAAATATCGCAGGTCAACCTTTTTTCTTTGATTGGCGTAACTATGACATAGGCATTGTTATTTGTAAGAATGAAGATGAATACTATCTGGCCATTCCATTACAGACTTACAACGATGTTTTTGGCGGATGCTTTATATACAATGGAAAAAACTTATATCCGACATATCAGATTGAAAACTTTCCTGCTGTAGCAGACGAATACTACGGCACCGAACAAGCACCAGGCACAAGAAGCAAGGCGCTGGCAGAATTCTGTTACAACGAACTGTGCATGAACCTTGATTTGAACTACGGGTTAAAAGAAATTCATGGAATCTCGGCTTTCCCAGACTTCGACTCATATTTTTATATTAACGGAATCCGTGATGACCTGAAAAGCACTGATGCGCTCACATTTGCAAACACGCTTATGGATTTATGCGACTTCTATTTTGGAGATGGACATTCTAATTATCAGAAAAATTCTTATTATCTTGGAAAAGATGCTGTGCCCCAAGGCGCTCATACTTCAGCTATGTTGAAACATTATTATGAAAATTACCGTAAATATGGCTTAACAAGAAATGCAAAAATCGGCAGCAATTCGCAAGATAAAATTGACCCAGTTCCATGCTATACAGTTTCAGCGGATGGAAAGACTGCAATCGTTCGTTTTGACGAATTTACGCTTAATGACTTAAAAAAGAGCCAGATTACAGAGCTGCTTTCTGATTTTGATGAAGAAAAAATGAACTGTTATGTAAGTAACCTTGAAAAAGAATATGACACTGTAGCTTTGGTTCACGCAATAAACGAAAAGATTCAGCAAAATTCTGACATTGAGAATGTCGTGCTTGATATGAGCTGTAACGGTGGCGGTGCATGTCATTCGGCTATTTTCGTCCTTTCATGGCTTCTCGGGGAATGCAGTATTGATATGGCTAATCCGATTACAGGCGCAAAATGGTCTGCAACTTACAAGACCGATGTAAATTTCGACGGAACATATGATGACAAAGATACAGTGAAGGACAAAAATCTCTTCTGCCTTACATCTCCTGTCAGTTTCTCCTGCGGAAACATGGTACCTGCTGTGCTCAAGGCTTCTGACCGTGCAACGATTCTTGGTGTAACCTCTGGCGGTGGCGCAAGCTGCGTTCACAAGACTTGTGCAGCAGACGGCACATATTTCTGGGTTTCAAGCAAGAATGTCATGAGTGTGTCTAAAAACGGCTCTCTCTACAATGTAGACACTGGAGTTGAACCACATTATTACATCAACAAACCAGAAAACTTTTACGATACAGAAAAAATTTCTGGTTTAGTGAATGCAATAAATAAGGCTCTATTGGTAAATTAAACGCTGATAATGCCGGAATTGTTCCGGCATTATCATTATAACGGAGGAAACTTATGAAAACACGAAAAAGAGCCGTATTCATTATGGCGATGACTGCATTGGTTCTTATTTGTACCTGCTTTGCAGGATGCGAAAATGAGAGTGTAACTGATGTAACACCTGACACCCCTGATTCTACCCCAAAACAGCCAACGGAAGCTCCGACTGCGCCACAAATTACAAGCGGATGGTATACGCTTAAAAAAACGCCGAATGTTCTCGTTACTATTGATACAGCTAACTCTAGAATCCTCATTGAGACCTATGCAAGCTACGAAGCATACCTGCGCGTTGAAAATAAACAGGAGCAAACAGGTGATGTTGTCTCTACTTCGTTTGGAGAACTTGTGTGGGTTCAGACACCTCTTCTGAACTATATCAGCGCATACAAAGTACAAATAAACGGCAAGGAATTTTATATTTATGGAAGTGGCAGTTCTCCATCCATAGCCGAAATAGATAATTCAGAACAGGGAAAAATATCTGTCATCGAAAATGAAGGACTTGTAAACATAAGTGATATAAGAAAAAGCCGAAAGTATCCTGATGAAGGAGTATACATTTCTGCAAAGAATGCAACTGTTGCCGCAAAAATAACAGTGAACAGTGAAGAAAAATATCTATATGCTGTTGTTGCAGAAAGCGGAAAAAAGATTACATTTTATTTAAACGAGTCCGATGCCGTTGCCGATTTTTCTACTCTTACTGCTTATGATACTCTTACGAATCTTACCTACGATTTTTACTCAACCTATCTGGAAGCAAAGCAAAACAACTGGATTGTAGACAGTATTGATCAAAGTACGACTCTACTAACATTCAGGGTAAAGAAAGATGGCGCGATGTCATTTTATGTAAGATTGATTAAGAAAAACTAACGAAGCGCACAAATTTTAAGCAGTACTAGTACAAAAAGTCGATTTCTGATAGTATATCAATTCAGTATGAAAGCTGAAAGTTGTTTGGATATTACGATTCTCAATAAAGACAAAGCAGTGCATACTATTTTTATTTTGTGATTTCTAAGGCGGAATTCTTTTGAATTCCGCCTTTTTTTAATTATGGCGAATTCGCCATAATTAAAAAAAGATAAGGACTTGAGGGATAATGGGTCAAACATTAACTGTAAAAAATACATCTGTCTCTGTAATAAAGGTTGGCGACGAGGATTTTCTTTCGCTTACTGATATTGCTAAATTCAAGTCTGATGAACCCTTCATTGTTGTATGTAATTGGATGCGCAACCGTAACACAATAGAATATCTCGGTATTTGGGAAAGTTTGTACAATCCAAAGTTTAACCCTATCGAATTCGATAGGGTTAGAAAAGAAGCTGGTCTGAATGCTTTTACGATGTCGCCGTCTAAATGGATTGAGAGTACAAATGCGGTTGGTATCGTTACAAAATCAGGCCGTTATGGCGGAACATATGCTCATAAGGATATTGCGTTCAAATTCGCAAGCTGGATTTCCGTTGAATTTGAGCTGTATGTAGCGAAAGAATTCCAACGCCTAAAAGAGCAGGAACAAGCCCAACTCGGATGGTCAGTAAAACGCGAGCTTTCAAAGTTGAACTATCACATCCACACGGATGCAATAAAGCAGAATCTGATTCCGCCGGAACTTACGGCGAAGCAGAAATCTTTTGTGTATGCGGAAGAGGCTGATGTTTTGAATGTCGGTCGTTCGCTACGCTCACTTACCGAGTTTTTGCAAGCAAAAACTCGCAAAAAATACTCGCGAGTTTGCGTAGCAAACTCGGTAAGCAACCGCAGGTTGCGACCAAATCCCGATTTGAAGGGCAACATCCGCGATTACGCAACAATAAATCAGCTGATTTGTCTGAGCAATCTGGAAAATCTGAACGCTGTGTTTATTCAGAAAGGAATGGCTCAGACAGAACGGCTTTCTGAACTGAATAAAATTGCAATCCAACAGATGAAGGTGCTTGAAGCTGTTGAGGACAGGAAGTTGTTGAAGTAGAAATGCGTTAGGGATTGTAGGGGCGGCGAAGCCGTTGCGGAACGTAGGGAACGGCACTGCGTAGCAGGGCAAAAACAGTCCAGTGGACTGTTTTTAGTGAGTCTCCGAGCAGCTGTGCTGTGAAGGCGTAGTGGAGCAATGGAGCCGAAAGGCGGAACCCCGAAAAGCCCGACCCGAAGCGACTTGTCGCGAAGGGGAACGCCCAAATTATAAAACAGATTCCGAAACGAGTTCGGAATGACAACATAGTTTTTTATAGGAGTTATATAGATTATGAAGAGAACAGACATCAAAAAAGTTTTGATTATTGGTTCGGGTCCAATTGTTATCGGACAGGCTTGCGAATTTGACTATTCGGGAACTCAGGCTTGTAAAGCTTTACGCGAACTGGGCTACAAGATTGTGCTGGTAAACTCTAACCCTGCAACAATTATGACTGACCCGGTAATGGCAGACGCTACTTACATTGAGCCGCTGAACGTTGAGCGTCTTTCTCAGATTATTGAAAAGGAACGTCCAGATGCGCTGCTTCCTAACCTTGGTGGTCAGACTGGTTTGAACATGGCTATGGAATTGAACAAGGCCGGCGTTCTTGATAACGATTTTTCTGGCGTTTCCCTCACTTCGTTCGGGTCGGGTGTTCCGCACTTCGCTAACGCTCATTCGCCGCAACCTGCGGTTGCTTCCCGAGTTTGCGCTGCAAACTCGCACAAAGAATTCTCGCGAGTTTTTGAAAAAAACTCGGTAAGGTCAGCTTGCTGACCGTCGAACTGCTTCGCAGGTGCTACATACCCTAACGCTTTTCTTCCTAAAACATTTTCTGCAAACACAAAAATTTTTGCCGCTTAAAACAATC
>JAFSJX010000015.1 GCA_017449285.1 Treponema sp.
CGGGCGACTTTCTGCTCTATGATTCGGGTGAAATCGTCTTCGGCAGCCTTTCCGCACAGGAACTTGAAAAACGCCCTCTCTTCGTCAGAACCCATCTTATCATAATCCGAAGCGTTGAAAAAGACTTTGTACGCCCCGTCGTAAAGACGCGTTTCTTTGTCCTGAGCGCAGATGTTCTCGAAGAAATAAGCCGGAAGCCCTTTCCCAAACATATCGTCAAGGCACAGGAAGATGACATAGGTGTCTTTCAGACAGGATAAACCATCTTCCCACGGAGCTTTCAGGCGGCCAGAAGCAGCGCGTCGCCATTGCCCGTGCAACGGTCACGCGCCCGAGCATAATTCTTGCCGACGAGCCGACCGGCGCGCTGGACAGCGCCACGGGAAAGGCCGTCATGGATTTGTTCGGCGAGATAAACGCGGCTGGCACAACAATCGTCATAGTCACCCACGACCCACGGATTGGCGAGAGCACGCGGCGGTGCATACGCATTTTTGACGGTCTTATCCAGAGCGACAATGCCCCAGTTGATTTTTCCGCCGAGGATTACGCGGAACCCAAGTCCCCCACTTTCGGCGTGAGTCTTGACGACATTCCCGACGATGTTCAGTTTTGAGGAAAACATCGCATACGCCAGCCGCCATTGCGAGCAAGCAAAGCGCGTCGATAAATCTACCCGAGCCGGAACAAAAACCAAAGCAGGCCAGGCATCTCCCGATACAAGCAAATGGCGGAGATTCCGCTTTGGAGATATGATTTCTTCTATATTACAAGGCGAAAGCATACAACGATGAATATTTGACAAATGCAAGGGCTGGCTTCGTGGATTCAGTGCCATACATCACGAGAACCGATGAGAACAATGGCGTAAAATCTTTCGTTCTGAAACAAGAGCTTAATGGCGTTGAAGGCGGAAATGCTATCGTGATTGGAGATACTACGGCCACGGTCTCATATCAGGAAAAAGATTTCATTTGCGGCGACCACATTGTTGTTGTTCGGGCAGATTGGTTGAATAAATTCACAGGACTTTTTATCGTCACTTTGCTCCGAAAGGAAAATTACCGCTATTCATACGGCAGGGCTTTCAAAATGGAGGCTATAAAAGATACTTTTCAAAAAATCCCCGCCACTGCCGACGGCTCGCCCGACTATAAGTTTATGGAAGAATTCATAAAAAGCCTTCCGTACAGCGACAGAATTTAGAAAAATAGCACGGGCGGGGGCCAATAAGTTCTGAGCATACGGTCATTTCGACAGGCTCAATGCCCGTATGCACAGAACTTATCAGACAGACCTCGGCCACCTTTTGGCAAAACCTAATGTGCCTATTCCCCGATTATGCAATAGCTGGGAGTACCCAAAATCCAGACATTACCAGCGTCATTAATCCGTAGTGAATTCTCAGTGTCCTCAGGAATGGTCCACATATCATAAGACAAATTTGTTGCAAGGAAAATATATCCTCTATTCGAAAAATTAACTGTAACAGGCTCTGCATCAGGCATGAAGTAAACGGCTGCTGCCGTACAGCCTGATGCAGAGCAAGTTGTTATGGACAATGCCAGATATACAAAGTCAGAACCAACGGCCGTTTTGAACAATATCGTCTTTCCGTTAAGCGTACTGCCATCAGTACCAGCATCCAAACCAGTTGTTCCATATACCATAGCGGCCATATCCGTGCGGGTTAAGTCAGTAAGAGCCTTCATCACCAGCTTTCCGTCGCTTCCGATTTCTAAAACACCAGAGTTCGTAAGGCTGAATTTTGTGTACGCACTTACGACCGCGCTTCCTGTGAGGACTTGTGTGCCAGCCGTGTACTGTGCCCCCATAGTCACCGAGATATTGTTTTCGATATCCTCATCAACAGATATCGTTGCCAGCTTATTAGAACTACTATATGGAGAAAGGTATATTTTATCGCCTCCTGTAATTGTCGCAGAGCCGCTCAAATATAAAGCAGGGGCATTATTAGTGTTTCCCATCAGCTCTACGCTGTCAGAAGAAGTAGAACTAGTTGTAGTATTTGAACTTATTGTGCCGGAGTCAAAATACAATACTGCGGTTGCCCCATTCCATATGCCGCCACCAAGAACCGCACTGTTACCAGTGATAGAGCCAGTCCAAGCTTCCTTTTCGGTCTGGCTCTTATAACCCAAATAAATAGTTCCAGTTGGTGAATTATAAATTCCACCGCCATATTTCAGAGTGGTACTACAGCTGTTTCCTGTTATGACGGTGCTTCCGCATATGTATATATTTCCGCCTCGGTCATTAAAAATACCGCCGCCATAATAGTCTGCCGTGTTGTTTTTTATCTCGCCGCCGTTTATGGTAAGCGTACCTTTGTTATGTATTCCGCCTCCATATTGCTCCGAAGTATTGGACTCAATAGAAACTCCGTCTTCAATCGTGACAGTAGAGTTTTCTGAAATTGTAATACCTCCACCAGTATCAGTGCTTCCCGCTCCGTTCTTTATAGTAAGGTTCTTTATAGTCACAGGAACTGTCACATTGATTGTAAGTGCGGAGTCGGAGTTGTTTCCGTCAATTGTGCCTCCGGTTTCGCCAACAACAGTAAGAGAATTTACAGGAAGCATACTGGCTTCTATTGTCTGCGATTCGGGCAGAATACCTGTAACCTTGATTTTCCAGTCAAATCCGGTGTTGTTAAGTTCATTTGCATAATAATTGATTTTTTCTATGGCCATCTCAATTGATGGAACAGGTTTTTCTGCGGAAAGACCGTCGTTTTCTGTGGTTCCGCTCTCGCTCACATAAATTGCGTCAAAGAATGTGGTGGTAACTTCAACATCGCCCGCTGGCATATCGAATGTGAATTGCATAGGGTCTTCTTCGCTCCGGGTTATCGTAACTCCGTCTATCGTGGGAGGAAAGAAAAACCAGCCCTCCGCCACCGTAACAGTAAGCGTAATCTCATCGCCGAACGCGCCTTTCGTGTGGCTTGCCGTTACAGTTCCGCCAGTAATTGATTCTGATATGTTTACATTGAAAAGCTGTTCTGCAATCTTGAATCCGTTATATTTTACCTCGGCTTTTGAGCTTACAGACGCAAGTATGGACTGGTAATTGGGAAGTTCAATAATATCGCGCAGACAGATTATAGCTTTGTTGCTCTCGGAAAAAGTCGCATCACTGCTGATTGTTGTCACAGCCCGTCTAAGGTCATCCGCCGTGGAGACGAAGAACCAGTTTTTGTACTCGGACACGCTTCTGTCAGGGAAAGCGACAGTGTTGTTCTGAGCCGAGACCGCGACTTCCTTCTGGATTGTGTTCAGCACAGTCTGTTTGCTGCTGTCAACCCAGATTTTGAGGAAGAAAATGTATGTGTCGTATTTTACGTTGCTGAAAGTGACAGGCTCGTCCGCGCCAGCATTTGTATATTTATGCTCGCTTTCGGAAGAGCCGTTGGGCTTTGAATAGTAAATCTCGTAGTAGAAATTGTTTGTGTCAGAAATCTGCAAATCGCCCAGAAGATTCATGTCAGCGGAGGTTGTCTTTGGAATCCTTATGCTTATGCTCGTGGAGCCTGAGCTACCTGAATTACCCCCCCCCCGAGCTTCCGCCGCCTCCACCGCCGCCTCCAGAGTCGCAGGAAGCGAACAGTGCCAGCGCAAAAAGCGCAGAAACGATTTTCATAAAACAGCACGATTTTTTCATGGCATCCCCCTATATATAAAAATACGAATGTATTTTATCACAAAATCGTGTTTTTGTCAGCTTTTTTGTGTGGATAATTTTGTTGGGAATGCGCCCCGACTCAGCCCAAATCGGCAATCAGTTCTGAGTTTTAGAATCAATCTGGGGGGCAGACCCCAAGTCGCAAAAAAACACGCTCAGCTCAGAACCGCCCCGCTCAAACTTCGTGACTGTGCGTAATTGGTATTTGTCTCACCAATTTGCGTTGCAAATTGGTTCGCACGCACATTTTTTGCTCTGGTTCTGCCTGAGACCTGCTTTTGTGGCGTATTGCTTGATAGAATGATTTAATCCGCTCTTGAAAAAATTCCGATAATCAAAAAAGTTTCGCTTCGCGGAACTGCACAGTCATAGGAACTCTCGCGAGTTCCGACAAGGCTGGCGGTTGGTCTTTCTGGCTCTAGTGGCGTTCCGTACGGAATTAGCCATAGTAAAAAGCTGGGAGGGCGTGCGGTGTCAGTACGAATCATTATGATTTTTGCGATAATCGTACTCTTTGCGGTCGGTTATCCAGCCTGGTAAAACGCACCTCTCTTCGCACAAAAAG
>JAFSJX010000016.1 GCA_017449285.1 Treponema sp.
CCACGGAAATCAGTTTTTAAAAAGCACTGTTTAAAAATGCAAAAATATGATAAAATCAATGCATGGGTTGGGAAGAATTAACAGAGGCTCTTGATGAACTGGAAACAGAAGTTGAATATGACGGATATTTTTGCAGCGTAAAAGACGCCGTGATAATAGTGACGCTGGGAAGTCTGTGCGAGCTGAAAAGCGTAATGCGGATTCATTCATGGGCAAAGACAGAAAATGTGTCGAAGTTCCTGAAAGAAGAATTCGGCATCGCTCATATTCCCTGCTACGGCTGGCTGATGGAACTGCTTGCACTTATAAAGCCGGATTCCCTGAACAACTGCATGCTGCACTTCGTTCAGGCGGTCTGCCCGTCTCTCATCGCGGAGATGGAAAAAGAACTGGAAAAACAGGAAAGCAAGAAAAAAAGGCCCCTTACTGTGTCCCTTGACGGAAAAACTATCCGCTCCACGGCGAGGATGTCGGCGTATGAAAGCCCCCTTCATATCGTCAGTGCCTACGCGTCTGAAATCGGGGTAACGCTCGCCTCAAAATCCGTCGAGGGGAAGTCGAATGAGATTCCTGCTGTGCAGGAACTGATAAAAAGCCTTGAGATAAGCGGCTGCATGGTGGTGGCGGACGCGCTTAACTGTCAGATTGAGACGGCGAGGGCAATCCTTGAGGCAAAAGCCGACTACCTTCTGTGCGCGAAGGACAACCAGCAGACCTTGAAATCCGACATAGAAGAATATGTGCAGGACAGGAACCTCAGAAATAAAATGAATTGCGTCACAAAAACAGAAAAAGGACACGGCAGGACGGAGACAAGAACTGCCTTCACGACAAACGAAGTCTCATGGATGCCCGGCGGCAGGGAATGGCCGGGGTTAAAATGCATCGGGGCGATAAAAACGCACTTTGAGTACAAAGGAAAAGTCACGGAGGAATGGCATTATTATATATCCAGCAAGGAGCTTGGCGCGGAGGACTTGCTGCACCATGCGAGGATGGAATGGGGCGTTGAGACCATGCACTGGCTGCTTGACGTCCGCTACGGGGAAGATTCTTTCAGGGCACGGCATGTGAACATGCAGAAAAACATGAACAGCGCAAGAAAACTTGCTTTGAATCTTGCTAAGATTTATAAAAACAAAAATTCCCTGAAAACCCCGATGTCTCACATCATGTTTGACTGCCTTATGAATCCAAATCATTTATTGGCTGTTTTAGGCAAAAACTGATTTCCGTGCCCGCCCCTGTTTTTCCCTTGCACAAAGGACGGATTTTGCTTATATTATAGAGGAGAATAATGCGCCCGGGAAAAGCCACCGGGACAAGCACAGGAGGCACACAACATGAGCGAATATGCTGGCATCGGATACGCGGCGGAACGCGAGAGCGAGCAGAGGAAGTTCCTTGCGGGGACTTACGGCTGGATGACGGTCGCCCTGCTGATAAGCGCGGCGGCGGCGTTCGTAACGGCGGGAAGTCCCGCCGTCCTCACCTTCATCTACACGGGCTGGCACAGCATCGCGCTGTTCATCGCTGAGCTCGCGCTGGTCTGGTGGCTCTCCGCATCCATACGGAAGATAAGCCTTGCGACGGCGGTCATCGGATTCCTCGCCTACTCGGTGCTGAACGGCATGACGCTCGCGTACATC
>JAFSJX010000017.1 GCA_017449285.1 Treponema sp.
AAAGAATAAACCAACGACGCCAGCAAAATATTGAACTCGCGCTCATTCAATTCTCCAGCCTCATAATCACTTTGAATCCTTTCGCGAACCGCTCCAATCAGTTTCGCGTCGTCATGACCAAAATATTTGCCGCCATAGTTCACGGAAACATAATTATCGCTCAAAGCCTTTCTGTCGGTAATAGCAACCACATCCGCGAACAGCCTCAACTTTTGAAAGTCATATCTGTCACGACCGAAGAACGCTTTGTAGCAAACCTCATTCGAGTACAGAAAATCGTTTACAATCGCGCTTTGCACCTCGTCGAGCATTTCAGCCGTAACTATGCCCGTTCCGCCAAACACGTCGAAGAAAATTCCATGCGAAGGACAATACTCCAATATCAGTCCCTTTATCCACGACATGAGCTTGTACTTATTGCCAGTGTACCGCCTATTGTTTATCTTCAACGAACTATCAACTCCAAAAATCCACAAGCAACTAGCTCATTAAATTTCGCACAAACTAAGCTAAATCCTTCAACCTGCCTTAATGCTCATAACGCCGACTTCCACGAGATTCCGATTCCTCACACGCCTCAAAATAATCATACGCCGCATAGTAGCGGAAAAAACAATCATATTGTCCGCCGTTGCGATTCTTCAAGCATGAAAACTTTATCCTGCGAACTTTTTCTTTGCTCATCTTGATTACTTCTTCCTTATCAAGCTTGCCTTGCGCATCGACGCCATGATTTTCCAGTCCCCAAATACAATCTGCCGAATACTCGATTGCGCCGCTTTCCTTGAAAGAAGAAAAGCTCACCGTTTGAAAATAATTTTCGCGGTTGAAACTCGATATGACTATCAGCGTTGAATTTGTTTCGCGCTGAAAATCTTTCAGCCGTAACATAATGTCATCAACCTTTTCTTTTGCCGACGACGTTTTAACGTCTTTGCTTGGCACAATCTGCAGATAATCAAGACAAATGACGGCAGATTTATCAACATCGGCAACAAGCGGCTTTAATTTTTCGATAAGCTCCGCAATGCCCGTATTCGACAATTCCGCCACGCGCAGATTCGTCGCCGACTTCGCAAATCTCGCCGCTTGCTCTAATATCTCTTCACAATCCCGACAAGCCCCGCGACGTATGTTGACACTCGAAAGATTAAGCCGAGAGCTCATTTCAGGATAACGCTTATAAAGCTCCCGCGTTATCGATTTCGTGTAAAGCTCGGCTCGGCTCATTTCATAGGAACAATAGATACAAGGTTCGCCATTGTCGGCTAGCTGATTCAACAACTGCCACGCAAAAGTTGTTTTGCCTGTCGCGGGAAGGGCTCCTAACACATAAAGCCCCGGCATGAAAACCTGCGCGGCGTCTATATTTTCAAAGCCCGTCTTGCGCTCCGAGTATTTTGCCGTCAACGCAATGTCACTGAAAAAATCTGCCGCAAAATAATCCGCGAAAGAAGAAATTTTCATGCCGCTCTTATCCATCGCCGCTTGTCGTGCTTGCTCCGCCGATTTCTTCATTGCCTCTGCTTGCGCCTTCAATTTCCCTTCGGTTTGCTCGATACCGTTAATCAAACGCTCGATAAGTTTATCTTCGCCCCGTTGAAGTAAATCGTTCGCGTCAACTTTTTTAACTATGACTGTCTCGATTGTGCCGTCGCTCTTTTGATACTTGTGTTCGCCCGCCATATTTTCTTCGAGAAAGAAAAGCTCGGTAGGATAACCCGTCGCCTTTAGCTCATTGGCAAGCTTTAGCCCGTTTGTCTTACCCGCCGCGTCATTATCAAACATCACGATAAATGAAGGCTTGCGCTCCGCATTGCCAAATCGCTTTTCAAGCAACGGAACTACCTTGCGATATTTCGACGCTCCGCCCGTTGCCACGCAACCAACTATCTCAAATCCGCTGATTACCTGCGCGATTGACAGCGCGTCGATTTCGCCTTCGACTATAAAGTTGACGCTATAGGGCTTATCGGTATTTATCGGCAACGGCTCATAAAGCCCCGAATTAGCCCCGTGTTGGCTCCTGTCGTGCCCTACAATCGCCCGCGCAGTGAAATGGGTATCATCATACGGAATAATCAAATGCGGGCTTTTTTCGTGCCCTTCGACGCCAAAATCAGGGTGCACAACAACACCGTATTTTTCAAACGTCGCCGCCGTCAAGCCGCGAAAATTGCCGCCACGCTCGGCAAGGAACTTGTCGACGTTTGCTCGATTGACTTCATAGAATTTCGCATAATTTTTCGGCTCCTTGTCGGACGCCGATTTTTTCTCGTCCATTTCAACCTCGTCTTTTGTGTCAAAGCTCAAAGCCGCTTTTTGCTCCGCCGTCCATGCCGTCCGCGCAGATTTTTTATCCCTCGAAAAAGAAAAAGTTTCTTCGCTTTCATATATCCCGAATAGCTCCTTCACACGCCGCGCAGATTCGGCTTTATCGCGCTCCGCGTCAAGCCCTAATGTTGCCGCCGCCAAATCGAAGTTGCTAAAGTCTACTCCGCATTTGTGGCATTTCCAGCGCACGCGCCCTTTCGAGATTCGCGGTTTAATTCCGTCGCCGTGCCCGTGTTGCGGGTCGCCCGTCGTGCCGTTGTCACACAGCGGACAAACGTAACTTTTGCCGTCGCGTGCCGGCGGCAGATTGATTCGGCTCAAAACAGTTTCAGCCGACAAGGCGTTAATTTCATCGAAGACACTCATAGTCAATCAACCTTTCTTTTTTCGAGGGAAAAATTTTGCGACTTTAGTCGCTATTCGGAAACCAACATTTTTTTCTTTCTAGGGGAAATTCCCAATCGCCGCTCGCGTTCTTAGCGAGCGAGCGATTTTTTCTCTGGTTCCTGAAAGGAAAGGCGCGCCCCTTGCATAGCAAGGGCGTCGCCGTCCGTTACAATACTTACAGTATATAAGGATTTTGGGCGGGTGCCGATTTTTGCCATTTTTTGGCGTCCTGACGCCATTCTCGCCGCCTTGTTTGACATTTAGCTGTTAGATAATGTCATAAGCCTTGTTAGATAATGTCATAAGCCCTGTTAGATAATGTCATAAGCCCCCCCAAATTTTCTCAAAAGTTTGCAAATTAAAATGCACTAAAAAGTTATAGTAGCGGAGTAGTAGGAGCCGTCTTTTTTTGTCGCCTCGAATGATTTGATAATTTCGTTGGATTGCAAGTTTTTCATGACGTCGAGGATAATTTTGCGGGCGTCGTATTGTTGAAAACGATTGGCGTCGGAAAGTTCGCAGTGCTTGAAGACATCGGCGAAAGTGATGGTAGGAGTCATCTTGTGAGCGATGATTTCGAGAACGCGGCGTATAACGTAGCTCTTAATCGTGATGACGAGCGTTGTGTTGTTTTGTCTTGGTATGTTGAGCAATGAAACGGGATAAGTGAGTAGTTGCTTTTTAGCGCGAGCTATTTTCAAAAGCGGACTTTCGTCGGTGAATTCTATAATTGTGGTGATTTGTCCGTTGACTAGGACGTTTTCCAAAATTTGGCAAGGCAGTATTTGTGCAGTAATTTTGCCGGGTGCGGAATTGTACTTGGGTATTTTTTCGCAAGTCTGGCTGAAGTCGATTTCGATGACGGTCATGAGGCGTTCGAGAGATTCAAAAATGGGAGCTAATTGGTTTGGGCGTGGATTGTGGTTAGTTTTTCCGCCGATTAAGGCGCGGAATAGCGAATCGGGTGTAATGCCTCTAAAGTTAGCCGCGCGAGCGGAGTTGCAAGTGTCGAAGACAGCGCGGTCGAATTCATTGAGAGGACGTCTGAGAGCCGCAAAGCCGCCGCTTTTAAGTGTGAAATGACTTTGAATCTTTTTTCCGCGAGAAATACTTTCATTGACGGCGATGCTTGTGCCTTTCTGGAGCGAGTCGTAATATTCGTCGGCAGGCAGATTGAAGAGAATTTTAGTGAGTTTGTCATTGAGCGTTATAAAATTGGTTACTCTTGTGTTGAAGTGAAACTTTTCAGTTTCGACTTCATAGTCAATTTCTCTCCGAGTTTTTTTGGTGAACGACTCAAGGATTGAAGTGTAAATTTTTTCCATAGTGACCTCCTAAAAGCAAAAGACGACAAACACAGGTTTGTGAATGTCGTCTTCTATTTCCGATAACTATTTGAAAAAGCTACAGAGCTAGCGTATAATGGAGCAAGCTGATGTAACTTGTCAGTGGCAATGAAGCCTACGGGTTTTCAAATGAAGTCAGCATTCACTTGAAGAGCTCTGCAACGCCTGAGAAACGTTGTGGAGCCTTTATTGCGTTATGACTAATCTCCTTCATAGAATTTTCTCCATTGTAGCATAGAAGTTGAAGGAGTTCAAATATTTGTTGCAGGAAAAACTTTGTTCTTAGTTTCACCTAAATGTGCCCAAATTGGGCACAAATTAGTTCATGATTTCACAGTTGCGGGAAAAGAAGACGAAGAATTAAAGCCAGCGAGCGATTTCAATTTTTTGGTGGATTTCTTCTTTTTCAAGGGAGGAGAGTAAATCCCAGTTAATCATGTCCCAGTTGATGTCAGGAACGCGAGAAAGTTGCAAGGGCACAATGCCAGTTTCGTCGGGCTTTTTGTAGTCAGTCTCCTCAGGCTTAGGTGGTTTCCAAGATGGTGGAGGAATAGTTGGCTGAATATTTTTCTTGTGTTGACGAACAGCGGCACGAATTATGTCGTGGATATATTTGTCGGTGTCTTTGACACCAG
>JAFSJX010000018.1 GCA_017449285.1 Treponema sp.
AAGATTTTTTGATACACGAAGCAGGATTTGAAACGGAGCGCGATTCCGAGCAGGTGCGAGGAAATCAATCGCGCGTAGGCGGGTCGCAAGACCAAATCCTGTCGTTCCGACTAAAGAAAAATCTTTCACCTTAGCATACAAAGCATTTTGAGGTAGAAAGATTTTTTGATACACGAAGCAGGATTTGAAACGGAGCGCGATTCCGAGCAGGTGCGAGGAAATCAATCGCGCGTAGGCGGGTCGCAAGACCAAATCCTGTCGTTCCGACTAAAGAAATCTTTCTTGTACGGGAAAAAATTATCTGATATGGGAAAGATTTTTTTGATATATGGACACAAAAAAATCCGCGCAAAGCGGATTTTTTTGTCTGGAGATGGGGGGAATCGAACCCCCGTCCGAAAGTGTAAGCCATGCACACCTACATGTTTAGTCATGCGAGGTGGTTGTCGGGAGAAGGTAGCAGCATGACAAGCGTCTTCTCCGTATTCCGATAAAAAGTCCCATGCGCCTATCGGACACGATGCACAGCGAGTTCCTGTTTGTGACGGAAAACAAAACCGCTAGGAACAGCGCAGCCCTGTTTCCGGCTCAAGCAACTTATGCTGCGAGAGCTTCTGCAAAAGAAGCCTCTTCGACTTCTTCTTCTTTTCTTGCGAAAATTGCAGTTATTTTTTTCTCAGTTTACGGAACCTTGACTCCGACATGCAGCACACGCCCTAATCACAATCGTCGAAACCGGTACACCCCCGATTTTCTTGTGCCAGACTCTCATCACTATAGGGCAAAAAGATTCCCGCGTCAAGTACGCGGGAATACACTATCTACGCAATCTGCGGGAATCGCTATCGAATCTTACGCAAGAACGCATCTTTGAAGCCGAACGCACGGAATTTTTCCTGTACGACGGTATATTCATCAGTAGTAAGCGGTCCGACCAATATCTGATATGCCTTGCCAGATGTGAGCGGCACTACTACCATCGGATATTTTTCGCCATATTTCGCAAGCAAGGCATCAATATTATCCGTATTGCCACTGCTCGCAATCTGAACATAATAACTTCCGCTCTTCAAGTCTTTCAGACTCGGAATCAGCACATCTTTTGTTTTTGGAGCGGCTGATGCCGAAACAGGAGCGGCTTCTTTTGTCTGCTGGGCGGATACCGTTTCCACAGGCGCAACGTTTTCTGCCACAGCGTGAGTTTCTTTTTGTTCGGGCTTTTCTTCCGAACTCACTGTCTCATCCGCCATGGGCGGATTTTCGTCAGCAGGAACAAGAATGATTGGCTGGTAACCATCATCAACATCTGCAACAGGCTCGTCAACAGGTTCTACATTTTCTGCGACCGGCTCAACTGATTCCAACTCGGGCTCTTTTTCAATGTCATTTTCTGCAACATCGAATTTTTCATCGGAAACAGGTTCCAATGCATCAAGGTCAATATCTTCCACATACTCAACGACAACATCTTCTGCCACCACGGGAACTTCATCGGTAAACAATTCTGAAACGACCGGCGATTCTGCCTCAACAACGGGTTCTTCCGTTTCATCGTTTGGCTTTATCATCTGTGCAAGTTCATCAAGATATGCATCGCTTGTTGACGTATCTTCGGGAACAGGCGCAGGAACGACATCTGTCGCTGGTTCGCCCGGTGCCTCTATAAACACAATTCTATCCGATGTATCTGATTTATCCGTAGAATCAGCATCCGCAATGTTTTCTGGCACACGTTCCGGAGCAGGTTCTTCAATCAGCGATTTCATTGTCACGGGTTCTTCCGCAACTGCTGAATCAGAAGGATATTCGATAATGACGGGCGTTGGAGCAATGGGTTCTTCTGCTTCCGCGACATTTGCCTCGGGCGGATATTCGATGATGACAGGCGTTTCGGAAACCGTCGGAGATGCTGTTTCAGGAACAGGTTCTTCTGCCGCTGCAATCGCATTTTCATCCTCATTTTCCTCATCATGCGAATCGCCGATTACTTCAACAGGATTCTCATTTTCAATCGGTGAAGGACTCGCAATGACAATTGGCTGGGGAACGGTCGCCGAATCGGTATCGGCAAGTCCCGCAACATCTTCCTCACTGCTCTCCGCCAGATTTTCCTCAAAATTATCTTCAAGTTCCTCTTCCGCATGCTCATCTTCATCAGAAGAAGGCTCATCGCTTTCAGAAAGCATTGCCGCACCAGAAACGGTCTCATCAAGGCTTCCCGCGCGTTTGGTAATCTTCACCTGTACGTTTGAGTCTTTTGTAATGTTCAGTTTGTCTGCCGCTTCGGGAGAAAGCAAAATCGCCACGCCTTCGCCAGGGTCAATCGCACCAAGAATCAGCACATCCACGGTGCTTCCCGTCGCAGGATTGGTGACGGATACGCTGTCACCAGGAAGATAGCCAATAGTACGGGCAAAAAGTCCTTTGGGCATCGCTCCTGCATCAGCAACAAGTGCCCTGCCATCCAATGACGGACGCGCTGCCGCAAAAAGTGTTGCTACGGTGAATAATGTTACTGCAAAACTTATAATCTTTTTCATAATTCCTACCCTCTTTGTACTATCTTGCCTTCAGCCCTGCGCTTATTTTTGCGGCAACCAAACTGGCAAGTCCGGTCACACCACTTTCGTTATTGTTCTGACGGTTGACTATTCCTATTCTTTCAGTTCCAGAAGAAAGTTCCTGTCCGGTAGATACCTGATAATTTTTCCAAGTGACTTTCTCGATGTTGTCAAGGGAAACATAATCGGGATTTCCCGCAAAATTCTTATAATCCACCTCTACCCTCACCAGATAATCCATGCCACCTTCCGCATTCTCTTTTAGGGCAGATTTCAACGATGATACATCTTTATCCGTACCGATGTAGACTGGAGTGCTTGACACAATATGACCTGAAGCAAAAAAGAAATCAATGATTGACTGCTCTATCAGATAAGATGTCTCACAGACATTGCCGTCCGCAGCCGGATTGTTCTGAATGATTTGAATGGAAATATTTTTCGCAAAAAGTGCCGTCATAGCGGACAACAGACCAATAACCAAAATGATTCTTTTCATATCATGCTCCCACAGACTATAGTCTTCTTTATACAATATCGGCACATAGGAAAAATGGTTTAGAAAAATATTTAAAGATGTCACGGCACCGTTTTAATCCGTGCAATCTTCGGGAATCTGAGGGCAAGTTTATTTACTTTCACGCCTATCCGTGATATAATGGAAATGGTGGGTTCAATGCAGAAAAATAACGCACGGTTTTATATCATTGGCGCGGGTTTTGCAGGTCAGATGATTGCGCGGGATATTAAGCGCAAAAAAGTTTTTGGCTCGGTCGCGGCATTTCTTGATGACGATAAATCACGGATTGGAACACAAATTGACGGCATTCCCGTTTTAGGACCGATTGATGACACGACAAAGGTGCTGCGGTGTGCGCGGAATGACGAGGCGATTATCGCAATGCCCTCTGCCCCCATAGAACGAATCCGCGAACTATACGAGGTACTGAAAGGCTCGGGCTTTATCAGAATCCGCATTCTGCCAAGCGTAAGCCAGATTGTCGATGGAAGCGCGCATTTGGTTCAGACCAGGGAAATTGACCCTCTGGACATTCTGGGGCGAACGCCGATTACGATTCCGTTGCACCAAAGCCTTTCTTATTTGCGCGGAAAGCGCGTCCTAATTACGGGGGCAGGCGGTTCAATCGGCTCGGAACTTGCGCGGCAATTGCTAAGCGGCGGCGCAGAACGATTGTATCTCTTTGGTCACGGGGAAAATTCTATTGTCAGCATTTACCGCGAACTGATTGTCCTGCAAAATGAGGGCGTAGGCGAAAAGGCGACGGTCGTTCCGATTATCGGTGACATGAAAGACCGTCAGTATGTGGATTATATAATAGAACAAACCCATGCAGATGTCATTTTTCATTGCGCCGCCTACAAGCACGTTCCCATGATGGAAGAAAATCCCGTCGCCTCAATCGAAAACAATGTGTTCGGCACGAAAAATCTGTTGGACGCATCGTTAAAGCATGGCGTACATCGGTTTGTACTTATCAGTACGGATAAGGCGGTAGAACCAGTCAGTGTATACGGAACGAGCAAAATGCTCTCGGAAAAACTGGTGCTTGACGCGGCAAAATCTGCAAAAGACGGCAATGCGTTTATGTTCGTGCGCTTCGGAAACGTGCTTGGCTCACGCGGGTCAATTCTGCCGCTTTTTATGAACCAGATTAAAAATGGTGGACCTGTCACCGTGACAGACCCCAACATGGAACGTTTTTTTATGACGATTCCAGAGGCGTGCTCGCTTGTTTTGGAGGCGGGGGGCGTAGGCAAAAACGGTAAATCCTATCTTTTGGATATGGGCGAACCGATAAACATTATGGATTTGGCGGAACAGATAATCAGATTCAGCGGACTGGAACCACACAAAGACATTAAGATTAAAGTTATCGGTGTGCGTGAGGGGGAGCGTCTGGAAGAACCCCTGTGGCTGAAAGAGGAAGAGCCAAAAAAAACCGATTATGAAAAAATTCTGGAACTGAAGAATCTTGAGATGAGTCACGATGCGCTTACTGAACTTTTGGATTTGCTCCACCCGATTTGTTTTTATGCAGAAAGCAATAAGAATCAGTTTCGGAATAAATCGCTCCTCATTTCCATTCTGCGCAAAAACATTCCGTCTTTGGACGAAGCCTACCAA
The DNA here is from genome assembly GCA_017449285.1 of Treponema sp. Taxonomy (GTDB): domain Bacteria; phylum Spirochaetota; class Spirochaetia; order Treponematales; family Treponemataceae; genus Treponema_D. Next base: position 4,708 of record JAFSJX010000018.1, read on the forward strand.
AAGAGCGCGGAAACTGCAAGCCTCATTGACCGCGAGACAAATTTGACGAAGGTGACGCTATGAGTGAGATTCGGGTGCCATTTTTCCGCGCATCGCTGGGGGAAGCCGAAAAAAAAGCCGTCTGCGAGGTGATTGATTCACTCTGGCTTACGACGGGAAAAGTGACGCAGGGTTTTGAGGAAGACTTTAAGGCATTTATCGGCGCAAAATATGCGTTCGCGGTCAACTCAAACTCCAGCGGCATGATTCTTGCGATGGATGCGTGCGGCGTTCGCGCAGGAAAAGCCGTTATCACCACGCCATACACATTCGTTTCCACTGCCGCCTGTGCCGTTCATCTTGGCGCGGAAGTGCGTTTTGCCGACATCGAAAAAGACTCATACTCGATTGACCCAGACAAAATAGAGGACATTCTCCGCGCCGACACCAAGCACGAAATCTGTGCAATTGTTCCCGTGCATATCGGCGGAAACCTGTGCGACATGGAAAAAATCTGTACGCTCGCAAAAAAATACAGCACGCCACAGAACAAAATCTACGTGATTGAGGACGCGGCACATTCTTTTCCGTCAAAAACAGCGCGCGGCTATGCGGGCATACTCGGAGACGTAGGCGTATTCTCTTTTTATGTGACCAAAACAATTACCACTGGCGAAGGCGGTATGGTCACAACGAATGATGTCGCGCTTGCCAAACGAATGCAGACGATGCGGATGCACGGCATGGACAGAACAACGTGGGACAGGTACACAAGTCCCCGCGCCTCCTGGGAATACGACATTGTGGAGTGTGGCTTTAAATTCAATCTGCCCGATATTCTAAGCGCGCTTGGTCGTGAGCAATTAAAACGGGCGCAATTATTTTTTGACCAGCGCAAAAAGATTGTGGCACGATACAACGAGGCGTTCAAGGACTGCGACTTTTTGCATCTTCCGCCCGATGGCGAGGGAAATGCATGGCATCTCTATCTTGTCCGCATCGTTCCCGAAAAACTTGACTGCGACAGGAACACCTTTGCCCGCGAACTGCAAGAAAACGGCATCGGCATCTCCATGCACTTTATCGCCCTGTTCAACTTTTCATACTGGCAGAAACGCTATCCCAACTTTACCGCGCAACATTTTCCTCATGCGGCGGAGCATACGGACAATACGATTACGCTTCCTCTGTGGCCTGAGATGACAGACGAAATGACGGAACTAGTCATCAGCACGGTCAAAAGAATCGGCGAAAAACACCGCAAAAAAGGAATCTGATATGTGCGCCAAGCGAAAAGAATCGGAAAACAAAAAACAACTGATTTTCTCAAATGAGTTCTACAGCGATTTAGAAACTGATGATATGCTGTACGCGGTTCTTATACGAAGCCCTGTTTCTGCGGCAACACTTATCTCAATCTCACATCCGAATCTGCCTGAAGGATACCGTATTTTTTCTGCGGAAGATATTATCGGGAAAAAAACGATTACCACACTCGATGAAAAGACCCCTGTTTTTTGCATGAACGAAATCCGCTACATTGGCGAGCCTCTTGGTATTCTGGTCGGAAAAGATGAAAAACTTCTGCGTGAACTTTTGAACGACGTAGAAATCCGCTACGAAGAACGAATGTCCGCCCCAAAAAGACTTCTTGCTGAGCGAATTATTCAAGTGGGAGAAGATGTTGACCAAGCGTTTCAGTCCCCGGACATTGCAGACATCACCGAAGAAACTTGGTCCGCACAAATTCGTCCGAATTCCTGTACCGAGCCAACAGGTGCATTTTGTTTTTTTCGGGAAGGTCTTCTGCACGTCTTTACGCCAAGCCAATGGCTGAGTCATCTGAGAAAATCGCTTTCCGATGTGACGGGCATTGAAATCAAAAAAATCATCATTACGCGCACGCAATTTTCTGAACTTGACACAAATATGCTGTGGATAAATTCGCTGATTGCCACCCAGGTCGCTATCAGTGCTATCAAAACGGGAAAACCTGTCAAACTGGTACTGAGCCGCGCAGAGCAGCAACAATTCATTGAGAATACCGCGCCTGTCACCATTACCCACAAAACAGCCATAAACAAAGCGGGCGAAATCACGGCGGCGGATGTCAGCATCACGGTAGATGGCGGCGCATACAATCCATTTGCCCATGAATTTATCGACCGTCTGTGCATCGCAAGCTGCAATATTTACTGTCCGAAATCGGTGCGTATCAGCGGAAAAGTGTACAGTTCTGAAAAGCCACCCTATTCTGTTGACCTTGCCACCATTGACAGTCATGCTATCTATGCTATGGAAAGTCAACTGCAAAAAATTGCCGAAAAGACAGATTTTTCTCCCCTTGAACTGCGTCAGATTAACAACTGTACCAACGGAAATCGTACCCACCTTATGCCGTTCTTTTTGAACTGCGAAAATATAGAAGAGACTTTGCAGGCAGTCTCTCATTCAAGTGACTTTAACCGCAAATACGTTTCGTATCATCTGAACGAAAAAAGCCACTACCTCCAGAACAATAATTCTCCGTTTGCGCCTCCATTGCGGGGAGCGGGATTGGCATGTGGCTTTTCAGGAAGCGGCTACAACGGCACTGCTTTTTTCAGAACAAATCCCTCCCTTGAAGTTACCTTGACCGCTGACGGAAAAGTTCAGATTCATGCCTTGCCGCCATCTCCGTCCGTGTGGTCAATCTGGAGAACAATCGCCGCAAACATTCTGAAGACAGAAAAAAGCAAAATCATACTGAACTCAAATTTTGAGACAGAAAAAGAACCAGAGGCTCCAGAGACAATCCACAGCAACATCAGCATTATGACCCTTCTTCTGGAAAGCGCGTGTGAATCGCTCCGAAGAAAAAAAGATTCCTCGGTATTACCGCTGACAATAAAGAAAACCCTCTCAAACTCAAGGAAAACAGCATGGGACAGAGAACATTTTTCCGGTTTTCCGTTTAAGGCTACTGCATTCGGCGCGTGCGTTGTGGATGTTGAGCTTGACCCCTGTACGTACCGTGAAAATCTGCGGGGAATATGGGTCGTTGTCGATGCGGGAAAGATTTTTAGCGCAAAAGCGGCAGAGTCCAGCGTAAAAGCAGCAATCCAGCAGACGCTCCGTGAACTTGTTGAGGACGATACGGTACGCTGTGACAATATACGCGTACAATTCATTCAGTCAACAAGCGAACCAAAACAAATCGGCGACATCGTGTATTCTCTGTTGCCCGCGGCATTTGCAATGGCACTCTCTCAGGCACTCGCCATTACCATAACACGGCTTCCAATTCAAAATGACACGCTGTACAAACTCTCCCAAAAAGCAAAGCATCTTTTCGATAAGCAGCGCGCATTGGAGCAGACTGAAAAATCAGAAAAAAGCGAAAAAGAATCCGCAGAAAAACAGGAGCAGACAGACGACCCCGCACAAAACCAGCAGGAGGCATCAGAATGAAAATCCCAGTAACGTTGAACGATGAGAAAATCATTTTGGACGCACAGCCCGATGAAAGCCTTTTGGAAGTGCTGAGGCGAAGGCATTTTTTTTCCGTCAAGAACGCCTGCGGAAAAGGTCAGTGCGGATTCTGTACGGTCTACCTTGATGACAAACCCGTTCACAGTTGCCTTATTCCTGCGGGAATCGTGCGCAATGCGTCCATCACTACGCTGGAACATTTTTCAAAGACAGAGGCTTATGCAGACATCGCACGGGGATTTGAGCAGGCGGACGTTCATCTGTGTGGCTGGTGCAATGCGGCAAAATATTTTTCCGTACATTATCTGCTCACCAAAGTGTACCGTCCGTCAAAAGATGAGCTGAATGAACTTGCCGACCAGCAGATATGTTCCTGCACAAACAGAGACAGTTTTATCAATGGCGTAGTATATGCGATGGCAAACAAGCATAAACGCGAAGGACGGAAGAATGGACTCTAAAAAGACGATTTATTATGCGAATAATCTTGAGGAAGTATTCTACCAGCTTAAAACCATCGCGAAATTGCAGATAGTCGGCGGCTGTACGGGCAATGATGATTTGGCGGATAATTTTCTTTCTGTCAGAAATCTTCCTGAACTATGCAGAATCGATAAGCACGAACGTTTTTTTGAATTCGGATCGGCACTTACGCTGACAGAATTGGAAGACATCGGAGAAAAAAATCTGCCGGTCGTGCTGTACGAGGCTCTCAAAACCATTGCGAATTCTCAGGTACGGAATCTTGCCACGCTCGGCGGAAACATCTGCGCAAAAGGAATCAAACAGACGCTCTACGCTCCCCTGCTCGCTTTGGACGCACGACTTGAAGTACAACGAGAACTGGAGACTCTCTCTATTCCGTTCACCAAATTTACGGGAATTCCCCATGAATATCTGCTGACAAAAATCCGTGTTCCGCTTGAAGAATGGGAAGTTGCCGTGTTTAGGCGGCTTGGACCTGCGCATATCATTACCCCTATGTCCGCGTCATTCGTCTTCCTTGCGAACACACAGAACGGTCAGATTTCAAACCTGCGCATAGCCTTTGCGGGAAGTTTTTGGTTCAGAAGTCAGGAACTGGAGAACAAACTGATTGGCTCTCATCTGCCCATTCCAAACAAAAGCATTCTTGAACTTGTAAAGGAAGCCGGCACTCAGTTCGATAACGCCGCAAAAAGCACAGAAATTAAGCCAATTCTAAAAGACCAGTTTTTGAACCTCGTTAAATTCTCGCTCGAACAACTGACTTAAAAACGATGCACCCAGCGGACAGCAAAAAAATCCAGGAACCATTCACGCCCTGTTTTTGTTAAGAGCGGTTCTTCATCCTCTTCCGAATGACTTTCCGCAAAACTGCGCCGCGCGGTGATGTTTCCCACAAAATAGATTTCGTCCGTCTCACTCAGCGTAAAAATCAGAATCGGGCTTAAAATCGCGCTCATAAAACCACCGTCAAACGAATCGGCAATTGAACCGTAATCGCTGGCATTGTAATGCCCCTCCAATTCCGCAATAAGTCCGACCATAGAAAGCACAAGCGGCATCTGATAGCCGACCACATAATATTGATTGTACACCCAGCCGTCAGCCATCGCAGGATTCGTGCGCCAACTCCACAGCGGAGAGGAAGTTCCCGTCATTTTGTCGTAGCGCACCGTGTATTCTGCCAGAGCCACAATATGATGCCAGTCTCCAGGCCACAACGCGCCCAAATCAAACTGAACCAACGCGCTCGCCCACGGGCTGACATACCACGAGCAAAACGGGGGCAGCCGCTCATACTGCTTATTCGAAAAATTATAATCCGCAATGCCAAACGTATCTTCTCCCAGCGACCAGCCAGTTCCCGCTTTTATTCCCGCATTAAGTTCCAGCATTGCCGCAGGAGAAAACGTTGCCATAATCTGCGGGAGAATTGTCACCGGGGTCAGTTCGCACGTTCCCATCAGCGTCAGATGATTGTCCTTCATAAGTGGATTATCTTTTTGGAGCATCGGAATCGTATACGCCGCCTCAAAACGAGTCCTCGCCTTTATACTGCGATACGGACTTTCCACCGCCGAAAAATGAGAATCCCCCGTCTCATACGCCGACTTCACATGATAGGCAAAATCAGTTATCAGCCAAAATTCCCACGGACTTTTTTCTTCTTCCGACTTTTTTTCAGACACTTCCTCAGAAAAAAGCCCTGCCGCACAACATAACAGCAACAAAATTGAACAAACTCTTTTCATTTTCTTTCCTTTGGTAGGGGGAAGCCTCCCCCTCGGCTGCAATGCACCGCTTCGCTAACGCATTTCCGCCTACCCTCTCTACGGGGGAATTCCCCCGTAACGCCCCCCTACTGAATCAGCATAGCGTCTCCGTAGCTGAAAAATCTATAACGATTCTCCACGGCGGTTTTGTACGCGCTCAAAATACGCTCTCTGCCGGCAAATGCGCTCACCAGCATCAAAAGCGTGCTTTCCGGCGTATGAAAATTGGTAAATATCTGGTCAACCACTTTGAACTTGTAGCCTGGGTACATAAAGATGCGGGTACTTCCTGAGCCAGAGCGAACCATGCCGTTTTCATCACAGGCACTTTCCAAGGTACGGACACTGGTAGTACCAACGGCGAGAATTTTCCGCCCCTCTTTTTTCGCCTGATTGATTTTCTCCGCCACATCAGCAGGAATCGTATAGGCTTCCTCATGCATCTTATGGTCTTCAATCTTGTCCGTGCGGACAGGAAGAAATGTTCCAAGACCGACATGCAGCGTAACCCATTCCAAGTCTATGCCCTTTGCCTTGAGGCGTTCCAAAAGCGGCTCGGTAAAATGCAAGCCCGCTGTAGGACAGGCAGAACTTCCTGTTTCCTTTGCGTAAATCGTCTGGTAGCGTTCGCTGTCCGTGTCATCGTCCTCGCGGCGGATATAGGGCGGCAGGGGAATATGCCCGTTCCGCTCAAACCAGTCCTCTGTCAGCGCAAAGGGAAATTTTATTGACCTAAATTCCGTGCCAGCATCTTCTTCCGCTCCGACAATACTTCCGACCGAACCGTCCGCAAAACGGAATGCATTCCCCGCCTTCACTTTTTTTGCGCCCTTGACCATTACCCGCCAGGTATCCATCGCAGGCGTAGTCTGGTGCAGGAACATGAATTCGCGCTCCACCCCCGGATTGCTCTCGCCCCTGCCAGTCTCCTTAATGCCGTAGCAACGGCTTCGGCGCACCTTGGAATTGTTAAAGACCATCAGCGTTCCGCTCTCAACCAAATCGGGCAAATCAGCCATGGCATGATGAGAGACCGCCCCCGTTTCACGGTCAAGGCGCATCAGTTTATCCTCACCCCGCACGCCACTGGGCTTTTGGGCAATAAGTTCTTCAGGTAAGTCAAATGTAAAATCAGTCAGTTTCATTTGTTATTTTTTCTCGCCAAGTTTTGCGCAGAATGCAGATGCAAGGTGTCCGCCCCAAGCAGACCGGCAATTTTCTGTGCGGCAAAGTCCGTATCGCCTTCCAAAGAATAACAGACAACGATTGATTTCATACTTTCCTCTCTCTCATTCTACATCATTTTAATAGTATTTTTCAATTCCGCCGAATCCCGCAATCAGCCTGTTTTCCCGCGTTCTCACAGAAAGTTGGGCGCAGTAATTTCCCAGTAACCGTTTTTGTCCGCCCCGACCCTGCGGATGATGTTCTGCTCCTGCAGTTTTTTCATGTTTTTGTTAATGTTTAGTTTTGCAATCCCCACTATCGCAGAAAGTTCTTCCTGCGTTGCATAGGGATTCTGCTTGATTGCCTCAAGAATCTTCTGCTGATTTACAGTAATCTTTTGAGTAATCTTTACAGTAATCTTTTGAGTAATCTTTGCATCTATCTTTGCACCTTCATCTGACTTACCGTTTTCCGCCAGTTTCTTCATATAGTCATCATAATCAAGGTGCGTGTAGCGGTTTTTCAGTTCATTTTTTTCACCAAGGAGAAGATTTCGGAAGAAGCGTTCAAGGAATTCTGTGTTCATGTATATATTTTTAGACATGTTCGTGTAGTTCGCGCGGACAAGCGCGTTGCGGAAATACCAACTGTTCTTTTCAAAAGGCTCATTGTTCACGTCAAAACCGAGGGAACGCAGATATTTTATCGTAAAAACAGCGGTCGTTCTCGTATTCCCCTCTCCGAACGGATGAATCTGCCAGATATTCGCAATAAAACGGGTAAGGTGCTTTACCTTGTCTTCCTTTGAGAGAGGCGCGTAGTCAAAATTCTTTTCGGCCTCAAAATCGTATTTCAAGGTTTCGCTGATTAAGTCCGCGCTCGCATACAGAACCGTATCGCCGTTCAAAACCCATTCTTTTTTCGTGATGTTGTAGTCCCTGAATTTTCCCGCTTTTACCCCGAAGAACACGCCTTTAAAAAGCCGCTCGTGGATTGAAAGCAGTTGGTTCGGCGTAAAACTGAAGGACTTTTCGCCCAATATTTCGGTAATTCGTGCGGAAACCTTGTCAGCTTCTTCTGTCTCCCGCTCACTGTCAGTCCTGTCGGTCTTGGACTCGTAGTAGGAGTCAATAAGTTTTTTGGCTTCCTCAATCGAAATGTCGCCCTCAATATTCCGCCGCGCCGTCTCGTACAGGTATGCGGAAGGCTCCAGCCCGTCCACCGCCTGCAGACCGATAGCCGTAGCCCATGCGATGCTTTTTTCCTTTTGGCTTGGCTCGCCCTGCCTGATGTATGAGTCAAAGTCTATGTCAAACGCCGATTTTTTTCCGTCCATTTTTTCGCCTGTTGCAGAATCCATTATATCACAAAAAAGGAAAATTTGCACGAAAATGGAATATCGTTTTGACGACTTTGTTAGGCGATTTTTTTATATTTCATCTCCCCAACAATCCCAGCCTTCTACTTGCCGTCGGGCAAACAATTCTATTTTTTTAGTATCAAGACCAAAAAGCCTTTCAATGCGTCGCATAATTTCATCGGGTTTTACGGAATGACCAAGGCGGGGATGCATTAAAACTTGCGGAACTGTTTTATCCACGCTTTTGATGTGTCCTCGCATCGCAAGCAAACACAACTCTGCGTTTGATTTTGTGAAACTCCCCATTCCAGACAGCGGCTGCCCGTCCTTCCGCGTTTTTATCCAAGTGAACGCGCAAGTCTTGTATTTGAATCCCCACGCCTCAATCACCGAAAACACATCTTTCAGGCACGGCATCGTCGTCCAGATGAACAACGCGCAGTTTTTCGCCCGAAGTTTTTTTATCGTTTCGCCCAACGCGCAGATTTCGGGAACTTCCATTGTGCGATAATGTTTCTCTGGGCAGAAATTGCCACCAGTTTCGCCTTTTCCCCAAAGGTAAGCCCATGGTGGGTCTGCGTAGATGATGTCGTATTTATTTTCGGTTGTTGTAATGTCAACTTTCATTTTAGAACATCTGCTGATAGTAAGATTTTACTTCTTCATATTTCAATGAAGTAAAGAACATTTTTCCTGCAATAGTCGGATTCAACTGCTGTACTTTCATTAAATTGAAAGTGATATATTTTCCGTCATCCTCACAATCTTTTGCATAAACAAAAAACAAAGGTGTAATTTTATAACCTGAAATTTTACCGTTCCCACCTCGAGCTTTTCTTACATCAAGTTTATTTTTTTCAATTCGAACAGTTGTTCCTACGATGTCTGGCTCATATTGTAGCATAAGACGACTTAATGCGACAGGAGTCCAAACTTTGTAATGATTTCGCCCAGCTGGTCTAATCTCTCCTTGCAAGTCTGCCCATAACTGGACTTGATTTGCAGGCAGCATAACGAAATAGCCGTTATTATCCTCAGTACAGATAACATCCGCATACTTTTTAACATAATTATTTGACACTGCAAGTTTAATACTAGCTTCTGAAAAATCATTAATATTATGCCCCATGATTTCAAAGAAGTTCAGATCTTTCTGCTCATTTAACATCGCCTCAAATTGCGGATAATCATGTAAAAATTTTTCAGTAATTTTGAGTTTTCCATCCTCACCATATTTTGGCAAGTCAGGCTCAGTTATTTTCGCACCAGGTTCTTTGAATTCAATTGTGTAAATTACCAAATCTATTACTGTTATCAAAGCACTGTCAATTCCACCGCAACCACCAGCCTGAATCAACATTCTGCGTTTATCTTTTGTCGAATATACATACCGAGGAACTAAATTGTATGAGTCAATTAGATTTGCAACTGATGAAGGAATAAATTTTTGGTCGCCAGAGCAATTTATGAACAAGTCCAATTTCAGCATATTTGCAAAAGTTTGAGCATATACACATTCACTAAAAACAGCGGACTGAATATTATTTCCTTGCTCATAACTTTTCTGAATTTGATGTTCCAAAGCAGGACATTTTTCTTTCAAATTCTGCAAGTCCAAATTTGAGCTTCGTTTTGTTGCTAAATCCCACAAGTATTCCCTCTCTTTTTTGGTGAAAATTACTTTTGTGAGAGCAATGCTGTAGAATTCTTGCATTATCTCTTTCTGTAATTTCGTCAGTGGAATTCTTTCACCTTTCATACACTCACCTTTAACGCCATATTTGAATGAACCAAATCCATTGTCGAGTTATCAACTTTGAGATTTAGAATCTTAAAAAACCTTTGGTTTATCCTGTCACGGTACTGTCGGGGATATTTTATATTTTCCTGAACACCAACATTGTTTTTTTTGATGATAAATTCATGTGCCTTGCTAGACATTTCTGCGGTTGTTTCTTTGAAAAACGCATGGTCATCTTCCGTAAGCGAATCATAGATGATAGGAATCTTTAAAAGTAAACTTACAGGATAGGTAATACCCCCGTCATACAACCGCCAATGCCAATAGGCAAAAGAAGAATTGATTAGGCAATACGCAAAATCAAATTTTCTCTCGTCATCAAAGTGCAAAACAGTCAGACCATTCCTATTCATCAAGCCAGAAAAAGCACTGGTAAAATAACGACAAGTGCTTGCCGTAGAGAGTGTATACTCCCCATTTTTTGAAACGAGTTCTGAAAGCGTGTGGTTGCCCGCTTTTTCTTGTATGCGGTCATACAAGGGCTGGAGTTCCTTAAAGCACTTATAATACGAAGGTGATGATTGGGAAATTTTTTGCCGTTTTGGCGACAAGAAACTTTCTAGCATTTTGCATTGTAACAATTCTTTTCGCTCCGTTGATTTAAAACGAATGAGCGGAGTAAGCCTAAATCCGTCAGAATTGTCTTTTCGCACAACGGTGATTGCAGCGCGAACCGAATTGCTTGTATTTGTGTTGAAAATGCCGTGTTTTCGTCCGCAGAAAATATTACCAGGAACATTGTCAAAAGAATAGATTTCGCCCGTATGTTGATTGAGAATTGTCCTCAGCGAATAAAACTTTGAACCTGAGATAAAACTGTATGGGGTAATTATTACAGAAGCATTGCTCTGTTCAATAATTTTTTCCATAAAGCAAGAATATAACTCACGAGAGTCGTTTAAAACTTTTGTATCTGTCCAGTCGCGTCCCACTTGCTGAATTGCCGCATAAGGCGGATTTGAAATTACTTTGCAGTTTTCAGGTAATGCTGTCCTTGCAGAAAGAAAATCTCCTGCAATGTCATGGATTTTGTCCTGTAAATCCTTGCCGTATTTTAAAAGAATCGCCGTTTTACAGATGTTCAACGCTACGAAATCTATGTCATACAAGAAGACTTTTCCAGCCTCCAAAAGTTCCATCGCCCTATTGCGTCCGATAAAATCAAGATAGGTCAGAATTAACTTACCTGTACCGCAGGCAACATCGCATACATTTTCGCCGTCAAGCGAATCAAACCATTGGCTCATAACTAAAGCAACATCTTCAGGGGTGTAGTACTGACCGTTATTCTTTTTCTGAATCTTGTCTTGAATTGCCAAGCCAATTTCATACATTTCGCCAAAATTCTTTACATTCAAAAAATCAGTATTTTCGCCATAAGTCAAGACATATTCGCAAATATATGACCAAGTGTACTCAAGACCATTTACTTCCACATCTTTTATATAATCATCTAACTTGTAATTTTGAAATTTTGAAATTATAGCATCAGAAAATGTTACAGCAATTTCTTTTTTTCTTGGTTGCCCTACTGTTTCTATATCATCAAAAAGTGTTTTTTGGTAACAATCTCTTTTCATATTCACTAATATATAATAAATTTTTGCTTTTTTCTACAGTCATCACTTTTTCCGCCCGCCGAACTGACTGCACCTACTGTCTTCCTGTGCCACAGATAGGCTCCTACCGCAAGAATCGGGAAGATGGCGCACATCACCGCATAGTACGAAATGCCCACCTGCAAGAAACTGTAGGGCAGATTGAAGCAGAAATGAATCCACACCGAATACAGGAGGTTGTTTTCCTTTTCCAGAATGACGTTCATAATCAGCGCGATTGACGTAATCACAATCACATTGGAAAGCACGTAGACAATCATGCGCGCGTCCATAAACTCAGAATCGACAAACCACAGAAGCGCGTGCCAGAAAGCCCAGATGATGCCCTGTACAACTGAGCCTTTCAGAAAGCCGTATTTTTGGTTCAGTTCGGGACGAAGATAGCCACGCCAGCCCAGTTCTTCTCCCATAGGTCCTGAAAAAAGCGAGAGGAAAAACGAGGCGACAAAGGAATAGCCACCAAGGGAAAAATACGCGCAAAAGGGCTTTCCCTCAAGCAACGACACTATGACCACAGAGCCAAAAGTGCCGCCGAGCATGACCACGGTTGCGACAAGGAAAAGCGAAAGCCTTAACCGTCCGCAGAAGCACTTCTTCAAAAAGTCAGACAGTTTTGTTTCGGGAAGCAGTTTCCTAAAGAGAATCAGAAGCGCGAACGTGGGCGACCATGCCGTAATGTCGGAGAGCATGCGCATCACCAGTGGCGGCGCATGAAAGACCATCGAAGCCGTTCCGCATAAGCCCATCACCAGCGCCCAAAAGAGCGCATACGCCAAGATTACATACCGTTTTATCATGTTGTACTCCTACCCGCAGTTTTCAGTCAAACAGCGACAGTTCACTTCCCTGCGCCGCTCCGGGTTTCAGTCCCAGATGCTCATAGGCTTTTGGCGTGACCATGCGTCCGCGCGGTGTCCGCTGCAAAAGACCGCACTGAATCAGGTAGGGCTCGTAGTAGTCTTCCAGCGTATCCATGGATTCGCCGATGGAAATGGCAAGCGTGTCCGCTCCCACCGGTCCTCCGCCAAAGTTTTTTATAATCGAAAGCAGAATCTCGCGGTCGTATTTTTCAAGGCCTAGCGCGTCAATTCCCAGCCGCTCCAAGCCGTCCTCGGCAATTTTCAGCGTAACGCGTCCGTTTCCGTAGACCTGGGCAAAATCCCTCATGCGGCGAAGGACACGGTTTGCCACGCGCGGCGTTCCCCGGGAACAGGATGCCATCAAGAGCGCGGCATCATTGTCCACCGTGCAGTTCAAGATGCCCGCCGACCGTTTGATAATCGAGGCAAGTTCCTCATGGCTGTAATAATTGAAGCGTTGGATAATACCAAAACGGCTTATAAGAGGAGAACTGACCATGCCCGCCTTTGTCGTCGCGCCCACCAGTGTAAAATGAGGAATGGGAATGCGCACCGTCCGTGCCGCCGCTCCCTGCCCGATTACCCAGTCAAGTTCAAAGTCTTCCATGGCGATGTAGAGCATTTCTTCAATGGCGGGCTTCAGGCGGTGGATTTCGTCAATAAAAAACACGGTGCGCGGCGTAATCGTGGAAAGAATGCCCGCCAAATCCTTGGGCTTATCAAGCGCAGGCGAACTGGTCACCTTAAAATCCGCGCCCAGTTCATGCGCCGTAATCTCTGCAAGCGTGGTCTTTCCCAAGCCGGGCGGGCCAATCAGAAAGAGATGGTCAAGGGGGTCTTTCCGCTCCCGTGCCGCATTGATGAATACAGACAGATTTTCCTTTATCGCACTTTGTCCCAAAAACTCGTTCAAAAGTTGAGGACGCAGACTTCCTTCCTGCACGTCATCGTCCGCAGGAACATCCGCCCGCACGATATGCGTAGCACCAGTCATTTTGTCTTTCATTGCGCCAACTCCACAATAGCCCGCCTAAAGAGCACTTCTTCCTTTGCCGACGGGAGCATGTCCGCAAAGGCTTTTTCGCCAGCGTCCGCAGGAGCCTTCCTTAACTCATCCACAAGCCGCGCAATGACTGCCTCAACGTCGCGTCTGTCGTAGCCCATATTGGCAAGGGCAGAAATAACATCGGCATATTCTCCGCCACGGTTCTGCGCGGCAGTCGGCTTTGCCCCGCCCTCGTCCAGCGTGAGTTTTCCTTTAAGGGCAAGCAACATCTTCTGGGCGGTCTTTTTTCCCAGACCAGGAATTTTTTCAAGGGCGGCAAGGTTTCCGTCATCAAGAGCCAAAACCAGTTGCTCAAGGGCAATGCTGCTCATGATTTTGACCGCACTCTTAGGTCCAACCCCGTCCACTTTGAGCAAATCAAAAAACAGCGCGCGGTCACGCTCACTCGCAAAGCCAAAGAGAGTCATTGCCGCGTCAGTATGCTGCAGGTAGGTATAGACCCGCGCTTCTTCGCCAAGATGCGGCAATGCGTCAAGCGATGTGTCGGGCATAACGACGTCCCATTCGATGCCGTTTGTCGTAAGAAAGAGTTTCTGCGGATATTTTCCCGTAATTGTGCCCGTCAGACTGTTGAACATGGCAGTATTATATCAGAAAGCAGCCGTTTTGGGAATGCCACAAATAAATTCAGACTGCCTCAAAAATTGCCCGTTTCTAACCATGCGTGGAATGAATGTGCGTAATTGCGGCAGCAAGGGCATCGGCGGCATGGTCTGGTTTTGGCTCAGTCTCCAGATTTAAAAGAAGTTTTACATACCGCTCAACCAGTTCCTTGTCCGCCTTTCCAGAACCTGTCACGGAAGTTTTTATTTGATTGGGAGTATACAACGAAAGCGGCACGGCAAACTGCGAGAGCGTCATCGTTACCACGCCTTTTGCTTCTGCCACATTGAGTGCGCTCGTTACGTTTCGTGCAAAATACAACGTTTCCATGCTCGCCTCATCGGGTCTGAATTCATCAAGAAGCGCAACAAGACGATTATAAATAGCAAGCAGCCTCGTTCCATGCTCATCATCGGGAGAAGTTTCAATTATGCCGTAACTGACCAGTTGCTTGCGTTCGCCTATCGCATCAATTATACCAAAGCCCGTATGCGCAAGTCCGGGGTCAATGCCGATTACACGACGTTTTTTCATCACCTTTCCGCTATGCAAAAGAATGAACAGGATTCAAAAAGATGAAACATGATTCTTTATCCTGTCCATCCCTTTTATCTCTCTGCATCTTTCTTACTAGCCAATCTTTCAAATAAAAAAGACTCTGCATAAAACAGAGCCTTTTTCAACAAAAATCTTATTCGCTTATGCTTCCGGATCGAAGTCATCGGGATATTCAACCGTAGAGTACACGTTCTGAACATCCTCGTCCTCTTCAAGGCGGTCAAGCAATTTCTGCACTTTTGCGGCAGTTTCCTTATCGACAGCAGTGTATGACATCGGAACCATGTTCACGCCAGCAGAAAGAGACTCATATCCCTTGCCCTGCAATGCTTCCAGAACCGCATCAAAACTGGTCGGCTGTGTGGTAACGGTGATAACGCCGTCCTCATTCACGATGTCGTCCGCGCCCGCTTCCAAAGCAACTTCCATCAGTTCGTCTTCGCTCACTTTTTCTGCATCGTACTCGATAACGCCCTTGCGCTCGAACATGCGGCTTACAGAGCCAGAGGTACCGAGGTTTCCGCCCGTCTTGTTGAAGATGTTGCGGACGTTTGCCGCGGCGCGGTTCTTGTTATCGGTCAAAACTTCAACCAAAACCGCAACGCCACCAGCCGCATATCCTTCGTAGACCAATTCTTCGTAGTTTGCGGCCCCAGTTTCGCCCGTTCCCTTTTTGATTGCGCGCTCAATATTGTCTTTCGGCATTGAAGCGGCGCGCGCCTTCAAGATAGCAGTGCGCAAACGAGGGTTAGAATTCGGGTCTCCGCCACCCATTTTTGCGGCGATAGAAATTTCCTTGATGAACTTTGTAAACAACTGACCACGCTTGGCGTCTGCAATGCCCTTAGCGTGCTTAATGGTAGACCATTTACTGTGTCCTGACATTATATGCTCCTAAAAAATTAAATTCCAAGAATAGTTATTTATGATACCACAAAGCAAAATGCAGTGTCAAGTAAGCGCAGAACAGAGTGCAAAGCAGCGCATATCGAAACGCAAAAAAATGTCCCGCGAAGTTTCAGAAAGAGGTCTACACATACACATCATCATCACGCCCCTTGATAACAAGATGCCCTTCTTCCCATGCACGGCGCATTGTGCTGAAAAACTGGGAGGTGATTTTTTCGCAGTCGGCGCGAAGCATCGGCTTTTTTGCCTGTTCCTCGCCCAGAATGATTCCCGCGCGGTTCTGGCTGACATTGTGCAGGATTTTTTTGCGAAACGCATCATCTTTTCCCGCTATCAGATAGGCAATGTCAGCATCGCTCATGGAATGAAGCTGATTCTGCAAGAATTTGTCATCAGCATTTAAAATATCTTCATTCGTGAACAAACGTTCCCGCAAGTCCGCGCCCAAATCGGGGTCTTGGGCAGACAATTTTGAGAGAATCGCACCCTCATGTTCAGGCGACATCTGTTTGAGAATCTGCGCAAGCGCGTTCCGCCCATCAATACTGTCCGATTTTTCCACCACAATCGAATTGAGTTTTTCGCGCATCGCAGCATCCACGCGCTTGACCACATCAGGACTAATATGCTTGAGTTTTGCAAGGCGCAGAACAACTTCTTTTTTTTCGTCAGCGGGAAGCGCGGTAATGACGGCGGCAGATATTTTGGGCGGAAGATAAGACAGTACCAGCGCACGAATATACGCGCTCTCATCTTTTAAGAGTAAGCCAACTTTTTCCGCGTCCGCCTCCGAAAGAAAATCAAACGGCTTCCCGTCGACAAATGGCACGGATTTCTGAAGCATTGCCTCGGCTTTTTCCGCTCCGAACGCTTTTTCCAGCATTGCTCGTGCCGTTTCCACACCGCCGTCCTCACGAGACTTCTGCACAAGCGAGTGGAATTCCGCAAGAATTGATTCCGCCTCTTCCGGCTCAACGCGGCGAATTGAGGCAAGTTCCGGCACGATTTTTTCAATCTGCTCTTCGGTCAGGTGAGGCATAATTTTCGCCGCTTCATTCTCACCAATTAAAAGCAGGAATTTTGCCACGCGGCGGTAGACAGACTCTTTTCCGTCCGCAGACTTTTGCACGGGAACTTTTAAAAGACCGCCCTGAGCCAGAGCCTTTGCCGCCACCACCGCCGATTGAGATGACTGCGCCGAAGTTTTTTGCACGAATGCCGTTTTCTGCGGCGGTCTTTTCTCATCAGAAGTCATGCTGTCCATAGGATTTTTGGAATACAATGGCTGGCTTGGTTTTTCCACGCTCGCACGAGCCGCATTTTCCGGCGACATTCCTTTCGTAATAACGTTATCAAATGCCTGCTGGGTGTTCACTTTTTCCAGACGGGAAAGAAAATCCGCGTTCAGTTTTTTTGTTTTTGAGTCTCCGTCATTTACCCGTTCCGCGTCAGTCTTCGACATATTTTGATATGCCAGAAATTGTCGGTCATTCAAATTCATAGGCTATTCCAACGGAGAAAAATATCCGGTCTCCGCACGTCCGCTTCGATTCATCAGATATGCCTCAAGTTCCACAGGAAGATAAGACTGACCAAATTCCGTTTTGAGCTGGGATGTATACGACAGGCGATACATACCGTTCGGGATGGCAAGTATATCCTGCATCATGCGCGATAACCCCTGCGACCTGAACACATAATACTCCCCGCCGTTGGTATTCTCTGCCAAATAAGTAATTTCCCGCGCAGGAGTTCCCTGAGTAAGCATGACCACAGCCATAGGAATAGCATTATTGTTCAAATATGCGGACAAATCAGAAAGGCTGTAGTTTGAGAACGCATTCTGGCTCACCGTTCCGTCCGTGATGTAAATAATCGCCCGCTTTTTTTCTGCGTTAATCAGACCGTTTGCCGCAAGCCGAATCGCACGGTCAAGGCTGACCTGAGATGCGACAGGATTTTTAAGCGCGCTCATGCTGAACTGTTTTATGCCATTCGGTGAGCCTGTGTATTCAAGAATCGGCATTGCCCCCGCACTGATAACGCGAACCGTCTCCTCCTCTTTCATTTCGGAAGCAATTTCACGCACGGCACTTTCCAATGCCTCACGATAGCGCGAAGTTGAAACAGAGCGGTCAATAATCAGCGTAACATCGGCAATATCATTCGCAAAAGCCGCGCCCTCAAAGCGCAAATCCATAACGGGAACTTTCCGCTCCGTCACAAAAAAATTCACGTCTTTCAATCCAACTATACTCTGACGGTGGCGGTTCTCCACTTTGACTTCCAGCGTCACCTTGGGAAATGAGGTTGCATCTACGCGCTCAATCTGGACGAACAAACCGCCGATAAGTTCGCTCATCTTTGCCATAATGTAGACTTCATTTGAGACCACGTCGCTTACCAGTACATTACCATTCGCATCAGGCACGGCACACGTCACGCGGGAAGGGGCATTTCCTGTGTTCACGTTCTCAAAAACCGCACCTGTTCCCGCATCAATTGAATACACATGATTCTTGTCGCAGAGTACCAAATAGCCGCCCCACTGCTTCATGGATTCTGGCTTTATAAACGTTTTTTCCTTGCAGAGCAGCCCCAGATAATTTCCTGCCGTGTCAAAACGATAGACCGCCCCTGTTACCGCATCCGCAACACAGACTGCATCGTTCATACAAGCAATTCCCGTCGGTGCTTTCAGGCCCGCAAAATCAGCCGACTTTCCGCCAAAATAGAACAGCGCATTGCCATCCTTATCAAACACATCTACGCGGGCATTTCCAAAATCAGTCACATACACATTGCCAAGTTCATCCAGCGCAAGATACTGAGGACCGACCATCTGCCCTACGCCGATTCCCTTTTCACCGAATGATTTGACAAAACCGCCCTTTGCACTGAACTTGCTGATTCTGTCGCCCGCAGATTCCGAGACCAGAATACTTCCATCACTCATACGAATCATATCCATCGGACGGTCAAAACCAGTCAGCGGAACATTCACCCTGTTCACCACAAGACCATTGATGTCTATTTTTATCAGCTCATTCGAACCGTATGCAAGCACCCAGATTGATCCGTCATCTTCTGGCAGAACCGAAATCGGCTGGCTGAACACAAGATTTTCGCCGTTGCGTCCAGGGAAACTTCCCGCCTCGGTATATTTTACGGAAGACTGATAGGCATTGTCAGTGATACGCCGCTCACGCACAATCTCAATCTGATTTTTCAGCAGAAGCCCGCCATATCCACTGTCGCTCGCAAACTGCCACTGCTGTAACGCCGCGCCCTCAATCCCGGAGCGGTAATAGGCTTTGCCCAGCCAGTCCAAAATAAGATTTTCGTTCGGGAGATAGGAAAGAGCCTTCTCAAACTGGAGGATTGCATCGTTAAACGAGCCGCGATAATACGCCTGCACTCCGCGTCGAAATTCCTGAAAAGCAAGCGCGCTTTCTGCCGTCTGTGTACCAGATGCGTTCAGCGTCGTTGCCTCCCTGCTCGTAAACGGCGTTTGCTGGGCAACCACAGGAAGAGAAAACAGCAGGACAACAAGGGTAAAAACATTTTTTAGATACTTCACATCTGCCCCCTCAGTCTGCCTGCGCCAGACGGATATGCTCCAGAATTTCTTCATTGTCCGGCATTCTTTCCTTGGCAAGATTCAGGAATTTATTGGCTTCTTCCAAAAGACCCAGCTTTAGATACACCCATCCGACCGAATCAAGGCAGGCCGCAGAGTCAGGAGCCTTTTTGAGCGCACGCTTGCAGAACGTCAGCGCAGAAGTCAAATCACGGTTCTCACAGGCAAGCACATAGCCCATGCCGTTCAGCGCGGTAGGATTCTCAGGGTCTATTTCCAGGGCTTTTTTATAGTAGGAAAGGCTCAATTCCGCGTCATTCTGTCCCCATGCGTTGTAGGCAAGCGCGGCATACACGGAGGCAGGACGATATTTTGATTCCAGCAGTTTTTGCAGTTCATAGTCAGCAAGTTTTTTTCGCCCGCTCAACGTATAGATAACCGCCAGAAGAAAACGGCACTGCAACACACGGTCAACGCTCTGCCCCGCAGTGACAACCTGTTCCAGATACAACAGGGCATCCTCATAGCGTTCCAATTTTGCGTAGCATAAGCCGATATAATAGGCAAGTTCAATTGAATCAGCACTGTCATCTGGAAGAGAGAGAAAAAATGCAAGGGAAGCCGCGTATTCAGAACGCTTGTACAGGTCAATTCCCTCCGCGAGAACATCTTTTTTTGCCATAGATTCCTCCCAAACCCAAAAAACTACAGCGTTATTCTATAATACTATACTATGAAGATTTTTACAAGATATTCGCACCGAAGTCGGCTCTGCCTGTATCAGCGAAACCGAAATTCTTCCGCTGGTTACCGCCGCAAAATCGCTGTCATCCGCGCCCTCTGTCCGTATGTTTCCGCCCGTAAAATAGCCGTACACCGCGCCGTCAGTTTCCGTCTGAATATCCACTTTGTCGCGGTAGTCACGCTTTGAGGTCGATGTGAATGACACGCCATCGTAGGCATCTCTGGAAGCGGCGTTCACGTTTACAAAGGCTTCTTTTGTGCAAAGCGCAACCAGTTTCTCAAGGTTTTTCGCAGCAAAATCCGCAAGCGGCGCAAATTTCCAGCTGCCATCATAAGTTTCCACGCTCAGCGCGATGCCTGGTTTTCCGTACAAAACTGACTGCCGAGATGCCGCCGCCGTTCCCGAATACACGATGTCCGTTCCCATGTTCGCGCCCTTGTTAATGCCGCTTACAACCGCGTCAAACTGCACGTCACCGAACAATTTTGACTTTAAGGCGCATATCACGCAGTCCACGGGATTTCCTTCCGAAGCCCAGCGGTTTTTTCCGTGCGGAGTCAGTCGGAGCGGTTTGTGCATGATGATATGATTTGAGACGGCGGAGCGATTCCCGTCGGGGGCAAGCACATACACATTGCAGACCGGACGCAAGGCTTTTTCCAAAGAAAGCAACCCCGCGCCCTCAATGCCGTCGTCGTTGGTCAGAAGAATGTTCAGCCGCTTTTTTGGCTCTTTTTCCGCGCTAGTTGACAACGTGAACTCCGTCCGCAGGTTCAATTTCGTAAGTCCTCGGGTGGAAGCCGAAAATACGCTCGTATTCAGAAAGTTTTTCCTTGAACAGCGGAATATCGTCTTTGTTCAGAATCGTGTAGGCACATCGCCCGAAGCCTTTTCCCGTGATACGTCCGCAGGAATTTGGATTGCGCATATCATTCAGGTTGGGATTTATCATCGAAAGCCGCTTTAAAATCCAGTCAACTTCCGCGCAGGAAAGTTCGTAGTCATCACGCATATTCTTATGGCTGCTGTTCACCGAGCGCGCAAAACCGCCGAACTCATTTTTTTTAAGATAATTGACGGCATCAAGCACATATTTATGCTCCCTCATAATGCACAAAAGACGATGGCGCGTAATCTCATTCACCACGCCCAGAACCTCGTTGACCTCCGTAGGATTATCCTCGTACACCCATCCGCCGTAAACATGAGACTTCCGCTCTTTAAGTTCACCCAAAAGCAGCACGTTCTCAGGCTGACGCAAAACCTCTTCGTTCCACACCATAACACGCTGAACCCGTGCGTCCGTAAGCAGAATCCGTTTGTCGGGGAAATCAAAGGGAACAAGGTCATGCTCGCCTGTCGCATAATCGGTCAGCACAAAATGACCTTTTTTCGCATACAAAGCCGTACAGTTCGCCGCCATAAAATTCTGGCTGTTCAGGAAAAGTTTGTTTCCCCGCTCAATCGCCTGCAGAAGCTGCACGTCGGTGCATTTCAGATCCATCGCCTCGCGGATTGCATAAGCCGTTCCCACTTTCATTGCCGTGGTAATACCGAATCCTTTTGACGGAAGCATCTCCGAATAAATCGTGACGTTCATGCCACGAAGCTCAAAGCCGCCCGACGTAAAGCCGTAAATCATCCCTTTGAGCGCGTTTGACCAACGGTCTTCCTTGCGGAATTTGAGCGACGTGAGAATTGCCCGCTTTCGGTCTTTCATCTGAACAAAATAAAAACGGAGCGCACCATCGTCGCGGAACGACAGGGCGATATAGACAGGAAGGTTCACTCCCATGGAAAGCGTTTTGTCCTTAAAGAACCATGAATGTTCGCCAATCAAGTGCATATGTGATGGCACGGAGACCACAATCTCGGGGTCTTCTTCGTATTCTGCTCTGTGCGCTTCAATCACCGGCTTCATCTGATAAATTTCCCTTCTTACTTGAATATGTATTTTCTTATTATTATAATGATACTATAATGTGCCGATTTTTACAAGTTTTTTGTTCGCTTTTTTCAGGCGTTGCGCTTGCCCTTGCAATCCCCAATGAACTGCTCACGTTAGGCTCTCCAATAATCGGGATGTTCGCACTCGCACCGTTTTACGTTGTCCTTTCGCGTACAAAAAACTATCGCACGGCTTTCTGCCACGGCTGGATTATGGCATTGACCACGCACATGCTCTCCAGTTTCTGGCTGGGGAATTTCCGCGGATTCGCACTCTTTACACTGGGGGCAAGCGCACTGGGAACTGCCTTTGTGTGCGCATTTGCGATGCTGGTCGTCTATTTTCCGTTCTCTCATTTCAATGAGGAGCGTCGTCTTCGGGAGAACGCAGGATTGACCGCATATTCCGTACCAATCCGAATATTCTGGTTCGCAGGAACATACACGGTCTGGGAATGGGCAAAATCGTTCGGTTTCCTTGCCTATCCGTGGGGAACGGTTTCCATGACAGCCTACACCATGCCGCTTGTCACGCAAATTGCCGACATCACAGGACCTTACGGAGTGACTTTTCTGTACACGCTGGTGAGCGCGTCTTTTGCAGAGGGAATTCTTTTGATTCCGCAATTTTCTCATGCGGACGCAAAAAAATCGGTGTATGACGCATGGTTTTCCTGCGTAAAGGTACTTGCCGTGCTTGCAGGGGTAGTCGTTCTGTATGGTGCGTACCAGTATCTGATTCCCCGCCATCCGATTAAGACGCTCAATGCCGCGCTCGTCCAGCAGAACCTTGACCCCTGGGACGACACCGATGATGAGGTAATTTCGATTTCCCAGCGTCTCTCCGAAGAAAAAATCAACGAATTCAACGCGCAGAACGAAAAATGCGATGTGGTCGTCTGGAGTGAGGCGGTCTTGTCGCACTATTTTCCGAATGCGGCAAATTATTACGCCTATTACCCCGAAGGAAAACCGCTCATTCCGTTCATCAAAAAACAAGGCATTCCGTTCATCATCGGCGCACCGTTCACCATCAACCGCGAAAAGCATCAGTACGGAAACGCAACTGTCCTGCTGGATAAAAATGGCGAATACAAAGGCGCGTACATAAAAATGCACCTCGTTCCGTTTGCAGAGCGCATTCCTTTCGTCGAATATGAGGCGGTACGGAGTTTCATCAAGAAAATCGCGGGCTTTTCCTACGGCTGGGTACAGGGAAGCAGGCCCGTCCTGTTTGAGATTCCCATTTCTACGCCGTACCATTTTGAACCGAACTCCACAAAAATCATTTCGCTTACGGAAAAAAATCCTCTGCCAGAAAGTCAGTCCGTCATGGTCTCAACGCCAATTTGTTTTGACGATGCCTTTGCGGAAGTCTGCCGAAAACTCTATCTTGCGGGAAGCGAAGTCTTTATCAATCTGACAAACGATGCATGGTCACAGACCGACAGCGCAGAATGGCAGCATTTTGCCGTAGCGTCTTACCGCGCGATTGAGTACCGCACCACCCTCGCCCGCTCCACCAACGCAGGAGTCACCACGATTGTAGACCCCACGGGAAAGATGCTGGAGACATTGCCCCTGTTTAAGGAAGATGCGCTCGCGGCAAAAATTCCCGTCTATGAGCGCAAAATGACCGTCTACGCGCGGCTCGGTGACTGGCTGATTGGCACACTCGCCCTGCTCTCTCTCTGCTACACCGTACTTTTTTCGCTGAACGAAAAAGATAATGAGGTAAAAGAAATCTCCACAAGCCTGATTCCGCCCAAACGCCGCAGAGGTCGCCCTCGGAAAAACACGTAAAACCAGACGCAGGTGTACGCAGATAAGCCGACAGAAGTAACTCGCAGATGACCTTGACTATTCTTCTTTAAATCGTTACCCTTTTGTCAATAAAAGAGGTTTACAATTATGAGCAAAAACACATTACGTTCTGTGTTTATCGCGCTGTTTGCCGCGCTGATTTGCGCAGGCTGCTTTATTTCGATTCCGATTGGGCTTGTTCCCGTCACAGTGCAGAATATGTTCGCCGCCATGGCAGGAGTGATTTTGGGAGGCATTCACGGGGCGGCGGCAACAGGAATTTTTTTGCTCTTAGGTTCGCTGGGAATTCCCGTGTTCTCAGGTGTTAAGGGAGGTTTTGCCGTCATCGCAGGACCGACAGGCGGCTTTTTAATCGGTTATTTTGTGGGTGCGCTTGCCGCCGGACTGATTGCGGGTTCTCCTAAACTGGAAGAAAAGAAACTGACCGCAAAAATCGTACTGAAAAATGCGCTTGCAACCATCGTCACGTTTCTGTTGCACTATGCTGCGGGCATTCCGTGGTTTATGTCCGTCATGGAAAGTCGAGGAGCGGCAAAATCCCTGCATGATGCGCTCAAAATCTGTCTGATTCCGTTCATTCCTGGCGACCTTATAAAAATTGTGGTGACAATCATACTTTCGCTTGTCATTCGTCCGGTCGTTGCCCGCTATCTTTCCGCCACAGAAGAATCCGCATTGACAGATGAAAAAATCTAGGAAAAAATGAGACTGACTGACCCGACAAACGCAAACAACACAAACGCCATTCAAGTAGAACTCGTTACCAAACGATTCCGACGCGAAGAAAATCCCCGCGAATTCTTCTGCGCAGTAAACGAAGTTTCTTTTTCAATTGAGAAAGGAAGCCTTACGGTCATCGGCGGGGCAAACGGCAGCGGAAAATCCGTCCTGATGTGCATTATCTCTGGGCTGATGAAGCAGTCGGCAGGAATGGTAAAGGTCGCGTCAAAACCAGGGCTGGTGTTTCAGGATGCGGCAACCCAAATTCTGGGAGAAACCCCAAGGGAAGATGTTGCGGTCGGTGTAAAAAATATCGGCACCCCAAAAAAAGAAATTCCCGCCGCCGTTGAGCAGGCGTTACAATCCGTTTCGCTTTTGGAAAAGGCGGACTTTCCCGCAGAATTTTTGAGCGGGGGAGAAAAACGGCGGCTTGCGGTGGCATCAATTCTTGCGATGAAGCGCGACATCATCATCTTTGACGAGCCGTATGCAAACCTTGACTATCCCGGCGTAACCGATGTGAACCGCCTAATTTCAGAACTGCACGCACAGGGAAAAACGATTCTGCTCCTCACCCATGAGATTGAAAAATGCCTTGCGCTCGCCGACCATTTTATCATTCTGCAAAAAGGCTCCCTTGTTTTTGACGGAACTCCCGCGGACGCGCTCACGCAGGATTTGACGCAATGGAGCATACGTAATCCCCTCTCCGCATACAACAAACTCAGCGATTTGGTGTGGCTATGATTGAAGGAAGCAGATTTTTTCATTACCGAACGGGAAACACATTCCTACATAAAACACCCGCATGGATTAAGGTGCTTCTGATTCCGCTTCTCGCCGTGATTGCGTTCAATCTTTCCGTACAGGCAGGTCTTACCGCGTGGCTCTGTGTGCTGATTCTCGCGCTCTTTCTGCATTTCACTCCCAAGGAAATCATCAACGACCTAAAACCTGCTTTCTTTTATTTTATTCTTCTATATAATACTTCGCTTTTGAGCAATATATCCGCATGGAACGAAATGGCAAACGGTCGCATCATCACGCTTGAAGAATTTACCGCGCTGTTCCGTTTTGAACCACAATACGCATTGTTTTTTGTACGGATGGGGCTTTCGCTTTCAATAACATCGGTCATCTACCGCACCACGAGCAACATTCAGTTCCGTCAGGGATTCGCCACAATTGAACAAACGCTTACCCGAAGCGACCAATCCCGTTTTGCAGATTTGCTTGGCATGACCCTTACATTTATTCCCCGCATCGTCACCTATTGGCAGCGGATTGACACCGCATGGAAAGCCCGCGGAGGAAAAAATTCCCTCCGAAAACTCATCACGCTGACCCCGCGGCTATTCTCCGTCAGCCTGAATGACGCGTATGAAAAAGCCCGTGCGATTGAAAACAGAAAGCAATAATTTTTTGTCGGAAAATTTCAAAGAAAAGTTCTTTTTTTACTTGCACGTTCACATATAGTGTTGTATGATAGATTTAATACGACAAAGTACGCTAAATTTGGGGTGGGAACATGCGATGTCCGTACTGCGGAAGTCTCGACGATAAAGTTATAGAATCACGAACAATGGCAAACGGTGAGGCTATCCGCCGTCGTCGCGAATGCATGAGCTGCAGTTACCGTTTTACCAGTTACGAGCGCATTGAAGAAAAACCCTTTATGGTAGTAAAGAGTGACGGCAGACGACAGCCTTTTGACCGTGCAAAACTGGAAAAAGGCATTGAGCGCGCTCTGGAAAAACGTCCCGTATCTACCAATATGGTCGAAAATATCCTTAACGATATTGAGGATCAGGCGGTTATGAAAGGCAAGACGACCAGAGAAATCTCCACCACGGACTTGGGGGAGTTGGTTCTGGAGCGTTTGCGTCAGGTGGACAAGGTGGCATACATCCGCTTTGCGTCCGTCTACAAACATTTTGAAAACTTAGATGAATTTATAAACGAAGTGAACAGTCTGGGTCAGTCTCCCGCTGACGAGCAGAATGGAGGGGAAAAAAGTGAGTGAACAGTCGGTCTTCCCGGAATGGAGAAGTTTTCTGGGAAAAAGTAGTGATGAGGAAACACAGTCTTTCATCAAACAGGTAGTAAAGCGCAACGGCAAACTGGAAGTCTATGACCGCAAAAAAATCGAGAATGCCATCGGAAAGGCAATCGAAGCGGTTGAAAAGCGCGCGAATCCTGACAAGGCAATCGCACTTACCGACAGCGTGGAAGAGAAATTGCGTCTTCTTTTGGCAGGTCGCCGCGCACATTCCATTCCCGCAATCGAAGAAATTCAGGACATCGTAGAAAACGTACTGATTGAGGCCAAGGAAGTGGAAATCGCAAAGGCATACATCCTCTACCGTGCCCGCCACGAAGCCATGCGCGACTCCAAGAGCCTCATGCTGGACATCAACAAGACGATGGACGGCTACCTTGGGCAGACCGACTGGCGCGTAAACGAAAACGCGAACGTCAATTTCTCTCTCGGCGGTCTGATTCTTCACAACTCAGGAACAATTACGGCAAACTACTGGCTCAAAAACATCTACACGCCCGAAATCGCAGAAGCCCACAAGACCTGCGCTTTCCATATCCATGACCTTTCCATGTTCTCAGGCTACTGTGCGGGCTGGTCTTTGCGCCAGTTGATACAGGAAGGACTTGGCGGTGTAAGCGGAAAGATTTCGTCACAGCCTGCGGCACATCTTTCTACCCTCGTAAACCAGATGGTAAACTTCCTCGGCATCATGCAGAATGAATGGGCGGGCGCACAGGCATTCTCTTCATTCGACACCTACCTTGCCCCGTTTGTCCGTGCCGATAACCTTACCGAAAAACAGGTGCGCCAGTGCATCCAGAGTTACGTATTCGGCATCAACACACCCAGCCGCTGGGGTTCACAGGCTCCTTTTACCAACATTACCTTGGACTGGGTATGTCCTGACGACCTCAAAAACAAGCCCGCAATCGTAGCAGGAAAGGAACAGGACTTTACCTACGGCGACTGTCAGAAAGAAATGGATCTGATTAACAAGGTCTTTATTCAGATTATGCTGGAAGGTGACGCAGAAGGACGAGGATTTGGCTACCCCATTCCCACCTACAACATCACCAAGAATTTCAACTGGGATAGCGAAAACGCCAAGCTGCTCTTTGAAATGACCAGTCAGTACGGTACGCCCTACTTCCAGAACTTCGTCAACTCAGACTTGAACCCCAGCGACGTGCGCTCAATGTGCTGCCGTCTGCGCCTTGACAAGCGTGAACTCAGAAAGCGTGGCGGCGGCCTCTTCGGTTCAGATGAATTTACCGGAAGCCTTGGTGTCGTTACCATCAACCTGCCGCAGATTGGCTACCTTGCAAAGGACGAGAAAGAATTCTATGCCCGCCTTGACTACCTGATGGATTTGGCAAAGCAGAGCCTTTCTACCAAACGCAAGGTTATTCAGAAGCTTTTGGACGGCGGGCTCTTTCCCTACACCAAACGCTACCTCAAAACATTGGACAACCACTTCAATACCATAGGTCTCTGCGGCATGAATGAATGTTGCCTGAACTTCCTGGGCGTAAACATTGTTGACCCCAAAGGCCATCAGTTTGCCTGTGATGTCCTTGACCATATGCGCGAACGTATGCAGGACTATCAGGAAAAGACAGGCGAGCTCTTCAATCTGGAGGCGACTCCGGCAGAAAGCACCTCATACCGTCTTGCCCGCCACGACAAGCAGAACTATCCCGACATCATCACCAGCGGAACAAGCGAGCCCTATTACACAAACAGCACCCAACTTCCCGTTGACTACACAAGCGATATCTTTGAGGCACTGGATTTGCAGGAAGACTTGCAGACAAAGTACACGGGCGGCACGGTATTCCACACCTTTATGGGCGAGCAGATAAAAGACTGGCGCAGTTGTCGCGATTTAGTACGCAGCGTAATGAACAATTACCGCATTCCGTACATCACAATCAGCCCAACCTACTCCATCTGCCCTGTTCACGGCTACCTGACGGGTCAGCAGTTTGAATGTCCCAAGTGCAAGGCAGAGCGTGAGCAGCAGCTCAAACTCAAACTGCAGAAACTGGAGAAGGAAAAGGCAGAGGTATTGGCTTCGACAAAGTAAAGATTTTTTAGGTGCTGGTCGATATATATAGTGTCAGCACCTTTACAATACGCTAAAACAACGCTATACTTAGCGTAAATGGGTGAAAAAAGGGGGATTACAATGGCACCAAAAGTAAGGACACTTGAAGCAATCGAGGCAGAAATCGCAGAGACAAAAGCCGCGCTCAAAGACGTACACGGCACACAGACCGAAGTGTACGCGCGTATCGTAGGCTATTACCGCGCCGTTCGCAACTGGAACAAAGGAAAGCGCGATGAATTTGACAGCCGCAAGATGTTTGTCTACGATGGAAAAACAGCATGCGAAGCGAGTGAAACAGTAACCACAACAGAAAACAAAGCAGAAACCGTATCAGCGCATACGATTGCCATGCCCGTACAGAACGAAAGTGCGCTTCACTATGAATTCTTTATGCGCCGCACCTGCCCCAACTGTCCGCCTGTCAAAAACTATATGGCAGGAATAACGATGGACGGCGTTCAGATTGACGTAGACACAGAAGAAGGTTTACAGGAAGCAGCGGCAAAAGGCGTGTTCGCAGCCCCCACCGTTATTTTCTACGATGCGCATAATACCGAAATCGGACGCGCCCACAACGTTGAAGAATTGAGTGCCATTCTGGAGCCGGTCGCAGAAGCAGTCTAAGGTTTCCCTTTCGGCATGACTACAGAAGAAGAGACAATCCCGCGAATCCCGCGGGATTTTTTTACAAAACCAGTCGGTGCGCTCATCAAAACCACGCTCGTTGATTTTCCCGGGCGAGTCGCAGCCTCCCTCTTTCTCAAAGGTTGCAACCTTCGCTGTCCTTACTGTTACAACTGGGAGCTGATTGACCCAATGCTGGGTTTCGGCACAGAAAGGCAGACTCCAGACAAAAGTCTTTCTTCCCTCGAAGATGTTTTTTCCCATCTGGAAAAGCGGCGGAATGTACTCACAGGCTTTGTGATTAGCGGAGGCGAACCGCTTTTGTTCCCTCATCTTGCAGAACTTATTGAAGAGGCAAAGTCTCTCGGCTACAAAATAAAACTCGACACCAACGGCACGCTCCCCGACCGTCTGGAGGCAATCATGCAGAATCCAGCCACGCGTCCTGACTTTATCGCTATGGACATAAAGACCGCACCAAACCGCTATGCCTTGGTCGCGCCGCACGCCATGCCAAATTCTTCCGCAGACGCGCTCGCAGAAAAACTAGCCCGCTCGGTAAAACTTATTTCCACGCTTCCCGCCGACTCGCGTGAATGGAGAACCGTACTCGTGCCGCCGCTTGTGGGAAAAGATGACATTAGGGAAATGGCGCAACTTCTTCCCAAAGATGCAAGCTGGCAATTCGCCCAGTTCAGAAACGAAAATTGCCTTGACCCCGCCTACAATGATATTACGCCCTACTCTGATGCGGCGGTAACAGAATTAGTTTCCTACGCAAAGAAAATGATTGCGGGCGCACAACTGCGATAAATAGGTCATCTTACGTAAAAAAAGGCACAACAAAATCTTGCGTCCTTCAATCATGTATCAATTATTGCGTCTGAATCAGCCGAATCAATTTTTCATAGCCCGAACAAAACCGACTGTAAAGCGGAACCATAGCCGCCTGAAATTTTTCTTTTTCTCCCGGAGCAAGTTCAGTAACCACAGAACCTGCCGCCCTGACCTTTTCTTTTGAAACGACCTCTTTTTCTGCCCATAATTCACGCTCAATTTTAGCGGACGCAACAGCACATTCCTTGATGATTTTTCGGTCTTCCTCTGAAAGTTTGCTCCATGTCGGCCTTGAAACCATCTGCATTTCGGGAACGCGAGTATGCTCATCAAGCACGTAGTATTTTGCAACCTCATAGTGAGCGACAGAATCATACGAAGGCCAGTTATTTTCTGCCCCGTCTATAAAGCCTGATTGCAAGCCTGAATATACTTCGCCGTAAGACATCGGCGTTGCGTTTGCGCCAAGAGCAGCAACCATACTCATCATCAACTGAGACTCCTGCACACGAATCTTCAAGCCTTTTAAATCGGACAATTTGGTGACAGGTCTTTTGCTGTTGTAGAAATTACGCGCTCCCGCATCAAACCATGAAAGACCAATAAGATTTGCTTTTTCAACAGAGTTCAGAAAGTCTTCCCCGATTTTGCCGTCAAGAACCCGCCACATCTGTGCGGCATCCTTGTACAAATAAGGAAGTTGCAGTACATTCAAAGATTTTTCAAATTCTGAAAGCGGAGAAATGGAGACACGGGCAAAGTCAATCGAGCCAAACTGCAACTGCTCAATGACGGCCTTTTCATCTCCCAACTGACCGCCGTAATATACTTCAATATGAATGCGTCCTTTTGTTCTTTCCGACACCATTTCCGCAAACTTATACGCAGCCAACGTCGTAGGATAATCCTGCGCCTGATTCTCCGCATAACGTAAAATCATTCTCTGACCAGAATTAGTTTCTTTTTTACAACCCGTCAACCCAACAGACAATGCAAGGATTACCGTAAAAACAGAAGACAACACTTTTTTCATAATAAACATAACTCCTATCCAAAAGGAAAAAACTTTATAAGATTTAAATATTCTAACACGGTTCTTTGTATCCGTCAATTTTTTTTCCTCCATGCGTATAATCATCGTGATATTTTCGGGCAACCCCCTTGCACAAAATCATACAATCTGCTACACTCTCAACATCACTTGGGGGCATAGTCCAGCTGGTAGAACACCGGACTCATATTCCGTATGTCATAGGTTCAAATCCTATTGCCCCTACTAAAGCCAGTCGGCATCGGCTGGCTTTCTTTATTTAGGGTTTAATACAAACCGTAAAAACGGCGAAGTCAAGGCTTTAAGCAAAGTGTGCCTTGACTCGATGTATTTTTGGAGGCGGTTATGATTCAGGTCGAAAAGTTTGACTCACCTTTCAAAGGACGGTCGCTGCTTACATGGGCAGACTACACACCCGAAGAAATCCTACAGTTTTTGGATTATGCCTTGCTCGTAAAAAAACAGGCACACGCAGGAGAAATCCATCAGCGATTCTTAGGAAAAACAGTTGCGCTTATCTTTGAAAAGCGTTCTACCCGTACCCGCTCTTCATTTGAGACTGCGGTTGGAGAAGAAGGAGGGCATCCCGTCTTCATGTCTACGCAGGACATTCAGCTTGGCGGTAAGGAGAGCGTCAAAGACACGGCGCGCGTTTTGGGCAGAATGTTCAGCGCGATTGAGTTCCGGGGATTCAAGCAGGAACACGTCAAGCAACTTGCAGAATTTTCCGGCATTCCCGTGATTAACGGGCTGACTGACGACTTTCACCCTACACAGGCTCTTGCAGACGTAATGACCTTGCAGGAAAGTTTTGGCAGGCTCAAAGGCTTGCACTGGGTATTCTGTGGAGACGGTCGCAACAATGTGGCACGTTCGCTCATGCTCATCAGCGCAAAACTTGGAATCAACTTTTCTATATACAGCCCCAAGGAATTGTTCCCGTCAAAAGACATCGTGGACTTCTGTATGGGTCTTGCAGAAAAAAGTGGTGCAAAAATTACGATTTCTGACAAGAATTCAGTTGTAAAAGGAGCGGATTGCCTGTATACTGATGTGTGGGTTTCAATGGGCGAAGAAAATCTTAAAGCCGAGAGAACCAAACTGCTTGCGCCTTTTCAGGTGAATGCGGAACTGATGGCCAGCACAGGCAAAAAAGAGACAATTTTTATGCATTGCCTTCCTGCGGTCAAAGGCGAAGAGGTCACCGAAGAAGTGTTTGAAAGCCCCGCCAGCAAAGTCTGGGACGAGGCGGAAAACCGCAAGCACACAATAAAAGCAATTATGCTGGCACTGATTTAGTCGAAATTGCTGAAAACGACAAAATCTGCCGATACTTTTACTAAGGAGTTTTGTATGAAAAAATTCGGTATTGTTTTCGCCATGTTGCTCACGCTTGCAATCTGCGCCCTTTCTGCGGAAGAGCGGGAGTACAAATATGAGTATCAAGAATCAAAGCTCAGTTATCATAATGTAACGGTGTATAAAGTGCTTGAACAAAAAGAAACCTATATCGTCATGTACGCAAAGGGTCACCGTGATGTAGGAAGCGTAACAATTCCTAAGAAATGGTACAATGAGAATCCTGCAAAACTCAGTTTCCGTACCCTGCCCAAAGGAATGTCTCCGTATATGACCGTCATCAAGCGGGAAGGTTCTTTTGACCACGTTATCCTGACGATGCCCATTGACCACGCAAATTCGGCTTGGGGAGTGGCGGATGCAGGAACTGTCGTAAATGACGCTGACAAAGATTCGCTTGAGATGCAGTATTAGTCTTTAGCGTACATTGTAACTCATGCAAGGGCTGTTGTTTTCGACGGCTCTTATTTTTATGCATTTTGGTAAACGGAGCAATTATGCAGATTATTTCAGATAAAAAGACAAATGAATTCGCCCAATTTCTCTCCGCGCATGATTTTTTTTACGTCATCGGGCATAAGGAGCCTGACGGCGACTGCGTATTCAGTTGTCTGGGAATGGCCGCGCTTTTGGACGCAAAAAAACTCCCCTACCAGCTTTTAAATGCAGGTCCGTTCAAGCGCACGGAAATTCGGGATAAGGCAGATTTGTTCACCAATACGCCGACATTTTTATCTGAACCAGAGCGGAAAAAAACAGGACTGATTATTCTTGACTGCTCGGAAATGTCCCGGCTTGGTGAAATTGACGGGGATTTGAGTGCGCTGGACACATACATTATTGACCACCACAAAACGGCGAATGTCGCGGAAAACTGTATCATTGACCCATCTTCACCCGCAACAGCATGTCTTGTCCAGCAGTTATACGAAAAACTTATCGGGAAGCCCCCGAAAGAAGTCGCCGAACTGCTGTTTTTTGGAATGGCGACCGACACAGGCTATTTTAGGTTTCTCAAGGATGATTCTGCGGAAGTTTTTATGGCGGCAGCCCGTCTTGTTGAGGCAGGTGCGAATCCCCGTCAGATTTACGACAAGATGACCGGCGGAAAGCCCTACTCCACCCGAAAACTGCTTTCAATCATGCTGAGCCGTGCGGAACGCTATTACAACGGGAAACTTGTCATCACCTATGAGACAATGGAAGACACCCGCAAATTCGGACAGGAAGGACGTGACAGTGACGCACTCTACTCTCTTCTGCTTGCCTGTGACGGCGTTGAGGCAGTAGTATTTTTGCGGCAGGAGACAGAACATTCCTGTACGGCGGGATTCCGTTCGCGCGATACAGTTGATGTAAGCGTGATTGCCGCAAAATTTGGCGGTGGCGGACACAAAAATGCGTCAGGTCTGAGCATGGAAGGCAAACTGGAAAATATCCTCCCCGCAATCTGCAAAGAATTTGCAAAGGTACTCGCCTAAGATACAAAAATTCATTCTGCACAAGTCCGCACCTCTCGTGCGGATTTTTTTATCCCTCTAAAAAACTCGTAAGTAAAACTGATAGCGGATAATCCTTTCCGCAGGGAAATTCGTTTTTTCAGGCTGCAAGATTTTGCAAGATTCTGCAAGGTTTTTGTTTGATTCGGCAAGGTTCTGCAAGATGTAGCAAGATTTTTGTCAGACTTGGCAAGATTTTGCAAGATTCAGCAAGTTTTCTGTCAGATACAGCAAGGTTTCGCAAGATTCTGCAAATTTTTAGTCAGACTCGGCAAGATTCCGCAAAATTCTGCAAGATTTTTGTCAGTTTTTGCAAGATTCTGCAAGATTCACTTTTTTGGTGCGTTTTTCCTGCAGGAAACTCGCGCAATTTTTACAAAAGTCAGCATATTTTCCGCAATCGCATACAAGGTTTTGTTAAAAAAAAACGCAATTTTTCTGCAATTTCACGCAATTCTCCCGAAAATTCCCCGAAAGATTCCCTAAAATCGCCTTCACTTTCTGCTCAAAAAACTTGGCACGATTTTTGCTTATCTCCGTTTTTTGGAGGTTCACATGAAAAACATCGACATTGAGAAACTGCCACGTCTTGTGGAAGAAGGAAAGCTAAGCAAAACGGAGGCAAAAGACATTATTTGGACAGATATTTATCTGTACCCGCAAAAATACGGTCTCTCAATGGAAAAAGACGAAAAAAGCGATTTTCTACTGTACTTACAGGAGCGGCTTGCAGGAATTTTCGACGATTTTGAGCAGGGAAAGATTCTGTTTCGGACGTATGTCTGGGGATTTCTTAGGAACACGCAGCAGACATGGAAACGGATGATGCGCAAACAATTCTCCGAGCAGGAAAGTATACGGAAATCAATGAATTCCACGTATGAAGAGGAATGCGGAGATTTTTACGAAAAAGTATTCGAGCCGGAAACAGACGAGATGCCGGAAGTCTTTCGGAAAACGTTGTGGCGCAAAAAAGAACGTGAAATGGCGGAAAAAGCCGCGCTCATCCTTACGCTAAAATCATGCCACGAACTGAATGAGGAAATCGTAAAAAACGTAAGCAAATTTATTCACATCGATAAAACAGAACTGCAACGTCAGATAGACAAGCTAAAAGAAAAAAGCGATTACAAGGCAGAGCAAAGAGAAATTATCATCCGCCGCAGAGACAATGCCTTTTTCTACCATCGAAAATATCTTATTGAATTGCAAAAATTGCGCAAAGGCTCGTCTACGTTTGAGCGTGTCCAGAAAAAGTATCAGCAGCAGACAGAAAACTGGATAAAGCAGAACAAATTGCTTTCCCACCGCTTTGTTCTTTCTCCGTCAAATGTGGAAATTGCAAAAGAACTGGGAATGCAACCACGCCAAGTATGTTTTTACATCAGCCATATCAAAAGAAAGAGAGAAATCTTCTGCGAGCCACCCTCCTCAGAAGAGCAGGAGAATGAAACGGGCGAAGAATCTCCCGACCATTAAACTGATAGACGCAAAACCTTCTATAGAGTATGATAATGGCATGAAATTGTATTTGGCAACTGGAAACCGACACAAACAGAAAGAAATGTCCGAAATTCTCCCCGACTACGAGATTGTCATTCCCGCAGACGAAGGCATAGATGACTTTGACCCCGACGAGACAGGCGACTCTTTTGTGGAGAACAGCCTCATAAAGGCACGCGCCCTGTGGGACATCGTTCATGCGCCCGTTATTGCCGATGACTCCGGAATTTGTGTGGACTGTCTTGGAGGTGCGCCAGGCATCTACACTTCCCGCTACGCAGGCGCAAAGCACCCAAAAGGCTACCACGACGGAAGAAAAATTCCCCAGGAAGAGCAAAACCGCCTGCTTATCGAACAGGTAAACGCCACGGGAAGCGATGACCGCCGCTGTCACTACACCTGCGCCATGGTTTTGGTCACCGACACGCTCAAATTCTACTCCTGCGAGGAATATTTTTACGGAAAACTCATCGCGCGCATTGAGGACGCGGCAGGAAGCGGCGGCTTCGGCTACGACCCCATTGTATTCCTCCCCGAATACGGCAAGACCGCCGCAGAACTGACCGCCGAGGAGAAAAACCATATTTCGCATCGGGGAAAAGCCGCGCGGGGAATTGCCGCAATTATCGAAGAACTCCGCAAGAACGGGGAATTATAATCCGCAGATTCCGCAGATTACGCAGATGAGCCCAGCCTCACAGGATGCAGAAAAACATGTTCTTGGAAAGAACTTAAAAAAAACATATTTTTTTTCATTTTTTTTCTAAAGTTTCTGTTAAGTTCCTCCGACAATATAAGTGATGGGCTATGACCAGCGAAACTTCGTTGAAGTATGCTCGTCAGGTTTATCAACGTAAAAGGAAATGGATGTAGCCTTGTAATGCAGAAGTTTCCTTTTACACCCCTCGACAAAAGGATTTGTCGGGTTACATACATAGTTCCACGGAGGAAAATACTATGGTTATCAATCACAACATGTCCGCACTGTACTCCAGCAGACAGCTCGGAGTCACCAACCTGGGTCTTTCAAAAGACATGGAAAAGCTTTCATCAGGAATGTCTATCAACCGCGCAGGCGATGATGCCTCTGGTCTTGCTGTGTCAGAAAAAATGCGCAGCCAGATTCGCGGATTGAACCGCGCTTCCCGAAATGCGGAAGACGGTATCAGTTTCATTCAGGTGACTGAAGGCTATCTGCAGGAAACGACTGACATTATGCAGCGTATCCGCGAACTTGCAGTACAGGCTTCAAACGGTATCTACACCGCTGAAGACCGTATGCAGATTCAGGTGGAAGTAAGCCAGCTTGTCGCAGAAGTTGATCGCATCGCATCACAGGCACAGTTCAATGGTCTGAACATGCTGACCGGCCGCTTCTCACAGACAAACGGAGAAAACACCGTAACAGGCTCAATGTGGTTCCACATCGGCGCAAACATGGATCAGCGCATGAGAGTGTACATCGGTACAATGACTGCCGCTGCCCTCGGTCTGCGTTCTTTGCAGGATGAAGAAGGCATGAGCATCGGCGACCCCGAATTGGCAAACCGCGCAATCGGCACTATTGACGAGGGTCTGAAAAAGGTGAACAAGCAGCGTGCTGACCTTGGCGGCTACCAGAACAGAATG
This sequence comes from Treponema sp., assembly GCA_017449285.1. GTDB lineage: Bacteria > Spirochaetota > Spirochaetia > Treponematales > Treponemataceae > Treponema_D. The sequence goes on from JAFSJX010000018.1 coordinate 41,828, forward strand.
GAATATGCCGTAAAGGGATTGAACATTGCTTCAGAAAACCTTCAGGCTTCCGAAAGCCGCATCCGCGACACCGACATGGCTGCTCAGATGGTAGAGTTCACCAAGAACCAGGTTCTGACACAAGCCGGCACAGCAATGCTTGCTCAAGCGAACACTCAATCACAAAATGTCTTGTCATTACTGAGATAGTGTGTTACAATAAAAGGTAGGAGTGTAGGCTTACCCCTGCTCTCCCGCCTTTTGCACATTGTTTAGGTGTGCCATTGTTCTTTGAAATATCGCCTTTTATGACGTTTGTGACAGTGGAGACGGTTATTCCGCAAAATGAGCAGAATAACGGTTCCTGCTGTGGGGGTCTAAAACTGCTGAGGGGGGCGCAAAAACCGTCGGCAGCCCGCACAAATGGACGTACAGCATGATGCTGTATAGTCATAATCATGGAGGGCACAAATATGGTTATTAATCACAACATGAGTTCTTTGTATGCGAACCGTACTCTGGGTATCAGCGATAACCAGTTGATGGGAAACATCGAAAAACTCAGCTCAGGTCAGCGTATCAATAAGGCTGGCGATGATGCTTCAGGTTTGGCAGTATCTGAAAAGATGCGCAGCCAGATTCGCGGATTGAATCAGGCAAACAGAAACATTCAGAATGGTGTTTCTTTCATTCAGTCTACAGAAGGCTATCTGCAGGAAACTGAGGATATTCTTCAGAGAATCCGTGAACTTGCAGTTCAGTCAGCCAACGGCATTTATTCAGACGAAGACCGTATGCAGATTCAGGTTGAAGTGAGCCAGCTGGTTGCGGAAGTTGACCGCATCGCTTCTTCAGCTCAGTTCAACGGCATGAATATGCTTACCGGTGGCTTTGCTGAGAATTCCGCTTCTGGACGCATTATGCAGTTCCAGGTCGGAGCAAACGTTGATCAGAACGCACGTGTATATATCGGCACAATGACTGCTCAGGCACTTGGTCTGAAGGGCACTCAGGGCAATGACGAGCAGATTGGCATTTCAACACCGGACAGCGCAAACGCGGCTATTGCAACCGTTGATCACGCTCTTATGACAGTGTCAAAGCAGCGCGCAGATTTGGGTGCATATCAGAACCGCTTTGAAACAGCTGCACAGGGCGTTGGAGTTGCTGCTGAAAACCTTCAGGCTGCTGAATCACGCATTCGTGATGCGGATATGGCTTCTGAAATGGTCGAATACACGAAAAACCAGATTCTTACACAGTCTGGTACGGCTATGTTGGCTCAGGCAAACAGCCAGTCTCAGAACGTTCTCGCTCTGATGAGATAATTTCTGGGATAACACCAAAACCGCATTTTTTGCCAAGAGATTACTGGATGTCGTCTTTTCGACAGAAATTGCGTAAGGGGGAATGGGTGCGCCCCTGTTCCCCTTTTATTCAGGAGGAAGCCCTATGAATATCAATTCAATCGGGCAGAATTTGGCAATGGATGGCCACAATCTCTACAACTCCGCAGCAACCGCCTACAAAGCACAGTCTTCGGTTCAGCCGGCACAAGTGCCTATGGCAGATGCCGCACAAGTGGTACAGAACATTACCAATAATATTGCCCAAGTTAAGGAAGATGTCCGTCAGATACAAAGGCTGTCGGACGTAGTGATGGGTCGCAAGGTTCAGTTCAATGTTAGCCAGGAATTGAATCAGGTGATAGTGAGAATAGTTGATCCTTCTACCGATCAGGTTATCAAGGAGATTCCATCAGCAGATATACAGAAGTTGAAAGCGAGAATCAGAAAAACCATCGGACTTTTGTTCGATGAAATGATTTAACCAATTGTACATCGTGTTGTGGAAAAAATATGGCAGAAATCAGCATACCTGGAGTCAGCAACAAATATAAGACGAACGATTATATTGAAGCGCTGATGAAAAAAGAGCGAATTCCTCTGACTCGTGAGCAGGAGACGCTTGACAGGTATAAAGAGCAGCAAAGTGCTTGGCGGGGAGTTAATCAGAAAATGACTGAACTTCGGGAGAGCACCAAGGCTCTTTATTCTTACGATAACCCTTTTAACAACAAAATCGCTTCCTCTACAAATGAAAATGCCGTCACGGCAGATGCTGGTCGTGAAGCCGCATTTGGACAGGTAAAAATTGATGTAATCAAACCAGCAAGTACAGACCGATTTCTTTCAGCAGAACTGGAAAAAAATGCGACCGTTCCCCAAGGAACCTACACTTTTCAGGTCGCGGATAAGACCGTTTCATTCAACTGGAAAGGCGGAAAAATAACAGATTTTGTCAACTCACTCAACAGACGTGGAAACAACGTGATAAAGGCTTCCCTTGTCGGAGTAAGCGGCAACAAGCAGTCACTTTTAATAGAATCTCTCAAAACGGGCGAAGAAAGCAATCTTATTCTTCGGGATGCCGCGCTTTCTTATGCGCTGCAGAACGGAATCCTCGAAAAAACAAAAGCAGAGGTCATCGAATTCGGCACGGACAAAGCAGAATTGTTCAATCCGCCTGAAGAAAGCTTTTTGCCCGATGTAGAGCAGGAAGGTCTCCCCGAAATGACGGCGGAAGCAGTTGAGGTCAGCCAGGGAAAAATCATGCTTCCGCCACGCACTGGCTTTTCAATTTCCGTGCCAGAAAATCTTGCGGAAAACGAATCGGAGCGTCTTGAATTTACCTTTGCGACCGAAGAAACCGAGGACATCACCCCCGAACTAAATGAACGCCGCACTATCCGCCCCGAATTGCAGAGCGCAGGAACGGCAAGTTACGAAGAAATCATCATTCAGAACAACCCCAGCGAAACGGCACTGCCACCCGTTCCCCCGGAGCCGCTTATTCCGGTGACCGATGCGGCGGATTTTTATGTTCATTCCAGCGATGGAACGGAAAAAAAGATTGACACCGCGGGCATTGTCGTTGATGCCGTAACGGGCGAAAAACGGGTGTCTCTCGCGCTCAAAGACTATCCCGCCATCGACAGCATTGTGGTACGAAACCGCAACACGGGAACAACCGTCACTCTCTCGCAGTTTAGCGCATACGATGAAAAGAAAAATCTTGGCTACCAGCCTGTTCACGCGCTGAGCAGAGCCGGAGACGCACAAATTAAATATGAAGGAATCACGATAAACCGTCCTACAAATACGATTGACGACGTTGTTCCCCATATCACGCTTAACATTCATAACCCCACAGAAAAAACAGAGACTATCGAAGTGACCGCAGACAAAGAGGCCGCAAAAGACGCGCTGATAAATTTTGTTGGCAACTACAATCAGGTGATTGCGGAAATGAATATTCTCAGTTCAAACAAGCCCGAAATCATCAGCGAACTGGATTATCTTTCGACAGAAGAACAAGAAGAGGCGAACAAGCGGCTGGGAATGTTTCAGGGTGACTACTCGCTTACGCAGAACAAGGCGCAGATGCAGTCAATCGTAGCGGCAAATTATAACTGGTCAGAAAACGCACCGATTACGATGCTGTCGCAAATCGGCATTTCCACGCGGGCTTCGGGAAACAATCTCGGCTATTCGGCAAGTCAGTTGCGCGGTTATCTGGAGATTGATGAGCGAAAACTGGATTCTGTTCTGGACTCAAATCTTGAGGACATAAAAAATATTTTCGGCTACGACAACGACGGAGACATGATTATGGATTCGGGAATCGGTGTCGCGCTGGACAAACAACTTGGCTCATGGGTGCAAATTGGTGGTATAATCGCAAACAAGAATCGGGGAATCACGCAGAAAATCTCCGCGTCAGAAACGAATATCCGCAGACTGGAAAGCCAACTGGACAGAAAAGAAGCGGAACTGCGCTCAAAATACGGACAGATGGAAGGCACGCTGAACAGTCTGCAAGGACAAGCGAACACCATCAATAATTTTGTCAATGGCGGTCGCCAGCAATAAAGGTGAAGTATGGAATTATTTGTAAACGGCAACAAACTGGATATTACGCTCGAAAACGAAAAAACTGTTGGTGACGTTCTGCGCAGTTTTGAGGAAGAATGCGCAAAGAACAATGCCACGACCGTCAGTATCATGCTGAACGGAACGAATATTGACGCGGATTCATTCGATACGGCAGCACAAACCCCGCTTGCCGCCGACACAAAACTGGAATTGAGCGTCATCTCAGAATCGGACGTGCAGACTTCGCTTGAATATGAGGCAAAAATTGCCCGCCAGATTGCGGCTGACTTGGAGCAGATTCCCGTCCAGCTACAGAGCGGCAAAGACAAGGATGCGTCTGTCATCATTTCCCGTCTGGCGGATTTAGTAGACAGTTTCTGCCAGACTACTTCCCTTGCCGCGCTTTTTCCCGAACTGTTCGCAAAACTGAGCGTCGGCGGCTCTTCAATCAATTCGTTCTTTGAGGAATTTTCCGGCATACTGAGCGACTTCAAGCAGGCTCTGGAAGAAAAAGATTCCGTGCTTATCGGAGACCTTGCGGAATACGAAATCAGCCCACGGTTGATTTCTCTGGCGGAATCAGTTGAAAAAGGAGACGCATGATGGGTGGCGGAAGTGGTTCTCCGATTGTTGCTCGGACGCAGGTAAATCTTCTCCTCGTTATCGCAATTCTTGTCAGCATAATTGTAGTTATCGTCATTATCTACTTGATTTCAAAGGCAATCCGCGATTATCACAATTCGCCCGCCTATTTTGAAAAAAAACGGCTTCGCCCTACTTCATCTGGCGACATAAGTGAAATCGCACGGCAATGCAAACTTGTCCGCGATGAAAGGGACGTACTCCAGCAGATTTGTCATAAAAACCCCTCGCCGAACATCCTGTACACGGTGCATGATTTGGAAGCGATGGAAAAACTGTTCAAGAAGGAATTTGACGACCTTGACCAGAAGGGCGATGAAAACAGCAAGACATTCCTCTTCTCCCTGCGCTCAAAAATCCGGAAGAATTATATGCCGCCGGAAGAAATGACTTCTTCCCGCAAAATCGACATCGGCACTCGGATGACGTATACGGTTTCTCGCGGCATTCACCACAAATTGACGTACGTAAACAAAACGCAGGACGTAATGATTCTGAACCTGCCGCAATTCATGGTAGAAAGAAACGAAAAGCCCGCTACACTCTCCAGAATTCTGCTTGTCTTTGAACTTGCGTCCGGCTCGCCTTATCAGATGGAAACCCGTGTCGTCCGCTACCAACTCGGAAGCCACGGCGAAGAACAGATGATTGTCATGCATTCGGATCAGATTATTCCCCTGCAAAAGCGTCAGGTTGAACGTATTGAGATGCAGGAAGACTGTGATTTTTCATCGGTCATTGTGACTACCGTTAAAGAGGGAAAAAATAGTCACATTGAATACAAAATGTCCTCAACGATACATAAAGGCATTCTTCTTGATGTTTCCGCAGGCGGTTGCCGTCTTGTGGTGAACATTCCAATAAAAGCAGAGCAGTTTATCAATATCAGCGGCAGACTGAACACACGGGACGTTGATTCGGCAATCGGAACAATCTTGCGTACGACTAAGCGTGAGGACGGAAAATTCATCCTGCACATTAAGTTCGTCAAGATTGATCCTCCCACAGTCAACCGCATTCAGGCAAAAGCCTGTGGATATGCTTAAGGCAAGGTCTCCGCAAGGCTTGACGGCTCACCCTATTTTGGAGTATTCTATAGAGAATGAAGGTGCTAGAACTACAGTCTGTAAGACGAGAGGATTTCGGACTCTACTACAGAAAGAACTACACAGCAATAGCCGTAATGGAAATCGTCTCAAAAATAGTGCGCGCACCTGTTTCTTTTGTCATAGAGACAAGCCCGCTAGGAACAAAGCAGCTTGATGTAGAAGTCTCAAAAGAAGCCAATATCAATTATCCCATGCTCCCCATTCTGACCGGTCTAAAGACATTCATCATGGCAATGGAAAAACAAGGCGCATTACCGTGACACCCCTCACCTATATCACCCGTACTGAAGAAGAGACTATCGCACTGGGTAAAAAAATCGGCTCTAAATTGCAAAAAGGCGACATCATTGCGCTACAGGGGACGCTCGGTGCAGGGAAAACAACGATTACAAAAGGCATCGCCGTTTCACTTGGCATTGAAGATACAATCACCAGCCCTACATTCTGCCTGATTTCTGAATACGAAGGAAAAATGCCCCTCTATCACATGGACGTATACCGTCTTGAAGGAACGGAAGACTTTATCAACCTTGGTGTGGACGATATGCTGTACGGACGCGGCGTATGCCTAATTGAATGGAGCGAAAAAATCATGGACGAACTTCCCAAAAAGACGATTATCCTTCGTCTTGTGCCGAACGAAGATGGAAGCCGCACCATAACAATAGAAAACTGGGACTACGGGGAGGTAGCATGAACGCTCTGGCAGTAGATTCCGCCGCTAGCCGTATGGTAATCGCGGCAAAAAAAGATGACGATGTTGCAACGCTTTCGCTGGACATCGCGATGAAGCAGTCTGAAAAAATTCTTCCCGCAATTGACTTTGTTCTTTCTGAAGTGGGATTGACTCCCGCTGACCTTGACTACACGGCTATCTGCAAAGGTCCTGGCACGTTTACAGGATTGCGGCTGGGGTTTTCCGCGCTCAAGGCACTCACGCTCTCAAACAATATACCGCTTTATGCCGTTCCTACGTTGGAAGCGTATGCCTTTCCTTTTGCGGAATTTGCAGGTGCGGTAGTCTCCGTAATCGATGCAAAAAAAGACCAGTTCTTTGCCTCTGTCTATCGCGGCGGAAAATGCTGCATGCCTCCAAAAGACACGGATACGACCGAAATACTAAAAAATCTTGATGCAGAGGAAAGCGTTCTTATAGTCGGTCAGAATGCCGACGTATTTGCGGAAAACTTGCGGTCGCTTGCTCCTACCCTTGACGTTCGATGTTACAAATCACAACCCGCCGCCACAAGCGCGCTCTTTACGCTTGCAGAGCAGATGATTGCACAAAAAGAGCCGCCGCTAGCGGATTACGACGGACCTGACTACATGCGGAAAAGCGAAGCGGAAATCGCCGCGGAAGCAAAAGCATAATCTGTGCCGAGGCAAAAGAAAATCTTAAGAAATAACGCTCTACAAAGCGTAGGTTGCTTTGCCAGAAGACAGGCTGTATTGTGTTAGTGTAGCTACAAATTGAAGACAAGAGAACACACATGACTAACCAATACATTACTGGCGCGATGATAAAACGTTTGCGCGAAAAGAAAAATCTGACGCAGACCCAACTTGCGGAAAAAATCAACGTGACCGACAAGGCTGTCTCAAAATGGGAAACAGGTCGTGGCTATCCAGATATTTCGCTGGTAGAACCGCTTGCAATGGCTTTGGGCGTTTCGGTGATTGACCCGAGCAGGACGCTGTGGCACGATTCAAAATCAGCGGAATAAAACAAGTGTATTACTATTGCAACCAGCACGGTCTGTTCAAAACACCTGTTTCCCGCTGACTTTGCGAACCACGTTCTTATTCTTTTGCGCCGAGCAGTTTGGAAAGCGCTTCCAATGTTGCCGTTCCAGCGGCAGCCTCGCGGTTCTGCGCCTGAATGGAGTCGTACACTTCCTGACGGAACACCTTGACGTTTTTTGGAGCCTCCACGCCGATTTTCACCTGGTCGCCGTGAATTTCGATAATCGTCAGCGTGATGTCGGTGCCGATTTTTATTTTTTCATCAACTTTTCTGGACAATATAAGCATTATTTTCCCCGTGCCTGAAGCGCTTTCAAGATGTTATGCTTGGTGGTCCACTTGGAATCAGAAAGGATAACTTGCAGCGCGGCTTGCGTTTTGCGGTTCACCACGAGCGGACCTTGCAGATTCGCCGTAACAGGACCTCCGTCAGCCGGAACGGTGACTACCGACCACACATATACATCGGTCGGAGAGACAATGCCAATATCTTTGAGCATTTTGTCATCAATATCAAGTTCATAATCATTGACGATAAGAAATGGGTCTACCAGCAAAAAAGCAAGTCCCTTTTCATCCAGCGATTGAAGCCAGAAAAACGGCTCATATTCTGCCTCAATCAATGCGTACCTGTGATACTCCTCAAACCCGAACAATCCCTTGGGAAAGTTCAGAATGCGGGAATCATCCACCGTCACTTTGCCCATCGTCTTTGTCTGTACTTCCATGTCGTTTTACCCCTACAATTTATTTTCAGCCGAAAAACGGCCGTATGGCTACCTCCTGCAGCCTTGTTACCTCATGTAATCCAAAAGCGAAGTTGAATACATTTTTCCCGCATTGGAAAGCGTCGCCTGCTGAGTGAGTTCCAGCATTTTTTCGTCAGTAATCGCCTTAGTCAAATCCAAATCGCCCTCGCGGGAAATATGATTGGTCACGTTGAGCGCAACCGCAGAAGAGCGAATCATGTCGTTTTCCACCCGCTCATATTCGCTTCCGCTTTTTGCAACACGTGCCGTAAGCGTAGTGATTCCGCTGTCAAGGCTTGCAAGCACACGTCCGCCAATTGCCTCGTGGTCACCCTTGAACATTGCATCACGCAGGGCAATCACGCTGTCAAAAAGGCTACCACCAGAGACGCGCACGCTGTCACCCAGATTGTAGGGCGGCTTCTGGCTGGAATCTTTTATAATGCCCAGTTCGTTGAGCGCGCTTCCCGAAACATCTTCCAGCCACAACTGGCGCGCATCGGTCGTAGACAAATCAAGCCCGCGCGTCACAGGGTCAAGCGTTGCCTTGATTGCCGCTCCGCTGTCGTTAATCTTTGCGATGAGCGAATAGATGTTGTCGCCCGTCTCCACCTGAATCAACTGCCCGTCCACGGAAATCATCGAATCTTCCTGTGCCTGCCAAGTAGTCGCATCCCGTCCGCCAAACAGACGCTGTTTTTCCGCCCAGAACGTCCTGTTCCCCGCATTCTCCACGGTGATATATTTGTTTTCGTCAAGCTCAACTTTGTTTGCGTCAATCGTACCGTTATAACGCACGTTCGCAATCAGGGGAACAGATGAGCCCTCCACCGCTCCCATGTCGATGTCAAAGGCGCGCATGTGCGTGTTCGTTCCCGCAAAAATAGATGAGCCGTCAGGACCGGTAGCATTCGCGTTCTGAATCAATTCACCCAAAAGCTCATTCACTTCCACCGCCATATTATTCAAGTCTTCTTTGGTATACGTACCGTGTGCGCCGGAAATGGCAAGTTCACGCACCCGCTGCATGATTTCGAGGGAATTGGTCATATAGCCTTCGCGGTACTGGAACTGGTCGCGGAGCGTCGCGGCATTCTGCTCAAAATTGTTCACACGGGTCAGGTAAGACTGATACTTTACCAAATGCCCCGCAGAAATCGGGTCGTCGCGCAGATTGAGAATGCGCTGCTGCGTGCCCATTTGATTCGTCACGCGGTTTAAGCGGCTCTCCTGCTTGCGAAGATTGTACTGAGTATTCGTATTATTCATTTGGCTCGAAATTCTGCGCATATTCACTCCTTTTGGGTTACGACTCTTATTCTGCTATTCAATAGGATACATACGGATTAAAAAGATGGATATGGATTTCTTAGTTTTTATCCTTATGAATCTTTTATATCCTATGTATCACCATGAATACTACACCCCTAGCCTATTGATAATCGTATCCAGCATGCCGTCGATGACGGTGATAAATTTGGCGGCGGCGTTGTAGCCGTGCTGGAATTTGATGATGTCGGCCAACTCTTCATCGATGTTTACGCCGCTGATGCTGTCACGCAAATCGCGGAGGTCGCCCATGATTTTGTTCTGGCTCAAAAGATTTGTTTCCGCTTGCTCGCCTTTCAGACCGACATTTGTTACGCTGTTTGCAAAGTAGTCATCAAAAGTGCGGTCTTTTCCAATCATCACCTGTGTATTGCGGATAGCGGCGATTTCCACTGCCCCACGTCCGTCTCCAGCCATCACTTCACCACGAGTTGTAGGCATTGCGGCTGCCACGCTCAGAACGTCGTTGCGGAGAGCCTGGTTTACTTCAATGTAACCGGACGGATTTAAAACCGGGGCCACCGCAAAGCCGCCCGCAAGAGACTCAACTGCGTTCGCCTGATTAAAATCGTATGCGTTAGCCGCGCCAGAGCCGTTCAAAATGCCTGTATAGCCTGCCAAGAACATGCCGCTGTCTTCCACGTGGCGAATCACAAAGTCAGGATTTTCCATCGCGGTGGCGGTGGTCGCTTTTAAGACAAGATGGTTGTTGCGGTCAAGGTATGCTTTCACTTCGCCGTCAGAATCGTTGATGCGGTTAATCACTTCATCAATCGTATCGGTGGCATAATACGGAACGCTCACCGTCCCGCTCTTTCCGCTCAAAGTCATCACGCCTTCCAAGCCCACTTTATCCTGCGGATTCAAAGCATGTGTGCCTGTGAAGCGGAAAATATATGAAGAGTCCAACTGTCCGTCACCGTCGCGGTCATAATTTCCGTTCACATCGGTAACATATGGATGCTGGGTAAAGAATTCCAGACCAGTCACGCCATTTGAACCAATGCCAGCCTTATGCACATCGTTCACCAAGTCGGCAAAGTTCATTGTCATCGTGTTAAGTTTTTGCAGTTCGTCGCGCACATCCACATCGCGCAATTCAAGCAATGCACCAAGCGTACCGCCTGAGACTTCTGCCAGATTTTTTGTATCTTTCCACACCACTTCGCTGTAGCTGTTGTTGTCTGTGGTCGTGCGGATTTCAAAATTGCGTGAGATTGAACCTTGCACAAGAATGTGGCCATCCAAATGAACCATAAATTCGTCGTTGTCGCGGGTGTCAGTCGTAATGTTTACGAGCGCACCCAGTTTTTCTACGAGCAAGTCACGGCGGTCATACAAATCATTCGGATTGTCGTTCATCGCCTCGCTTCTCACAATCTCGCCGTTGATTGACGCAATCTGATTTGCCAAGTCGTTCACCTGACGCACTGTTGCCTCAATGTCGCCGTTAATCATGTCGCCAATGCCAGAAAGTCCGATAAAACGCTGCTTGATTGATTCAGTCAGGCTCTCACCGCGAGTAACAACAGCCTGACGTGCCGCCTGATTGTCCGGGTACACAGAAAGTTCCTGCCAAGCTGACCAGAATTTGTCCATATTCGTTCGGATTGAAATGTCGTTCGGCTCGTTGTAGATTTCTTCGAGCATCACGTAGTATTTTTCGCGGGTAGCCCAATAGCTTTCCTGATTCTCCTGCGCCACAATGCGCTTGTCCAAAAGCTCATCGCGCAGACGGGTAATCTGCTCTATCGCGGTGCCCTGTCCGATTTGTCCGGGAGTCTCTGCACGCTCAAGGTCGGGGCGGTAGATGGGGTCAAAAGTCTTTACCTGCACACGCTGGCGGGTATAGCCTTCGGTATCTGCATTAGAAATGTTATGACCAGCCGTCGTAATCTGCTGGGTATGCGCCATCAAACTGCGCTTTCCAAGTTCAATCGCTCCAAATGAATTCGCCATTTCCGAACCTCCGTGCAGACCTGCAAAAATCAAAACAGTCTGCCAATTTCATTTTCGGAATTTTTGGGGAACGAGTTTAGGAAAATCGATTTTTACTATTTCATAGACTGCACATGCACATACTTGTTGGACAGCCCCCCAGGGCAAACGCATTATAATCCATTCACAAGTAAGACAAAAAGGGCACAGGCGAATGAGTCCCAACAAAAACAGACTACCGACGCGAACCCGTCGCTGAAATGCGCGGTTGAGTGAATAAGAAATTGGACTCGCTCACATGCGTTCGCTCGCCCGCTCAAAGCGATTTCTGCGCCGGAACCGCGTCTCCCGTCTGTTTTTGTACAATTCTTTTGCTTGTCTGCCCTTTTTATCTGCATGGTAAACGCTTTTGCATGCGCTCGCCATGTGTATCGGCTGGAGGAAGGGAGGAAATTCAGCAAAAAGGCTACATTGGCAACGAAGTTTCCAGCCGTGAAAGCGGGGCAACAAGACCGCTTTGAGCGGGGCGAGCGTAAGCGAGTCCAATACCTATTACGCTCAACCGCGGGGCTTGCTTGACACGCTGCAACGGAAGCCTTTTTGCTGCACATACATTTCATTTGTCCAGCCGATGTTCAAGTACGATATGTATAATGCGGAGGCCCTGACAGCCCCCTTGAAAATCTTCTCCAATACGCTATAATTTCTAAGAGGAGGCAAGATAAAAATTACTTCCGTGTAATTTTTATCTTGCGCAGATTTTGCCGTTGGCAAAACTGCGTTTTCGTGCCCGCTCGAAGCGGTGCTACGAATGCCTGCACGACCGCTTACGCGGAGTTTTTATGGGAGAAATTTCTATGCAAATGCGAAAGGTATCTTGTATTTTTCTAGCCGCCCTCTTTATGGTCTTAGTTCCCTGCTCATTCGTGAGTTGCAACGACGCTGACGATGAGTCAACATCCGAGCAATCGCAAAAAGCCCCCCCCCCCTCAAAAATTTCAATATGAACATAACCCATCTTTAAATCCGCTGGTTTTAAGGGATGCCATAGAAGATGAGACCGCCGTATACGGTTACAGCCCGAATCCAGAATCAGGGAGGCTCACTGCATATGCTACCAGTGCGGGAATATATGACTGGTCAGATCCGGAAAAAGTAAAAGAATACAGACAAAGAAGAATCGAGTATCATGAAGCGAATGATACTATTGATGTACTGATAATAGAATTAACAAAAGAAGGTAAGTCAATCGAGGAAATTG
>JAFSJX010000019.1 GCA_017449285.1 Treponema sp.
CAGGCTTAGAGGGAGCGCCTAAAAGTATCCTATGATAGAATTGTCGGAACGTGGAAAGCCGGGAACGTATGAAAAAAGCCGTTGCGGGCCGTTGAACGGAAAAAGCCGTCCTTACGGATGGTAATAACCGTTCTTAATCCCGGTGAGAGTGGAGGCACAGTACCTGTGAAGCGGGAATAATAAAACCGTGGAGGGATGGCCTCCAGTCGGAGTGAACGGAAATTGAAAACACAATAAACACAGCTTCGAGTATGACAAAGAAAATCCAATCCGAAAGGAGAGGATGCCTGTGTTGGCTTCGGAGCGGCGAAAGAAAAAGCCTAAAAAGAGCAAAATCCGCTATACGGAGTATTATGACTTGCAAGGTGTCTTTGATAACCTTTACGCGGAAAGCGCGAGGGGAAAGACATTTCAGAACCTTATGCCGCTGATTGCCAGTGAGAATAACATCATGCTGGCCTATCGAACAATCAAGGGGAATAAGGGAAGCCACACTCCGGGAGTGGACAAGCGGACAATTAAAAGCCTTGCTTCTATGAGCGAGGAAGAATTTGTCCGCATGATTCAGAAACAGTTCAGTTGGTACAAGCCCAGACCTGTCAGACGTGTGGAAATTCCCAAACCTGACGGACGAACAAGACCTATAGGCATAGCGACCATTGTCGACCGCATTGTGCAACAGTGTATTTTGCAGGTACTGGAGCCGATATGCGAGGCGAAATTCAGCGAACATTCCAACGGGTTTCGTCCGAACCGCTCAACGGAAACGGCTATAGCGGAATGCTGTCGGCTCATGCAGATACAACACTTGCATTACGCCGTGGACATTGACATACAGGGATTCTTCGATAATGTCAGCCACAGCAAACTGATAAAGCAAATGTGGACAATGGGAATCCGGGACAAAAAGCTGTTGTGCATTATCCGGCAAATGCTGAAAGCCCCCGTCGCGCTTCCTGACGGAAAACTGTCTTATCCAAGCCGGGGAACGGCTCAAGGGAGCGTCCTGTCGCCGCTTTTGTCGAACATCGTTTTGAACGAACTGGATTGGTGGGTATGCTCTCAATGGGAGAATATGCCCACACACCATGAGTACAAAACAAGAGCGAACGGCAACGGAACGGTAATTAAAAGCCACGTTTACCGCGCTTTGCGCGGAAGCGGGCTGAAAGAAATGCACATCGTAAGATACGCCGATGATTTCAAGATTTTCTGCCGGACACGGCGGGACGCGCTCAGGACATTTACGGCGGTCAAACTCTGGCTGAAAGACCGTCTGGGACTGGACATCAGCGCGGAGAAGTCAAAGGTTGTCAACATGAAGCGGCAATACTCGGATTTTCTGGGATTCAAGCTGAAGGTCATTCCAAAGGGGAAGAAATACGTCGTCTGTTCGCATATGCGGGACAAGGCCGTCGCAAAGGCAAAGAACACGATAGCGGCGGCGATTGCGGAAATTCAAAACGCGGGAAGCGAGAAAGCCCAATACGCCGCGATTCAGAATTATAATTCCGTCGTGTTTGGACTGCATAACTACTACAGAATCGCCACGCGGGTCAGCGGAGACTTCGGAAAACTCGCGTGGGGACTGAAAAAGCGGATGGAGAACAGACTGCCCGGACTGACGCGGGAAGGGAAACTGCAAAACGGCTACATTCAGGAGCGATACGGAAAAAGCAAACAGCTTCGATTTTTGAACGGACACCCCCTGATTCCAATCGGGTATGTTCAGACAAAAGACGCCCAACACAAGCCGAAAGCTGTCAATCGGTATACGCCGGAAGGACGCGAACAGATTCACAAGAATCTTGGATTCAATACGGAAACCATGATTTGGATGATGAGAAATCCGGTATTGGGTAAAACCATAGAATACGCGGATAACAGAATCTCATTGTTCGCCGCCCAATACGGCAAATGCGCGGTTACAGGGGAGGAGCTTCTGCCCCATAACGTACACTGTCATCACAAGATTCCCTTGCAAGACGGCGGTACGGACAGCTATGGAAACCTTGTGCTTGTGACGGAGGAAGTTCACGCTCTAATCCACGCCGTTCATGATGATACCGTTCAAAAATGCCTGCAAAGGCTCCAACTGGACAAGAAGCAGATGAAAAAGCTCAATAATCTTCGCAAAATGGCCGGAATGTCGGTCATTGGCTGAACTAAACGCGCTGTAACGGAGCGTGTAAGTTGTGTTTGAAAACATGGAAGTTCATATCCGATAGGGCGCCGTGTGCGGTGAAAGTCGCACGCACGGTGCTAAGCGGGGGAAAAGACGGAGATAACATCAAACTCTTACCTATCGCAATC
>JAFSJX010000020.1 GCA_017449285.1 Treponema sp.
AATCTCAAAAATATCTTTTTGTATTGGTTTTACCCGAACAAATTCGATACCTTGAGTTTCAATCTTTGTGTATTCATCACTTAGCAGTTTCTGCTGAGATTCTTCTAAATCTTTTATTTCAGCTTCTGCTTGTGGTAATTTCTCTACAGTGAACTTCATAATTATAAGATAATATACAAAGTTGAAATTGTCAACATATTCAAATATTTATAAAAACTTTAGTCTTGACCTGTTTTTTTGTTTACTAATACAACCGCTTCTTTGTTCCAACCATAAAGTTCAATTCAATTTTTCAGCAAGCTTGACTTGCTGAAAAATTATTCCTTATTTATATTTAAAGGCGATTGCTTTCATTCCATATTCTTCTGATGAAACATAGTACATATTACCAATTGGAACACCAACCCCACCAGAAGCTGACTTTCCTAAAATAATTATTCCATCTGCACCAATTTCTCTTGCTTTTATTTTGATTTGTTTTAAACACCAATCATCTTCAGTATCATCACATGTAATTTGTGCCAATTCGATATATGGTGCAGATGGAGGATTTGTTATATAAACTTCGATATTTGCATTTTCTTCTTTTGCTGGATATGGTTCATTTATCATTGTTATTTTTGCTTTAGCCATTAAAAATCCAGTGCTTTGGCAGCTAAATAATAAAACTGTTGAAATTAATAGAGGTATTATTCTTTTCATTCTTTTTTCTCCTAAGCGCCCCAGTGCGGGCGTCCACATAACATAATCTTATACCGACAACTTATCACATCTCGGAAATTGTTGCTATAATCATGTCCTGCGTTAGCGCTGGTAGGGGCGGCGTAGCCGTTGCGGAATGAGCGAAGCGAATGGAGCAATGAAGTGCGCGAGCACGGAACCCCGGACATAGCGACCGACCGCGAAAGCGGGCGGAAACGCCCAGATAAAAATTATAATCCTACACCTCAAAAGCAAGAACCGTTTCTTCATCATTCAGATGATGTACGGTCGGCATAAATTGCGCCGCGACAGTGTTCCACAAGTTTTTGGCAGCAACATTCTTTTCGTTGTATTTAATCTCCCACTTTCCCCGATGTTTTTCCAAAATCATTTTTGCGGCTTCCTGTGCAAAATGTTTTCTGCGAAATGACGGAAAAATCGTAAATTCTGCCATCGTGTAATCGGGCTCTGATTGATGTTCGAATAGGGACAGAGCATTGCAAAGCCTGCAAGCGTATCGCCGACGTACATAAAATATGCCGTTCGGCTGGAATCCGTAAAATAATCATCAAAATGCCCATAATGGTAGTTGCCTTTTTTTTCCGCTTTTTGAAGCCTAAGCATTTTCTGAATCTCCATACGTTGTAATTTGCCGGTTACTTTTTCTTCGGCGCAGGAAGCTCGTCATACATCGCTTCCAGAAGGTTGCGCAGGAATTCTTTGTTCTCGACATCATCCACCAGAAGCATTTGTTTTGCGCCTTCATAAGGAAGCTCAAGCGGTGCGTCCGGCATTTTTTCGCGGGCAGATTTTATGTTCTTCACAAGAAAGCGGTTGTCGTAAATGCCGCCGACAATCTTTCCGCGAAAATAGATGATGAACTCGCCCATCATCGCGCGAGAGGAAATGTCGTCCAAGAGAGAAAGCTGCTCCAATACGAAATCAAGATATTCTTTTGTTGATGCCATCGCTACCCCCTCACCTCTTTCTGAAATTCTTCCAAAAAACGCGCGCCGTGGCCGCCGTCCATCTGCACATGATGAAATTGGAATGAAACCGGCAGTGTTGTCTTAAAAATCCCCTTGCGGTATTTTCCCCAGAGCACCATCGGGTTCGTGAATTTGTCGGTGTACTGGTTTACGATGCAGTCAAGTTCGGTCTGAATCATCGCGGAAGTGCCGACAATCATGTAGTCATCGTTAAAAATGCTTTTGCAGTCGGCCGCGGCTTTTTGTGTGAGCGAAAGGTAGTCGCGGTTGAAGTCGGCAAGGTTTTCAGAAACAGGAATGTCGCACGAATTGATTCCGCCGTTTTTGTTCTGCACGATGACATTGACCGCGATTTTGTCGTAGCGGAAGAGCTTTCCGTTTTCGGGGAGCGTGTAAAACTCTTCGATTTTCTGCGCAGCCCTGCCTATGCACCAGCACAAGAGCATGTTGAACTTCAAGCCCTGCTTGCGCGCGACCTTCACAAGACGGCTCACTTCCAGCGTCTTAACGAGCGTGACCATCGGCATGGGGGAAGTCATCCACAGCTCGAATGCGGCCGCCCGCGTGGTTTCTTCAGGATTTATTTCGTTTTTCATGATTTTCCTATGCCACCTTCTTGCAATGAAGTTTTATCTTTTTGATTGCCCAGTCATAGTGACTCGAAGTGGTGCTCACAAAATATGAGCCTAAATCGGTCGTGCAAGTCCAGGGAAAATACTTTTTCGTAAAAAGCTCCTCGTCTGTGTATTTTTCTGCAAGGGCGAGAACTTTTTGGTGCGTTTCCGAAAGCATCTCTTTGGCTGAGTCGAGACTTGTATTCTGATGACGGTTCCAGAACATGACATTCATCGCTCCGTACGTCTTCCATGTATACTCAGACGGCAGGAACGCGATTGCAGATTTTGAATCGGTTTTGCCGGCGTTGTTTTCGAGAAAGCGCAACATCAACTGCTGCCATTCATACAAATGAATCAGCACATCACGGACATTTTTATCCCGCGCCCAGTGCGCTTCTTTTTTGCTAGCGTCCCCCGAAAAATCAAAAGGCGTGTTCATCTGATTTTCAGTCATATTGGAAATCAGTTTCATCAGTTTTGCATAATTTTCCTGTGCTGACTGCAACAAGTCGGCTTTGTTTCTTGCTCTTGGCATTATTGCTCCTCCTATGATTTTACAAATCCTTTTCCCCATACGGCTTATTCCACGAGCCAATCTCAATGAGATTGCCTTCCGGGTCGGCAATGTAGCAGGTGCGCTGCCCCCAAGGTTCGTTTTCCGGCTCAAGAACAGGTGTCGCTCCATTTGCCACGGCTTTTTTGAACGCTTCGTCCACTTCTTCAAAAGTGTCTACATACAAGGCAATTTCATAATGACCGTTCAAGCCTTTGACGTATTCGTATTTGCGATTCGTCATTTTTTCAAAGTCTTTTCTGCCGTACAAAAGAAACAGAGTGCCGTCTTTCACAAGATACACATTCTTTGAGTCTTTCGCTTCCTTGATTTCAAAACCAAGCACATCGCGGTAAAAGCGAATCATTTTTGCCATGTCTTCAACAAGAATTCCAAAACCATCTAAGCGCATTTTTTTCTCCTATTATTTGCGCGCGATAAAAAATATTTATCACTTGCTTTTCTTGGCTTTCTTTTCCGGAAATTCAGCATACATACCATTCAGAAGTTCTTGAATCAAAGTCTTATCGCCAAAACTGTCAAATACATGCATCAGGGTTTTTGAACCTTCATACGGGTAACGCAGTTCGGAATCTACAAGCAGTCTGTCCGATGTCGGCGTTCTCTTTAAGAAAAGTTCGTTGCCGCAAATATCACCTATCAGTTTGCCGTTAAAGTATACGAGGTATCCGCCCATCATGGATCTTATGACAATCTCACCGGCTGCGGAAAAAACATCACGAACATATTCATTAAATTCATTCATCTTTGTTGCTCCCTAATTTTTCACAGAACAAATCATCTGAAGGTCAAATGGTTCTGCTTCAGCAATTTCTTTTATGGTATTGCCGCCAGACTGCTTCCCATCGCTCTGTAAAACGCAATCGTCTCCTCAGAAGAACAAGCAGATATGTACAAATCTTCCGCGTCAAGAAAACGGCTTATGCTCTCCCGCTCATAATTTATGCCGTCAGTTGAAGCAAGCACAAATTCCTTGTTGAAAGAAATGTCTCCGCTCGGTCGCGGGGTTCGCTCTGCCACATCAAGGAGGATTTCCGTAGATTTCAACCTTTTCCAGTTCCGTTCTAATCTAATCTTGTCTGAGCGAGAAGAAGAATTTTCTTTGACGCTCATTGGCAATGACCCGCACAGGCTTCAGCTGGCTCAATGCCGCTCCATGGTAGACCATCATATCCCTGTAGAGAATTGATGTTTCGGGCTGCAGAAAATAGACTTCAGGTTTTGCAAGCCAGCCGTCTTCCTCGACGCACTCGGCATAGACAGGGTTTGCTTCTTTTAGGTGCTTGTAGACATATTCTGCAAGTGCTTTCATGTCGAAACTTGTGATTTCGTGTATGGGTTCTATAAGGAATACATAACGGTTGGGGTTTGCGTCAGGGTCAGGATAGATACAAAAATCAGCGAGCGGAATCTTCATTTCCTCGCAGGTTTTCTCGACGGTAATCTGCAGGGCTTTTTCGGTGGTCTTCTCTGCCGCCAGATTGACCGTCCTGTTCACACGGTACATGAACTGCACTTTCGGCGTTTTGTTGTGGAAGCCCGTGACAAGAACCGCGTCGCTTGTCCTGTACCTCCAGAATCCGCACAGGTTCGTAATAATAATTTCGTAAATCTTTCCTTCTTCCAGTTTGTCCATGGTGACGCACTTGGTAAAATCATCCCCAGAATCCACCGGCAAAAATTCCATGAACGTTGCTCCGGGCGCAAGAACGCTGTCAAAATCATTTACGCCTGCCGGAACTGACCAAAGACCTTCCGAAGCGGTTATGCCCGAATAAATGTTCGTTATGTCGCCTTCAATAAAACGTTCTTTTATCATGCGGTCATAAATCTGAAAGCCGTCGCCGCCGATGCCTACCATATAGAGGAGTTTCGGCCAGACCTTTTTGACCCATTTGAAATCGCTTCCGTCCTTAAATATTTTCCTCAGTTCCTGTCCTCGTTCGGGAAGCGGCTTAATCTTTTTCAGAAGGCTCTCACGCGTTTCGTCAGGCAAATCAACATCAGAGGAAATAGTGCCGTTTTCTATGTCGTCAATCAGCATTTTATAGTTGTCTGCGATGTAGCGGAAAAAGACGACCGCCACGCTGTAAAAGCCCGTGATGATTCCGCTTATGTTCCTGTCCATGAGGGCAAAGCGGGAGATTATATACTTTGCGTCTGCATGTTCCGGGGGATTCATGCCTTCAAGCGGCGTGGTGAAGAGAGTGAGCAGCATGTTTTCAAATGCGGTTTTTTCCGCCCTTGATGTAGTCAGCCATTTTTGTGGATGCACAGCCGACGGTAAATCCGTTTTCAAGAGTCCTGTACGAGCCGCTTGTCGTCGTAAAGACCCGCCCTTCCATCCATTCATCGGAAACATGCTCTGCAAGCAGTCCTGAAATTAAGGCACTGTTGTATTTTGCGAAAATCTTGGTCTGCTCATCGGTCAGAGGCACGACTTTCGGCAAACCGATTGTTCCTGAAGTTTCGTTGAAATGGTCGTAGCGATATGAAGTAAGGATGTTTTTTTCGCCTCTCATCATGCGTTCCAGATAGGGCGCAAAGTTGTCGTACACTGCGACCGGCACTTTCTTCTGATAGTCTTCGATGGAGCGTATCTCTGAAAATCCGTGCGCTTTTCCAAATTCGGTGTCCTGATTGTCCTTTAATATTTTGAAGAGAAGATTCTGCTGCTCTTCCATCGGTCGCTTTGTCTCTTCCTCAAAAGCCTTGAGAACGGCTTTTCCCTGCTCTGCGTTCTTCTTGTTTGCAAGGTATGTATTGCTTTTTTCCATGTTTTCCACCGAAGCCTCCTCTGAATTGCTATATCTACTGATATCTTAATATAACATTAAAAATTCAGACTGTCAAAATTTTTGCACGGCGACTATCTAATGCCGAAATGTGTATGACAGGGAGCAGTTTTACGAGACAGGCGGCAACAAATACGATTTCAGCGACAGAATCCAGTCTTGCGCCAAACTCACTTACTTTTCCTGTTTTGCGCGCGATGGATCCGTCTATCATATCCGTTATGTCTGCCGTAAGATACAGTGCGTAAAATGCAGGTGAGAAAACCGGAAAGAAAAGAAGCGCGACGCTGAATAGGATTCTGCTGGCGGTTATTAGGTTTGGCATTTTTACGATTTTTTATTTTCGGGTAAAATTTTCCTTATTTTTTCATATTCTCGCGCAAATATTCCAGCAGAGGATTTTTTTCTGACTTCATCGCAAGCCAAAAATGCAGTTTTTCCTTGTTTTCTTCATTCTTGATTCTGATATGTTGCTGAAGTTCCGCAAGTTGGACGATGACTTTATTTTCTCGGGCAAATTGACGGATTTTTGTCATAATATGCAGGGAATAAATCAAATCCACGCAAAGAACGCCGTAGAAAAATCCGACCACGAAACTGAACCCGATATGATTCGTGAACCAAAAAAGCCATTCAAGAATCTTCGGATGAATTAAAAAGTAGTAAATCGCGCTCAAAAGCCACCAGTAAAAAGTGAACTGCGGGCAGACGATTCCCTTGATGTTACCCCAATTTTTGGAATAATCCCAAAGGCGGATTTTCATACCGACTATAAAAATCATTCCGGCAATGTATTCAAAAAATGTGATGCAGAGAGCCATCAGCGCAAACAAAACGACCTTCTGCAAATGGGGATTTGAAATAAAACTTACATCAATGTACGAAAGCAAAAAGAGAATCACAAGACTGAATCCATAAAGCGGAAGATAAGGTCCCGTCAAAAAGCCAGGATTTATCCACTTGCGCTCAGGATTGTTCTTTGAGAAAAAACGGCGGAAAATCAGCTCAATTCCCCACCCTATCAAACTGCCAGCAAAAAACAAAAATGTGATTACAAGAAAGAATTTCATAAGTTTAAATATAAGGCATTGGCTGTTAAAGTCAACCGATTATCAATGGTTGTCAATGTTCCATACATGCTTTTGTACTGGTCTTCAATGTCAGAAGACCCCTTATATGCGCTGTAGGAGCGCGAAACATCAAAAGAAAGCTTTGACTGTAAGCCAAAGGAAGACAAGCCTCTTTCTGAGGCCGAACTTGACAATGTGGCAGGAGGGGATGACTGTAACGGTAAAAAAATTGTGCTTTCTATTATCGGGGGTATGGGTGGGGCTACGTGTTAAATCCCGAGGCAATGAACAAATATGTTTGAAGCGTACATACAAGAGCAGACAGACCGCATAAAAGGCTACCCTTATGCAAATACAATCAGCCATGAAGTGCAGGAAAAGTTTGCCGCCAACTTAAAGACGCTGACCGCCCTTATAACCGGCAGCACCCTGAACAAATTTATTGCAGATGAAGTTTTCGGCGAAAATCCTTATGCCGCCATACTGCCGGACATTATCACCGACGGACAGCGCAAAAAAGCGGAAGAAGCTATATGGCACAAGATTCAGACCGGCACGCTCTCTTTCCCCGAACCGCTTGTCAATATACTCACCCTGCAGCTAAAAAATGTGACGGACGCTTTCCTTGAACTGCTCTGCCGCATGGAAGAACACAAAGCAGAAATCTGCTCCGCCCTTTTTGACGGAAAAACATATACAAAAATAAAGGACATCGAACTTTCCGCAGGCGACACGCATAACCACGGGCGGAGCGTTTTTTTCATGAGTTTGTAGGTATTCCAAAGTGCATGGCATTTGGAGACAGTTTTGGCGTATGCGAATTCATCGAAAAACAGCGTTCTGAGGGCGAGGAATAGGTCCGCTCGTTTTGGTACAATATGGGCGGCACGACCGCATTCCTAAAAATACTCGGCAGCACCGACATGCATTTTGATAATGTAACCTGCTACGGCGGAAAACCATACATTCTTGACCTTGAGACAATCATCAAGCCGGTTGAACCGAATGACATCACTAAAGGGCTATTGCCTGAATTGAGTGAAGCTCTGATTCATTCTCCCTATTACACCAACATGCTCCCATATAGGCAGAAAGAACTGGAACTCAGTCCATGTATGAATACAGATGAAAAAGGACTTGCTCCGCTTGCAGGCGGTGAGAAAGTGATGGTTTTTCGGTATTTGGATTTTTTTCTTGAAGGATACCACGCAGCCTACCAGAGTGCACTGGAAAGGCGCGAAGAATTAGCCGATGCACTGCGAAATTTTCCGTCCGACATGCCCATACGGATACTTGTCCGCAACTCGCAATACTATTTTGATATAATGAAACGGCTTTATCATCATGATTCCCTTGCCACCGCAGCGAGCCACAAGAAATCCGAAGAGATTCTTTCAAAATTGTTGTATAATCAGCTTAATCTTCCCCGAAAAAAATATGCCGCAAGCGAACTGGAGCAGATAAAGCGGGGAGACATTCCATATTTCTACACGACCGCAAAAAGCCGCTCCATCTTTTCTGACGGCATGGAAATCATAAAAGATGCATTTGAAAAATCCGCCGCCGAACATGCCCTTGAAAACCTGTATGCAATGGGCGAAGCCGACGAACGTTTTGACAGGGCGTTTCTTGAACGCTCCATGCACGGCTACTGTTCGGGCGCGCCCGGCATCGGCATCATGATTGCGCGCATCAAAGGCATGGGCTTTACGGGCGAAAAAATCGAAAAACTCAGCCAATACGCAAAATCAGCGGCAGACACCCTTCCGCTGAATGAACGAGACCATCTTTGCTGCGGAAACTCTGCCATAGCAGAATACCACCTTACTGCCGGCAACCATGAAGAAGCGGGAAAAGTGCTTGGCGCAATGTATGAGCGATGCCTTTCCGAGGGAGACTATCGCTATCAAAACTACGACCACAACAACGGGCAGACCCCGTCGCTTTTCTATGGCATGAGCGGCATAGGGTATGAGATGCTCCGCTATGCATTCCCCGAAAAAATACTCTCAATCTTATAGATACTACATAAGGAAGGACTGGTTTATGTTTTTTAAATTAGCAGAAACAATCGCTTTGCGCAGCTGGAATGATGTCGAATACGCCTATTATGTAAAGGGCATTGAGTATGCCCAGCCGCTCTCATTGAAACAGGCACAGGTCATGCTTTTGTGCGACGGCGAGCATGACATCGAAATTGACGATACGGTAATGCAGCTTTCCCTCAAAAGGCTGATAGTTTCATGCGAAAAGGGAGAGCATCCGTCTGCATGGTCATCATACAGGAAGTACGAAAACAAGTATTTCCCAAGAATGAACCTTATGATAACGGGCAAGTGCAACTACAACTGCCTGCACTGCTTTAATGCTGCGGACAATGCCCCGCTTATGACGCAATGAAACTCTGCATAAAAAACGGATTCAGGGTAAAGGCTCAGACGCAGGTTCACCGCAGGAACATCGAAACGATGCTGCCCACTGCAAGCTGCTGAACGACATGGGCGTTTCTGAAATGCGCATTATTCGGACGACAGAAGTTCCCCGCTGGACTGAAAACGCGGGAGATGCCTGTCTTACTATAGAGGAATATTACGAAAAAATGCTGGATTTTGCCAAAACATATCAGAAATCTGGAATGGATATGGTTATTACGGTATGGCAGTTTTTGACATTCAGACCCAAAATGAAGGCTTTTTTCATCTTGCCCGTGTCGTGTTCCAAAGGCGAATACAAACCAAGCTTTTCAGGATGCCGCGGAAACAGGGGAATGATAGCGGTCACTTCTTCTGGAGAGCTAGTTCCCTGCATGCAGGAATCGGGCTATCTTATGCAAATGGGAAAACACTTCGCAAACCTGCACACAGACAAGTTGAAAGACGTGCTTTCTGAAGGCCCGTATCTTGAGAACATCTGTACCACAGTCGGAACAATCCGCGAGACAAACCAAAAATGCGCTTCCTGCAAGTGGTTCGAATACTGTACGGGCGGTTGCCGCGCGCTGGGGCTTCTGTATTCCGGCTAGGTCTATGATTTTAACGGAGCAGACATGACGAAGTGTATTTTCTTCAATAACGGCTGGTATGACAAGGTTTCTGACGCGCTTAGCGAATGGAAAAACTTATCAGAAATAGACGAACAAATTTAAGAAACGCAGATAAACGCTGAAAATTTGTTCTGCTTGTAATTCTGTACTTGATTTATGTACATAATCAAGTACAATAGAATTATGGAGCAAGATAAAGATTTTGTCTATCTCAATGCTTTTGTATGGGATACGGCAAAAAACGAGGCGAACAAAAGAAATCATGGCGGGCTTAGTTTTGAGCTTGCAAGCCGTGTATTCAATGACCCGTTGCTTTATCAAGACTATGACTATTCCCATTCAAATGATGAGGATAGGGGAAAGTACATAGGCAAGATAGAAGGGCACTATATCGCAACCGTTATAGCGACTGACAGGGAAGGTCTAATAAGACTTATTTCTGCACGAAAAGCAGAAAAAACGGAGGTAATGCTTTATGAAGAGAACGCAAAGAGAATACAAGGTTATTGATTTTCCCCCGCTGACCGATGAGGAACGGGCAACGCTTGAACGGCTTGATAAAATACCCGATAGTAAGATAAACTTTTCGGACATTCCAGCGAGCAAGCCAAACAGCAACGGTGGCTTTTATTACATACAGGCGTTGAAAATGCCTAAGACCGATATCCACACAAAGATAGACAATGATAATCTTGCATGGCTAAAACAGGCAGGCAAAGGCTATCAGGCTAGGCTTAACAATGTTTTGCGCTGGGCTAGAATGAATAATTGTCCGATTACGACATTATAAAAGCCTTGCTTGCTCCGTCTCATCACTGCGGAGTACGGCGGCAAGGTGCGGATTAGAGTCAAAACGCTGGTAATCAAAAAGAGCGGAGAAAAAATTCTTAAAATTGCTTTCCGAAAAAATCTTCATCATGCCATTCCACCGTATGCTTATTTAGACGAAGAAAGCAGAAAACGGGCAGTAAAAAAGGTTTTTTAACAGACAGCCTGCATGTAAACACGCAGTTTTTCAAGCGCGGAACGATGGCGCAACTTTACGGCACCATAGGAAAGCCCCGTGATAAATGCCGCCGCCTTCAAGGGCTTTTGCTGCCAGTAACGGATTTCTATAATCTGACGTTCCTCTACAGAAAGCGTCTCAAGCGCACAGGCAAGGCTTTCGAGCATTTGCTGGGAAAAAAACTCCTCCTCGGTGGATGCACCACCTGCACAACTGTATAGTTAATATCATCAATGCAATCAAAAAACTTTCGTGTACGATAGAAGTCAATTACGCAGTTCTTGGTAACGGTGTAGACGAAACTTGAAACTGCATCGGGATTTCCCCGGTAAGAATCAACATGCTCAACAATTTTCTGAAAAATTTTGGAATGTAAATCAGCCGCCGCCTCTGCGTCAGACACATGTTTCCTGAGATATGCATACACTTTTTCGGAATAGTCGGCATAAATGCGTTTACAGTCAAGCATAATAATCTACTTCCCAAAGTACCTTGAAATAATTGTAACACACAAAATGCAAAAAATGAATTTTTTTTCTGCCCGTTTTTCACCTTATTCGTCTAAACATGTATATAATCGATGTGCAGGAGGAATGTATGGCACAGGAAAACATTCAGAAATTTATTGAGGCGGTAGATGCTGACGCAAACCTGGAAAAAAAGACACAGGAAGCGATGGTAAAGGCGTTGCTCCCCTTGGCAAAAGGCTGGGTTACGACATAAGCTATGAAGAAGCCATGGAGTTTTCGGAGAATAGCGAGGCAGAACTCAACATGGACGACCTTGACGCTGTTGCAGGCGGAGATGGACAAATGTCCTCAGATGATGCTAAAAAGATGGCAATAGGAGCATTAGGAACGTTTGGATTTTGTCTCAAAGACGACACCCGTGTGCTGCTTGCAGACGGCACGTACAAACGTGCATGCGAAGTCCAGAACACGGACATGGTCGCGGCATGGGACTTTGAGCGGGGCTGCCTGACAAGCGCACCCATCACACACAACCATGTCGGAAGCGAAGTCCGCCACGACGCATTCACCGTGCATTTTGCCGATGGCACGGAAGTTGGCGCAGTCGGGGAGCACGCTTTCTTTGACATGACGACGGGCAAGTACGCCATAATCAACAACTCCACGACGGATGCGGCAGAATTCATCGGCCACGAATTCGCAAAGGTCAGCGAGGACGGCAAAGTCAGCCGCGTAAAAATCGCAAACATCACATTCAACGAGACAGTGGAGGGCTACTGCAACCCGGTCTCCCAGAAGCATCTGAATGTCATCACCGAAGGCATGCTCTCGATAACAGGCTTTGCGACCTGCCTCTACAACTACTTTGATGTGGATGTGGAAAAGATGGCATACGACAGCAAAAAGCGGGAAGCGGACATCGCGCGCTACGGAATTCTGGACTATGACAGGGACGGTTTCAAATCCTTCTTCAGCCGTGAAATCTTTGAGGCGAACGAGTTTAAATACCTTTCCGTGTCATTCGCAAAGAACAGTTCTGGAAAGGAGCTGCTCCAATTCCTGTGTCTGAGCGTCGGTAAGTTCTTCATTGAGCACAAGGCTGCCCTAAAGCATATAGCGTAATTTTTTACGGGGCTGTCCAAAACAAGGGCAGCCCTTTTTTTGATCGAAAACAATATGCAAAATCTGCCTGATGAAAAAAGATAGCCTTTGGCGCACTTAATAGAGAAAAAACTCGCTTTGCTCTGTGGTTCGGCGGACTGTCAGGTGCAATTACTTACGGGCGAAACACAGACAAAATTCTCCAGATGTAACTTCATTAGAATGAGGATAGAAAGCTGCTTTTAATAAATTGCCAGAGGAAATATAATCTATCTCGTTCTTTATTTCATTTGAATCCTTTGACCACCCACTAATTTCAACCATTGCTTTTCTTCCTGCATCATCTCTATCAAAGAAAAGTATAATCTTTATCTTGGTTCATCTTCTTTTAATAATTCTATTGATCTTTTTACAAAATCAATATCCGATTTTCCCTCAAATAGAACCAATGGTTTTTCAGAATTTAAGAAAACTCCAGCTTCCATTATGTTCCATTCATCAGAGGCTAATTTACGAACTAGATTTATTTTATCAGTAGGAACTTCCGAGACACTTCCATTTTTGGATTCCAAATATACCAATTCATTTTCTGAGGCAATTTTGGCAATTAACGGAGAATAAGTAGTCATAACTATTTGTCTGTCATATTCCGTTGAATACTTTTTTAACTGCTGATATAAGTACACTTTTCTGCTTTCATGAATATTTGCATCTGGTTCATCAAGTAAAAGAACAGAATTTTCGTCTGCAATAAATTCTAAAATAGCTTTTATAAGAATTATTTGCTTTTCTCCTTCACTGAAATCATGCAAATGTAAAAACGAACCAATAACTATATCTAACTGTGTAATCATAGGATGCGTTCTTGTACATGCCCTAGAAAAGATATCAAATAATTCCCTAGGTTGATAATACAAGTCATCATCATTTGAAGTGCGTCCTAATCTCGTTTGCAAATCAGCCAGCGAAACAGTGAATTCATCTGGATAATCATACTGTTTATCTGATCTATTAAATTTTCAACATCTTTCCCAACTTGATAATAACCAGATTTTAATCTTATTGTTATGGCTATAATCGTTTCATCTGTAATACCAAATTCTTCAAATAAAAAATTTGCTATATCTTCATATCTATATGCATATAAAAGAAGTATAAGAAAAGAAACATTCCATAAATTTTCATTACAGAAACACATTTTTAAATTTCTTTTAAATGGTTTGTAAAATTCTTCATATAGAAAAGAATTCTCTCCCATATAAGTAGCAATGACTTTGTTCGGTAAAAAATCAATGTTTTTGACATCTTGACTAACTCTCTTATAACGCCCCTCCCGTTTCAAAGTATATTCTGAATCATTCTTTATATAAGAAAGTGTATAATCCGTATCAAAATGATAATTGTATTTTCCATTCCATTCTGCAAATATTCCGCTGATAGCTTCAAGGACATTACTTTTTCCGCTTCCGTTATTACCAATCAAAATGGAAAGATGATTCCCTTTTTCAAAATCAAGCGAGAACTCTTTGAGATTTTTATAATCTTTTATCCAAAGAGATTTTAATATCATACGGAAATATGTTCCTCCCTATTAGATTAAAATATTATTCTCGTTTAATATAACAGTTAGTTCTTTTCGATATTTTGGATTGCCGGTTCTAACTATCGTCATATTATGATTTTGGATACTCCTTAAAGTTTTGTATGAAATGGCAAATGTTTCTTGTAAAAGATTTAATGTTTTCTCCGTCATTCGTGGATGTCGTAAACAATATAGAAATGGCAAATTCTCCGTATTTTTGTTATACCTTAAAGCATCCGTAAAATCATAATCATTTGCATAAGTAGCATATTTAGGCTTGCTTAACATTATTTCATTGTTCAGCCGTTCAAAGAATTTTGTAAGCTTATAATTCGAATCTTGAATTTCTGATAATATTTCTTTAGGAATCTGTTTTAAATATTGTGATGGAATATTGATTTTTGAAACATTTAAGCTCGTATAATAGTAATTTTTCATATAAATCAATACTAGATTTAATCCTGGCGATTGTTTATCAAACATATCAAAATAAATATTCACTTTTACATTATTATGCTTAAATGAATACTTTATACACGCAATTTTTGTATCCCTTGCATAAACTGTCAAATTATAATCTGAAATTAATTTTTCAAGAATGTTCCCCATTATTCAAACACGCTCCTTTCAAAATCTTCTTTTGCATTCTGCCTTAATTCAGCAGCTTTTGAGCGGAGTTCTTTTACTTGTGATTTTATTTGATTTATGTGATTTACTATTTCATTTTGCACTTCCAATGGGGGAAGAACAATCGGATATTCTTTTATCATTCCTGCATTGAGATTAGGCTGATTGTTTCCATAAGCAAGTTCTCGAATTCGTTCATATTCATTTTGAAAATAAAACCAAAGATAATCTGTAAGGATTAATTCATTGTTAATGTCATATAACACAGCACAAGCTTGATTTGTCGAAGAACTTATTCCTAACTTTGCTGTTCGACCACGAGTTTTTCCCTGACCATACATAGCAATAATTAAAGAATCTTTTTCGTATAGCTTTGCAGAACTGTTTTCTAACCCTTTTTGTGTAATTTTTTCTTCTGTATCATTGATATATTCATCAACAACCTCTGTTGTTTTTACCCAGGGAATATTACCATTTTTATAATAACTGTCATTGCTTCTGTCTGGTGTTCCGCCACTTCCAACAGAACACAAAGATTCCAATTTTACTACCGGGTGTTTTTTATTACGAATAATTTTTTTTCTCTGATTTTTTTCGACACCCCATAAATCAATATTAGAAAAAGATATAAAATTAAGTCTATTCTTAAATTCTGTATTTATTTCAACTATCCCTAATTGATTGTCAAAATAAGTTTGAATTAATGCTTGTAATTCGTCTGCTCGCTTATTTATTTCATCGGTTCTTTTGATTAAATCATCGTATTTTTTGACAATACTTTTTTGTACTTCTATCGGAGGAATAGGTAAACTTGATTTTATAAAATCTTCAAAATCAACTCGCTGTCTGTTTGTCGTGCCGTTGCTTTTTGACTGCCAGAATGAATTTATTTTTTTTGATGAAAGTAATAATACAAGAAATTGCGAAACTGCATTTTTAATATCGAAAAGCCAAAAATCATTTGTTACAATCGCTCCGTCTAAAGAATCGGGAACAATTCCAAAAGAGCCATTTCGGGCATCAATGCGGGAAATAATGAACTGCCCTTTTTTTGCAACGAATTGCCGTTTTGTCTTTATGTCCTTTCCGTATTTTTCACAACGAAGAGAAACGCCTTCTCCAAACTGATGAATTGTAATTTGTTTGTATAGTACATCTCGTTTTATTTCTATGGCTTCTTTGTTACGAACAAGAAAATTCGTCAAAGGCTGACTTTTATATTTTCCAGAGATTTTTCCGTTAAGAATTTCCGAAATGTTCCATTTTTCCAGTTCAGAGAACAATATAAACTTAAGAATCGAAAATTCATTTACCATGTCAGAACAGACTCCTCATCATTTAGAGTTCTGACAATGTTGGCGTCTTTATTTACATTGTAATCATAAGAATCAGAAAGGCTATGCGAATTCCACAGATTTGCTTGTTTTCGATAAGCAGTGAATTCTTCCGCCAGTTTTGGAAGCTCATTTCCCTCGGAATATGCGCCAGTCGATGTAATTCCTGCATCGTTAACCATCGCCATAGGAATCTCATGGTCAAACAATTCTTTGATTCTAGGCTTTGCTTCTTCAACAATCTGCTGTTCAATAAGTTCAAGTGCCTTGTTAATTTCCTTTAGACGCGCTTTATCTTCCCTCTTTTTAGAATCTGCAAGATTTTCTTTTTCAGAGGTCAGTTTGTCTATCTGTTCCTGCTTTTCTGCCCGCTTTTCATTCTGAGCCTGCTCAACGCATTTTGCATATTCTGTTTCTTCTTCTTCCGTAAATCGCTTAAAGAAAACAAGGCTTGGCTTTACGGTCGCACCGGCTGCAATAAAAACATCCTGCGGAATTGAACAGATTAAAATGATTTTTGCGCGGCCTTCAAAATATTCACGCACTTTTGCAAGATTAGATGTATTCAAAACACCTTCCGGCAAAACCATTCCCATTCGCCCGCCTTTTTTGAGCAGACGGAGACAGCGTTCCATAAAGAGGACTTCGGTAAGGCCGCTCATTTTTCCTGTATCATATAGGTCAAGAATAGGCTTTCCAATGTTGTCGTTAACCTGTTTCAAGGCTCTTGTATATTCTTCTTCACCATATTGTTCTTTGTATTTTGCAATAAGTTTCTCATCTGTAAATCGGTCTGTTTCAGATATTTTAAGAGACTTATCAACACGCGAACCAAATGGAGGATTCGTAAGAATAACATCAAAGCGTTCTTCAAAAATTCCGTTCACATTCAAAAGTCCGTCGTGATGGTGAACTCCGCCATGTCCGTCACCATGCATTATCATGTTCATCTTGCTAGTTCGAGCCATGCGTGGATTTGCGTCAGTTCCATAAATGCAATTATGAGAAAGGGAATACATCCTGCTTTGAGGGATGTTTTTATCTTTATCGCCTGCTTGCTGGGTATCAAGTTCTTTATTGATGATTTGCTGCATTTCATCAATATGCTTGTTAATTTCTAACTGCTCTTTTTCTGATTTTGAATCGTAATCTTTTCCTTCAAGCTGTTTTCTCAAATTATTCTTTATGTCCTTTATATCTCGCTCAATTTTTTCACGAACATACTCAAAGGCTTTTATTAAGAATCCACCTGAACCACAAGTCGGGTCGCAGATAACTTCGCCTTCCTGCGGGTCAAGGATACTAACCATAAAATCAACTATTGTGCGAGGAGTAAAGAATTGTCCAAGTTCACCGCGGAATGTAGTTCCTAAAAACTGCTCAAATGCAATTCCTTTTACATCGTCTTGTGTATCAGAGAGGTTGTAGACTTGCAGAATTTTTATAATCTGCTCAAAACTGTTTTCGCGGATTTTGATTGTTTCATTCTCGTCAAAAAGTTTATCATCTTTATATGCGTTTTTAGTATCATTAAATTTTACCTGCATAAAAGGTTTTGGATTTTCAATATGATGATTTTTATTGTATTCATTTTCTATCTCTTTCTGCTTCTGGTATTCTTCCATAGTAAAAACTTGGCTTCCTTTTGCTTCCCGCTCAAAGTTTATCTTCATAAAAAGAATCTTGCTGATTTCGTCAAAAGCCGCTTCTGGAGAAAGCTTATCGTTGTTGCGAATGATATTATGGCATTTGCGTAATGTCGTAGTAAAGTCTTCACGGGTGAAAGTTTTTGTTTTATTCAACAATTCTTCAACTTTCTTTTCGTTTAAAGATTCTGATGCTGTTGGGATAGCTACAATTTCTTCAAGTCGTTTTGGTAAATAGTCGGGGTCGATATTAAAGAATTTCGTTTCTTTTTCGTTAGAAGTAACAAAGAAACTTGCACCAGCCCATGTAGCATAATTTTGTCCTTGATAATAATCTTCAACACGAACACGGACATTTTCTGCTTTCAATTCAATAACTATGAATGCCCTCTTTTCTGCAAGTTTATCTTCTTTTGTTTTCCAAATAACTAAATCCGCACGAGCGTTTCCATCTCCTCGCGCCTCTCCATTTGATTTTTTAGAAGTCGTAACAGAGATTTCTTGCCCCATTTGTTCCAAAGAATAACCGTATTCATTGACTAACTTGCAAACCCAAGTTTGTCGCACCTTTTCTTCTGGAGTCGTTACATGCCAGACATCTTTTAAAGGACAATATATTTTTCCATTTTTTTCTTGTACTGTCAGTTGTTCTGTTTTTGGCATGGCTTTCTCCAAAACATTCAAAATTGTTATTATTTTAACAAAGAACAGGAAAAAATTATAGAACTAAAACAAAAAAAATCGCTCCCCACAAGAATATTTCTCGCAGGAAGCGGTTTCTCAATTACCAGTCATCATCGGGCATTTCGCCCAATGACAAACATCTTACTTATACAATTCCACCAGCTTCTGCAAGTGTTCGAACCGTGCCTTAGCAGCCTGCTCGTTCCTGTCAAACAGCACCTTTGCGCGCTCCGGGAACTTGCGGGTCAATGCAGAGTATCGTGTCTCGTTGTTGAGGAATGCCTGGTAAGTTCCGTCGCCTTCCTTAGAGGTCAGCGTGAACGGATTCTTGCCTTCTGCCTTGAGGGCCGGGTTGAAGCTGAACAGGTTCCAGTAGCCGGCTTTTACGGCTGCCTTCATCTCGTCCTGGCAGTGGTTCATGCCGCCCTTAACGCCGTGCAACTCACAAGGTGCGTAGCCGATAATCAGTGACGGGCCGTTGTAGGCTTCTGCTTCCTGAATAGCCTTGAGAGCCTGTGCAGGGTTAGCACCAAGAGCAATCTGTGCTACATAGACGTAGCCGTAGCTCATGGCGATTTCTGCGAGGCTCTTCTTGCCCATTTCCTTACCAGCAGCAGCGAACTGACAGACTTCACCAATGTTAGAAGCCTTAGATGCCTGTCCACCTGTGTTAGAGTACATTTCGGTATCGAATACCATGACGTTGACGTTTTCACCAGATGCAAGCACGTGGTCCAGACCGCCAAATCCGATATCGTATGCCCAGCCATCGCCACCGAAAATCCATACGGACTTCTTGGGCAGGTATGCCTTCTTCTCCAGAATCGGCTTTACACAGTCGCACTTTACTTTTTCAAGTTCTGCAACCAATGCTTCTGCAGCCGGAGAGTTAGTCAGAGTATTGTCTTTTGTCTCCATGAACTTAGCAAATGCATCTTTAAGACCAGCAGTTGCCTTGTCGCCTTCTGCAATTTCCTTGATTGATTCAATCAGGTTGTCGCGGATGTACTTCTGGCCGCTGTACAGACCCAGACCATGCTCTGCGTTGTCCTCGAACAATGAGTTTGCCCATGCCGGACCTTTCTTAGAGTTCTTGTTGATTGTGTACGGTGCTGTTGCAGCCGGTCCGCCCCAAATTGAAGAACAACCTGTAGCGTTAGAAATGTACATGTGCTCGCCGAAGAGCTGTGTAATCAGGCGGGCATAAGAAGTTTCTGCACAACCTGCGCAAGAGCCAGAGAACTCCAAGAGCGGCTGGTTGAACTGGCTTCCCTTTACGGTGTTGTCGCCAAATCCAGAATCTTCTTTCTTGCTGACGTTTGCAACCAGATAGTTCCATGCGGGCTGCTCGCTCAGGCGAGTTTCCTGCGGAACCATGGTAAGTGCCTGTACCGGACAAACCGTTGTACATTCACCACAACCCATACAGTCAAGCGGGCTGACTGAGAGCGTGAACTTGTATTTGCCAGCCTTCGGTTTCAAATCCACAGCCTTTTTTTATAAATAGGGCCTTCCCGCCGACAAGCGGCGGTCAGGCTTTCCGCACTTCCGCTATCGCTCCATTCCTACGCTACGCTTCGGAACGCCTACGGCGGTGCTACAATCCTTAACGCGGGAATACGATAAATTGCTACACAATTTTATATTTTTCCCACCTACCCAGAATATACCACATAAAAAAATTATTTACATTTTTAGACTTTGCCTTAATTCCTCACAAAGTTCTTTACAGTTAATTCTTCCATATAAATTTCCTCTGCCTGCTGTCATCTGTCTTGTTAAACATTCGGGAACACCTTCTTTTTTACGAAAATGAATTCTATCTTCCGATCCCCATGCTCCTTGATTCTGATTATTTTCATGTATTTTAAAATTAACATTTTCTGGATTATTCAATATGTAGTTAAAGACCACCTGCTTTTCTTCTTCGCTATAGAATCTAACTTGATGCATTTTCCCATAAACTAACTTACTCATATCATATCTCCTTACCAACAATAAAAATAATAAAGGAAAAATGCTAAAGTCAAGAAAAACATGAATTTTATTTTTAAATTAACAAAGTTATTTTCAACGAATAAGGAAAACTTTTGAGGGCATTTCGTTTGTATATTTTGTTCTTATTTTTCGAGTCATTCCATTATAGTTTTTGTTAAATAAAAGAATATCCGCATAGATTTCAATTTATATATTTACAATCTCCCACTCATTTTTATTAACTGCGGATAAATTTTGGTCAAACCGCTCTTTTTGTACCGCAAAGCAAAGAAGATGCGTTGGACGAGAAAAACCAACATATACCATTTTTGCGGCTGATTTTATAAAACTATTTTCACTTGGAAAATCGCAAATACTGTTTCCACAAATATATGATGCAAGTTTCTGTGATTCATATTTTTTATTTCCGTTCCCCTTTGCCTTGAAAGTTTCAAGGTATAGTAATCCTGTACAAGTTTGACCTTTCATAGAATGTACAGTTTGTACAGAAACTTTTATGTTCTTATCTTCGTAAATGTTGCTTTTAGTTTCAGATTCAAAAGTATTGCTTGGTTGATTATTCGTTTCAACGAAATTTTTTGATTTTTCATATTTGACACTGAATAAATTTAAGAACTTTGGAATATAATTTCTAATATCAAAAATAACCGATTTATCTTTATTTATTATACGCTTACACCAAACAAAAAGAGTTGACTTAAACTTTTCGTATGTGTCTTCGCCAGAATTCCTTATAAAATCTATCATAGTCCGCTTTGTGTAATAATGATTATTATCGTCTCTCACCTTTTCAAATCGTAATATTTTCAATAAAGCATTTAGAATATTCTTGCGAATAGATTCTAGCGTTAAACTTGTCCTATCATAATTATTCAGATAAGTATCAAGAGTTTTATAATCTATTTTTGTTTTTATATCCTCGATAGTGAAGTCCTGCCAATAATCGGAAATACAATATTTTCCAGCAGTTTTGTTATTAATTTGTTTTCTCCAACCAGCAACCACATATCTCTCGTTTTTAATATCTTGCAGAAAATGATTATTTTTTAAATTCTGTATTATTTCAATATATTTAGGAATGACAGATTTTATAGAAGCAGTTTCATACACAATAATATATGGTTTTATATTGATTTCTGAACCATCAGAATCCTTTCGTCGTCCATCTATTTTTTGATTATCAATGCCAAATCGCTGTACGATTGACGCAATATGCGGATTTAATCTATGACTTCCGCAAATTTGGAGTTTCTTTGCTCTAAAAATCCATATGTTATCATCATTATCTGAATTCTGAGAATAAATCGATTGATTTATATCTCCTATTCTTTGAAAACAACAATTTTCCTTGTTTTCTTCATAAAAAATTTGCTCAAGAAGATTATATTGTTCTTTTTCAATATCTTGCATCTCGTCTATAAAGACAAATCGAAATCGCTTTTGTAATAATGTTTTTACTAATGGATATTTAGTTAAGCTTTCGGCTGCCAATGCAATTGCTTCTGAATATTTTAAGAGACCGTCGGCAAATGCCGTTTTTCTAAAATCTTCTAAGCCTTTGAAAGTTGGTTTGGTTTTATCTTTTAGACCCTCAACTTCGTCTAGTTTTCTTTCTGATGTCAAATTTAAAGAAAATAGAAACTGTGATGGACTATTATGTTTTTTTAACCAATTAAAAAATGGACTATAAGAAGACGCTGCCGTTTCACATCGTTCATACAAGATTTCATCATCAATTCTATATGGACGGTGATTATATTCGCTTGTGTAATATGGTATCGCTAAAAAATTATCAACAAAACTCTGGACTGTTCCCACAAAATTAGGATATGTAAAAAGTTTTGGAGCAACTATTCCTATGCGATTTTTTATTTCATCTACAGCGGCATTTGTATGTGAAATAACTAATATTCCAGAGTTGTTTTCAAATGGAAGTTTATGTTCAAGGATAAGAAGCTTTGCCAACAATGCTGTCGTTTTTCCGCTCCCTGGAACAGCCTGTAAGTCTAGCGTGGACAAATCTTTTATAAAATCTCTTCTCTCCTTATCAAAAACCATATTTTTAGGAAGTAAGATTTTTTCTGCATTTTCAATTTCCTTGTCAGAGATTTCTATTTGCATACAAATTTCAATGCCTCTACTAAATATTGAATCGAAGTATCAGATTCTATTTGCTCTTTTGTACATTCGATGTTTTTTAAGTAATCTGATAATTGATAAGCAATTTCCGTTTTTTTTAAATTCTGTGTTATCAATTTTTTTGCCAACACTTCTTCAAAATTTATCTCTTCGATTTTCGGATGACTTGTTTGTACAGCACTTTTAAAATAAGGTGATATGGTCTGTGATTTGTATAATGAGAATTCCAAAGTCCAATCGTTTGCAATGAATACTTTTATTGAATTTAAATGGTTATATTCCTTTTCTAATTTTTCTATAGCATTTTTCAATTCTGTCTGTATAACGGTAACATTTCTTTTGATGATAGTGTTTGTATTCTGTGCATTTTTTTCATAGAATCTAACATCCGAATCAGTAATTATTGCAATAGGTATATCAATATCCTTTCCTGTTTTTCTTTGAAATATTTTTGAATATCGTAAAAATGACAGATTTCCAACATTGATTATAGAAACACCAGCTTCTGTCAAATCTTGTGAAATAATGCCTACAGATTTTAACATTTGGGCAAAAGCAGGCAAAAGGATTTCTTCTGCCCACCCCTCAACAAAAACAAGTCCTTTTGCAAAGAATAAATTTGCTTTCGTTACATCAAGAAATTTCTCTAAAAACACATAATCGCTTTTATCAAGATTTGTGTATTCATTTCCCATCGGATAACAGGAATTGTTATGGCAATAGATTAGTTTTTCCAAAGAAAGTTTTGAGGTTAAGTTTGGGCTATGTGTTGTCAATAGAAATTGTATGTTATCATTCTCACCGCATTGTTGCAGTTTGCTGACCACTTTCATTTGAGCCTGCGGATGCAAATGCGCTTCTAATTCTTCTACAAGGCATAATTTTACGCCATTCCATGACTTCCGCTTTAAATTCAAAAGTTCCGCAGCCATATATAAGCGATTTAAACTTCCAAGCCCAGGATTTGTAACATCGTTTAATCCTAATTCAAGTTTTGAAAGAATAGTCCGCAAATCCTTTTGTGCAAAAGAAAACTCGGATTTTGTTTGATTTTCAATAAATGAATTTAAAAACTCATCTATAACAACCTTTATTACATTACCTTCATTTTCAGATTTCTCAAAGAAGTCTTTTACAAACTCATTGAATTTTTTTAGTTCTGCCGTTAAAGCGTTTTCTTTCGAACCTTTTTTGAAAGTATCACTAGAATAGAGAATATTAGCTAACCGTGAATATCTACCAGGGGTTAATTCCGCGGCGGCATCTCTTAAAGGTTTCAAGTAAGTTGTTTTTAAATAATCTTTTGCTTCTGCCGTTAGCGGATAACCTTTTTCGTCTGCTCCTGCGCAAACATCACTAGGGAAAATTCTTTCATCATTTTTCGTGACATCATAAATAAGTCGCAGATATATGTCTTGTTGATTTTTATCATTTTCCTTGTAGCAGAGCCATTCTATAAAATTTTTTGCTTCTTCATCTTTCAAATCTTCGAATCGCAATTCTATACGAAAGCGATTACTTCCTTTGAAAAAATCATCATCAGAAACGCGAATCCATTCATAATCCTGTGTTTTCAATACAAGTTTTATGGCATCAATTATAGCGGTTTTTCCAGAATCATTTTCTCCAACAAGAACATTCATGCCCTTTTTTAGAGGAAGCGTCAAATTCGGTTGTAAAATATCGAATGAAGCGGAACTACCATATTTGCGAAAATTCCATAGTTTTAATTCTGACAAATACATATTAATGCTCCGATTATACTACATTCGCATAATGTACATTTATCGCATTCATTACAGCGACAAAATCCATATTGCCGATTGATTCCACTTCATCGTTATCAAATCCAACGCTCAGCACATGAAGAAATTTTGGAAACTCATAAATCCGTTCAACTTTTTCAGAATAACTTTCTTCAATGTTCTCTTTGATTCTATCCGCCTTTGAAAGCAAAAGCAATTTCTGATATTCAACATTTATTTCTTGTGTCCTGCCGTTCGGATGCGCATAGTTAAAATGCTGCGTTGGTGTCAATGCAATTAAATTTTCCAAGTAGGCACAGATTTCGGGATAAAGTGCTTTCGGAAAAATATGGTGAATGTGAATTGCCTTGTCTTTTAAGTGAGCTTTTTCCAAATGCTCCGTAACGCCGTTTCGGTACTGGTCATTGAAAATCCGCAAGAAGCGTTTTGCTTTTGACGATTGGTAATCGTAGTATTTTTCGTTGATTTCTATCGGGTGTTCACTTGCATACACTTTTCTTGTAACACCTTTCGGTTTGTTGGCGTAAATGTCACGGAAATTGTTGCGATTATACATCAAAACATCATAAGTTATTCTATCGCTAGAAATATGACCGCCTTGTGTGCCATACGCATTATAAAAATATGCCAAAGGATTTATGACTTTCGTAAAAATACGCCCGCATTCCAAATCCTTTTTTATGAATGTATATGAATGGGTGAAATCATAAAATTTTTGTTTCAGTTGCGTATAGGCAAGTTGCATTTTATCCTTGTTATCTTCAATGTTTTTTTGATTCTGAAAGAATGTTTCAAAATCATAGAACAATTCGCTGTCACGCAAAACTTTTTCAATGTAGCGATACAAAAATTTCAAAGCATTTCTTTCACTCAAAGCAATATATTCAAGAATTTCAAGATTATTCACTTTGTAAATGTTCTTCAAGCCGTCTTTTCGTTCGATAAGAATCTGTGCGTTTGCCAACAACTTCATTGGCTGTTGAAAGAATTTATCATATTCATTTTTAGCGGCATTTTGTTTTGGACTTGGCTTTTTAAAAACCGATTCCGTATTTTGAACGGCATATTCGCTAAACCAAATATCTTGTGTGCAGAATTCTTTTTCGGGATTTTCACTTGCATAATAATATATGCAATCTGCAATAAAAGACAAAACATCTGGCGTACATTTTTGGTCTATCCAACGCCCGTTATGAGATTCTCGAATGTCATAATCAAATGGCGTTATGAAATCAATAATTGACTGCTCTGTTATCATTGCAAAAATTCTCCTTTTCAGCAGTTTTATCTTGAAAATTCTCTTTTAGCAAGCCATAGAAATAAACAGAACAAGCATCCACATTCAAAGAGCGTGTCTGAAAATTTCTTGCGATTTGATAAAATTCTCTGTATTCATCGCTTGAAAAATATAATAATTGCTCGTCAGTTATATGCAAGTCCTTTTTAGGAATTAAAATTGCGACAGAACCATTTACCAAACAATTTTTTGGCTTCCGCATAACACGAGGCTTATAAGTCATATTCGGCGTAATAAACACATTTTCTGCATTCAAGAATTTTGAAACAGAATACTCAGAAAGAGTTTCGGGTGCAATAAAAGAATCATAATTTTGCATATTTAAAATTTTTGTTCCCGAATCATCTATATTACGAGATTTTAAGACTCTGATTCCATTTGACGAATTTAAATTTTTGTTTGTAAGCTGCCTATCTCTGAACACCGTAAATTCATCAAAATCAAGTTTCTGATAAATTGAATCAAAAAAGTTATTTCTATAAATAATCCAATACGGCAAGGAGTTATCAAAAATATATTTTTGTCTTTGCTCTACTTCAATATGCTTGGTCACAGAAATAACTTTTGTTTTATTTATAGAAGCGTTGTTATTTACAAAAATTGTAATAGTTTCTACAAGAACGCCTTTAAAGCCTTTTTCTCCAAAATCAATTATGCAATCTATGGGTTTTGTTGAAAGGAAATCACGGCTTTTTTTAAACTCAGGCGTATTCAGTAAAAACTTAGGAAAAACCATAGCAACATAATTAGATATTTTTATAGCCTTTTCCAAGAAAAACGAGCAAAGATTGTTTGTATCATTATTTATGACTGATTGCTTGTAAGTCTTTAAAAGTTTCGGAGAAACATTTGATTTTGCAAAAGGTGGATTGCCAATAACTAGGTCATATTTTTTATCAAACTCATGCAAAAGAAAATCATCATGTATATAATGCATTGATATATTTTCTTTCAGTTGAAGTTTTTCAATCAAGAGTTTTGCGATTTCTAAAGAATCTGCATTTATATCTACAACATCAAGAGTAATTTTTTTATCTTCAAATCTTCGCAAAATAAGCGGGATAAAATTTCCCACTCCAACAGACGGCTCTAAAATTGAAAGTTCATTTTTTTCGATATTTGGTAGATTTTTTACAATTTCAGTTACTAAAGACTTATTAGTAAAATAAGCAGCGTTTTCCGTTCGCTTTGCATTGCATAATTCAGCAATTCTTCCCAAAGCAGAAATTGTAAGGTTTAAAGGATTTTCAGTTATGAACACAACAAGATTTTTTTTTTCTTCTAGTTTGTATTCACCTATAATTTTATTTATTTCCGAAGTATTGACGAGATTATGAGAAATTGCATTTTTAATATTTTCCGCCACTTTATTAAAAATAACAGTGGGAACTGCCTCGCCAAGCGACTGTCTGATTTTTACCTCTTCTTTTTTCAGCAGTTTCTTTTTTTCCGAGTCAGAAAGCGAATTCAATTCTTCCAATGATTTATCAACCCACTTGAAATCATCGGGAATAGTCATCATCTTCATCAATTCGCGGATTGAGAAAACTCTGTCGTCTTTTGGGTGAATGGTGTTTTGGCTTGCCAACTGGTCATTCCGCGTGTGAACGCACGGACCAACTTTATCCCAGTATTGGCGTGTATACTTGTCGGCATTTTTACGAGTGTTTACGACAATCTGACCGTCTTTAATTTGGTGAGGTCGCTTTTCAATATCGTCATTATCAAAGGCAGACCCACCCTCTTTCAAATCGTGAATCCACGCTCTCATGTGTTCTGGATAAACTCTGAAAGCGTGGTAAAAATCGTTTTCGTCAATCTCGCCAAAGTCAAGCGATTTCAAATCTCCGATAACCTGCCGAAGCGTTTTTTCTTCTTGGACTTCTGGATAAAGTTCAACAGGTGAAATCTCATCTGCGAACTCACGAGCAACACCAATAACAAGCGTTCTTTGGCGACTTGAACAAGCCCCATAATTCTTAAAGTTTATCACGCGAGAAACATAAGAGTATTTTTCGCCTAGATTGTTCTCAATCGCCTCCGAAATAGGCTTTTCTTTTCCGTCAATGTCCGTGCAAATCGTTTTCATAAATGCAGGAACATTCTCAAAAATAAAAAATTTCGGATTTACTTCCCTTATAATCTTGATAGATTCAATCACAAGCGAATTTCTGATAATTTCGTTTTCCGCTTTTTTGTGGTTCGCAACGGACATTCCCTGACAGGGCGGTGTCGCTATCAGAACATCAACACGCTTTAAATTTTCTTGTTTTTTCCACAAATTAATTTGAGAAAACAACTGCTGTTTTGTTTCATCGTTTGTCACATCGCCGCAAATGTAGCCGCTTTCATATTTGCATTTTTTGTTGAATTTTTGGATTTCAAGGCGGCGCGGGATAAGTTCATTTGTCGCAATACATTCAAAACCTGCCATTTTAAAACCAAAACAGCCCACGCCTGCGGAACTAAAGAGAGAGATATATGTTAATTTGTTTGCATTTTCATTCGACACATTCACTCTACCAAGAAATTAAGTATAATGATTATTTTTTTTTCAATCAATATTAGAAAAAACAATCTCTATAAAAAAACAAAAACGCCACTCAACATTGCATCGGGTGGCGTTCTTCATTTCATCATCATCGGGCAACTTTCGTCACCCGACAATCCATCTTACTTATACAACTCAACCAGCTTCTGCAAGTGAACAAATCTGTCCTTAGCAGCCTGTTCGTTGCGGTCGAAGAGAACCTTAGCTCGCTCTGGGAACTTGCGTGTAAGAGCTGAGTATCGTGTCTCGTTGTTGAGGAATGCCTGGTAAGTTCCGTCGCCTTCTTTTGAAGTGAGGGTGAACGGATTCTTGCCTTCTGCCTTAAGGGCCGGGTTGAAGCTGAAGAGGTTCCCTTCGCAGCATAGCTGCTCGGAGAATCGCTCAAAACCTGTCTCACAGGTTTTGCCCGCCACAGGCGGTCGCTCCCTAAGTAACCGGCTTTTACAGCTGCCTTCATCTCGTCCTGACAGTGGTTCATACCGCCCTTAACACCGTGGAGCTCACATGGAGCGTATCCGATGATGAGTGACGGACCGTTGTAAGCCTCTGCTTCCTGGATGACTTTGAGGGCCTGTGCCGGGTTAGCACCGAGAGCAATCTGTCCGACATAAACATAACCGTAGCTCATAGCTATTTCAGAGAGGGATTTTTTGCCCATCTCTTTACCAGCTGCTGCGAACTGACAGACTTCACCGATGTTAGAAGCCTTTGATGCCGACGCACCCTTCGAGTGCTTAACGAGTTTTGCCTAAAGTCAAAACTCGTGTCCAATTCTTTTGCTGTATATGGGCGTTCCCCTTCGCTTTGCTTCGGGTCAGGCTTTCCGGGGTTCCGTGCTTTCGCACTACATTGCCTAACGGCAACGGCTTCGCCGCCCCTACAATCCTTAACGCTGTTCTAAATAAAAAATTTTTCTTTTTACATTAATACTATAATTTCTCTAGAATTTGTGTTACAGTGTTACGGAAAAAATGCAGACGACAAAAATTAACAATCGCCGCTATCTGGGCAATAAATACAGACTTCTCCCCTTTATTACCGATGTGATTTCGGCGGAGTGCGGAGCTTTTGGCACTTTTGCAGATATTTTTGCAGGAACTGGTGCAGTTTCTTCTGCCTACATCGACAAACATCTTATCACAAACGATATTCTCTACAGCAACTATCTCTGCCACCTTACTTGGTTTTCTGATGAGCCATTTGATGAAAATAAGATTGAAAAATACATCTTATATTTCAACAGTGATATTCCCTATCAAGAAAACTATATGACAAAAAATTTTGCGAACACTTACTTTTCAGATAAAGTTTGCTCAAAAATCGGTTTTATCCGTGAATATATTGAAAATGAGTACAATTCAAAGAAAATCAACGACAAGGAACGCGCAATGCTCGTAACTTCCTTGCTCTACGGCTTGGATAAAATCGCGAATACTTGCGGTCATTATGACGCTTACCGTAAAAATGTAGAATTAACCGACGAACTAGTTTTATCCTTGCCAGAACCAAACACGAATCTGCAGCACAATGAGTGTTTCAACTGCGATACAAACGAACTCGTCAAAACAATTTCCGCCGATGTTGTCTACATTGACCC
Organism: Treponema sp.; assembly: GCA_017449285.1. Taxonomy (GTDB): domain Bacteria; phylum Spirochaetota; class Spirochaetia; order Treponematales; family Treponemataceae; genus Treponema_D. Next base: position 29,589 of record JAFSJX010000020.1, read on the forward strand.
CCCATATAATTCGCGACAGTACAGCGATGCCTATCATCTTGTGGAGAATATCGCCCGCTGGCAAAAGCCCGACGTTTTTGGCGTTGCTAGAAAAATGGATAGAACCGCTCTCAAAAGCAAATACTGTACCCGCGCCGCACCGAAAGCCTTTGCGAATTTGATACACGATTTGCAGGCAAAGTACATTGTAGTGTCTTACAACAATATGGCGCAGAAAGGCAACGACCGCTCAAACGCCCGCATTTCCGACACGGAGATTTTGGATACCTTGCAGGCAAAAGGCACGGTCAAGACTTTCTCCGAGCAGTTCAAGGCGTTCACCACGGGGAAATCAGAACATCTTGACAACGAAGAGAGGCTTTTTGTCTGCAAATGCAACTGAGCGCAAAAACCGACATCATAAAATCACCGCTCAACTTCACGGGCGGAAAATACAAACTTCTTCCTCAACTTTTGCCATTGTTCCCCGATGATGTTCATACTTTTGTCGATTTGTTCTGCGGTGGTTGCAATGTCGCTCTGAATGTTACCGCTCAAAAAATAATCTGCAACGACAAGGACGAAAAACTGATTGGCTTGATTTCTTTTTTCAAGCAGACGACTTTTTCTGACTTGCTTCCGAAAATCAAAAAAATCATCGCAGATTTCAATTTGTCCGATTCAAATGCGAACGGCTACGATTTTTACAACTGCAACTCGTCAAGCGGTTTGGGAAATTTCAACAGAAACGGCTTTACTGCCCTGCGCGACAAATTCAATTCGCTGTCGCCTACAGATGAAAATTATTTTTTGATGCTCTATGTTCTGATTGTCTACTCGTTCAACAATCAAATCCGTTTTAATTCGGACGGAGAATTCAATCTTCCTGTCGGCAAACGCGATTTCAATATCAAAATGCAGAACAAATTGAAGTCATTTTTGACCGCACTCGAAACGCGGAACATTTCATTCACAAACACGGACTTTTCCGAAATATCGCCAAACGAACTGACCGAGCAAGATTTTGTCTACGCCGACCCGCCGTATTTAATCACTTGCGCGACCTACAACGAAAAGTCTTGGAACGAAGCGGAAGAAAAGCGACTGCTCGCATATTTGGACGACCTCACGGCGCATAAAATCCGTTTCGCACTCTCAAATGTGCTTTTGACCGACAACAAAACAAACGCAATCTTACAAGACTGGCTGACCGCACACAAAGAGTATGTGTGTCATCATTTGGATTTTTCCTACAGCAATTCAAATTATCATAAGAAAAATATCGCACAAACGGATGAAGTTTTGATTACGAATTATTAAAAATAATATTTTATGCAAAAGGAATTCTATCTCTCTTTGTAATCTTGAAATAATCAGTATTCGTTTCAAATAAGACAAGGCATTGCCCAGATGGATTTATCGTGCTTTTATACAGAATTCCATCAATTTGGATGTCGGCAGTTTTTCGTAGTTGTGTACAACATTGCGCAATAAAGTTAGGAACTAAATATTCTTTTGGACGAGGTGACGGATTTTTTAATGGGTATTTACAGAATTCAAAAACAGGACACTCCCTGTCACGAATATCCAAAACATAAAGTGGTCTTTTTGTTGTGATTTGTATGTATTGTAATTCTTGTTCTTCTTTTTCCTCTGTAGTTGGTTTCAATTCCTTTTGAATTGTCTCTATTGATTCTCCTAAGTAATATGCAGGGCTTCCCGCAGGATTAAAGCGTTCTGTGTGGGTGCAATATGCAGGAGCTTTCATCATTTCATCATCTGTAAATACAATTTCATTTTTTGAGTGTTTTCTTCCATGCAAGAATGTTGCCCCATTGGGTATTCTTGTAAGATTTTTTGCAAGAGATGTGCGCAATTCATTTAATATGGCTTTTGCAATACCGTTTTCCAACGCAGTATAAGGCTGAGTTTTTAAAGTTTCCAACAGTTCTTGAACATCTTGGCGAGAAATATTTTTAAATAATTCTGGAAGTCCATAAATATCTTTGATTACGGAAGAACAAATAGTTTCGTTTTCATTTTTCCACTCTAAATCACCATCTTCATCTAATTCTGGAGAAAAGGAATCGTCAAGAATTTCTGTATAAAGTCCTTGATACGCATTTGAAAAATTTCTCTCATAATAAAATAATACAGGCAGTTGATTTCTCACCACAGACAAAGAATCTATAAAAGAAAAAGATGATTGAAGCGATGAAAAATAATCGGTGAATGACTTGTTAAAGCCCATTAGCATTTTTGCTTGTTCAGATAGTTCTGCAATTCCCGATATGGCTACTTGATTAGCATGTGGCAGTGTTAGTTCCAATGCCCCATTTAATGCAGAGAAATCATAAACACCTAAAAGCTTTTGAAGGTTTTGTTGTGCAATCCCAATATTTTTGAAAGGAGCTTGTATTGATTCAAGCCGATTAACAAAATCAATTGTGGGTTGCAGTGTACGAGTTGCCGCAGTCATATAATCGGGAATTTTGGGCATTAGTTTTGTATATGCAGAAAAAGAATCTATTGCTTTTGAAAAACGGTTGTATTCTGAAAAAATATCATCATATTTGCTCATAAACAAATAGTCCTTATTTCAATAAAGCAATTTTTTCTTTCAAATCCGCATACCATTCTTTTGGAGCAAGCGGACTTTCTTGCAACTCATGGAACAGTCTGTATAATTGCGGATATTTTACGCCTTTTTGCAGAATTGCAATCAACAGTTCATTTTCTAACGGCGTTATCATCATTCCGTTTATGACCTCTTCGCCGTTGCGCCCGCCGTAATATTCCATTTTTCTGCGGTTGCGGAAGTCTGAGATAACATTGATATGCAAGAAGTTCGTGACAAAAACGCAATAGGAATCCAAATCCTTGTGAGAAAGCAGATACTCGCCCAAATGCCGAGAAACTGGCTCCATTTCCATTCTTCGCTGATTTGTGGAATCTGCCAAAGTCGCTTCAATCAAAAGAGTGTGTTTCGGATAGCCATTTTCCGCATCATATTGGAAAACCAAGTCCGCCTCGCCGCCGCCTGCATGAGTTTTGGGGAGCAAATCGGCTTCCAGCGACAGGTTCATAAACGAAAGAATATCGCCTTTGCGCTCACTTATTTTGTACCACGCGATGCCCAAAATGTACTCAAAGATTGTGGGAATATCAGCATCATCGGTAACAAGTTCCAGAATTTCTTTGTCTGCTCGCTTGCTGATAAGTTGTAGAATGTAAATAAGTTGAGTATCAGAAAAACGCTCATCGATAAGTTTGTTGAAGCGTTCAGTCCGTTCGTCCGCGACAAATTGCCGAATGTCGCCAATCTGCGTGAATGAAGTTTTGTTGTCCTTATTGATTGCTTTGAGTAACTTCGCTTCGTCTAATTTTAAAAACGGTGAAATTTCTTCAAGCGTTTGCAATTCTGCAAGTTTGTCTGTTTTTTCAAACGCGAGATTGTAAAATTCATCGGGTAAAAGTGAAAAATAATACTTTGGGATTACATCGAATTTCACCTGTTCATCTGCAAACAAAAGCGTGTCGGAAATTTTGAGGTAACGGCGGTTCAAGTCAAAATAATCTTCAAGAGTCCGCTCAATCTTTATTAAGTGCATTGTTTTGAAGAAAACGGTCTTGAACGCTTTTTCATTTTCAAGATTTGAAAACATATTTGCAAGGTGCAACTGTGCAAGTGGTGACTTTTTGATTGAAGCACTTGAAGAAGTCTTAAACAAGAACTTTCTCCAATGCGTTTTTACATTGCCGATGTTGGAAGATTCATAAAGATTCAAAATTGCTTTTGGTGATTTGTCGTCATCAAAGTAAACTTTTTTGATTGCGTTGTACAAAGGCAAATATGCTCTATCGTAATCCTTACTTTTGCGGTTCAAACCGACTTTGCAAAAAGTTTCTTCGGTAACAGTCTTTTCAGCAATGAAGTAATCGAGCGCATCTTTGTAGTTCTGCTGTTGCATAAAAATTTCTGTAACAATTTCGCCCACGCTTGCACCTTTTCCGCGAAAATCAGAAAGTTTGCTTTCGATGAACTCCGTTGTTTGCTTGCTTATGCAGAGCGGGAACAAATACATAAACTCTTCTTTGCTTAAATACGCAAACTTTTTGAGAAGTCGGGCAAGCAGAACAAACGGACGGACACCTGTATCTTTGTCGATTGTGATGTAAGTTTTCAAAAGTTGCAGAAAATAGACGAAACTGTCTTTCGGAATTTGCAGAAAATTGTCGCTTGAAAAATCTCCATTTTTTGAAATTTCTAGCAGTTTCTTTCCAACATCAGTCAAACGGCGGTTGTCGTCGATTAATCCGATGTCACGCATTCCAGATGTTTTCTGCCGTGCATCCTTTGCTTTGCGCGGAGCTTCACCGTCTTTTAAAAATCCCCTTTCCTTGATAAAATTGTAGTATGCCTCTTGAACGCTCTCGTTACTTTCCCATTTTTCATTCGTATATTCGGGCTTTTGCCAAAATTGATTGAGTAAATCCAATTGCTGCTCAATCTTCTGATTGAAATTCTGCATACGGAAACTCGTCGTTCCCAAACTATAATAAAATGATTTAAAGGCGATGTTTTCTTCTGACATATTTTTATTTTAACATAAAAATATCTTTTAATACACATTAAACAAAAACGCCCCCTGCAAGGAAAAATCTCCTCACAAGGGGCGTTCACGTCACCTATGATTTTGCGTTAGCAAAATCGAATCCGTGTGACATCTTATTTATACAACTCAACCAGCTTCTGCAAGTGTACGAATCTGTCCTTAGCAGCCTGCTCGTTCCTGTCGAAGAGAACCTTAGCTCGCTCCGGGAACTTGCGTGTAAGAGCTGAGTATCGAGTCTCGTTGTTCAAGAATGCCTGGTAAGTTCCGTCGCCTTCTTTTGAAGTGAGGGTGAACGGATTCTTTCCTTCTGCCTTGAGGGCCGGGTTGAAGCTGAAGAGGTTCCAGTAACCGGCTTTGACAGCAGCCTTCATCTCGTCCTGACAGTGGTTCATACCACCCTTAACACCGTGGAGCTCACATGGAGCGTATCCGATGATGAGGGAAGGACCATTGTAGGCTTCTGCTTCCTGAATGACTTTGAGTGCCTGAGCGGGGTTAGCACCGAGAGCAATCTGTCCGACATAGACATAGCCGTAGCTCATCGCGATTTCAGAGAGGCTCTTTTTGCCCATCTCTTTACCGGCAGCAGCGAACTGGCAGACTTCGCCGATGTTAGACGCTTTTGAAGCCTGTCCGCCTGTGTTCGAGTACATCTCCGTGTCGAAGACCATCACATTGATGTTTTCGCCGGAAGCGAGAACATGGTCGAGACCGCCGAAACCGATGTCGTAAGCCCAACCGTCGCCACCGAAAATCCAAACTGATTTTTTAGCGAGGTAGTCTTTCTGCTCAAGGATTTCTTTTGCAGTTGCTGAACCGTCTTTTTCGAGAGCGGCGATGAGGTCAGCAGCTTTTGCTGAGTTCTCTTTCGTGCTGTCTTTTGTAGCCATGAAAGCGTCGATGGCTTCTTTGAGGGCACCGCTTGCTTCCATTCCGTTGAGTTTTTCAATCAAGTTGTCGCGGATATATTTCTGGCCTGAGTACATACCGAGACCGTGTTCAGCGTTGTCTTCAAAGAGTGAGTTAGCCCAAGCCGGACCTTTCTTTGAGTCCTTGTTGATTGTGTAAGGAGCTGTTGCTGCAGGACCACCCCAGATTGAAGAACAACCTGTAGCGTTAGAAATGTACATGTGCTCGCCGAAGAGCTGAGTAATCAGGCGGGCATAAGAAGTTTCTGCACAACCTGCACATGAGCCAGAGAACTCAAGAAGCGGCTGGTTGAACTGGCTTCCCTTGACTGTTGAGTCTGCAAAGCCTGAGTCTTCTTTCTTTGAAACATTTGCAACGAGATAGTTCCATGCCGGCTGCTCGCTCAAGCGGCTTTCCTGTGGAACCATTGTGAGTGCCTGAACCGGGCAGACCGTCGTACACTCGCCGCAGCCCATACAGTCAAGCGGTGAAACAGAAAGCGTAAACTTGTACTTGCCAGCCTTGGGCTTCAGGTCAACTGCCTTTCCACCGTTCTTCTCAACTTCCGCAGCCTCTGCATCGGTCAACAGATACGGACGGATTGTCGCGTGTGAACAGACAAAGGCACAGTTGTTACACTGAATACACTTCGTTGAATCCCACTCAGGAACATTGACCGCAGTACCGCGTTTTTCGTACTGAGATGCGCCAAGCTGGAACTGACCGTCTGCGATGTCCTTGAATGCAGAAACAGGCAGATTGTCGCCGTCCATCAGTGCAATCGGGTTCATCAGTTTTTCTACCATTTCCACGGTAGCTTTTTCGCCCTGCAATGCGGGTTTCTTTGCATCTGCCGGCGGATTTGCCCATGAATCAGGAATCTTTACTTCGTGCAATGCGCCAGCACCCTGGTCAATAGCCTGGCAGTTCATGTCTACCACGTCCTGACCCTTCTTGCTGAACTTTGCAACAACCTTTTCCTTCATGTACTTGATTGCTTCTTCTGCGGGCAGAACATTTGCCAGTTTGAAGAATGCAGACTGAAGAACGGTTGATGTGCGCTTGCCCAGACCAATCTTGGTAGCGATATCAACAGCGTCTACGGTGTACACTTTAATCTTGTTGTCGTAGATGTATTTCTTTGAAGCAGCAGGAAGATGCTTATCCAGTTCTTCATCAGACCACTGGCAGTTAATCAGGAAGATGCCGTTCGGCTTAACGTCCTGCACCATCTTGTAGCCCTTGATGATGTATGACTGGTTGTGACAAGCAACAAAGTCCGCCTGATTGATGTAGTACGGACTCTTAATCGGTTTGTCACCAAAGCGCAAGTGGCTGATGGTGATACCGCCGGTCTTCTTTGAGTCGTACTGGAAGTATGCCTGAATGTATTTGTCAGTGTGGTCACCGATAATCTTGGTTGAGTCTTTGTTTGCACCAACCGTACCGTCACCACCGATACCCCAGAACTTACATTCAACAGTACCTTCCGCTGATGTAATGGGAGCGGGTTTGACTTCGGGCAGAGAGAGATTGGTAACGTCATCAACAATACCAATGGTAAAGCGGCTCTTGGGAGCGTCTTTTTCCAGTTCCTTGTATACGGCAAATACGCTTGACGGCGGGGTATCCTTTGAACCCAGACCATAGCGTCCGCCAGTAAGGATAACGTCGTTGCATCCTGCCTCGCGCAAGGTTGTGGCAACGTCCAGATAGAGAGGCTCGCCCAGAGAACCCGGTTCCTTGGTGCGGTCAAGAACTGCAATCTTCTTAACAGTCTTCGGAAGTTTTTCCAGGAATTTCTTGGGCATCCACGGACGATACAGGTGAACCTTAATCAAACCGACTTTCTCGCCCTTCTTGGTCAAGTAGTCGATGACTTCTTCCGCAACGTCACAGATTGAGCCCATTGCTACGATTACGCGCTCTGCGTCCTTTGCACCGTAGTAGTCAAACAGACCATAGTTGGTGCCCAGTTTCTTGTTGATTTTGTCGATGTATTTTTCTACGACTGCGGGAAGTGCATCGTAGGTTGAGTTGCAGGCTTCGCGGTGCTGGAAGAATACATCACCATTTTCGTGTGAACCGCGCATTGCAGGATGCTCAGGGTTCAGCGCATGGTCACGGAATGCCTTGACCGCATCCATGTTCACCATGTCTTTCAGGTCGTCATAGTCCCACATCTCAATCTTCTGAATTTCGTGCGACGTGCGGAAACCGTCAAAGAAATTGATGAAGGGAACATGGCCTTCGATGGCAGAAAGATGTGCAACCGGTGCCAAATCCATGATTTCCTGCGGATTTGATTCTGCAAACATTGCAAAACCAGTCTGGCGGCAAGCGTACACGTCAGAGTGGTCGCCAAAGATGTTCAGAGACTGAGTGGCAACAGTACGTGCAGACACATGGAAAACAGTGGGCAACTGCTCTGCCGCAATCTTGAACATATTTGGAATCATCAGGAGCAAGCCCTGTGAAGCCGTAAAAGTAGTGGTCAGTGCGCCAGAGGCAAGAGAGCCATGCACTGTACCAGCGGCACCCGCTTCTGATTCCATTTCGATAACCTTCGGTTTTGTACCGAACAGGTTTTTCTGACCGTTTGCTGACCACTGATCAACAAAGTCCGCCATTGGTGACGACGGTGTAATCGGGTAGATTCCAGCGACTTCGGTAAATGCATACGCTACGTGCGCTGCCGCCTGATTTCCGTCCATTGACTGTTTCTTTCTGGACATAAGTCCTCCTATCAAATTGTAGAAAGAAGATTCCTATTCTTGCAGACTGCAAAAACAAATCCCCTTATGATAAAAATGTACTTATTGTATTTATATAGAATAAACCCAAAACGAAATTCTTACAAGGAAAAAATAGGGGATTTTTTGAGAAATTTAGAAAAGAATGAAACTTGACAAGTTGACAACTTGACAATATGATGAAACTATGATTCAGATGACCGTCGCGGATTTTAAGGCAGATTTTTCCTCTGTGCTGGCAAAAGTGCAGTCAGGCGAGCAATTCCAAATTTTGTTTGGAAGGACAAAACGCCCCGTGGCAATACTTTCTCCGATTCCAAATGCCGCCACTCATAAGCGTACGCTCGGAACATACGAAGGCATTGCCTCATTTTCGGAACAAGGCGATGGCAAAATCACAATGGAAGAATTTTTAGGCGAACTATAGGAGAGAATCATGAACGATTCCGTTGGCTACCTTTTGGACACGCACACATTCCTCTGGTCTTTTTTGAATACATCGGAACTTTCGCAAAAAGTGCGCGATATTTTGGAAGTAGGTGAATCTCCTATTTACGTCAGCACCATTTCGTTCTGGGAAGTCGCTATAAAAGAGCAGTTGGGCAAATATTCGCTGAACGGAATCAATTCGCTTTTGCTTCCGAATATCGCCAAAAACTATGACTTTGAGATTCTCAATCCCGATGCATACGATTTTATCACCTACAAGGAACTTCCGCCGCAAAAGCAGCATAAAGACCCGTTTGACCGTATGCTTATTCATCTTGCCATCAGAAAAAATCTTGTTATGCTCAGCAAGGACAGATTCTTTTCACTGTATGAGCAAGATGGATTGCAGTTGGCATGGTAAAAAATGGCTAGTCAGCAACAAACGCGTTTTTTTCCAAGTTTTGCCTCATTTCCGCCGCAACAGACTGACCCGCTTGCGTGAAAAGTCAAAAGGCTTTATTCTATAGATATGGCAGATTTTACATTTCGTATTTCACCGAATATCATCCTCGGTTCGTATACCACCAGCAGATTAGGAGAATTCGCGCTTCAATATGGCAAGCGGTTCATGCTGATTCTTGACCCGATTCTTAAAGAAGTGAAGTCGAATGATAAAATCACGCAATCGCTCAAAGACAGGAACATTGATTTTTTTGTGTTTGATGAATTGTCCGAAGGCGCGACAACCAAAACGATTCAGCAGGCGTTATCTCTGGCACGGCAATCGCATATCCAAGGAATTATCGGTGTAGGAGGTGGACGCGCAATAAACGTAGCCCGCACCCTCGCGGCAATCTACAACGAAAATGACGAAGTGTACCCCTTTGTGGAAGGTCAGCCCGTTTCCGCAGAGCCGCTTCCGCTTATCTGTTTGCCGACCACCACACGCGACCCCTTTGTATTTACAGATACGATTCCCGTAACAGATTCCCGCTCCGCACAAATTAAACTGGTCAAGGCAAAAAACGGTCTGTGCAAGATAGTATTGTTCGACCCGAACATGACGGCAACGCTCACCACCAATCAGACGGAATCAATGACAATCGAAGCGATGTGCCTTGCAACGGAAGCCTATCTTTCTCACAAGGCAAATTTCTTTAGCGATATGATTGCGGAAAAAGCGGTTGAGATTCTGGGCTATGCCACGGACGAAAATCATTCGCTGACGATTACCACGCCTACAGAAGAATTGCTGAGTCAGGGAGGATGTATGGCTTCCCTTGCAAGCGCGACCAGTTCTATCGGCGTGGCTTCGTTGCTTGCCTTGTGCATTAACGCACGGTTCAAAACAAGCCGCTCGCTGGTCACGTCAATTCTGTTTCCACACGTTATTGAAGACTGCGCAAAATTCAAAAGCGAGCGCATCGCAAAACTGGCTCAGTTGCTCAATATTGCACCCGAAAACAGTGCTCCCGAAGAATGTTCGGCGGCTCTTGCGGAAAATGTCCGTCAGCGTCTGGCAAAGGCGAATCTGCCCGCACGTCTTAAAGATTTGAATATTTCCATCGAACATTTGGCATTGGCAGCAGAAGATGCGGGTAAACTGGACTACATCAATTCGTTGCCGCGAAGCATGACAAGTGATGATTTGTTCTCGCTCATCAAACTGGCGTATTAAGCAGCATGATTGAACTTAGCAAATTACATCAACTTGAACCCGGACAAAAGCGGCGGAAACTGGCATTGACTTTTGGCGCGCTGGAACGGGATATATGCGGCATTGCAGAAAAAGGCATGGAATACACCTACAAAATGCCCCGTGCTGAATACATACGCTGTCTTGCCCAAATCGTTGTGCGCGACCCGCAGATTTCTCCCGCCCAGCATGAACAATTGCAGTCTCTTTTGGACGCAGACCTTTTTGACGAAAAACGTACCTGCAATGTGGCACGGAATATTCTGCTTGCCATTATCGGTACGTTCCCAGCGGAATGGGATTTAATTATCGCACCGCACCAATCCCCCGTAGACGAAAACGGCATCGTCCGCCAGCGTGCATTTTTTCCGGGCGTATGCGTGTATGCGGAAGACATTCGTTCGCCGTTCAACTTAGGTTCGGTGTTCCGCACGGCAGAAGCGATGGGCGCAGAAAAAGTGTATATTTCGCCTTTGTGTACCGACCCAGAGCATCCAAAAGCACAACGCGGAAGCATGGGCTGTATAGAAACGTTGGGATATGAGCGCATCGCGCTGGAAGATTTGCCCCAAGATATGCCTGTGTTCGTGCTGGAAACGGGCGGCACTCCCATAGAAGAATTCGCTTTTCCCCAAAAAGGAATATGCATCATTGGTTCTGAAGAACTTGGCGTAAGCCCGAAAGCATTGGAACGCGCAACGTATGGCAGGGTAAGCATTCCGATGACGGGTCTGAAAGCATCGCTCAATGTAGGTGTGGCTTTCGGGATTCTTATGCAAAAGTGGGTAGAATCACTGCGTTAGCGACCTGATGTGCTAAACGCTTCTTCCAGACGCTGACAGATTTTTGCCAGTTGCTGCTCATTTTTTATGCCAAGTGTAACAAGCACGTCATCATCAAACTGATAATAATCAACATCATGATTTGTGTAATGCACCATCATATCAGCAAGATAAATCAGGCTGGTCAACTTGCGCACTTCCTGCGGTGCTAAATCCGGTTCATGGTGGTGACGAATGACCGAAATAACAGATTGCGGGAAATTCCATTTTTCCGCAATCAACGCGCCCAGTTCCCCGTGATTTACGCCCGCAACTAGTTTTTCAAACGCATTGTTGGGAACGCCTTTGTCCGCGCTCAGTTTTTTAATTTTATCCATCAGTTCTGGGCGGGCGGTGTCAAAAATCAATTTACCCATGTCATGCAGAAGCCCGCAGATGTATGAATCTTCTACAACATCCCTGTCCGAAGCACAGAAATTGCGGGCAAGATTGTACGAATAGAACGCCACTTTATATGCATGATTCCACAATTCTTTTTTATCATCAGGTGCAATTTTTTTCAGTTCGTTCATAGAACCAACGGAAATAATCATATTGCGGATTCCGCCGATGCCAATCATTTTTACCGCATCACCGATGCTCTTGCAGGGAGAAGCAAGGGCAAACGTTGCGGAATTGACCAGTTTGAGCAAATCGGTAGTAAGAGAAACATCGCTGGAAATTGTGGCGGCAATATCGCTCATCTTTGAATCGGGGTCATTCAGCAACTTGTTGACGCGTACAATGGAATCCGGGAACTGCGGCAAATCATCAATAATCTTAACGAATTCATGCGACACAACCGCAATATTTTTCTGCGTAGTCTCATTAAGCGGCAGAATAATACGGGTAATCGTCTCGCCATTTTCGCACACAATCTGAAAATTCTCCTCGGTCAGTCCGATTTTTTCCAGCATAAGAATCATAATGATAAGACCAAGTCCTGCGCCCTCACTATCATCAAGAATTTGAGAGAACGCCTGGTCTGGAGAAGTATACTGTTGTGCGCGGCTCAATTTATCGTGCATTCGCTTGTATTCGGTAACGGTCAACTCCGCATTATTGCGCACCTCAACCTTGATTTTTCCGTTCCGCGTCTGCAAAACCAGTTTGACATACAGACCCGCTTCTTTTTGCAAGCGCAGATAATAATTGATATTATTCAGCGTGTCTTTTTTAAAATCCTGCATACCTTTTTCGTAATCGGTATCATTATTAATATCCAGTTTTTTTTCGCGGAAATAGACGCGCTTAGTATTCGCCTTTTTAGAATTGGTCATCAGTTCATTCAGACAATAGGTTAAGTATTCAATCATCTGACGCTGATTCAGTTCGTCCAAAAATACGGCAAGAACAGAATTCATATATTCTTCCATTTCTTTTGGAAGCGTATATGTGGTGATAGACAGCGGAATTCCTGCGCGGATTGCCATCTTGATTTTCGAAATATCGACAGTAATTTTTTTCTTCTGCTCTGCCATCTTTTTCTCGATAGAAATATTTTGCTTATTATAACACATAATCTTAAATTTTGCACCACATTCTAGTGGAATATGAGGAAATTTTTCATTATTATGGAACTATGTTCGACCTTTTCCTTGCAGAACTGCTGATACTTCTGATGATTTTTTCCGTGTCAGTCAGAATTTTCTTTACAAAAAATGCACGTATTGATGCAACGGCAATCTTAGCACCTGTTTCATTTATTTTTTCCCTGCTGATTTTTTATATCTGGGGAATTGACCCCGTTATCCTGCTTTTATGCATTCTCTCTCTGTTCACGTTTCTTATCAATGCCCGCTCACTGGCACGGCTTTCCGCACGGTTAGTCGTTGACTACTACAATATCCGTTTTGTGATTCCATCTATTCTGATTGCGCTGATTTCGCTCGGAATTCTGGTAATCCTCATTATTTTTCATCCCGTCCGTTATCTTCCACAAGATTTTGGCGTAAAAAGAAGTAAAACGCTGCTTACAGGCAACTTGACTTCTGGCTATCAGGTGCGAAAAACGCTGTTTGAAAAATCAAAAATCACTGGAACGCTGTATGAATATGCGCAGGAAACCGAAGATGATACAACAATGCAAAGCGAACCAAAAAGCGTCATCCTGTTCGTTCCAAAATGCACGGCAAACGTCACCAATTACGAGCCATATTTTTTACTGCTCGCCCAAAAAGGGTATCGGATAATAACAGCTGATTTCTACGCTTCGCAACCCGCACGGTACGGCAATGTACTCGACACCCGATTTTTTCGCCGTTCTTGCAGTATGTTTCTGTCACTTTTTCGTAAGGATGATTTTGCCGCCATAAACGATGCCGATGTAAAGATTGCCATGATGGGCTACAACGCTCTTTCCCGACTGGCTCTTGCTCAGTACGGAAGCGAAACAAAATTGTTTTTCATCGTAGACGGAATCAGCATTGACCTGCTCAATGAACTTACGGCACAATTTCCTGAAAATGCGATGGGATTCTTTGCCATAAATCGCGTGGCAGAATACCAGACCAGCGGCTACGGTTTTTTGGAACAGACTGACCCGCTTGCAGCATATTTTTTTAACCTAAAGCGCGATTCAAGTTTTTTCATTCCGCGCTATGTGGCAGGAAAAACAACCGAATCAATTGAGCAGACAAAAAAACTGGCAGCCCCTGTGGAGATAATAAAGACAGCAACCGAGCCTGTTGAAGCCACACAAGAGTCCTAATAGCAAAGGAGGCACGACCTCTAACGCGGAGTTTATAAGGAGAACAAAATGACACTGAATGAACTCGACACATATTTTAATGCGTTCCTCAAAAAAGAAAATTTCGCCGCCGACCCGTCGCGGAACGGTATTCAGATTGCAAACAGCGACCCGAACGGCAAGCAGATTACCAAAGTGGCTTTTGCGGTAGATGCGTGCGAGGCAACGGCATTGCAGACTTCTCAGGCGGGAGCGCAGTTGCTTTTCGTGCATCACGGACTTTTTTGGGGCGGCTGCGACACGATTACAGGCATCCACTACAAGCGAATCAAAGCCTTTTTGCAGAACGATATTGCCCTGTACGCAAGTCATATTCCGCTGGACGCAAACGCAGAAGTTGGAAACAATTACGGTATCGCCGCCAGATTAGGATTGCAAAATGTTCAGCCGTTTGGTTCGTGGCACGGCATGACTTTGGGCGCACTGGGAACACTTCCTGCCGCCGTAACAATTGAAGAACTGGAACGCAAATTGTTCCCAAACGGTGAGCGGGCAGCACATATTTTTCCATTCGGCAAAAAAGAAATCCACACAGTGGCAGTTATTTCTGGCGGTGCGGGCGAAGATTTTTCGCAGGCGGTCGAAGCGGGAGCGGACGCATACATCACTGGTGAAGTGGGTCATCAGGATTTTCATCCGATTGAAGAAAGCGGCATCAACGTAATAGCAGGCGGTCATTACCAGACAGAGACAGTGGGAGTCAATTTAGTCCGCGCCAAGTTGGAAAAGGAATGTGGCTTGGAAACGATGTTTATTGACATTCCAACTAGACTATAACACTGTTTTTGGATAAAATAATCAAATATGGCATCGAATACATATTCAGTCGAATTTAAACCGACACAGCCAAAGATAAAAAAGTACATTCCTTTCGTTTTGGCTATCGCGGTCATTATTGTTGACCAAATTACAAAAGCACTCATCATAAAAAATATTCCGCTTTATTCTGTGGGAGCATCATTTTTTGGTGATTTTCTGCGCATCGTTCACGTGTGCAATCCCGGAATCGCATTCAGCATTGGGCAGGGATGGTCTGTTGCCGTGCGAGGCATTTTGTTCCGTATCATTCCGCTTATCGTGATTATTCTGGTAATCGGAGTGTATATCCGTAACGATGAATTTACCGCATTGCAACGCTGGTCGATTGCGGGCATTGTTGGTGGAGGCCTAGGCAATCTGATTGACCGTTTTTTCCGCACGGAAGGTGTCGTTGATTTTATTGACGTAAAATTCTACGGGCTTTTCGGACTTGACCGCTGGCCTACGTTCAACGTAGCGGATTCTGCCGTAGTGGTGTGCGGCATTCTGCTGATAATCTCATTTTTAATCATGCTGAAAAAAGAGAAAAAGGAATCTGCCGAATGACACTCAAAGAACGTTCCCTGCTTTTTACAGTCCTTACTTCGCTCTGCAACATCGTCATCACGCTGTTAGTGGAAATCCTTCTGCTTGTAGCATTTTTTATGCTTTTGCGGGCAATACCTTCTCTTGCAAACAGTATGCCCGTGCAAATTATCATTCCTTTCGTGCTGATTGCGGGACTGTTCGTCAGCCTAATGATTTTTGCCAAATTCGCCGGCTGGGTTATCCGCGCATTCAAACTAGAAGGCAAAATCGACCCAAAAATTGTCAGCCGCTACTGCCCCAAGGACACACTGTAGGGATCCCCTTTAGGGATATGGGGGATACACAAGGTTTTACCCTCATGTATCCCTTTGTCCTAATCCATTGCTATGAATATCGGAATTATGCCTGTAATGCAGTCACGGCAACAGTTGCCACGATGTCATCGACATTGCAGCCACGGCTCAAATCGTTGAGTGGTTTTGCAAAGCCCTGACAGACAGGACCGATTGCCATCCAGCCACCCATGCGCTGAGCGATTTTGTATCCGATGTTGCCCGCGTTGATGTTGGGGAAGATGAATACATTTGCGTGTCCGGCAACCTTGCTGCCCGGGGCTTTGAGTTCGCCGACTTCGGGTGCGATGGCCGCGTCAAACTGGAACTCGCCGTCCAGAGCCAAATCGGGAGCCTTTTCCTTTGCTAGTTTTGTTGCTTCCTGTACTTTGGGAACGGTCTTGAAGTATTTGTCGTCGTTTCCGCTTCCCATTGTTGAGAAAGAAAGCATTGCTACGCGCGGCTCAATACCGGCGATTTTCTTTGCAGTGTCGGCGGTTGCCAGGGCGATGTCCACCAGCTGTGTGGCATCCGGCTCGATGTTGATGGCACAGTCACCGAAGAGCGCGACGCCTTCCTTGATGTAGGGGTTGCCGCTTTCTGGAGCAGCCATGATGAAGCATGAGGAAACAGTGCTGCATCCCGGAGCAGTCTTGATGACCTGAAGGCCAGGGCGGAGCGTGTTCGCCGTAGAGTGGCATGCGCCGGAAACAAAGCCGTCTGCATTGCCAGCCTTGAGGATGAGCGCGCCGTACATGGCGTAGTCCTTGAGGATGGAAGCCTTTGCCGCGGCGACATCGGCATATTCAGGTGCGCCAGTCTTCTTGTTGATTTTTCCTTCGCGCGCCTTGTACAGGATTTCCGCATACTGGTCAGCGTTGGGGTCATTCTGCGGGTTGAGAATGGTTACGCCTGTCATGTCAAAGCCGAATTTTGCAATGTCTGCTTCGTTGCCCAAAAGGATAATCTTTGCGATTCCTTCCTTTACAATCTTTCCGGCCGCCTCGACAACACGCTTGTCCTCGCCTTCGCAGAGAACGATTGTCTTTCCTGCTTTGGCAGCCTTTGCCTTCAATTCCTTAACGAAATCCATAAAAAACCTCTATTTGTATAATTTTCTGTCGGGAAAATCTCGGCAGATGAATCCTGTATCAACCCAAGGGGGCGTTGCGGGGCGCGGTTCAGGCACAGCCTTCACCGAGACTCGCCTAAAAACTTGTCTCACAAGTTTTTTCGCTTAGCGAACGGCTCCATACCCCGCAGAGAGGGTAGCGCACAACAGCGTGTGCGCGCAGGGGGAGACTTCCCCCCTCCTAATATCAATAGCCATCGCTCATCGCACGGTTCAGGTCGCGCTGGTAGAGTTCTGCGTAAACCATGCTGCGTTTTTTCAGTTCGTCTTTCTTTTCCTGCGGGAACGGAATGAACCGCCAAAAGATTGCGCGCAGTTTTTTGTCCATAACCTGCGTTCCATTTGCCTCTTTTGTCATCCACAGAACGTAGTCGGAAATGAAATAGGCTTTTAAATCGCCTTTAAGTTTTTGGTCTTCAATCCACTGATAATATTGACCAGTCAAGCCTTCTTCCATCCAATAGTAACTTGCCTTTTCCTTTGCCACCTGCCAGCGCAAATCCGCCACCGCCATGAGCATTGCAATTTTAAGGTCGCGTGGATACATGGGTATGACGATTCTGCCTCGGCTGGTCACACGGTTGTAGCGGTCAAACGGCTCCCAGCAAATACCAAAGTCTCCATAAGTCGGCACAAGAATAACATAGGGAACAATGCGGTTATTGATTTGCCGATGAACGCGCACATACGCACCGGGGTCAAGCGATTCAATCCATGCCAACATATTGATGACATTTTCGCGAAATCCCGTTCCTTTTGGAGTGCCGTGATAAAATTCGCGCGTAAACACGGGGAACTGATTTCCCTGCCTCCCGACCGTCATTTTTGCCATTTGGCGCACCGTGTTCATCTCGGTCATCAAATCGCTGTGGCTCACCTCAATGTCATCGGGAACATCAGTCATTTTTGCGGAAAGAGAATTTTCAATGGCTTTTGCCTCTTCCACTTCTTTCAGATAATTGCCCAGTTCGCGGTCATTTTTTTGCAGGGCGCGCAATTTTTCCTGAATCTCGGCGAACATTCTTTTCTGACCTTCACTGTACGGCATTCTGTGGTTATCCATTCCCATACAAGCAGGATGCTCGCACAAAGCCTCCACGCGATTGCGCAATTCAATTTCAAGCATATTGCGCTCGCTTTCTTTTGCATTCAGCATATTCTCAGCATTTTGCAATTTGCCATCATTTTTGCCTTTTAACTGACGGAGATGCTGCTGGTCTGCCGTACCAGTATTGTTTGCCGATTTTTTAGGACGGCTTTCGTCTGTAGCAGAAAGAGAAATATGCCCCGTACCGATTTCCTTGAACCATTCATCCAGATAATATACCGGCTCTTTGGTAGAATTCTTCAGAAATGCCGTGGAGAAAGTAAGTTTCTGTTCCGGCGTAAAAAGCGATGGCAGCACAACAGCAAATCGGAGCAACATTTTTTTCGGCATGGGAACATTGGGATTGGTCATTTTTGGCACAATCGTCCGTACCAATTCCCAGTATGCCGTTACCAGTTGCTGACGGTACACCGTGCGGTCTTTTGGGTCTTGGCAGACCAAATAGCGGGAAAGAATCTGATGCACACGCTGGGAAGCATCGCCTTCTCCCGTCAGCGCAGTTTTGTAATAGGTTTTGTCATCGAAATAATGATGTGGCTCGTCCTCAAAAAGTTTTTCAATCGTCTGGAAGTGAGTTACGCTTAAATCAACTGAAGGCACGGATTCATCTTTGTCCTCACCAAAATCCATTTGATCAGATAGCGTTTTAAATGAAGACCCCGAAGCATTCCCTACTTCAAAATCATCAAAGTCAGCCGCCGAATCATCCTGCTGATTAGCACTCGCTTCCGCAAGCAAAGCCGCAATGGTTGGGTCTAAATCCGTCATATCACTCATCTGCAACTCCAAATTACAAAACGTACAAATATTATACCATACTCTTTTAGTTTTTTGAAGAAAAAAACAACGCTATACAACACATTTACGAAAACTATTGCGTAAATTCTGCTGAATGAAGACTTACTTCACCGCTCTGGAGCATTTTTTTTGAGCCGTCTTCAAGTTGAACCACAAGTGACACATCATCGGCAATGTCCAGCACTTTCGCGGAATAGGGAACGCCCTGCAAGCCCGCCGTAGGATTGACCGTAACCGTTTTTCCAACGACAAGCGAACGGGATTTGTATTCAGCAATCATCGCAGCGACCGAAGCAGAAGAATCAGCGGAATCGGGAGAACCCGCAAAATCGGCTGAACCAGAAACATCGTCCTGTTCCCACGCATCATAAAATGCAAGCAAATGTGCCACAACCTGAGCAACCAAATCATTGCGGCTTATGCGGGCAACCTTTTCTTTGTCGGGCGCAGCCTGTTGGATTGAGGTTGCAATATCAGCAAGTTCTGCCGAAAACCCCATGTCGCGCACGTTGATTCCGATTCCCACATTTGCCGCCTCAATGCGTCCTGTCTCAAAATTGGCGACTCCTTCCGTCAGAATCCCGCAGATTTTTTTCCCGTCCAAAAATACGTCGTTCACCCATTTTATCTGGGCGTGTGTGCCAAACAATTCATCTGTGGCGCGGGCAACGGCAACAGCGACGGCGGCAGTTAAAAGCGCGGGATTAGTCACTCCGTTTTTGGGCGCGTAGACAAGCGTAAAATACACGCCGCTGTTTGGTGGAGAAACAAAAGCACGTCCCATTCGCCCGCGCCCCGCAGTCTGTTTTCCCGCCACAATCAGCGCACGATGCAATTTTGCGCCTTCGGCGGTTAGTTCTCCTGTTGTCGTGCGAAACGAAGATACCGCCGCACACTGACGCTTTGATTCAGACAAGGTGGAATCAATTTCGCGGAATGTCGTCACCGTTCCCGCCTGAACCCCAAGCGCAGTCATTTTTTTTGCGATATATGAACCGTCAATCTCATCTGATGCAGCAGTCAGCCGATAACCCCGATTAGAAACAGCATCAATCTGACAACCTTCGGATTGCAGAGCCTTTATTGCTTTCCACACCGAAGTACGCGACACACCGCAAGATTCCGCCAGCGATTCACCAGAAATAAAATCAGAGGAAGATTGCAATGCGGCAAGAATAGCGAACTTGGTAGACATAGAACTAAGTCTACCACAAAAAAGAAACATTGACAAATTCGCCGTTGCCTATTAAACTAATAATCGGTAGTCTTTTCGTGGGGAAAAGATTTTTTGGGAGAAATTATGCCTGCCTCAGAAAAAGTGACAAAAGAAAAAATTATTCGTGCCGTCCTTGAATCTGCGTTTAACAAGAGCGTGGGGGGAACATCGCTTGCTGATATTTCCGAAAAATTAGGAATCAAAAAGGCATCGCTGTACAATCATTACGAAAGCCGTGATGCGATGATTGAAGATACCATCGTTTATTGTAATGAGATTTTGGGCAAGACGAATTTTATTCCTGCGGACATGAATGCTACGGCTCAAAAATATCCTGCGGAGGCTGTCTTCAAAGGACTTGTAAACCGTTGGTTCAAGATGACCGAAAAAGACCCCCTCCTGCAAATTTATGTTTTTATTGAAAGCGAAAAGTATTTTTCTACACAAGCCGCAAAAATCGTTCAAGAATTTACCGACAAACTGCTGAGTCAGACTGTCAGCGCACTTTTAAGTCTTTCTGAAGCACAAAAAATCTCTTCACTGGACGAACCGACCGCAAAAGCATACGCCACAATTTTTGTCCGTATGCTGAGAGATTTGCTCGATGCCTACCTTGTACAAAAAAAAGTTGAAATTCGCTCAAATCCCGAAACTGGCTCGGACACGCTTTTTTCTGCGATTCCGCAAGAAGAGCCGAATTATGAGGAAATTGACCGTCTAACCGATCAGTTCTGCACCCTGCTTAAAAAATAGCCTACAAATTTGATACTGCATCAATAAGCGCAAGCGGCGTAAGCGCAAAGTCATTCTTAAAACGACAGGAAGCCAATGCGTGTGCAAGGCTAGCAGAAATCGTTGCGTCCAAAGGTGTATATCCTTGCGCAAGCAACGAACAAATCAGCCCCGCAAGCACATCTCCACTCCCCGCCTTTGCAAGACAATTTTTTCCCAGCGGATTAACGAATAACTTGAATTGCGCGCCATCAAATGTTCCTATCATCGGATTTGCGCCTTTGACCAAAAGAACCACCTTTGGGAACGCACGGCAAAATGTTTCCATCAGCGCGGGTCTTTCAATTACACAGTCTGAAATTGTGTAATTACCTAAACCGCAAAGCGCGAGCAACGACTGATATTCCTTCGGGTGAGGAGTCAGCACAATTCCGCCTAGCGTATCCGTTGACCGCTTCTGTAAAAAATCGCGCAGACCGTCGGAAAAAAATGCGTCCGCATCAATTACACACGGAATTTCAGCATGAGCGCAGAGCCAGTCAAAATAAGGGGTCGCCGTTCCGTCTGTCCTGCCCAAGCCCATACCCAGTGCGACTGCCGTTGTATTTGCGGGGAAATCAGTTGCAGCCATCAGTTCGGGCGAAACTTCGGGTAATTCCGTTTTTTCAAATGCCGTTCCCAGCCGCACAAGCGAAACCAAACCCGCGCCAAAATGCAATGCCGCTTCGCCCGCAATGCACGAAGCCCCGATTTTTTCTCCGCTCACCACTGCCACATGACCAAAACTGCCTTTGTTCACCAATTTTTTTTTGCGATGCGGAAGAACCACATCCGAGGTCTCCAGCAACATCGCCGCCGCAGTTGAGCCAACGCCAGCAGCATTGCCCGCACCACCGATTAGGACAGATTCAAAAAGCATACGGCTTACGCCCAGATTCTCGCACGTCACCTGCCCTACAAAATCTTTTGCCGCATCGCCATACAAAGAGCATTTGAGCGCACCCATCGTCACCGTGCAGTCAGCGCAAAAACCGCCGTCCGCAACAGAACCATTCTCGCGAACTCCCGTCGGCACGTCACACGCAATTCTTATGCCTTTCGCCCGATTCACCCGCAAACATAACGCTGCCACCCGTTCATCCAATGCACCGTGAAACCCGCTTCCAAATATGCAGTCAACAATGCAATCCGCCCTGGCAATCAAATTTTCTGCTTCGTCCGCAGCCTCCGTCCGTACAAAACGAACGCCACACTTTTCCGCCCGTTCCGCCTGCAATCTGCACAAATCGCTTTTCGGCTCTGCGCACAAAATCACCACGGGAACAATAGGCATCGCCCCGCCAGAACCAAATCCCGCAAGCCGCCGTGCCAACGCATATCCGTCCGCACCATTATTCCCGCTTCCGCACAGAATCACCACCCGCCGTTCCGCAGGTTTTTCCGTAATCTGCATAAGCCGCTGAACCACCGCCCGCTCCAACGCAACGGCAGCATTTTCCATCATTACTTCTTCCGTCAGCCCATACCGCTCACGAACCGCCTTGTCCAAAACACGCGTATCCAAAAAAAGAGATTGCATAAAGAGAGTATAACAGATTTATAGAGAATTAGCACTAATGCCGTACCTTAAATTACCCGTTTTTCCAGCCAGCGACCGTGCTTAAAGCGCACCACAAAGCAGATTGAACGGAATACCCAATCAATGTACATACCAAACCACACACCGTACAGCGCGAGGCTCGTGTTTCCAGGATAGCGGCGCAAAATCCATGACGCAATCAGATAACTGAACAATACCCGAAAGAGCCACATACTGATATTGCTTACCAGCATCGTAAATTTTGCATCGCCCGCCGCACGCAGACTGTTGGGCAAAGTAAACGCCAGTGGCCAAATCAGTATGTTTCCCACCATGCAGGTACGGATAACGCCAGCCGCCAGTTGTTTTGCCGCGTCGGAGATGTTGAAAACAGAAACCAGTTGCGGCGCGAACACTAAAATAAGCGCGGAAAGCGTAGCCATGGCAATGTAGGTTTCGCGCATCAGTTTTTTTGCATAGTGAACCGCCTGTTCTTTTTCACCCGCGCCGATGCACTGCCCCACCACCGTAACAGAAGCCAGTCCGATTGCGCTTCCGGGAATATTTGCAAAACTAGCGATGTTGTTGCAGATAGCATTCGCCGCAATCGCCACCGTGCCGAATCCCGACATAAACACCTGCACGGTCAGTTTTCCGATGTGGAACACGCTGTTCTCAATGCCGCTCGGAATTCCCACGCGAAGGATGCGCTTTATCATCGTGCCGTTCCACTCAAAGCGAAAGATGTTGTCAAAGTGAATCACATTTTTCTTTTTGTCAGAAAGCAACACGAGCATCACTACGGCGGCGACCACACGGCTTGCCAGCGTTGCAATGCCCGCACCTGCCACACCGATTTTTGCCCCGTAAATCAGCACCGCATTCCCGCCAATGTTCGTCAAGTTCATCAAGATGCTCACTTTCAGGCTCAACTTGCTGTTCCCCATCGAACGAAACAAAGCGGCGGAACTGCTGTACACGGCAAGGAACGGAAACGAGATTGCCACCCAAAAGAAATAGGTAATCGCATTCTGCAGAACGTCAGCCTCGCTCTTGCCGTACATCCATGTCAGAATCTGCGTGCGGAACGGAACACACACTGCGATAATCAGCATACCCGCAAACAGCGACAAGTTCAGAAGTTGCTTTGCCGCCACGCACGCCGCCCGCGCGTCCTTATGCCCCAAATACTGGCTTGAAACCACCGCGCCGCCTGTCGCAAATGCCGCAAACAATTGAATCATCAGCTGGCTGAACTGGTCAATCAAGGAAACACCGCTTACGCCCGCCTCTCCAATCGAAGAAACCATCAGCGTATCACATGCCCCGATTGTCATCGCCAAAAACTGCTCCGCAATCAGCGGCAAAATCAGTTTCGCAAGATATGCACGAGAAAACAATAGCTGTGGGCGCAAGGATTCTTCGGGCATCACACCTCAGTCGCTTTTGGCATTGTATCTTCGTTCAGAATCGTCACGTCCATACGGTTGAACGGAATATTTATTCCTTCTTCGCGACAGATTTTTGCCACTTCCTTGCACACGTCACTCTTAGTCTGGAAAAAGTCCGTTCGCCTGCACCACACAATCAGGTTCATCGAAATGCCACTTTCTCCCAAAGCCACATACCAGACAGCGGGCGCATAGTTATCGTTATCGGTAATCACTGTAGGACACCGCGCTGGAACTTTGCGAATCGCTTCCATAGTCTTATCCAAATCGCTGGAATAATCCACGGAAAATTCAAACACGTAGCGACGATATTCATAACTGGAAAAATTCTTGAGTTTGTTGTTGATAATCGTTGAATTCGGAATCCGAATTAACTGATTGTCCGCCGTATGTACCCGAACAGAAAGAAAACTGATGGTGTCAACCGTACCGCTCACGCCGTCAATCTCAATAAAATCTCCCGGCTTCATCGTCTTTTCAGTCAACACGAAAATGCCGCTAATCAGATTGCTCACGGAAGTCTGTGCCGCAAAACCAAGCGCAACACCGGCAATTCCCGCCGCTCCCCAAACCGCACTTAATTTGATGCCGAACAAACCAAGCACATACATCACAATCAGCACATAAAACGTGTAACTCACTACCTTGGAAATCACCTTGACGGTAGAAGCCTTCATTTTTTTGGACGCATTTTTAGTAATCAGCCGCTTGATGACCCGATAAACCACATAAAACGCCAGAATTGTAACAAGGCTTCCCACCAAATGCGACATATTGTGCCAGGTAATGAATTCCTGTAAATCTGCAATGTGCAGTAACGTTTTTGTTTCGCTTATTGCACTTTCTCCCAAATGGCGTACACCCTCAATCACATTCGTCTCTTCCATAAAATTGAATTTCCTCGCACCTGCTATTCATATTTTTCATCATTGCCGCGAAAATGTTCCATGAGCGACACACGGTTTGGCTTAAAAATCATCCGCACCAACCCCACAATCATCAGCACCACGAGCATTCCCACAATCACCGTACAGACAATCCCAAACATGCACGCCTCCATTTTTTGAAGGGGGAAGTCTCCCCCTCGCTCCAAACGACCGCTGCGCTATCGTTTTCTGCTACCCTCTCTGCGGGGCAATTATTTTGCTTTTCAGCCCCGCAACGCCCCGCAATTTTTGTGCGGGGGTTCACGTAGCGAGTACACCTTATTCATTCCGCTTGCACACATCATTCAAAAAGCATTCATCGCATTTTGGCTTGCGCGCCGTACAGATATACCGACCGTGCAGAATCAGCCAGTGATGCGCGTGTTCCAGATACTGCGGCGGAATGCGCTCCAAAAGCGATTGCTCCACTTCCAGCGGCGTTTTTCCTTCTGCAAGCCCAATTTTTGGGCTGACCCGCAACAAATGTGTATCCACAGGCATGGTCGGCTCACCCCAGACCACATTCAGCACCACGTTCGCCGTCTTTCGACCAACTCCGGGCAACGTCATCAGCGCATCACGGTCATGCGGAACCTCGCCGTCAAAGTTTTCCAAAAGCAGACGACTCAATTCTATCACGTGCGCCGCTTTTGTTCTATATAATCCAATTGATTTTATGTAGGGAATCAGCCCGTCCACTCCAAGCGCAACCATCTTTTGCGGTGTGTCGGCAATCTCGTATAGAGAAGCCGTCGCCTTGTTCACGCTCTTGTCCGTTGTCTGCGCAGAAAGCACCACGCTTACCAGGAGCGTAAAGGGCGATGACCAGTGCAGTTCTGACTTGGGATGTGGATTTCGTGCTTTAAATCGCTCCATCACTTCGCGGATTTCTACTTCAGAAAGCAAAGTCATATATATTTTATCTCCATCACCCCTGCCGTAACAATCGGCACGAATGCACCTAAAAATCCTGCGTTGCCGCAAAAGCGCCAGCAGAACCATCCTGCTGTCACACCGGCATAAAAGAACAGCAGTGTCGCGCCCATAAATTTTGCCTTGAGGACTTGGCTTTTGTCACCGTTTGCCCATACTTCTGTAAGCGCAGACACAAGCTGCCTCACATTGTTACTTGAAAAAATCGTAGAGTTTTTGTAGCCGTAAGCTCCCACAAAGGCGCACCACTGAAAAGGCATGGCAAAAAGCGTGGGGTAGAGATAGAACATAAGCGGCAGATTCCCTTCAATCGGAAAACGCCACATGGCAAGGCAGGCAAGCCCGTCAATTCCCAAGGCAAGCAGTTTGGTGTTCAGCCGCGTATGCTTGGGAAGCCAGGTGGCAAGAAAAATGGCAAGAACATAGAGCATAAACCCCACCCCATGCAAAAGCACCGTCTTCCAATTTCCGCCGAACAGCCCTATGACCAGTTCCATCAGATTGACCGTCTGTGCCGAGCCAAACTGATGCGCCGCATTCACCAGCGGAAAGATTCCCAGCCACCCGCCTATCCCGGCAACGAGGTAATGAATATGTGCTTCACGATTTTGTTGCATAAAAAAGTGTATCATAGAGCGCAAAAAAGAAAAACCCTGCACAAAAAGGTTCGGCATGTTCGTGCAGGCTGGGGTAATAGTGTCCAAGGCAAACGCATTATAATCCATTCACAAGTAAGACAAAAAGGGCACAGGTAAAAGTGTCTCAGCAAAAACGAAAAATGAGTCCGCTTACGGAAAAGCGCGTCTGGTTCGCACGCTGAGAGGATTGGAACTTGGTCTCGCTTCGCTCGCCCTCTCAGAGTGCTCATTCAGCCGCTTACTTTTCCTACGCTGCCTCATTTTTCGCTTCGTGGCTCAATGCAATACCTCCACTCACCCCCTTTTTGTCTGCATGGCAAACGCTTTTGTATGCGCTCGCCATGTGTATCGGCTGGAGGAAGGGAGGAAATTCAGCAAAAAGGCTATAGTGAAAGCGGGGCAACAAGACCGCTTTGAGCGGGGCGAGCGTAAGCAAGTCCAATACCTATTACGCTCAACCGCGGGGCTTGCTTGACACGCTGCAACGGTAGCCTTTTTGCTGCACATCCATTTCATTTGTCCAGCCGATATTCAAGCACGGTATCTATAATGCGTTTGCCCTGTAATAGTGTCTGGTTTACCGCAAGCGTAATCAGTTATTTCACAGCCTTTTTGAGGGCCTCTACTTTGTCCGTCTTTTCCCAGCTAAATTCAGGGCGACCAAAATGACCGTAAGAAGCCGTAGGGCGATAAATCGGGCGTTTTAAATCCAGCGTCTTGATGATGCCAGCGGGGGTGCAATCGAACACTTCTTTTACGGCTTCGCTGATTTTTACATCTGCGACTTTGCCCGTGCCAAAGGTGTCAATCATCACGGAAACAGGGAACGGAACGCCGATTGCGTATGCCAACTGCACTTCACAGCGGTCTGCAAGACCGGCGGCCACAACATTCTTTGCGATGTAGCGTGCCATGTATGCGGCAGAACGGTCTACCTTGCTGGGGTCTTTGCCACTGAATGCGCCGCCTCCGTGACGACCCATGCCGCCGTAGGTGTCCACAATGATTTTGCGCCCAGTCAAGCCAGTGTCACCAAAAGGACCGCCGATAACGAAACGTCCAGTTGGGTTTATGTAGTATTTGGTGTTTTTGTCCAAAAGCCCGGTGGATTCAAGTTCCGGCTTGATGATTTCTTCAATAACACCTTCTTTAATCGTCTCGTAACTTACTTCGGGGTCATGCTGATGGCTGATGACCACTGTGTCAATTCTGACAGGCTTGTGACCTTCGTATTCAATTGTCACCTGGCTTTTTGCGTCCGGGCGAAGCCATGCGATTGTCTTGTTCTTGCGTAAGCGTGTGGCGCGGTGCAAAAGATTGTGAGCATACATAATCGGAGCGGGCATCAGTTCCGGGGTTTCGTTACAGGCGAAGCCGAACATCATGCCCTGGTCGCCTGCGCCTTGCAAACCTTTGAATTCCGCAAGACCACGACCCTCTACACCCTGATCAATGTCAGGGCTTTGGGCGTGAATCATGTTCAGAACCGCCATTGAATTGCAGTCCAAGCCGTAATCGCTGTTGGTATAGCCGATGTCTTTTGCCACATCACGGGCAACCTGCTGAAAATCCACATAAGTCTTTGTGGTCAGTTCGCCGCCAATCAGCACGAGTGCGGTAGAAGCAAACGTCTCGCAGGCAACGTGACTTTCCGGGTCTTTTTCAAGACACGCGTCCAGAATGGCATCAGAAATTTGGTCACACAATTTGTCGGGATGACCTTCGCCGACAGACTCAGAGGTAAAAAGATAGTGGTTGTTAGATAAGATAGACATAAGCGTCTCCTATTTAGCAAGATTTGCTCCCTCATACAAAGAAGCACCCGTCTGCAATTTGGATAAATCAACGGGAAATAATTAAAGATATTATACAACAAAACAAGAGATTTCTCAATGAATTTTTTTGATTTTCTAAACTAATTTGTTTTCCCTTGTCGCTTTTTTCGTTATACTATGTGTGCGAGGTGGAACATGCTTTTTTCTCCTGTTGAAATTCAAGAAACCGTAAATATGTTTATGCGCCAAAAACTTGATGTACGCGCAATTACGATGGGCATTTCTTTGCGGGATTGTGCCTGTGCGGACGGAAAGGAAAGTCGGCAACGGATGTACGACAAGATTATGCGCTATGCGGGTAAACTCGTTACTACGGGGCAAGACATTGAAAAAGAATTCGGTGTGCCAATTATCAACAAACGAATTTCCGTTACGCCGATTAGCCTTGTTGCGGAAGCGAGCGGAGAACAGGATTTTACCGACTGGGCAATAACACTGGACAAGATTGCCAAGGAACTGAACGTAGACTTTGTGGGCGGATTTAGTGCGCTCGTACAAAAAGGCATTACTCCCGGAGACCAAATTCTTCTGAACTCAATTCCACACGCTATGGCAGTGACTGACCGCGTATGTTCTTCTATAAATGTCGGGTCCACAAAAAGCGGAATCAATATGAACGCCGTAAAACTGATG
Organism: Treponema sp.; assembly: GCA_017449285.1. GTDB lineage: Bacteria > Spirochaetota > Spirochaetia > Treponematales > Treponemataceae > Treponema_D. The sequence goes on from JAFSJX010000020.1 coordinate 58,201, forward strand.
GGCGACATTCTCAAAAAGACAGCGGAAGCCACCAAGGAAAAAGACAGCCTTGGTTGCGCAAAAGTCGTTGTGTTCTGTAATGCGCCAGAAGACAATCCGTTTATGGCGGGTGCATTCCACGGTGTTGGAGAGGCGGATGCGGTTATCAATGTGGGCGTTTCTGGCCCCGGCGTAATTCTTGCTGCCGCCCGCGAATACAAAGACCAGCCGATTGATGTGCTTGCCGATGGCATTAAAAAGATGGCGTTTAAGATTACGCGCATGGGGCAGTTAGTGGGGACGGAAGCGGCAAAACGGCTGGGAGTTCAGTTCGGTATTCTGGATTTGTCGCTTGCGCCTACGCCCGCAGTGGGAGACAGCGTTGCGCGTATTTTGGAAGAATGTGGCATTGAGGGAGCGGGCGCACCGGGAACGACGGCCGCTCTTGCCATGCTGACTGATATGGTCAAAAAAGGCGGCGTGATGGCAAGTACCAGCGTAGGCGGTTTGAGCGGCGCATTTATTCCTGTGAGCGAAGATGAGGGAATGATTAACGCGGTCAAGCAAGGCTCAATCAATCTGGAAAAACTGGAAGCGATGACCTGCGTGTGTTCCGTGGGATTGGATATGATTGCAATTCCCGGAGACACTCCCGCCACCACAATCAGCGGCATCATCGCGGACGAAATGGCAATCGGTATGGTAAACAACAAGACTACCGCCGTCCGTCTTATTCCCGCGCTGGGCAAAAAAGCCGGTGACTGGGTTGAATTTGGCGGCTTACTCGGTGGTATGCCTGTGATGAGCGTAAGCAAATTCGGCTGTGCGGATTTTATCAACCGAGGGGGAAGAATTCCTGCGCCGATTCATTCGTTTAGAAACTAATTGGTGGGGCAATACGTCATACAAAAAAAGAATATCTTGCAAACCATCGCAAACTCTATTTTTTTCGCTTGACGATTCTCCTGTCTACGTTTACAATAATAATACACGGTTAGTTTTGAGGAGATTTTTATGGCAGATATAGCACAGATGACATCTATCGAAAAAGCGGCGGCTCGCGATGCAAAAGCAGCGGCACGTCAAGCAGCATTTGACAGACTTCCTGTTTTTATCCAGCTTTTGATTGGACTGGCAATTCTTGTAGGAATTGCAGTTGTCGGTTTTGTGATTCTTTGGGTAATTGACTTCGCTTTCCTTGACCTTGATCCTCTCGGAAGATTGTTTGGTCTGATTAAATAATCAGTTCGTCAGAATTTGATACATCGGAACTTCGTTCGGGCGGAGTTCCAAAATATGTTTTTCACACGGCAACGCTTCACCAGGGTCATGGGTAACATGGAGAAGTGTTGTTGTTTTTGTTTCCGCAATTGACTCCAGCAAATCCAAAATCTTCTGACGATAATTCTCATCAAGTCCGTGACACGGTTCGTCCAAAATCAACACTTTTGGCTGCTTAACAGCCGCCCGAATAATCAGTATCGCCCGCTGCTCACCATAACTAAGCGAACTGAACGATTCATTCTCACGTCCAGAAAAACCTGCAAGCGAAAGCCATTTTTTTGCGGCGGCAATCTCAATATCCGTGGGCGGCTGGTACAACCCGATTGAATCATGGAAACCTGACACAATCACGCGCAATAAATCCGTTCCGCCCACCATACGGTATTCCACGTGCAGACGATAACTGACAATGCCAAGGTTCTGCTTGATGTCCCAGATTGTCTCACCCGTACCCCGCTTATGCCCGAACAGCCACACATCGTTTGCATACACCTGCTTGTTGTCGCCTGTAATCAGTTCCAGAAGCGTGGTCTTTCCACTGCCGTTTGGTCCACGAATCAACCAGTGCTGATTGGGCAGAACAGACCAGTTCAAATCGCGCAGAACCAATCGGCCATCCCACCCCACATTCACATGATTTAATTGAATTAATGTCTGCTCTTTTATAACTCTATCTGCATAATCATCAGATATAAGTAATGCGGCATCTTCCGTAATCTGATTGAACGCATCCGCCAGCGCAGATTTCTCCTCCGACCGATGCTTCTGCTTTTCATTTTCGCGCTCAGAAAGAAGTTTTTCGTAGTCTGCCCTAATGCCACAGAATGAAACGGCATTGTTTGCAAATTCCAGCACATGAGTTATCGTCTCGGGAATTTCCGTGTATCGTTCCATCGCAAGAATGATGCGTGTTGTATCATCGTCCGCACCCGCACGCAATTGCCGCCCCACAATCGTCTGAAAAAATTCCCGCAGAATCTGACGGCTCTGCACATCAAGCCCCGCAAATGGGTCGCTCAAAATGAGCAGTTTCTTTTTGGAAAGAAGCGCACGGCACAACAGCGTCCGCCGAATTTCGCCCGTAGACATATATTTTAGTCCGCGCTCCAAAATGCCTTCTACACCGCACAGTTTGACTTCGGGCATCGTTTCCAAACGGCTCGCAATAGGCGGTAACGGAAGATTACGATGTTTTGCGTCTGGGCCTCCCAGCACTTCGGCAATAAATCTTCGCCCCGTGCGCCCTTCATCAAGGCGGTTCATGTAATCTGTTTCGTCTAAATCCCGCTCTTCCTCAATCAATGCCGCCGCCCGCTCCAGCGACACAATTTCCGTTGAGCCTGCAAACACCGAACAAAACTGCCTATCACTCGAAATAGCGTTCGCTACAAAATCTTTTTCGCCCGCAAGCGCACGCAAAAACATATCTTTTCCGCTGTTGTTTGCGCCAATAACAAGCCACGCTTCGCCCGCATTCATCTGCCATGAAATTTCGGGAATATATGTGCGCCGCAAATCCTGCACGCGACAATGTTTGATTGAAATGAAAGCAGACATCGCTATACTCCAATGACTTTCGTTTTATTTTTTATAATATGTACGCCCTGCTCATGTTTTAGCGCACAAAAAAAGACGGAAACAATGTTCCGCCTTTATCCATCGACCTAAGAATACATTGTCGCCAAGCGGCAACAAATCCCTACAGTCCGTAACTTGCCATAATGCGTTCCGCTGTCGCATTGATAACCGCAGGGCTAAGGAAGTTAGGATCCTTAATCTTTTCTTTGAGTGCGGCCACTAAGTCAGCACGGACATCAGGAGTTTCAGCGGCAACCTGGTTCATATAGTAAACCTTTGCTGCTTCCTTTGCTTCGTCAGAAACACTGATAGAGTCGGGAGCAGATTTGTGGGCTGCTACGCTTCCTGTGCGTTTTGTATTCTGTACGTTGTTAAGGGGCTGTACGCCACCAAGTTTGTTTACGCTCATCATAAATAACCTGCCTCTACAGTTTAATTATCGGCACTTTCCTCAGAAAGTTTAACGTTTTTGTTACCGAAAATGAAAATCGCGAATTCTCCAAGGATTTTATCCCGTGCATTGAATTCATCGCGCATTTCACTTGCGGTACCTTCGATAATTTCTTCGTGCAGTTTGGTCAATTCCCGACCAATAACTACCCGACGCTCACTATCAATATCGGCCAAATCCGATAAAAGTTTAGCAATTCTGAACGGAGATTCGTATAAAATTATCGCATCTCCTGTTGCCAGCAGTTCCCGCAAACGAGAACGCCTACGACCCGGCTTTGGCGAAAGAAATCCCTCAAAAACAAGCGTCTTTCCGCCCGCCCCCGCCACGCTCACGAGCGTTGCAAAAGCACTTGCCCCCGGAATGGGAACTACGGTGTGTCCTGCCCTTCGTGCAAGTCCTGCTAGAACTGCCCCTGGGTCGCTGATTCCAGGAGTTCCTGCGTCACTTGCATACGCTACAGTTTGACCTTCGTCAAGCATTTTGATAATCTTCGCACTCGCGGCCTCCTCATTCTGCGAACGGCATGAAACCAATGGCTTACGAATTTCAAAATGCGTCAGAAGCTGCAACGTGTGCCGGGTATCTTCCGCCGCAATCACATCGACCGATTTAAAGGTCTCCAGCGCACGGAAAGTAATGTCGCCCAAATTTCCAATCGGCGTTCCGACAATGTACAGTGTAGACACATATTTATTATATAAGGAAAAAAGACTGATTGCAAGGGAAAAGTAGCTGACTTAGCGCATTTTTCCTTGCTCAATAAAATTCATGTGCGCTTTGTCCTTGCGGGTCAGACGTTTTTTACCCAGTTTGATTTCATTTGCCAGATGTTGTGTTTTGTGTGGCTGCCGATTTTTGTTTTCTGTGCGATTCTTTTCAGTTTTTGTTTCGCGTAATTTTTTCCGTGCTGACATCACAAATTGTTCCCATTCGGCTGGCTCCGGCATTTCAAAATGCATCGGCTCGCTAGTAAAAGGATGCGTAAAATCCAGCGAACGCGCATGCAAAGCAAGCCGCCCAAACGGATTTGTTTTTGCCCGATAATGCGTATCCCCCGCCAGCGGATAGCCTTTGTTCGCCAGATGCGCGCGAATTTGGTTCTTTTTGCCCGTATCCAGCGAAAGTTCAAACAGCGTATGCGTTTCTCCCCGTGTGATAATTTTGTAATGTGTTCGGGCAGGAACGGTCTCCACCTGTTCATCTTCGCGAGGCACATAGCCGATGTTGTAGGCATTGAACGCAAGCGCATCATCAATTATTCCAGTTTCCGCAAGCACGTTCCGTTTGTCCCGCGGATTTTCTGCCACAGCACGATACAACCGCTCCGTTACCATTGTATGCCACGAATCCATAATCTTCTGCTGGGATAATTCGCCGAGCGCAAACATCATTACGCCGCTTGTATCCCGGTCAAGTCGGTGGACGGCAAACGGTCGATGCTTCGCGCTGAACGAGCCGTTTTTACGCATAAGGTCTTCCAAAATCTGTTGTGCCGTCCGTGCGCGGTTTCCCTCAAAAGACACGGAAAGCAAACCGCTCGGCTTATTCACCACCACGAGATAGTCATCTTGGTACAAAATTTCTAGTTTGAGCATGGTGTCCTCATCAATAGTGTGGCGGACGACGGCTGGGAATATCCATATTTTCTGCCAGTTCTTCGTAACGACCCGCAAGAATTTTATTCTCTTCGCGCAAGACTTCAATCTGCTTGGCATTGGCAACGGCTTCTTTTTGCAGCGTGGCGATAAAGTCTTCCATGTAGGCGATTTTTGTTTCCAGCGCGATAAATCGTTCTTCAGTGTTCATGCAGACAGTATAGCGGAATTCGCCATAAAATGATATACTGTTTCAGAGGTCTGGTTATGTTAAAGGATAAAACGATTCTGCTTGGTGTGAGCGGAAGTATCGCCGCGTATAAAAGTGCGTCCTTGGCGAGCAAACTGGTTCAAGCGGGCGCAGATGTGCATGTACTGATGACACAGAATGCCACAAACTTCATCAATCCTATTACTTTTGAGACGCTAACAGGGAAAAAGTGTCTTATAGATACCTTTGACCGCAATTTTAATTACAGCGTGGAGCATGTTGCGCTGGCGAAGAAGGCGGATGTGTTTGTGCTTGCGCCCGCTACGGCGAACGTGATTGCAAAAATTGCCCACGGTCTTGCGGATGATATGCTGACCACCACATTCCTTGCATGCCGATGTCCAAAACTGATTTCTCCGGCAATGAATACGGCGATGTTTGAGAATGCAATTACACAGGAAAATCTGAATATCTGCCAGAAATTTGATATGACAATTATCGAACCTGCGAGCGGTTATCTTGCGTGTGGAGATACTGGCAGCGGAAAAATGCCCGAACCTGAAACCTTGTTCGATTGGATTGAATACACCATTGGCTATAAAAAAGATTTGGTCGGAAAGAATGTGTTGATAACCGCAGGTCCTACTCAGGAACCCCTTGACCCAGTGCGCTATCTGACCAATCATTCTACGGGGAAAATGGGATATGCCATTGCAAAAGTTAGCGCCGCACGGGGAGCCACCGTAACGCTTATCTCTGGTCAGACGAATTTGGCAACTCCTCTTGGCGTAAAGCGCATAAACGTGGTGACTGCAAAAGATATGTTTGACGAGGTAGCAAAAGCATACAAAAATCAAGACATTGTTATTAAAGCGGCGGCTGTAGCGGATTATCGTCCGATTGGTTACAGCGATGAAAAACTGAAGAAAAAAGACAACGACCTGCACATTGATTTGGAACGCACAGACGACATTCTTGCGTGGCTTGGCGAACATAAAATTCTGAATCAGTTTTTGTGCGGATTCAGCATGGAAACACAAGATATGTTGGAAAATAGCCGCGCCAAGCTCAAAAAGAAAAATCTTGATATGATTGTCGCAAACAACTTAAAAACAGAAGGCGCAGGATTCGGAACAGACACCAATGTGGTCACGCTGATTACCGACACTGCCGAAAAGCCTCTGCCCCTGCAAAGCAAAGAATCGGTGGCAAACGCGCTGCTGGATGCAATTATCGCGTCGATTCCAAGCAAGACCCGCTGATTACCAGTTGACCGTCCACGATTTTTCGGCAGTCAACGAAAGGATTTCTCCAAGCGTGACTTTTGCCGTGGTGCGTTTTTTCCCGTCAGGAGAAATTAACGTCATAGAAAACGAGCCGCCAGTAATTTCATCGGCAAATGTCTGTCCGTACACCGAAGCGAGCAATTCGTTGTATTCGGCGGGAGTCATTTTTTCATCACTCAACGCAGGAATCATCATCAGGTCAAAATAAGCCTGAGACTCTTCATCAAGCATGGCATACAAAGCCTGAAACTGAATCGACCCGAGCGTAAGCGTAAGTGACTTTTTTGTACGGCTCAGTATTCCTGTTTTTGCCAACGTAATCTCTGAAATTGAGCGTGCTGAGCCTGAGGCGAATAACGTAGTCGCATCTTTTGAATTCGCAGAAACCTGTTGCAATCCCGTTGCTTTTAACATCGCAGAAATATCATTGGCATTGAAAAGCGGGGCAGTATCATTTGCTTCGCCAGAAACTGCGCCAACAATTGACTTTAAAGTCTGCTCAGTTGATTTGGAGAATCCTGTGCTAAAAGAAATCGTTGCGCCATCAACTCCCGTTGCCTGAACGGTCAGGTCAGGAGAACACGCACAGAACGCAAGAAGACTGAGAAATATACCTGTTATCGTGCCGTATTTTTTGCACCAATTACACAAGTTCATACTTTTAAAGCATACTTGCAAGGGGCAAGGTTACACGCACTCCTGTAGAAAAAACTAATCCTGAAGCAAGACTTTTTCCAATAGACAGCGCAGAATCATCAGTATCATCAAAAACGGTGTAATGAATATCCTGTTGAAATGAAATTCGTGTTTTTCCCACAGAAAATGATGGTGTCTGCCAGCATACGCCAATAATGCCAGGGAAAAATGACTGCCTGATTTCAGTATCACTGTCGCCGGGCAATGATGGCGTTCCGATTGCAATTACCGGCCCAAAAAAGAGACGGAAATATTCCCCCAATGTTACCGTTGCTACAATTGGAAGCTGCAAGTTGCCCGTGCCAGCATCATAGCGAAACATCGTGCCAATGCCAGGACGAATTATTTTGCCATCATACATAGCGTGCAGCATCGTACTAAATCCACGGGCATTCAAACGAAAACTTTCTACTGTGTAAAAATTCCAGTCAAAATTGACCGTCGCATCCAAAATCACTTTGCTCAAAAAGCCCTTAAATCCTTTGGAAGAACCGTTTCCTGCTGATTTTGGCGCACCCGCAGCATCATTCGTTTTGCTTGCCGCTAAAGCGGCCCCAGAAAAACCGCTATCTGCCAGTTCTGATGACTTTGATGCGGGCAAAAATCTGCCTGTCTGAAAATAATGTGTCTTCCAATAGTTTTCTTTTAGAGAAGAAAGGATAACGCCGTTATTCGGACCGTCACTCGCCGCATTGACAAACTGATTGTTACCGACATAGATACCTACATGACTTATCGAGCCGTCATCCGTTGTCTTGAAGAATACCAAATCTCCTGCTTCCCGCTCAGAATCATTAATAATCTCACAAAAATTATACATTGCCTTTGTCTGTCTGGGCAACTGAACTCCGATTGATTCCCGTGAGCAAGCAAAAACCAGCCCGGAACAATCAAATGCATCCGGTCCGGTTGCACCTCGCATATATGGTTTTCCAATATATCGCTTGGAATATTCCACAAACGTGGTACGCATACTTGCGGCTTCTTCGGGAGAAACTGCTTTTGTCTGTGCGCATACCTGCGGTATTAAAATCACCAGAAAAAAGAGGACAATTAAAAAAATCGGCGTTTTCTTCATATTTTTACTATCGGCAGAAAACGGATGATGGTTTATTTTTCTTTGTGCCGACGGTCAAGTTCATCGTACACGTCCTTCCAACTGACCCCTTCTTTGTACATCAGTACGCTTACAAAGTAGAGCAAATCCGCCGCTTCCCAAATCACTTCGTCTCTTGTTTCCGCATCATCACAAAGTTCTTCGGCTTCTTCCATAATTTTTTCGCGCACACGCTCGGCATTGAGTGTGGCGGTATAACTGCCAGGGCGGGGATTCGCAAAGCGTTCGGCAATCGTTCCAAACAGTCGTTCCAAGGAAGATTTTTCATCGGGGTCGCTCCCGAAGCAGGTAAAACTTCCTGTGTGGCACACGCCGCCGTGAGGAATGACCGTAGCAAGAACTGTGTCGCGGTCGCAGTCAGCACGCATTTTGACCAATTCTAAAAAATGCCCGCTAGTCTCGCCTTTCGTCCAAAGCGTATTGCGTGTACGGCTAAAGAAAGTCAGTTTTTCGGTCTGGAATGATTTTGCGAAGGCTTCACGGTTAGCATAGCCCATCATCAGCACTTCGCCCGCAGGACTTTGCGCAATCACAGGAATTAAATCTCCCGCTTTTTTCCAGTTCAGGCAGTTGATAAACGAATCCTGCAAACTCACTTTGCCTGTGTACAAAGCCATACCCAACTGCACGTCACAGCCAAGTGCTTCCAGTTCAGTCACCTGCTCCAGCGAATTTACACCGCCAGCCGCAACCACACGGCACTTTACCGCCTTGCGCAAAGCACGAACCATATCCATATCCGTTCCCTGCATACAGCCTTCTTTTTCCACGCAGGTGAACAACAATTCAGAGCAATATTTTTCGGCTTCCTTCGCGCCCTCAATCAGCGGAATGTCCACTGTTTCTGTCCAGCCTTTAACGGCAATTTTTCCGTTAATCGCATCCACGCTGATAATCACGCGCTGCTTTCCGATTGCCTTTGTCAGTTCTTCCAAAAATACCGTGTTCAGAATAGATTCGCCTTGTTTTGGTTCGGAATTCCATGCCGCACTTCCGACAATCACTTTTTCTGCGCCCAAAGAAATCAGTTCCCGCGCTTTTTTTACGTCACGGATACCACCACCCACGCGCACATTCCCACGGCGCAGAAGCGTTTTGAGCAACTCCGTATTCTTTGTGTTTCCCTTTGCGTCCGTATTCCGCAGTGCCTGGTCAAGGTCAATAATTGCCACTTCGCCGTATTTATTAAAATCACCAATCAGCGCATCCGCATCATCACGTTGGAGTACCAAATCCTTACCATTTTTAAGTTGAACAACGTGTCCGTCTTTTAAATCAATTGAAGAAATTACCATACTGTTCAGTATATCAAAAAATCAATCATTCGTCATCAGTTCGCGTACAGTGTCTGCGGGGGTTTTATTGTAGTAGAGCCAGTTATACATTGCCGCCGCCGAAATGACTTTTCTGCCGTATTCACGGGTTTCGGCATAGGGAAGCGTTTCCAAAAACAAATCCATGCTGATTCCGGTGGGCTGATGGGCTTTTTTTCCGGTCGCGCTCCAATCACGTTTTGCAATGCGAACCCATTCGCGCACATTCGTCAGCCCCGCATTATAGGCAAACAATGCAAGCGCTTCCGCACTGTCTGAGCGTTCAATTAGTTCTTTCAAGTAAAATGCACCGAGCCGAACATTGATTGCGGGGTCAAGGATATTATAATTAGGAATTTTCAGTTTTCGTGCAATATCGGCGGCGGTTGATTCCATCAGTTGGGTCAGACCTTGTGCGCCAACAGAACTTGAAATTTCCGCGTCAAAAAAACTTTCGCTTCGGATAAGGGCATACAAAAGGCTCTCTTCCAAATCGTTTTCCTTACATGCCGCCTCTACCAAATCGTTGTAAAAACGCGGAAAACTGAGTTCCAAAAGTTTGTGCGGAATTTTTTCTGTCGCGCTATTTTTTGTGCGGGCGGCAATTCTTAGGCTTTGCACATGAAAACTTTTATTGTATGTTCCGCATCCGTTTAAGAACTGACTTGCCTGCATTGACGCTTCAATACTCATCTGGGAACGATGTGCCAGCCATTCGCTGTAGATTTTTTGTGGAAAGCCGAATGCCGCATAGCCACCCAAAAGCCTGTCCGCATCGGGATTAACCTGAATCGTCCGTTCACTTACGGGCGCACACAAGGTCGTCTCAATGAAATCTTTGTCCCGCACGTTCAGACGTTCCAACGCAAGCACTTTGTAATATAAATCCGATCCGCCAGAAAGTACCCTCGTAAAAGCGGCGACTGCCTCGCGTGTCTGAAGTCCAGTCTCATTTTTTATCAGTCCGTCTTCCAGCAAGCGACCAGCAATGTACGCATATTTACAAAAAGTCTCTTCCGAAGATTTCCCATCGATAATCTGCCACACATTGTAAAAATCCTGCCATTGCTGATGAGAAAGCAACAGAACCGAAAGAGACTCAAAAAAGTCGTCAAAATACGATTTTTCGTGCATTGTGTTGCAGTAAGTTTTGAGAGAAGCGATAATGTCATTGGTAGAAGTGCGCAGTTGTGTATTCAAAAGATACCACAGGGCATTGTCATAACGGCTTTCAATCTGCGTCGCATCCATCGCATACTTAAATCGACTGATTGCCTGTCCTGGGTAGCGTCCTGTTTTGTCGAAAAGCCGCCCCGCATAAAAATAAGCAAAAAATTGCGCCTCTCCCTCCAACTGGCGGGCAATACGATCAAATTGAAACGCGGCGGCATAATAATCGGTCGTTCCATACAAACTGGCTTTCCCCATATCAGAAACCAATAGCGGCGGAATCTCAACGCCTTCTGCTTTGCACAACCCGAACACGCTCATAATCTGATTGAACGCGGCATAATATCTCTTTCGGAAAACCGTCACCCGATAATCCATCAACGTCTGATTCAGTGTCAAATCCAATTCTTCTTCCTGACCATCAAGACTGATAGGCTTAATCGGACTATTTTCTGAAAAACCAAGTTGCACTGTCTCTTCGGGAATTTCTTCTGAATTTTGTCTTTTTGATTCGGCGATAAAATTCAGATATTTTTCATACATCTCAAGATGGTCAGAAGAAAGCGCACGCCCCATCATCCAAAAAAACAAATCATTTTCAAAGCGGCTATCATTTTTCTGGAGCATAGCATCAAGCCGCAGTTTGACCAGTTCGTTCGGAGACCCAAGAATATCAATATGCTCCGTGTACAAAATGATAAGCGAATATTCGGCATTGCGACTCAGTTCCGTACAGGCAACCAAAAGCGCATTATCATCGTTCCACTGCGACACAAGATATTTGCTTGCCTCAACTCGTTCGCGCACATTCCCCAGTTGAGTCAATGCTTCGGCACAACGGCGGCGGGTAATATCGTTGCCTTTTCCAAGACCTTCTTTAAACAACCTCATCGCATTCAGCCCGTCATTCTGGTCTGCCGCATGAAGAGCCATAAAATATGATGATTCTTTTTTAAAGATATGCTGTGGAGAAGACCCTGAACAAGTTGTGAGGAGAAAAATAAAAGATGCTGTCAGCAAGAAACAGGAAATTTTCAATGTATTTTTAGGCATTGAGCGCAGTCGAAATGTCATTGCATGAATCGTGGTTTCGACAACGCTCAACCTCCTTTCCATCAGTCTTCTGGAATCAGAATATCTGTGCCTGAGATAATAAGGTCGGGGTTCTTAATTTTGTTGTACCGCGCGATTTTGTGGTACTTCCAAGGATTCTTGTAGTATGATTCGGAAATATCCCACAAAGTATCACCCCACTTAATCCGATAGCGCACATCGCGTTTTTCTTTCGGCTTTGGCGCAGGAACAGGAACAATATCAGGCGTAGGAGCGACAACAATTTTATCTTCCTGAGCATCGGTCACCACTACAGAAGGAACTTTTGGCTCTGGCTCCTCAATCGGTGCGGGATTAGGAGCAGGTTCAGGCTTTGCGGGTTTTTGATTGCCCCACAGTTCATTTTCTTCAAGAGTGATTTCCGCCATCGGTTTAATCCAGCCAGATTCTTCGTTTCCAGAAGATTTCTTTGTATTCCGTGACTTAATCAGATTATATTTTGACGGAATAACAAAGAGAACCAGCAGCGTGGCAATAATACAGATGATAGCACAAACTACGCAAATAATGACTGGCACACGGGTCTTCTTTTTGACCACATCGCCTTCGTCTTCGTAAGGGGTCGAATGTTCCCCGGCAATAGTCTCCTCATCGTACAAATCAGAAAAATCCATTGCAGAAGAAGTTGCCGTCATAGAAGACGAATTTTCGGTAACAGATTTTGTAGAAAAGTCATCGTTCTCAAAAATCGGGTCGTCAAACAATCCGTTCAAATCCGTTGATTCTGCGGGAGTGTCGTCAAAGTCAGGCAGAGAAAAATCTGCCTCGTTCAAATCAGATTGCGTTTCGGCGGCGGAATCCGTGTCAAAATCAGAAGAAATCGTCGTGTCAAAATCAGCCGCAGAGTCAGAAGCAACCGTTGTATCAAAATCAGCCGTAGAGTCATCTGAAACAGTTGTGTCAAAGTCGGCAGTGGAATCGGCATCCGGCACGGTAAAATCTGCCAATGGGTCAGCAGAAACTGATTTTGTCGCTGTTGTGTCAAATTCTGTATCGTCAAAATCGGGCAAATCCAGCGAAAAATCTTCAAGCGATGGTCCTGTAGCCACCTCGGCTTCAGAAACAGTTTCTGTTTCGGCAGTAGTTTCTGCTTCGGTAGCAGATTCAACTGGTTCGCTAGAATCTGTTTCTACCGTATCAAAACTGAAGTCTGGAACATCAAACAAATCATCTGCTTTTGTCTCTTCGCTATCCAATGCAAATTCATCTGTCGCTACAGTCGGCTCATCATCAGCGGGTAGCGTTTTTGCCGCAGAAGAATCAATCTCGTCAAAACTCGGCAAATCCAAAGAAATGTCATCAAATGAGGCCGTTGCCGCCAAAGCCGCGCTTTCTTCTGTGGCATTGATTTCTTTTTCAACCTGTTCTGTCTCTTCCTCAACTTTTTTTGCCGTTGTGGAAGCAAATTCATCGTCAGTCAAATCGTCAAAAGAAAAATCTTCTGTGGTAAATTTTTCAGTAACATCTTCTGACTGATTTTGTGCTTCAAGCGCGGCAAGTTCGGAATCGGCAATACCTGTATCAGCGATTGAAAAATCAACGTCTGTATTTTCGCGTTCGGCAAGCGTTCTGGAAACAAGTTTTACCTGTGTCTCACTTTTTGAGCCTGTCTCTGCGTCAATGACTTCGGCTTTAAGCTCGTTATTTTCATCAAGGCTTACGGAAAGGTGCAAACTGGGTTCGCCATTGGGACGCGGATTCAACTGGGTCACTTCAAGGGTGTCAACATATTCCGCATCCTCCATAGTACCCGTTTCAGACCGATACAAGTCAACTTGCACTTTGGTCTGATTATCTTTTACTGTGGTCAAATCCAACTTCCGTGTTTTTGGCTCACCTTCTTCGAGAATGGGATAAAAAGTGCCGTCCGCCAGCTTAATTCCAATTGTTTTCATAAGTTTCCTCTATAAAACAACGCGCCTATAGCCAAATAATTCTATTTATTTTGCGTTTCCTGCATTAACTGCTGATGATGACGTAGCAGTTGTACGTGGCGTTGTTGCGGCAGGAGTGCGCGAAGCAGGAACAACGGTCGGCGTATTGCTGAATGAATATTCATTTATGTCTATCAGCTCGTTTACCGTTGTGCCGAATTTTTCTGCAACCGTATAAGTCGTAGTGCGGCTTACATTTCCTGCATCATCATATTTGTAGATAACACGTGTAACCAATTTGTTCGCGCCATCATAAGTTTGTTCTTCAGTAATCGCATAATTTGCGTCAAAACGATAGACAACTTTTTTACTCTGAAGACCAAGCCCGTTCGTGTAGGTAACTTCGGAAAGTTTGCCCGCATCATTGTAGCCAAGTACGCGTTTTCCCTCCAAGTATCCTTCCGCGGCATACTGATACACTTCTGACTCGCGGTTCAAATCATCATATTTGGTGATTGTCTTTCCAAGCAACGCGCCTTCTGTGTTGTAGTAGGCTTCTTCTGCCTGTTTTCCGCTGTATTTCCAGATTGATTTATTTACCAGAACATCATTCGCATTGAACTGTGATTCGTCAATTTTGTTGCCGTTCGCATCATAAGACGTAATGATTTTCCAGTTGATTTTTCCTTCTGCATCGGTACAAGTCGCAGAAATTTCGTGACCCAACGCATCGTATTCATAAACCACTTTGTCTACAAGCACATCTCTGTTACTGAATTCCGATGATTCGATTTCATTCCCTGCCGCATCGAATACATGGACATATTTTGCGGCCGGAGAACGATAATAGTCACCAAATTTTTCTGTAATGGTGTAACTTGTTCTTGTGTATTCCCGGACACCGCTTTTTTTCACTACGGGTACAGCCGTGTCAAAGGCATACAGACCAAATGTTGTCGCCGCAACCAAAAGAACGAATAAGATTTTTTTCATATTTCCCCCTAAGCATTTAAACAAGTCACCGATAAACCGACGATTTGTTACAAACTATTCTTTTAAATAATCGACTAATTTATCAGACACCTTGAATTATTCTATACTATTTTTGAGGATTTGATAAGAGAATATCGAGAGAATTCGCCAAAAAGGGTCGGCAAAGAACCGACCCCTCCACACCTGCTACTTGAACTGTTTATCCAACCAATCAAATGCCAATTTTTGCTGTTCCGCGGGGAACGAATGTGTCAGTCCTGCGTTCATCGTAGTAACCAACTTGTCGTCCGCGCCGTTCGCCTGCCAGATTTTGCGCATCTTTGCATAAGCATTGTTCGTGCTTTCCACAGGGTTTACGCCATCTTTATCACCAGAAATGAAATACATCGCTTTTGGTGCGGCAAGACCCGCTACATCAGGATAGTCCAAGTATTTTGCAATCGTCGGATGCAACATACTGAACGCACTGTTTCCCTTAAGCTGACCGTCGCCATCTACGATATGGTCTTTCATCGTGCCAATCCAGCAGACAGAGATGCCCGCAGTAATGTCATCGCTGATTGCCGCAAGCTGCCATGCACGGAACCCGCCCATGCTGAATCCCACACACGCTACCTTTGTGCTGTCTACTTCGGGAAGAGAAGCAAGGAATTTTGCCGCACGGCAGTCTTCCTGCGCGATGATTCCTGCAAAACTCGTTCCCATGTTGAACAAATTGGAAGCAAGACTCTGCTGAGACCCCGTTGAGAATCCTTTTACGGAGCGATCTCCCCAACCAAATGCATCAAAACTCAGCACTACGTAGCCACGTTTTGCCAATTCGTCACCAGGGAACTTCTCGCTGAAATACGTCTTTGCCCAGTCCTGCGTCAATTTAAGCCGCTCTTCGTCAACCTTAGTCTTTCCGAACGGTTTGACCATCTTTTCCTTGCCGATTCTGAAATTTGAGCCATGGTCGTGGAGCATAAGTGCGGCCGGAAATTTTTGATTCTTTTTTCCTTTGGGAACCAACAGGTATGCCAGCACACGGCTTTCTTTGCTGATATTGAAGACAACTTTTTGCGCTGTGTAGCCGTCACGCTTTTCAGAATCGATAACCACCATGTCAAACGGAGTATTGTCCTCATTCTGAATCATCAGTTCACGCGCTTTTTCCAATCCTGCTTTTTTCCATGCCACAGGATCACTTCCGTCCTTCCAGCCAAGCGAATATGTCATACGCGCTTTCAATGCTTCATAGAACGTAGGCAAACAGCGGTCAGCCGCATTGATTTCCTGCGTCACATATTTTTCATCGCCTTTTGCAAAAGCAAGTGAAACAGACAGTACGGCAACCATTAGTACCGCAAACATCTTACACTTTTTCATATTCCCTCTTTTCCTCCAAAAGAAATAAGTTACTTTTATTGTACCACAGAAATCCAAAAGCGCAAGAAAAAAGCAATAATCTGCCATCCCAAAACTCGCCTTCCTTGTAAAAAAAAGACTTTGTAAAAACAAAAAACAATGGTAAAATAATTAATTGTTCAACATTAAAAGAACCAAGGAGGTCACTATGGCAGCAGATGTGACAAAAGTAGTGGACGCGCTCAAAAAGCGAAAATTTGATGCGTATTATGTGGCAACGGCAAAAGATGCAGTTGCAAAGGCGTTGGAATTAATTCCCGCAAAATCTTCGGTCAGTTGGGGAGGCTCAGTTTCGATTCAGCAGTGCGGATTGCTGGATGCAGTTAAGGCAGGAGACTACGTGCTGATTGACCGCGACAAAGCCAATACGCCACAAGAAAAGGCTGACATGATGCGCAAAGGTCTTACGGCAGACACGTTCCTGACTAGTTTTAATGCGGTCAGTGAGGACGGCATTCTTCTGAACATTGACGGCAACGGAAACCGCGTAAGTGCGATTGCCTTCGGAGCAAAATCAGTTGTGGCGATTGTTGGGATAAATAAACTTGTGCCAACTGAAGCAGATTTGGAAAAGCGCGCACTTTCTGTTGCCGCTCCGCTCAACGCAAAACGACTTGGCAAAGCAACTCCCGAAGATATTTGTGCTATTTTCGTTAAGACGCGCATGAGCATGATACCGGGACGAATTAAAATTATCCTTGTAGGTGAAGAACTAGGATATTAGTCATCGATTTTACCGTAACCCTAGACTTTTCGCTTTTCTCGGTTTATACTGTTCCTATGGGTGGAAAAAAGAACAAGAAAAATACAAGCGGTCTGGCATTAGCGTGCTGGATTTTGGGCTTTTTAATTCTGCTGATTGTATTTTTGGTAAAACTTGACGACATAAAATCTAACTTAAAGTCAACACGATTTTTTGAGCGGATTTTTGGCACAACACCGACTTTTATTCAGAATCACGAGGATAAAAAGAAAGAAGACCCTCCTCTTCCCGAAGAAAATACGGTCATCACGCTGAACACAATGCCTTCTAATCCTGCGCAATCAGTTCAGACAAATGTACCTGCGGACTCGTCTGTTTCTACACAACCTGCTGAATCACAACCCGCAGCCGAGAAAAAAAATGCGGACGCTTCTTCGGAAAGAGTACAAAATCAGCCCGCCTCTCAAAATACGGTGCAACCAACTCCTGCGGCACATCAATCTGTTCAGCAGGAAGCACCGTCGCCAGCAAATCCTGACCCAAAGCCTGTGGCCGCAACGACAACGGCAAAACTTTGCTTTGTTTCGATTGACGGCGATGGTTCTGTAAATCGCAGGCAAATTTCGCGCACGGTAACCAAAAATGATTCTCCGCTCGCAGGCAACATTCAGCTGCTTTTGGCAGGCCCAACTCCGTCTGAGCGGCAAAAAGGATGCCGTTCGCTGATTCCAGAAGGAACGCGGCTTTTGACCGCCAGTGTGCGCGACGGTGTGGCATCGCTTAATTTCAGCGAAGAATTTGAATACAATCAGCGGGTGGGCGTGGAAGGCTATATCGGTCAGTTGATGCAGATTGTCTACACGGCAACAGAATTCGGCACGGTGAACAGCGTTCAGTTTTTGATTGACGGACAGAAAAAAGAATATTTAGGAAGCGAAGGCGTATGGATAGGGAGTCCCCTTTCACGCTCTAGTTTTTGATTGTGTATGAATCAATAATTTTTTGAAAATACGCCTTGTTCTTGGTGTATGCGCCGTCAAATACCGTGAGCGTAAAAAAAGCAATGTTTCCGTTTTCCAGTGGAGTTAAAATCTTAAAATCCTGCGTAACGCTTTCGGTGGACGGCTTGTAATGCACATTGCTGATTTCCGTTTTGTCCGCCGTTGTTTTGAGAGAAAGCCTTTCCAGCACAGGATATGAATTCTCCGTTCCTAAAAACATCCGCCGAGTCAGCAGCGGAAGATACGTTTTTTCTGCATTTTCTGGCACTTTAATAACGTCCACCGCAAGAATCGCATTGTCGCCCAAAAGCCACAGATTATCCATCGACTGCTTCCACTGTTCGTCCAGATGAATCTGCTGCGTAATTCCGCCGTTAGATTGATACTCAAAATCCGCAGCAGCAGATTTTTTTTGCTTAAAAGAATGACCTTTATCTGTCAGCGCGGAGGGAATACCTTTAAAGGCAAAAAAAGTGTTATCATCAGAAGAAGCCAGTTGCCCTGCCGTTACAAGCGAAAAAACCATTTTCCCGTCCAGCGTAGAAATTGACCTCAGATTAAAAATCGGAATGAGCGCGTCAAAAATCATCGTTACCGTACCGCCAAACTGCTCATATTCCTGCCGACTTGCAGTTCTGTCGGTAAAATAAGTAATTTTTTGTCGGCGCGAAGTCAGTTCATATAGAATATCATGGATATAGTTGATTAAATCCGTGTCTTGTGGCGTAACCGCAGAAATAATCCGCTCGCCAGTCAGTTCAACATAGTCCTTGCTCGTGTCAAGCGTGAACAGAATGCGCAAGTCTTTTTCCGGCAGTTTTTTGTCCTTTGCCATAGGCGCGTAATAGCGGATGGCATACGTCCCCTCATCGTAGAATAAAAATCCCGCGTAAGATTCGCGCTCAAAAGAAGCGTCCTTGTAATACACATACTGACCAGAAATATCAGGCAGATACGATTTTACTCCTGGAAGCGCGAAAAGGAGAGAAGAAAAACAAAAAAACGCCGTCAGAAAAAAGACTTTCTTCATCTTACTCCGCGTTCAATTCTGCAAGCGCATCGCGCACAAATTTTTCTGCTTTTGCGGCGGCTTTTTCTGCGGGAATAAGTTCCGCTTCGGCGGCATCGCGCGGCTTGAATTCCACATTGGGAAGGCTTTTGTCGCCCACGGTAATGCGAAGCGGGATTCCAATCAGTTCCATGTCGGCAAATTTTACGCCAGGGCGTTCGTTTCTGTCGTCAAGCAAAACCTCAATGCCCGCGCGAGTCAGCTCATCGTAAATCTTGTCGGCAACCTCTTTCATCTGACCATCGTACTTAATCGGCACAATGCAGACTTGGAACGGCGCGGTACTCATCGTCCAAATGATTCCCTTATCATCGTGATGCTCTTCTATAATGGAAGCAAGCGTACGGTCTACACCGATTCCATAGCAGCCCATCGTAGGAGTCATTGCCTTGCCGTTTACATCGAGGCAGGTTACGTTCATTGACTTGGTATACTTTTGACCAAGTTTGAAAATGTGCCCCAGTTCGTTTCCTTTTGTGGTGTGGAACGGATTTCCGCAGTTGGGGCAAAGGTCGCCTTCTTTAACCACGCGCACATCTGCATTCA
Source organism: Treponema sp. (assembly GCA_017449285.1). Classification (GTDB taxonomy): domain Bacteria; phylum Spirochaetota; class Spirochaetia; order Treponematales; family Treponemataceae; genus Treponema_D. The sequence goes on from JAFSJX010000020.1 coordinate 77,590, forward strand.
AGAACGGCGTAAAGTCACGAAGCGGCTCAACGTGCTTGATGTGGAATCCTTCTTTCCCTGCGCCAGTAATCGCATCGTGCATCTGAGAGACAAACGAGCCGTCATCTGCGGTAGTCACCACGGAATAATCGACTACAAGCGGCACTTTTGCAGAAATCGGTCCGACAAATCCGTGAGGTGCGCCCGCATACTGAAGCACTTCATTGTCATCTGCCAGAACTACTTCGCTTGCTTTGAGCGCAGATGCCAGTTTTGCCTCATTCACGTCCAAATCAGCACGAATCAACACGCAGAAATAAGCGACTGGGTAGTGGTTTCCTGCGGGGTCTTTGACCAGTTTGAAATTCTTTCCGTACTTGTCAGAACTTAAATCAATGCCGACATTTTTTGCCTGATAAATAAGTGCCTTGATAAAGGTCTTAGGTGACGCATTGAAAAATTTCTCCATATCGGCAATAGAAAATACGTTCGGCGTGGCAACATCCTCATACGGCAAATCAGTTTTAATCTGCGGCTTTCCGTCATTTCCAGTCGCCACATCGGGAGCGCAAGCCGCCTTTTCCACGTTTGCCGCATAGCCACATTTTGAGCAGATAATCAGCGTATCATCACCTATCGGACTTTCCACCATAAATTCTTCGCTTCCACTTCCGCCCATTGCACCGCTGTCTGCTTTTACGGGAATGATTTTAAGACCGAGACGTTTAAAAATACGGAAATAGGCTTTTTCGTAGGCATTGTAAGACTCGTCCAAAGAAGCGTCATCTGCGTTCATCGTGTAGGCATCTGCCATAAGAAATTCACGTCCGCGCATTACGCCGTAGCGGGGACGAATCTCATCACGATATTTTGTGTTGATTTGATATAGATTCACAGGAAGTTGCTTGTAACTGGTCAGCCCGTCGCGTACAGTTGCGGTATAGGCTTCTTCTGCGGTAGGACTAACGACCATATCTTGCTCAGCACGATTTTTCGGCGTAAGCATCTGTGCGCCCATCGTGTCCCATCGTCCGCTTTCTTTCCAAATTTCTCCTGGCTGAATGACGGTCGGCTTAAATTCCAACGCACCAATATTATCCCATTCTTCGCGGATAATCTTTTCAACTTTATTCAGAGAGCGCAAACCCAGCGGCAAATACGTATACAATCCGTTTGCCAGTTTTCGAGTCATTCCCGCGCGGAGCATCAGTTTGTGACTTGCGATAACTGCTTCCGACGGAGCCTCACGCAAGGTAGAAATATAATACTGTGATGTTTTCATAGAAAATATTTTAGTGAAAATGAGGGTAAAATTCAACTGACTGACATCACTCCAAAAAAATGCTACACTGACCACAATGAATGTTCTGATTCTCCAGCCACCGATTATGCAACTGAACACGGCGTATCCCAGTGGCGCATATCTTTCCGCATTTTTCCGCTCAATCGGCTGCAACGTGGTGTGGCGTGATTTGAACATTGCGCTGTTTGATGCGCTTTTTTGTCGTGCAGGATTGGAAAAACTTTTTTCGCTGTGTGCCGATAACGCGCTTTCTTTGGCGGACAAGGCAGAACAATCAGGTGACGAGGCAACGGCATTCAATCTGCGGCGATATGTGGCCCAGCGGAAATTATGGTGCGAATGGATAAATACGATTACGGCGATTCTTCGTGGCGGCGGACAGGAACGGGCGCACGAGTTTGTGTTTGGCGCATTCGTACCGCGCGGAAACCGCATGGAAAATTACCTTGCCAATCTGAACCATGATTTGACCACCGATGATGCGCGGTCGCTTGCAAGTTACGCGCTTGCTGATTTGGCAGATTTTATCACCGCCGCATTTGATGAGCATTTCGCGCTCGTCCGCTATGCCGAAAGCCTTACTGTAAGCGAAAACAGTTTTGACCAGATTGCGGCGAGTGCGGACAGCCCAATAATGCGCGAATTCTACGAGCCTGTTTTGCAACGATTGATTCAATCGGAAGAAGTAGCGCGCCTAACGAACGATAGTTTTGCTACCGAACGGTTGTTAGTTTGTATTTCAGTGCCGTTTGCGGGAACGTTTGCCGCCGCATTGTGTACGGGACGATTCTTTAAGCAACAATTTGGCAAACGAGCGTTCGTTAGTTTTGGCGGCGGCTTTATCAACACGGAATTGCGGGATTGCAACGAACGGTCGTTAGTTCATTTTTGTGATGCGCTCAGTTACGACCGTGGCTATGCGGGGTATACATCACTGGTTGAGTTTATATCGACAGGCTCAATGACCGGTCAATTCTTCAAACTGCGTCTTTTCCTAACTAACGATAGTTCATCTATTGATGCTACATCTGCTACCTCAAAATCCGATGGTAGGCAAAATGTGCAAATCCTTCCACCGTTGGCAGAAGATTCCCCAACTTACGAACAGTCGTTAGCCTATGAAAAAGAAGTCACCTCTACGCTTATCCCGGACTTTAGCGACGTTGATTTTTCGCGCTATCCTCGGCTGATTGACGACACCAACCCCATGCACCGCCTGTGGTCTGATGGCGCATGGATTAAGGTCTATATGGCGCACGGCTGTTACTGGCACAAATGTGCGTTCTGCGATGTGACGCTGGATTACGTCAAAGGATATTGCCAAACGAACGTTAGTAAGTTGTACGAAGGCATCTTGCGCCAGTGCGAGAAGAAAAAAATCTATGGCATCCACTTTGTAGACGAAGCAATGCCGCCTGCGCTGATGATTCAGTTTGCCCGCGAAAACCTTGTCCACGGCTCTCCAATTACTTGGTGGGGCAACATTCGCTTTGAAAAATACTTTACGCGCGATGTAGCGGATTTTCTTGCGGCGGGCGGTCTGATTGGCGTTTCTGGCGGACTGGAAATTGCCACGGGAAGCGGTCTGGACGAAATCCACAAGGGGACGGATTTGACTTCGATTGTGGCAGCGTGCTGTGCGTTCAAGGAAGCGGGCATTTTGGTTCACGCCTACATGATTTACGGCTACTGGAAGGAAACACCTCTGGACTTGATGAATTCTATGGAAACCCTGCGCCAGTTCTACGCTAACGGCTTACTGGATTCTTCATTCTGGCACAAGTTCGTGCTGACCCGCCACAGCCGCATCTACAAAGAATGGAAAGAAGGAAAATTCCCCGATTTGCATCCGATTGACCCTTCAGATACAAACAACGCGCCTCTGTTCGCCAAAAACGGACTTCACTTTGCGGGCGAAGAAAAATCAGAAAAATACGGCGCGGCTCTGGAAAATGCCTTGAACGAGTGGATGCACGGTAATCACCTTAACCGCTCCGTTCAAAAATGGTTTTCCTTTGCCGTTCCCGCGCCCACCGTGCCAAAAGATTTTATCGCCCAAGAAATCGCCCGCTACGAGGCAAAACGAGATGCAGCATTCTCAAAATCGATGGTTGACTCTTTTAAAACCACTGATTCACCAGCCGCCATTTCGACAGGCTCAAGAACCGATAACGTGTTCTGGCTGGGAAGCGAAAAAATTCCCTTGCCCCACGGAAAAGTCGGCTGGTTCTACATGGGGGAATTCTACACGGCAAAAAAGAATGCTCCGCTGTCAGCGTTTCGGGGAAAAGGGCTGTGCGTGCTGGATTGACCGTGGCATACACATTTCGCCCAGAAAGAACAAAACGGGAGAATTTACGCGTCTTTTTTGCCCAAAAGCGTAAAATCGTCTACGCCACTGCAAAAGGCAATGCCACTGCCTGGCTCGCTCAAACATTTTAGTTCACGGATTGCGTTCAGAACAACGTCTTTCTTTTCATGCTCAACCACAATCAAAAGCATTTCTTTTTCAGGAACGATATGCACGCCAAAAAATTTTTCGTCATCCTCACGGGCTGTTCCACGCGCATTGATAACGGTTCCGCCACCCGCTCCAGCCTTACGAGCCGCCGCCATTGCATCATCAGCATACCCTTTGTTCAAGATGACCGAAATTAAATCGCGTGATTTTTCCATGTGCATATCTCCTTTGTCTTTATTTGCTGTAACAGTTCCCGTCCGCATCATTGCGTCTACATCAATTGAAAAGAGCAAGCCAAAATTCGGTCTTTCCAACCGCGTAGCATTCACAATCGCATCAATTATGGCTTGCTTTTGGGTTTCATCAATAATCATATAAATCAAATCTTTTGTCGTTTCACCAAGTCCCAGCATTGCCGAAAGATTTGACTGAGCCAAACCGCGACCCATGACCACTGTACCGCCACCGCATCCTGCTTTGACAGCGGCAGCAGTAAGTTTTTCGCCCTTATCGTGAGGAACAACACTTACTAGCCATGTAAACATACTCATTTTCTTCGTCTCCTTTTCATTTTTTGCCGCGTTTATGTTTAATGTCAAAAACAAGTCCTAGAATCTGAATTGCAATCAGCGGAGTCATAGCAACAAGGGCAATTACTCCGAATGCATCTACCGCAGGATTTCCACCACTTGCCGAAGATGCTCCCAATGTAAACGAAAGGATAAATGTACTGGTCATCGTTCCACTTGCAACACCACCACTATCAAAAGCAATGCCCGTAAACAGTTTTGGACAGAAGAATGCCAAAATCAACGAAATGACATATCCAGGAATCAACACATACCACAGGCTGAATCCAGTCAGCACACGAAGCATGGAAAGGGCGATTGATGTTGCAACTCCGGCAGAAAGCGCAATCAACATGACTTTTCGTTTTATCGTGCCACCGCTCACATTTTCTACTTGGTCTGTCAGAACCCACACGGCTGGCTCCGCAATGACTACAACCGCACCGAACGCAAATCCAATCGCAACCAAAAGCACCGACCACACGGAACTCTGTGCTGCCAATGCGCCCAGCACTTCACCCAATTGTTTACCCGCTGGCATAAAGCCGCCGCTCGCACCCGTCATAAAAATAACCAGTCCGACAAAACTTAGCACAAAACCGCGAACCATGCGCATTACCTGCACCGGCGGCATTTTTATAAGCGTAATCTGAAAGAAAACCGCCATTATCAAAAGCGGAAGAAGTGCCCTTGCTACCTCGCCTGTTATTTCGGGAAGCAGATGCCAAAATACCAACATTCCCTGCACAGAAGCGGCATCGTTAGCAGCCTCGGCAAGATGACCTGCATTTCCCTGCGCCCCATGATGGCTGAACAGAATACCATAAAGACACACTGCCGCAATCGGTCCAATAGACGCAATGCCCGTAAGACCAAAACTGTCATCGCTGGAAGAAACATTTTTTGCCGTTGATTTTGCACGAACCGCCGCTACACCAACGCCCAATGCCATAATAAAAGGAACCGTCATCGGTCCTGTTGTCGCCCCCCCAGAATCAAATGCAATTCCCTGAAATTCTGACGGAGTAAAGTATGAAAGAATGAATACAACAGCGTATGAAATTACCAGCAAAATGGTAAGCGGCAAAGACAGCACAGTACGCAGGATTCCCAATGACACAAACAAGCCGATTCCCGCCGCAATCATCAGAATCAAGCCCCATTTGCTCACACCAGGCGCAATATTTTTTACCTGCCCAGCAAGAACTTGTACATCTGGTTCAGCAACGGTAACAATAAAACCTATCAAAAAAGCCGCAATCAGAAGCAGGGGCAGATTTCGTTTTGCCGCCAAAGCCGCTCCGCTTCGCTCGCCAATCGGAATCACGCCGATGTCAATACCAAGCAAAAAAATTGTCAGCCCGAAAATGACCAACACCCCACCTATCAAAAATCGTCCGATAAGACCCCAACCAAGCGGCGCAATCGTTACACCCAAAAGCATAACAATCGCCATTATTGGAAGCACAGAGGAAACCGTTTCTTTGAGTTTTTGCAGAATATTCATGAATGCCCTACAGTATAACGACTATGATGAGATTTCCAAATCTCCTGTGCGGCTTACAATCTTTCCAGCAACCCGACAACCAGTTTCGCGCTCATTTCTGCGGCAGCACCTTCGTTGAACAAACTGGTTGTTTCCTCACTTTCGTCTGCCATATCGCTCACACAGCGAATAATCAGATACGGAATACCGCTCAGATAACACGCATGGGCAACCCCCGCGCCTTCCATCTCCACACAAGCGGGATTGCATACCTGCACAATCCGTTCTTTTTTGTTTTTGTCCGCAATAAACTGATCTCCGCTGGCAATCCGTCCGAACACCACCCGATGCCCGCAGAACACATCTTCCGTATCTCCATCAGTAAACGCCGCCTGAGCCGCCTGCTTTAAAGCCTCGTCCGCTGGGAACTCTGAAACTTCCATCTGAGGAATTTGAATCGGCTGATAACCCCACGAAGTCGCATCCATATCGTGATACACCGCATCGGTAGACACCACAAAGTCAAACACTTTAAGTCCGTGCTTGATTGCGCCCGCAATTCCTGTGTTGATGATATGGGTCACCTTAAACTGCAAAATCAGCCGCTGAGCGCACAAAGCCGCATTCACTTTGCCTACGCCACTTTTGACTATGACAACATTAAGACCGTTAATTTTTCCTTCGACAAAAGTAAGACCTCCGGCAACTTTTTCTTTGATTTTACCTTTTCCTGCTAGTTTTTTCAGGTATTCAACCTCTTTTTCCATTGCGCCAATAATGCCAATCTTTTTCATATTTTTACAACTCCTTACACATTATGTCACATTTTTCTATATTTTCGCAAAGAAATCCAATATTTGCAAGATATTCTACGAAAATCTATTGACCTTTTTTTAAGAATACTTTATATTTCTCTCAGCAGCAAGAAATAAAAAGTTCATAACCGAAAGGGTTGCGTTTTTCCTCCTTTACGCAACCTTTTTTGTCTTTAAAATAGTATATCATACTTTTTCAATTTCGTGATATAATTTTATCCATGAAATACGAAACAATTTCGCTTCCTGTTCACTACAGGGACAAACTACAAAATGACAATCAGATTCCCCGACTGACCACGTATTTGCTCGACAATTACGAATCGCTTGACCCGAACCGAATTCGTCCGCTGGTGATTATTTGTCCAGGCGGTGGCTACGACCATCTTTCCGCACGAGAGGCAGAAGCGATTGCGATTCGTTTTAACAATATGGGTTTTCAGGCGGTGCTTTTGTGGTACAGCCTTGCGCCAATGGAATTTCCTGCCGCCGTCTGCGACCTTGCCGAAGCCGTGTATTATGCAAGGACGCATGCCGATGACTGGCACATTGACGTACAAAAAATTATCTGCTGCGGGTTTAGTGCGGGCGGACATCTGTGTGCTACGCTTGGCTGTTATTGGAATACTGATTTGCTTAGCGATTACCTTCCATACAAAAGCGAAGAAATCAAACCGAACGCGCTTATTTTAAGTTATCCCGTCATCACTGCGGACGAACATTTTTGCCACAAAAAATCAATTAACCTTGTGCTTGGCTCAACGAAAAAATTTTCCCGAAATGACGTAAGCCTTGAATTCCATGTGACCTCAAATTTTCCGCCTACATTCCTTTGGCACACTGTTGCTGACGTATCTGTTCCCGCAGAAAATTCTTTGCTTTTTGCGAATGCCTTGCGCCGCGCAGGAGTGCCGTTCGAGTACCATCTTTTTAACCGCGGAAAACACGGACTAGGACTTGCCACCGCAGAAACTTCAAAACCAGACGGCTACGCAATTGAGCCGGAATGTGCCGTGTGGACGGAATTATTTTTAAACTGGTGGAAAGGAATAAAATAAATGTGGACAAAGCGGTAGCGATGGAAGCCCCGAAGTACCTGCCGAATGGCAGGTATGAGCGTAAGCGAAGGGCGGACGTAGCGACCGATGCGAAGCAGCGGGACCGCCCACAACTTCTATTTATACAACGCCTTGATTTCTTTTGCGTAAAGGTCGTTGATTTTATAGCGCATGATTTCCTGCTTGGCAGAAAGTTCCACGCCCACCTCAAACGGTTTTTCCAAAAGACCGACCTTGTTGATTCTCTCGTACATCTTAAAGCCGTTTTTCGCGTTGATTCTCAATCCAACCTCGTTTTCAATCAGATGATTTATTTCTGACGTTTTCAGCAAATCAGCGTAAGTTTTGTATTCAAGCCCGCTTTCTTTCGCAAATCCTTCCACTTCATCTTTTTCGGGAACAATGAGCGCGGCAAGATACCGCTGATCCTGCCCGACGACAACTGCCGCCTGAATGTAGCGTGACTCCTGAATTTTCATCTCAATGGGAAGAGGCTCTACGTTTTCGCCACCCAACTGCACAATCGTGTCCTTGGCTCGACCGCGAAGCACAATCTCGTTGTGGCGGGTCAAAATGGCAATGTCGCCTGTGTTGAACCATTCGTCTTCGTTGATTGCTTTTTTGGTCAGGTCGGGGCGTTTGTAGTAGCCCTTCATCACCGTGCCGCCTTTGATTTCAAGCACGCCTTTCTTGCAGCGGCCCAAATCTTTTCCCGTCTCAAAATCAACGACGCGGGCGGAAATACCACGAATCGGAGAGCCAACGTTGCCGAACACAGATTTCTTAATCGGGCGAACGGAAATAATCGGGGCGGTTTCAGTCAATCCGTAGCCTTCCACCAGTTTTATGCCAATAGCCCAAAAGAATGCGTCCACCGCACGAGGTAACGCTCCGCCGCCTGCAACGCCCGCACGGAATCCTGTTCCCAGCATAGCGCGGATTTTCCTGAACACAAGCGCACCGCCCAACAGTTTAATCGGATACAAAACCAGCCAGGGAATGACAAATCCAGGCCACTGAAGCCACCGCTTGTCGATTCCAAAGCGCGAAGTCTTATCAAACAACACGCGGTCAATCTTAGAATGAATCAGCGCGACACGCACAAAAAAGCGGAAGAGAAGATAGACAATGCCGCCAGTCTTACGCATATTGCGGTAAATGCCGTCGTAGACTGCCTCAAAGACGCGCGGCACGGCAGGAAGCACCTGCGGGTTCAATGCCTTCAAATCCGCAAGCAACGCCGCACCAATCGGCTTTGAATAGCAAATCGTCGCCGCCTGGCTCATGACGACATATTCCACGGCACGCTGGAACGCATGCCATACGGGAAGCACCATGATGCCACGGTCACCAGGATAGAGGAAAATGCGCTCGTCAACCTCGTCAAGCTGCGTGATAAAGTTTCCGTTAGAAAGCATAACACCCTTGGGCTGACCAGTCGTACCCGATGTAAAGATAATCGTCACGATGTCGTCCCAGTCACCCTTGTCAATTTCCTCATTCACTTTGTCGGGATTCTGCTCGTTATATGCTATTCCTGCCTTAATGATGTCGTTGAACGTAAGCAGAGTGACTTCCGCTTCTTTTGCACTATTGTTGTCTTTGTCCGTAGGCTCTTCAAAAGAAATAAGTGTTGTAATCAATGGAAGCTGGTCTCGCAAAGCAAGAATCTTCTGAATCTGCGAAGAATTCTCCACGACAACGACTTTGACTTCTGCAAAAGAAAGGATATACGCCAAATCATTGGAAGTCGCATCACAACCGCGAGGCACGTCAACGGCACCGATAGCCATAATGCCCATATCTGCATGTTCCCATTCCCAGCGGTTGTCACTGATAAGACCGATATGTTCACCACGCTGTACGCCCAAAGATAAAAGACCGCCCGCAAAATCAAGCGCATCTTCATACGCATCCTTGTATGAAATCGGCGTAAATTTGCCGTCCTGCTTGTACATTTGATACGCCACATCGGAATATTCCTGTGCCTGTTTGCGAAAGATTTTTACCAGCGTTTTTTCCATATCGTTGCGCTCCACTCATTGAAAATGACAAAATTCATTTTTTTGTAAAGTTATCTTCTTAGTATACACTTGTTTTCCTTAAAATGCAATGAAAAAACGAAGGTATCACAGAAATAACAGATTTTATAAAAAACCATTCTTTATCTCTTGTGAGTATATTCGTTTCAGAGTACAATAAAACTATCGGCATGTTCGATAAACATACACAAAGGAAGCATACTATGGCAGATAAAGATTTTGACTTGATTACATTTGGCGAAATAATGTTACGCTTGTCGCCGCCAACTAATCAGCGTATTGGTCGCTGTGACTCTTTTGAAAAACACGCTGGCGGCGCAGAATTAAATGTGGCTTCGGGTGTTTCCCTGCTTGGCTTACGCACAGGAGTTATTACGCAACTGCCGCACAATGACATCGGCTTTTTCGTCAAAAACCGCATCCGCTTTAGCGGCGTAAGCGATGATTTTATCATTTTTGACCATAATCCTGATGCGCGCCTTGGCATTTATTTTTATGAGAATGGCGCATACCCACGTAAGCCTAAAGTTGTCTATGACCGCCGCCACTCATCCATCTGGAAAATGAAATTGGAGGACGTTCCCGAAAGCGTTTATTCTTCCACACGAATGTTCTACACTTCTGGTATTACGCTCGCCGTTTCGGAAAATCTGCGCAACATCGCCATCGAAATGATTAAGCGGTTCAAGCAAAGCGGCGCACAGATTGCTTTTGACGTAAATTATCGCGCCACGCTCTGGGACGAAAATACTGCCCGCGAAACTATTAAAAAAGTTCTGCCGTATGTAGACATTCTGTTCATTTCCGAAGAAAGTTGCCGCCGTATGTTCCAAAAGACTGGTACGCTTCAGGATATGCACCGCGAATTCTGCAAAGACTTTCCCAATATCAAATACATTGCCTCGTCTGAACGTGAGGTCATCTCGCCAAAAAATCATTCGTTCACATCCACTGTTTACAGCCACGAAAACGACACATTCTACACCGAAGAGCCGTACAAAAATATCGATGTGGTAGACCGTATTGGTAGCGGAGATGCTTTTTGTGCGGGCGTTTTGTTCGGTCTGCTTAAATACAATGACCCCAAAAAAGCGATGGAATTTGGAAACGCCACCTGTGCCACCAAGAATACCGTTTTTGGCGACCTGTTGATTTCTGACTTTAACGAAATCAGCACAATGATTGCTTCGCACCAAAACAAAGGTCACCAAAGCGAAATGAATCGATAGCATGGTCGCTGGGCAAAGTGACTGCAACGATGGTTGTAACACATTCTGTCACCATTTTTTTGTCTTTTTTTCCTATAATTTCACTTTACTTTCTTTCGTAATCATTATATACTACTAGTGTAGTAGGAAATAGGGGGAATTGTGAAAATCTCGACTCGCGGACGATATGCGCTCCGATTTATGATTGACTTGGCTCAGCACAACAACGGCACCTATGTTGCGCTCAAAGATGTTTCGGCGCGACAGAATATTTCTATCAAGTACTTGGAGCAGATTACCTCGCTCCTCAGCAAATTCGGACTGCTTATCAGTGTACGCGGACCACAAGGTGGCTACAAACTGGCAAAACGTGCCGATGAATACAGCGTGGCAGAAATCCTGCGCATTACGGAAGGAAGTCTTGCCCCTGTCAGCTGCCTTGAAACCCCCGTGAATACTTGTTCGCGCAAAGAATTCTGTCAGACACTCAAACTGTGGGAAGGCTTGAACAAAGTAATCAATGACTATCTAACCAGCGTTTCTTTGGAAGATTTGATTCATGGCAGTACAGAAAACGAATATTTTTGTTATATGATTTAGTTATTTTCCGCAAACGGCAGAAATTTTTTGTTCAGTCAACAATTTTGAAAAAAGCACTTGACGAAAAAAGAAGAATCTTTTATACTTAATACATACTAATCCGATAGGAAATAAAACTTTTTAAGGAGATAGACATGGCAAAAATCGCTACAAAAATCACAGATTTGATTGGGCACACTCCGTTGCTCGAACTGAAAAATCTGGAAGAAAAACTGGGCCTGGAGGCAAAACTCGTTGCCAAACTGGAATATTTTAATCCTGCAGGAAGCGTAAAAGACCGCATTGCAAAGGCGATGATTGATGACGCATTCAAATCGGGCAAAGTGACCAAAGACTCCGTCATTATTGAACCGACTTCTGGCAACACTGGTATTGGATTGGCTTCTGTTGCGGCAAGTTACGGATTAAAAATCATTCTGACCATGCCAGAAACAATGTCCATTGAGCGTCGTAATCTGCTTAAAGCATACGGTGCGGAACTGGTTCTGACCGATGGTTCAAAAGGCATGAAAGGTGCAATTGAAAAGGCAGAAGAATTGGCCCGCGATACACCGCACAGTTTTATCCCCGGTCAGTTTACCAATCAAGTGAACCCCAAGACCCACGAAGAAACAACTGGTCCTGAAATCTGGGAAGACACCGATGGCGCAGTAGATATTTTTATTGCAGGTGTAGGAACGGGCGGAACTATCAGCGGAACGGGTAAATTCCTCAAATCAAAAAAACCCGCCGTAAAACTGATTGCCATTGAACCGGCAGGTTCTCCCGTGCTTTCAAAAGGCATTGCAGGACCGCATAAAATTCAGGGCATTGGCGCGGGCTTTGTTCCAGAGACAACCAATACAAAGATTCTGGACGAAATCATTACCGTAGAAAATGATGATGCGTTCGCAACTGGAAAAGAACTTGCTAGAACAGAAGGATTCTTGGTCGGCATTTCTTCTGGCGCGGCATTATGGGCAGCCATTCAGGTAGCAAAAAGACCAGAAAACAAAGGCAAGACAATCGTTGTGCTTTTGCCTGATACTGGCGACCGCTACCTGTCTACCCCGTTGTTCTCGTAAGAATGACACTGTCGGGCTTTTCCCGATGGTGCTTTCTGTTATTTTCTGCATTCATACAAAATGATTGCGGAAGCCTGTGCTACGTTAAGGCTTTCCAACTGCTGTTCGCCGTCAGACGCGCCACAGGGTATGGTCACTAAGTAGTCGCAGTTTTGTTTTACCTCTCTAGAAATCCCGTGTTCTTCGTTGCCAAGGACGATGAGCGCGGGTTTTCCTTTGCGCAGGGCAGAAATAGAACTGACTGGCTCTGTTGTCCCAACATCCGTGCCAAACCGAACCATTTTGCCCTTCATCGCCTGAAGTAAGCGCGTAATAGAATGAATGCAGTAAATGTTCACGTATTCCATGCCGCCCTGCGCCACTCGGTAAGAACTGGTGGTGATACTGGACTGCGCCTCATCAATCGGGATAATGATATTCCTAAAGCCAAAAAACGCCGCACTCCGCACGATTGCGCCCAAATTGTTTGCGTTTCCCACGCGGTCAAGCAGAATCGCGCTTTCCTTGTGGTGCAACCATTCGTCCGTAATGTCAGTATTCAACGTTACAATACGCGGCTCTTCCATCATCGCAACCACACCCTGATGATGTACGCTCCCGCATAATTTTTCCAAATCTGCGTCTTCTACCAGATTATACGGTGCTTTGCGGCTTGCCATCTGCTTGCACAAATCGCCAAATTCAAATTTTCTGTCTTTATTAAAATAGAGCCGCCGTATTTTTTCGCTATGTACTTTTGCAAGTGCTTTTACTGCTTCCAGTCCGCAAACGGCAAGTTCTTTTTTCTGCGTGTTCTTCATTTTATTTTTTCCATCATTTTCGCGCCAAACACAAAAACTTCCTCACACTATAAAAAAACGGCACCTGAAAATCAAGTGCCGTTAAACCTAAGCGTTATCGCTCAGAACTATTTCAGAAGGCGTTCTGAGTTAGCAATTTTCATTGCTTCGTCTTCCCAAGCCTTACCACCGTTCTTGTCGAAGTCTGCTACCCAAGCATCCCAGTTAGCCTTTGTGAACTGGCGATTGCCTTTCAGGAATTCTGAGATACCCTGATTGTAGAAGCGTTCAACGTCTGCTGTCGGCTGCGGCAGTTTTGCAACACCGTTACAAGCAGTCCACGGCTTAGACTGCATCGTACGCAGAGTCTTCAAAGGAGACAGTTCCTTCTTTGACTTTGCAGTTACATACGGACCGTAGCGAGAAGCAAGTTCTGCATCACCGTTGTAGTAAACCAGGTTGCGAAGCTGTGTGAGCGGCTGCATAGATGATTTACCATAGCCTTTCTTAGGATCGGGGATACCGTCCATAGTCGGTGCGCCATTCTTCATCACATAGTTTACACCCTCAACACCATAGCCGAGCAGATAGTAACCCTCGTCAGAAGACATCCATTCAAGAAGGCTTGCAATGACCTGTTTCTTGCTTACTTTCTTTCCCTTCAAAGGACCAGCCTTCATAGTAACAGAGTCTTTTTCCGCTGCCTTAGAAATACACAGCGTGCGATATGACTGCTCATATACACCTGCTGATGAAAGACCTTTCGGTCCTACCGGCGGGTCAATAACAACCAAGTCACCATTCGGGAAGTTGTTGTCGAACGGAGAATAGTTTGATTCACCGTGCAACGCCATATTCTGCTCGCGGAAGATACCAAAGCGTCCCTGTTTCCAAGAAGCGCGGAAGTCATCTTTCTTGTATGCCAGCCAGTTCGGGTCGATAACCTTTGCATCAACAATGCTCTTTACATAAGAGAGAGCCTCGAAATATTCAGGCTTCTTGATGTTCAGACCAGCATTCTTTTTGGTCATATTCCATGTACCAGCAACTCCATACGCGCCCATCAATGGGTCAAAACGAGTTCCAAGACCTTCGCTGATTGGTTTTGTCTCCAAGAATGCACCGAAACCGTATGTATCAGCCTTGCCATTTCCATCGGGATCTTTTTCAGTAAAAGCCTTCATAACTGCAAGGAATTCATCAGTTGTCTTCGGAACTGAAAGACCAAGTTTCTTCAGCCAGTCTTCACGGATAATAACACCTTCATTGCGGACGATTGTTCCCGGCTGAGCCAAACCATAAGATTTGCCATCTACTGATGAATGTTCGCGTGAATCCTTGTCGTACAAAAGTTTTGTACGGTTCGGCATCATCGCATACATATCATCTACTTCTGAAACAAGCCGCTGCTTAACCAACAACTGGAACGCCTGGTCACCACACTGGAAAATATCCGGCAATGAGTTTGCAGCACCAGCGGCATTGATTTTCTGCAACTGGTCATTTTCTGATGACGGAAGAGCAGTCGCAATCAAGTTAATACCAAGCTTTTCGCGGATAATCTTGTAAGCAACCCAATCTGTCGGTGGCGGACCTGCTTCTGTAACGGCTGCACCATACCAAAGTTCAATATCAACAGTACCGTCTTTGTTCACCTTCCACTTTTTTGCAGCAAAAGCGGGAGTAGCAATAGCAAGAATAAGAGCAACAAGTGCCAAATTCTTCAGCAAATTTTTCATTTTTTTCCTCCTTATGAAAAACAAATGAAATTCGATTTTTTAAAGTACACTTTTTTACAAGTAGTACATTTATACAATCGAACCGAACAACACTTTAAAGCATCGTTCGGTTCAAAAGTTACAGAAACAAATCAGCCCTTAACCGCACCCAACATCGTACCTTTTGTGAAGTACTTCTGAATGAACGGATAGGCAAGAATCATCGGGATAGCCGACAAGAATACGGAAGCAGCCTTAATTGCTTCAACCGGGGCTTCGCCGAACGCATTAACGTCAACAACTTCGTTCATTGAAGAACCAAGCAGGATGTTACGCAACAAGATTGGCAACGGCTGCAAGTAAGAGTTCTGGAGGTACAACATCGGGTGCATAAAGTCATTCCAGAAGTTAACGCCGTAGTACAAACCGATTGTCATGATGATTGGCTTTGACAACGGAAGAATGATAGACAGAAGAACATACCATTCCGCCGCACCATCAATACGGGCTGACTCTTTAAGTGATTCAGGGATTCCCTCGAAGAATCCACGCATAATCAAACAGTTGTACGTACCAACCGCGCCCGGAATAAAGACCGAAGCCAAGTGGTCAGTCAATCCCAAACCAGTAACAACTAAGTACGTCGGAATCAAACCGATATGGAACAAGTACGGAATCAAAACGAACCAGTTCAAAATCTTTCGTCCCGGCAAATCCTGTACTGACATACAATAAGACAGAGGAATCGTAAGGAACAGAGAAGTAAAGACACCGAAAATCAGAATCTTAAGAGAGTTCCAGAACGCCGTAATAAAACCGGCATTGCCCAACAATGCTTTGTATGCGTCAATCTTCCAATCCCACGGGCGGAACATCGCTTCAAGATATGAATAGCGATACCCATTCGGGCGGAATGACTGTGCGACGGTACTCCACATAGGAATCAAAATGATGATGAAAATGAAAACTAAGAATACATCAACCAATACATAGAATGTACGGTCTCCTGCTGTTAATTTTACGGTCTTTGGTTTTTCCATTGTTTTACCTCGATTATATAAGTGATGTTTCAGTCAACTTCTTAACAACAGTGTTAGAAATACGAACCAAAAGGAATCCGATAACACCTTTGAAAATACCAACTGCTGTTGCAAGAGCAAACTGGAACTGTAACAAACCTTGGCGGTACACCCAGGTATCAATAATATCCGCAACGGAATAAACCGGAACAGAATACAACATGAACATTTGGTTAAAACCAGCGTCCAAAATTGTACCGAGTTTAAGAAGAACAACCGTAACGATAACCGGCTTAATTGAAGGAAGAGTAATGTACCAGACACGCTGAACGGCAGACGCACCCTCAACCATAGCGGCCTCAAACAACGTGCCGTCAATGCCCATCAACGCGGCAATAAAGATGATTGCTGCCCAACCCATTTCCTTCCATGCGTCAGAAAGAACAACAATAACAGGGAATGTGTGGGTGGTCGTCAAGAAGTCAATCGGCTCGCCACCACAGAACTTGATGATGTCGTTTACCATACCATCGCCTGGTGCGAGCAGAGCAAGCAAAATACCGTACATAATAACCCAAGAAAGGAAGTGTGGCAGGTACGCCATTGTCTGAACAACGCGACGCAGAACATTGCGGGTACACTCATACAATGCGACAGCAAGAATAACTGACAACGGAACTGAAATAATCAGTTTTGCCAGGCTATACAAAATCGTATTGCGCAGCAACTCGCTAAAATAAAATGAATGGAAAAAGTCCATGAAGTTCTTAAAACCAACCCATGTACTCCCCCAAACACCATCGATAGGAGAAAAATCCTTAAATGCAATCTGCCCGTTTACGAGCGGACCATATTTAAGTACCGTGTAGTACACTAACGGAATAATCAACAGACAATAAACCGAAAAGTGTCTTTTGATATCCTTCCAAAGGTCTTTTTTAGGGGCCTTGAGAACAGATGTTTGTGTTTCGTTCATATCTAACCTCAGTCTATATATGATATAACAATACGTTAGTAAAATACCTATATCTTATTGTACAAAAACGAACTAATTCTTTGTTCGTATTTTTCCGGGCGGAATTCCGTATATTTTCTTGAAAACCCGGCAAAAATATGCCTGGTCCTGAAAGCCAGACTTTTCCGCAACCTCATAAATGGTATCATTTGTTTCCAAAAGCATCTTTATCGCTAAGTATATTCTATACCTATTTAGATATTCCCACAAGGACAATCCGATTTCTTTGTGAAAAATTCGTGTCAAATAGTCTTCGCTCACATGAACCGTATCTGCCAGTTTCCAGCGGACAATCTGCTGAGATACATTTTTATTCAGATACAGAATCGCTTTTTTGACCAGCGCGCCTGTATGCGGCGGCAAAATTTCATCCCCCGCAAGAATCGCCCGAATGCGCTCGTCAAATTGAACAGATTCCGCCGCTCCGTGATTGCACAAAATAATCCTCGGATGAGAGCAAAGTATTTCCACATCATCTTCTGAATCTATCGTATCTGGCAAAACAAGAATCGGCGTAAGCACTGTCTTTTGATTTTGACGAATTTTTTTCAGAACATCCTCCGTTACCGACTCAAACACAATCAGAGACGGTGTTATCTCGCTGATGATTCTGTCAAAATCCTGCATGGATGGTATCGCCACGGAATTTTCATCAGTTGCCCATGTTCCGTAGCGGGTATGCTTTGTGTTAACAAACAGTACCGTCGTCTTTTTCTGCGAGCTTACCCGCAGCTCCAGTGTTTCCATGAATGTCTGACCAATTAAGTTATGGTCGTAACAGAGGACAGGCATTCTAAGCATAGCGGCATTATGGCGAAGTCCGTAGAGTTTTACCCATTCGTCAATAGAAGCCATGCCCGAATTCCAGTAAAGCAAACTTATATCCGCACTGTTTTCGGCCACGGAAACGACTTCTTGCGTTAAAGGCTTTACAGGAAGATGGAACACAGTCTTTTTTCCTTTGGGATTTTCGGCAAAAAGCGCATATACGGATTCTATCGGACGGTCATTTTTAACAACTGGAAGCCCTGCAAGCGTAGGAAGCGGTAAAACAATTGTTGCCGAATGTTTTTCTTTAAGAATCTCGCCATACTGCAAAAGGATTATACGTTCCGCCAAAAGCAATTCCGGTCGCTGCCATTCATCTTCTGGCATAGCAACGGTAATACGAATTCCGTCAACAGCGGCTACAACCGAAATCTCTGCCGTACAAAGCACAAAAATCGATTGCAATGCCTTTTCCAACCGCTCGGCATCGCCGAACAACAACGGCATTTCTTTTAGCCGCTCGGAAACTCCTGCGGGCAACAAATCTTTTATGTCGAACAATTTTTTGTCCATTGGAATATCTTCGATTTGTGTGCGGGTCAGTTCAACAAGAGTCTCCGTTTTTTCCAACTGGGACGCAATCTGCGACTTTAAGAAAATAAGCTGCTCTCCTAAAATGTCTGCGTCCAAAATTCCCCGCCCGATATTGGCTTCCATCTGCGTAATTTTTGCGGACAAATCTTTGAGCGGGTCACACAAATCGCTTCCCACATTGGAGAAAAATTCCGTCTTTTCGCGTTCAGCCTGCTCAGCCTTACGCTTTGCAATCTCCATTTCCTCGAACAGAGAGACGCTTTGCAGGGCGCAACTGATTGCATGACGCAAATCTTCGTACACAACGCTGTCGCAATCCGAAAAATCCATAATCAGATAGCCAAGAGAATTATTTTCCGTAAACAATGGCTGAACGATAAAAACGCCCGTTTTAAAATCCGAAGCAAAGCGTTCCGGGTACAACCGTTTTTTGGGAAAGAGAATCGTTTCGTTCGTCAACTCGCCAGAAGAACTGAACCCACCCACATACAGGGAATTTTTTTCGTTCTGATGCAGCACAATTGCGACATTCTGAATGCCGATTAAGGGCAGATACCGCTCCAAAATAGAAATAAGTTGCTCCCGATTGTGAACCGACAGCAATTCACTTTTGAGCGTGTTTATCGTGTTCAATACGTGCGCATTTTCAAACTGTTTGAACGAAAAGAACTGCGCCTGCACTTTTGGCAGAATAATATGTATGGTCTGGAGAATTCTTTCTCTGTAATCATCAGAAAAGCACTGCGCATACTGAAAAACCCTAATCATCTGGAAGAGTTTGGAGATTTCACCTTCCGCATTAAAATACTTTGTCAGAAAATCAGTGAACAGCCGGTAAAATTCGTCCGCCTCATTATCATGCAGGACTTTTACCATGCGCTCCAGCCGCTTTTGGGAAACACTTTTATCATGCTCAAAAATCGCCGTCCATGCGCCTAACAACTGCTGGCGGGAAGTGACACAAATTTCCTGTTCTGGACTCGCAATCCATGAAGTAAGACTGTTACAGCCGCAACTCTCGCGGATAATTGAATACGTGGGAAGCAGTTTGTCTTCCAGTTTTTTTTCGTTGTTCAGCAAGCGGTCAAGCAATTTATCCGCTTCAAGGCCAAGTTCCTCATACGGCATGTGAACGGTAGAAAACGGTACTGTAGAAATCTGACTTTCCACCGAATTATTGAATCCGCCCACCAAAATGTCATCAGGAACACTGCATCCCGAAAGACTGAGCCAATGTATTGCCGCAAACGCCATCAAATCGCTGGCAGCAATCACCGCATCAAAATCCTTTTTAGGGCGTAGTTTTCGTTCATCGCAAATCTGGCGCATTGCCCCCAGACCGTCATTCCAGTCAAACGGATCGGAAATCAGGCATTTGTTCTGCTCGGTATACAAGCCCGATTCCGTAACAGCATCAACAAAGGCTTTGTAACGGTCATTCGCCGAGGTATGATATGCAGGTCCGCGCAAAAAGACAATGCGCTTTGCCCCGTGATGCTGAATAAAATGCTCTGTCAGCTGCTTCATTCCCGTGTACGCGTCAAATTCTACCAGCGGGTGACCTTCGATTTTCTGTCCGATAGTAACAAACGGAACATCCGCAAAATTTTCGTGGAACTGTTGTAATTTTTCAAGCGAAACGCCGCTCCCTACGGAAGATGCCCAACTGATAAGCCCGTCCAAATTCTCTGAATTAACAAGGCTGTAAATATCATTACGCATTTTGTCGGAAACCAGCTTGCCGCCAGGAAAAACAAAGAACGCATCTTCCTTGCGCTGGGCATACTTTGCCCATGCCGTCCATAATTTTACTCCAGAGCCAGCGTGAATTGAAGCGAGCGTAAATCCTAATCGTCTTCCAATATATGAATTTTTCATATACAACGTAATATAATTTTATACCTAGTTCGCTATTTTTACAACTTTTTTCTGTTTTTTCCATACGTTTTTTTTATAATTTTTTTCGGTTTTTTACCATTTTTTTAAAATCGCCCTGATTTTTGACGATTTTTAGCAGGAAAAAATGAATTTTGAAAAACAGAGGTTCGACCTAGTGACTTTTTGTTCAGTTTAGTATAAAATATTTTTTTAGATATATCTATACTTTTAGATGAACTTTCGGAGGTTCAATTTTATGGCTCTCAAGTCGATTAAAGATGTAATGAAAACAGTAAAGCGCCCGGAAAAAGTGCTTCAGTTTGGTGAAGGCGGATTTTTGCGCGCATTTGTGGACTGGCAGATTGATATTGCCAACGAAAAAGCAGGTTTCAACGGCAACATCGTCATCGTTCAGCCGCTCGAAAAAGGCATGATTGACGCAATGAACGCACAGGACAATCTGTACACCACCGTTCTGCGCGGCATGAAAGACGGAAAACCGACAGTTGAGACGCGCTGCATCAATTCAGTCAGCCGCTCTATCAATCCGTACACAGACTTCGATGCCTACATCGCGCTTGCATCCAGCCCGGATTTGCGCTTCATCGTTTCCAACACAACGGAAGCAGGCATCCGCTTTGATGCAGAAATTGACGGCGTTCCCGTAACACTTGACCAGAAGCCGCAGAAGAACTTCCCGGCAAAAGTAACCGCCTTCCTGTACAAGAGATTCCAGGCATTCAAGGGCGACAAATCAAAAGGCATGATTCTTATTCCGTGCGAACTTTCTGACCAGGCAGGTCTGAACCTCCGCATCAATATTCTCCGCTACGCTGAGATGTGGCAGCTGGGTCCTGACTTCATCAACTGGTTCGACGAAGCCTGCGACGTTTGTTCATGTCTCGTTGACCGCATCGTTCCGGGATATTTCCCCCTCCTTGCAAAAGAAGAAAACGGCAAGACACAGGCAGAGAACATCTGCGAAAAACTCGGCTACGAGGACAAACTGCTCGACAGCGCAGAACTGTTCCACTTCTGGGTCATCGAAAGCAAAAAGCCGCACGAGGATGAACTTCCGCTCGTCAAAGCCGGCTTGCAGGTTAAGTGGGTTCAGAACATGGACTACTACCACACACGCAAAGTACGCATCTTGAACGGTGCGCACACATCTTCTGTTTTGGCAGCATTCTTGGCTGGCTCAAACTATGTTCAGGACATCGTTTGCTCTGAGAAAGTCGGAAGCGGTTTCAACACACCGAACGCTGACGCAAACAAATTCATGCATGACATCATCTTCAACGAAATCGTTCCTTCAATCGACGGCGACCAGGAAGACCTCAAAAAATACGCACAGGATGTATGGACCCGCTTCCAGAATCCATTCAACCCGCACCGCTTGATTGAGATTTCTTTGAACTCTGTGGCTAAATACTGGACACGCTGTTTGCCTTCAGTTCTTCAGTCAATCAAAAAGAACGGCTCTGTTCCAAAGCTGCTGGGCTTCTCAATCGCAGCCCTCATCGCCTTCTACAACGGTACAGAAATCAAAGAAAACGCAAAAGGCCAGAAATGTCTTATTTCTAAACGAGAAGAAGGCGAATACGAGAACCTGGACACTCTTCCAGTCCTCGAATTCTTCGCTGCTCTCAACAAAGAGACAAAAGACGCAAAAGTTATCGCAAACAAAGTTTTGAGCAATGTTGACTTCTGGAAGGAAGATTTGACAAAGGTCGCAGGACTTGAAGCTGCAGTTGCAGGTCACCTGGCTGACATCCAGTCTAAGGGAATGAAAAAAGCTCTCGCTGATATCGTTAAATAAGACAGGATTAACACTGTAAAAACAAAAGAGACTGTCCGGTTTAAGGACAGTCTTTTTTTTATGTTTGAATGCACTCGCAGCTTATGCCTGCATTACAGCCTTAGCAAGCTGGTCGGCACAGGAAGTTCCGCGGGTTCCGCATAAATTTCCCAGAAGTTTAGCTGATATTTCTTCGGCCTTCATTCCTTCGCAGAGTTTTGCAACGGCTTTTAAATTTCCGTTGCAGCCGCCTTCAAAAGAAATATTGTGTATGCGGTTTTCTTCATCGCGCTCAAAATGAATGACCCGGGCGCATGTTCCTGTTGTGTTATATGTAATTTTCTGCATTTTATTTATTCTTAATCTTTAAACCGTCTTTAAATGCGTTTCCGACTACTTCACCGATTACACGGTAAACATGGAAAGATGCGTCGTACATTATAGGCTGGAGTTTTCCGAGGTCTACCTTACCGTCGGTCAAAATTGATTCATCTGCCTGCTGGGCAATTATTTTTCCGGTAAGCATTTCTTTTTCTTCGTTCCATTCCTTTACTTCGCATTCAAGAACGAGCGGATATTCTTCGATTATCGGGGCGTTTACATGAGCACTTTTGTGGACATGAACTCCGGCTTTTTCGATTTTGTTTACATCTGCACCGCTTTCAACTCCGAAATAATCTGAAATTTCAACCGTATTTTTTGTAGCAAAGGCAACGGTGAACGCACCTGTCTTTTTTAAGTTTTCTGTCGTTTTATGTTTTGCAAGGAAAAGTGCGATTTCACCAAAATCCGACTGAATACCCCAGGCTGCATTCATTGCGTTAGGAACACCGTTTTCATCGTATGTTCCGATTATAAATACGCCTTCCGGCACGATTACTGCTTTTTTTGAATCAAATTCCATATGATTCCTCCATTATTTAAAAATAATAAAAATTTCTCTTATTGGCAAACTAATTCCTCAAATTTTCAATCATCGACATAATCATGGCACGGGATTTTTTGATTTCTGTAATTACTTCCTCATTTGAACCGCCAAACATATCCGCCGGAGAAACCTGAAGTTCATCACAAATTTTTTGAATTAATGAGTTGAGTATCGGTTACAAAACTGCCGCACCCAAAAGCACTTCTGCGGGAATCTGAAGCCCTGTAACCAATTTCCTTATCATAGAAAGACTCAAATTCCGTTTATGTGAAAAAATTTCGGAGACTCGCGATTTTCCGCCAAGATACGCAATCATATCTTCGTTTGTAAGACCTTCTTGCTCCATTCGGAATTTTATGGCAGAAACAGGATCAGGGGCATCAATGGGGAAATGCTCTTTTTCGTATAATTCAACAAGGGTTGCCAAAAGTTCAAGTTCGTCCGCTTCGGGAGTGCCAGGTTCCGCGTCAAAAATCTGCTCAATTCGTTTGAGAGCATCGTTGTAATCGGCTTCTGTTTTTATGAGTTTGTTATACGACATTACACTTCCTCCGCGTTGATTTTATCATAGTCAAAATGAGTTCCGACGAAACGAACAAACAACGTCTTTGATGCGTAGTTTATGCGGACAATTAAGCGATGTTTGTTGCCACAAATATTAAACACAACGCGATTTCCTTTTAGAAAACTTGCCGAGCGATATTTTTCTTTTATTTCGGCAGGGGAAGCCCAGTGTGCTTTTTGTGCTTCACAAAACCACGCCTTTAAAGGCTGCTCTGCTTCGTGTACTTTCTGCCAGTAATCACTCAAAGTTTTTCGGGAAATCACATGCATACTTGTAGTGTAGTTCCCATTTTGGGAATTGTCAACACACTTTTTTTGAAGGGATTTTGAGTCCCGCGGTCATCAAGACGGATAATCTTACCGCGGGGAACAAAACTTCCCCGCTTTTTTTATTTGTCTTCCCACTTGTCCAGCATTTTATTCATTGTTTTTCTAAACTCATCAACAAGCTGCATTTTCAGCTGCTGACGGATTTTCTGGTTTTCATCCGTTTCTTCTATGTTTACAGCAGAACAATCCTGCTGAACGAAGAGCTGGTAGACTTCTATATCTAATGCTTCTGCAATCTTTACTAAAGTCGCTTCTCGGGGCCACCTCCGCTTTCCCTCAATGTCATTTATGTTCTGAGAAGAAACTCCTATTTTTTCTGCCAGCTGTTCCTGCGTAAATTTTCCTTTGCGATATTTTTTGATATTTTTCGAAAGGGTTTCGTGTAATTCATCTTCTGTCATTACTTGCATTTTGCAAGTCTACTTAAACTTTTTACACTAGCATTTTGATTTGTTCCATGATATACTAGCGATATGCAAGTATTTTTATAATACTTGCAAAAATTAAAAGTTTGGAGGACTTTATGAAACACTGTAAGAAAATCATGTCACTTTTTCTCACTGCAATTCTTCTGACGGTACTTGCGGCATGCAGTAACGGTAGC